>NZ_JAUZVI010000002.1:0-551383 GCF_031844485.1 Nocardioides sp. AE5
TCGCTGGCGTGGTCGGCAGGCGAAACGTTGCGCATTCGAGCCGCAGCGAGCGCGCCGTCGGCCGTTGCAACCCGTTGCCGACGAGGTCGCGGCAGTTACGGGCCTGATCGATCAGTTGTCGGTAGGTCTCATATCGGCGGTTCCACTTTGCTGTGCTTGACCGCGAGCCGGCTCTGGTTAGGGAGTTCCAACGCGCCTCGGCGGACAATCCGTTGCGAGTCGGAGGTGAGTCGCAGGCTGTGGGCGTCGGGTTGGTAGTGCAGGTGGGCGAGCAGATTGTCTGCGCTTGCAGCACCGGACACGATGGCTGATCTGACGTGCTGCCCAAGACTATGATCATTGACATAGACTAGAACGACATGTAAATTCCGTCGAACAGGGGTCTTTCGGCCTTGGTCTGGAGCTGACGATGGCGCCGAGATGGCCGGTGAGGTCGCTGCAGCACGCGGTAGACCTTTCTGTCGAGAATATGTTGAATGTCATAGACTGAGCCTGGCGTTAGATCGCCGAATTGCATGGGGGCGGCTGCCGTCGTTTCTGATAGGAGTGGGTTGTAGTGGAGGACCTCAACGGCCGAACGGCCTTCATCACGGGTGGCGCCCGGGGCATTGGGCTTGGCATTGCCCGATCGTTAGCCAAGCAGGGCGTAAAGCTCGCCATTGTCGACATCGACCAAGCAACCCTGGACGCTGCCAAGGCCGAGTTGTCGGAGCTGGTGCCGACCGAGGCGTTCATCCTCGACGTACGCGACAGGGAGCGGTACGTTGAGGTCGCTGACGAGGTGGAGAGCAAGCTCGGCCCAGTGTCACTCCTGTTCAACAACGCTGGAGTCACTGGCGGTGAGTCGACTGCCAAGATGACTTACGAGTCTTGGGACTGGATGCTCGATATCAATCTCGGTGGTGTGATCAATGGTGTCCAGACCTTCATGCCTCGGATGATCGAGCGCGGCGAAGGTGGGCACATCGTCAACACGGCCTCTGGGGCCGGCCTCGTCGTGATCGGGGCAGGCGTGATGTACAGCGCAGCCAAGTTCGGCGTAGTTGGGATGTCTGAGGCGCTCTGGCATGGGCTGTCGAAGTACGGCATCGGCGTCAGCATCCTGTGCCCCGGGTATGTTTCCACCGGCATCGTGGACAACTCGATCGCGTTTCGTACCGGCGACGATGGTACGGATCCCGCTCCCGACACTGCAAAGCGCGAGAATTCGCGGCATTCCATCGAAGGTGGTGTCTCGCCGGACTTCGTCGGCGACATTGTTCTCAACGCCATCAAGGGTAAGCACCTCTACGTCTACACCGACCGCATGATCGAGCCGTACCTTGAAGAGCGGCACAAGATGCTGACGAGCGCATTCGAGCCGCTTGAAGCGCTCCTGGCGGTCGCTCCTGACGTCAAGCAGGAGACCAGCGCGTGAGCGAGAGCGATTGGGAGTCGATCCGTTACGACGTGCCGCTGCCGAAGGTGGCGCGTATCGTCCTGGGCCGCCCCGAGAAGCGCAACGCCCAGAGCTATCACTTGCTGTACGAGCTGAATGAGGCGTTCGATCGTGCTGCGCAGGATGACGACATCAGCGTCATTATCTTGGCCGCCGATGGCCCCGACTTCTCCGCGGGTCATGACCTCAAAGACACCCGTAGGATGCAGGCATTCGAGGACTTCGACACCGTTGGCACTTGGTGTGGTTTCGGATGCGGCGGGGCCGAGGGGCGCATGGCGATCGAGGCAGAGGTCTACCTCGGGCTCTCGGAGCGGTGGCGCAATATCGCAAAGCCCACCATTGCCGCGGTGCAGGGCAAGTGCATTGCTGGCGGACTGATGCTGGCCTGGCCGATGGATTTGATCGTGGCGGGTGAGACCGCGACCTTCCGGAACAACACCATGGAGATGGGCGTGGCTGGCACCGAGTTCTTCCACGAGCCGTGGGAACTCGGTGTCCGTAAGGCCAAGGAGTTGATGTTCACCGCCGATGAGTACAGCGCCCAGGAGGCGCACGAGCTCGGCATGGTCAATCGAGTTGTGCCCGACGCCGAGTTGCAGGACTACACCCTGGCCCTGGCCGAGCGGATCTCGAGAATGCAGCTGTTCGCGCTGAAGCTCGCGAAGGCGGCGGTCAACTCTGCACAGGACCGAATGGGCCGCAAGGACTCGCTGCAGATTGGGTTCGCCCACCACCAGCTCTCCCATGCGCACAACCAGGAACTGTTCGGCTACGGCATCGACCCGGCCTTCATGGACCAGCTCGGCTATGCCCGGCCAGCATCCAAGGCAGAAAAAGCGAAGAAGGAAGAAGGAGTCCAGTCGTGACTGGTACGGAAACGTCGGCAACGGAGTATGACTCGATCGTCTACGAGGTGCCTGTCCCCAAGGTCGCGCGCATCGTCGTCAACCGACCTGACAAACGAAACGCCCAGAGCTATCGGATGCTGTACGAGTTGAACCAAGCGTTCGACCGTGCCGCGCAGGATGACGAAGTCAGCGTGATCGTGCTGGCCGCCGCAGGGCCAGACTTCTCCTCGGGCCACGACCTCAAGGACACCGAGCGGATGGAAGCGCTGGAAGAGTTCGACACCGTCGGTACCTGGTGTGGTTTCGGCTGCGCTGGCGCCGAGGGGCGCATGGCCATCGAGGAGGAGTTGTACCTCGGGCTCTCGGAGCGGTGGCGCAACATCGCCAAGCCCACGATCGCCGCCGTTCAAGGCCGCTGTATTGCCGGCGGTATGCAGATCATCTGGCCGATGGACCTGATCATTGCGGCAGACGATGCCAGCTTCAAGATCAACCCGATGGAGATGGGGGTCGCGTGCGCGGAGTTCTTTCACGAGCCGTGGGAGTTGGGCGTACGCAAAGCGAAGGAGATGCTTTTCACTGCCGACTTCTTCTCAGCCGAGGAGGCACGCCAGTTCGGCATGGTCAACCGCGTCGTGCCAGCAGACGAACTGCAGGACTACACGCTTGCCCTCGCCGAGCGGATATCGCGGATGCAATTGTTTGCGCTGAAACTCGCCAAGGGAGCGGTCAACTCCGCACAGGATCGCATGGGTCGCCACGACTCCCTCCAGGTCGGGTTCGCCTACCACCAACTCTCCCACTCCCACAACCAAGAGCTCTTCGGTATCCCGGCTGACCCGACTTTCATGAAGGCTTGGGGGCGAGCGCCTCAATGAGTGCCGTTACTGAAGAAGTACTGCC
Organism: Nocardioides sp. AE5; assembly: GCF_031844485.1. Lineage (NCBI taxonomy): Bacteria > Bacillati > Actinomycetota > Actinomycetes > Propionibacteriales > Nocardioidaceae > Nocardioides > Nocardioides sp. AE5. The sequence continues at coordinate 3,193 of NZ_JAUZVI010000002.1, forward strand.
TCCCGCAGTCCGCACAGAGCTACGCGGCAAGGTGCTGTGGGTCCACCTGCAGCGCCCCGAGGTGCTGAACTCGATCAATGAGGAGATGGTCGACGGTCTCGCCGCCGCGCTCGATCGTGCCAGCGCCAAGGACGTGCGGGTCATGGTCATCCGCGGCACCGGCCGCGCGTTCTGTGCTGGCGCCGATCTGGTGCAGGTGCCGGGCGAAGAGGTCGACACCTCGCGAATGGAACAGATCGTCGAACGAGTCGCTGCGGTGGTGGGCGGCATCGCGAAGCTGCCCAAGCCGGTCATCGCGGGCGTCAACGGGATCACTGCCGCCGGCGGCCTGGAGATTGTCCTCGCCTGCGACCTCGTGGTTGCGGTCGAGGGTGCTCGGATCGCTGACGCTCACAGCAATTACGGTCTGCTGCCGGGTGCCGGTGGCTCTGCCCGATTGCCGCGGGCGGTCGGTACGCCGATGGCCAAGCGCATGATGCTGACCGGCGACTTCGTGACCGCCGAGGAGCTGGTTGCCAGCGGCTTCGTGACCGCCGTCGTCCCCATTGACCAGCTCGATGAGTGTCTGGAGGAGTTGAGCACGTCGCTCGCGTTGCGGAGCCCGCGCGTGATGACGGCAATGAAGCACCTTGCCGATGGCGCCTCCGACATCACGCTCGCAGAGGCGTGCGATGCCGAAGCGGTGGCGCTAAGGGCTTACTTGAAGACTCCCGACGTGCACGCCGGTCTGGCTGCGTTCCGTGAAGGCAAGCGTCCCGAGTTCGAGGACTGAAAGGTAACCCGTGACCGAAGTACGAGTCGTCGGAGTGGGCATGACCCGCTTCGGCAAGTTCCCCGATCTCTCGCCGAAAGCGATGGCTGCCGAAGTCGTGGCGGCAGCGCTCGCCGATGCCGGCATGGCGCCGGAACGGATCGGGGCCGTGTACGTCAGCAACGTATTTGCCGCCAGTCTCACCGGTCAGGAGTCTGTGCGCGGCCAGGTCTGGCTCGACGACACGGCCCTGGCGGGCGTTCCAGTCTTCAATGTGGAGAACGCGTGCGCCAGCGGCAGTACAGCTGTCGCCCTCGGCCGCATCGCGATCGCCGCCGGTGAAGTTGAGAACGTGCTCGTGCTTGGCCTGGAGAGGATGACCCACCCGGAGAAGGGGCGGGCGCTGCGGGCCATGGAAGGCGCGATGGATCAAGAGCGCCTTCCCGAGCTGCGGCGTTCGCTCGGCCTCGAGGAGGGACAGGGGTCGCCGTTCATGCAGGTCTACGCCGAGTATGCCCGCGCGTACATGGAGCGCAGCGGGGCTACCCAGGAGGACTTCGCGTCTGCGGCATCCAAGAACCACGCGCACGGCGCGCTGAACCCACGCGCACAGTTCCGGGATCGGTTCAGCGTGGAGGAGATCCTCGCTGCCCGGCCAGTCACCGGGCCCCTCACGGTGCCGATGTGTGCACCGATCGGCGATGGCGCTGCCGCAGCAGTGCTCACCGGGGCGACTTCGAAGGACGCGATGGCACGCTCGGTGCGACTGTTGTCATCGGTGGTGGGCTCGGGCGTGCGGGGTAGGTCGGAGCAAGTCGTCACCGACACCGCCCGTCGCGCCTTCGAGCGCGCTGGCATCGAGCCTGCCGACATCGACGTCCTTGAGGTACACGATGCCGCGTCGCCCGCCGAGTTCATCGTGCTCGAGGAACTCGGCATCGTCGCTCCCGGGGACGCGCCCGGCATGATCCGCGCGGGCGAGACCACCATCGGTGGTCGCCTCCCCGTCAACCCCAGCGGTGGGCTGGTCAGCAAGGGACACCCGCTGGGTGCCACTGGATTGGCGCAGGTGTTCGAACTGGTCGAACAACTCCGCGGCGAAGCCGGCGACCGCCAGGTCGAAGGCGCCCGTATCGCTGTCGCCGAGAACGCCGGCGGATATCTGGGTCCAGAACCCGCAGCTGCGGCAGTCACCGTCCTGGCGCGCTGAACAACAACCAAAAATCAAGGAGATCCACGTGGAGTTGTCAGGACGCGTCGCCGTCATCACGGGCGCAGGTTCGGGGCTCGGTCGTGCGGCCGCCGTACGCTTGGCGAAGCAGGGCGCGCAGGTCGCGCTGCTCGACGTGGACGAGTCACGCGTGGCTGGATTGGTCGACGAACTCGGTGCCGATGCTTTCGCGGTGCAGGTGAATGTGGGTGACACGCAGTCGGTTGCGAGCGCGATCAGAGCCGTTCTGGAACGGTTCGGCCGCATCGATGTGTGCGTCAACGCGGCAGGTGTCGCTACGCCCGGGGCGATCACTAACGGCGAGGAACCGCTACCGTTGGAAACCTTCCGCAAGGTGATCGATATCAATCTGGTCGGCCTGTTCGACGTGATGCGGCACTGTGTCACCGCGATGGTCAAGAACGAGCGGATCGACGGGGAGCGCGGGGTTGTGGTCAACGTGACCTCCGGCGCTTGGGACCAGGGCCAGCGGGGACAGGCGGCGTACGCCGCGAGCAAGGCGGGCGTTGTGGGCCTCATTCTTCCGACGGCACGCGACGTTGCTCGCTACGGCATTCGCGTCGTTGCGGTCGCGCCGGGACTGTTCGACACCACGATGGCGAGTGGTCTGTCGGAGAAGGTGCGGGCAGGGCTGGAACAGATGATCTTGCAACCCTCGCGTCTGGGTGACCCCGATGAGTTCGCTGCGCTGGTGCAGCACGTCGTCGAGAACCAGTACTTCAACGCCACCACGATCAACCTCGACGCCGGTGTACGGATGAGTTGAGCGGGACCGATATGACCACGGGCGAGAGGATCGGAATGAAGCAACGAGCGTGGGATGAGCCAGGTGCTGAGCAGGTCCTCGACGGGGTTTTCCGAATCCCCCTTCCGCTGCCCGATGACGGGCTGCGTGCGGTCAACGTCTATGCGATCTCAGAAGGATCCAGTGTCACCATGATCGACGCCGGCTGGGCGCTGGCGGAGAGCCTCGCGGCGCTCGAGCGAGGCCTGGCTGAGGCCGGGCACTCGCTGTCCGACATCGAGCAATTCCTGGTGACCCACTCCCACGGCGATCATTACGCCCAGGCGGCCACCGTCCGAAGGATGTTCGGGAGCGAGGTCAGCATCGGCGCCGGTGAACGCGGCTCGATCGAGGCGATGGCTGATCCGGCCTTCGAACCGTTCTCGAGGATCGAGCAGAGCCTGAAGAGGGCAGGCGCCGAAGAACTCCTCTCCGACATGCTTGCTTGGCGTCGTGGAGCACGCGACAAGGGGCCACACGTGCCGTGGGAGTTGCCCGACCGGTGGCTGAGTGCGGGCACCATCAGTCTGAAGTCGCGTGACCTGGAGGTTGTGGACACGCCTGGCCACACTGCGGGGCACGTCGTGTTCCATGACCTCGTCGCCGGCGTGCTCTTCGCCGGTGATCACGTACTGCCACGCATCACTCCTTCGATCGGGTTCGAGCCAGGCGGGGCGGATCTGCCGTTGGCTGACTTCCTGGACTCGCAACGCGTCGTTCTGGAGCGTCCCGACGCGCGCTTGCTTCCCGCGCACGGACCTGTCACGGACAGTACACATGCTCGCGCCGAGGAGTTGATCGCGCACCACGAAAAGCGTCTCGACGAGACGGCCGCGGCCGTCGATTCCGGAGCGAGCACGACCTATGAGGTGGCGCAGCACTTGGGCTGGACCCGGCATGAGCGCCGGCTTGCGGAGCTCGACATGTTCAACCAGAACCTCGCGATCGGCGAGACACGAGCACACCTCGACGTCTGCGTGGTCCGTGGCTGGCTGGACGCAAGTGAAGGGACGGACGGGATCGTGCGATACACCCGCGCCTGACGTTGGCAGGTGTTGCCGCGCCGGGCGATCACTGCAATCAGACAGGGTGACGTGCCGTCCCCAGTGGCGGCGCCTCGCCCCTGCGCATTTGTGGCCGGACTGGACTTCAGCCCAACTTGAGCGAGCGGCCGATGATCTCCTTCATGATCTCGCTGGTGCCGCCGTAGATGCGCTGCACGCGTGCGTCCACATAGGCCCGGGCGATCGGATACTCGGGCATGTATCCGTACCCGCCGTGCAACTGCACGCATGCATCGACGACACGCCCCAGCACCTCTGTGGTCCAGAGCTTCGCCTTGGCAGCGTCGACAGCGGTGAGGCGTCCCGTGGTCAGTTCCATAACGGCTCGGTCGACGTATGACTGCGTGATGTCGACCTCGGTGACGAGTTCGGCTAACCGGAATCGGGTTGCCTGGAACTCGCCCACTGCTCTGCCGAACGCTTGGCGCTGCCTGACGTAGTCGCAGGTCCACGTCAGTGCCGCGCGTGCTGAGGCGATTGCAGCCAAGGCAACTGAGAGTCGCTCCTGAGGAAGGTTGTTGGACATTCCTATGAATCCGTCACCTTCCTTGCCGAGGAGGTTCGACGTGGGCACGCGAGCGTCGGTGAAGAACAGCTCGGCGGTATCTTGGGCGTGCTGGCCGAGCTTGTCGAGATTCCGGCCGCGTTCGAAGCCCGGCGTGCCGCGCTCGATGACGATGAGGCTGAGCCCACCGTGCCGGTCGTCGCCAGTGCGTACGGCTGCCACGACGAGATCTGCGTTGATGCCGTTGGTGATGAATGTCTTGGCACCGTTAATCACGTAGTGGTCACCGTCGCGCACTGCCCACGTCCGGATGCCTGCGAGGTCGGAGCCTGTCCCGGGTTCGGTCATGCCGATCGCCGTGATCGTCTCGCCGGTCGCGATGCCCGGAAGCCACCGTTGTTTTTGTTCGTCGGTAGTGAGGTCCAGGAGATACGGCATCACCACGTCAGCTTGCAGTGATGCGCCGAGGACGGCAGGTCCGACGCCGAGCGCTGCGCCTTCTTCGATCATGATCGCGTTGTAACGGAAGTCGGCGATGCCGGCACCGCCGTACGCATCGGGCACAGCGGCAAACGCGCCGAGTTCTCCGAGCTTGGCGAACAGGTTGCGCGGCACGATGCCTGCCCTGGCCCATTCCTCGTAGTGAGGAACGACCTCCCTTGCCAGAAGACTCCGCATGCTGCGCCTGTAGGCCTCGTGCTCTGCCTCAAAGATGTTGCGATCCATCAACGCTCCTAGTGGACTGTGCGACGACCTATGTCTGATGACATAGAATAAGTCATTGAACACTATCTAGGATAGTGTGCCTCGAGTGCGTGCCTCTTCCAGAACATCCACCAGGGCGATGGTGCCGGTCCTGGTCTTGGGCGGGATTGTCTCTGCGCTCCAGTCCACGCTCGTGGTGCCGTTGCTTCCAGAATTCCCAGGGCTGCTCGACGTGTCCTCTGACGACGCGGCTTGGCTCGTGACCATCACGCTCATCAGCGCGGCGGTGTCCATGCCGATCATGGGCCGGATGGCAGATATGTACGGCAGGCGCCGGATACTGCTGGTCTCAATCGGCGCGCTGGTGGCTGGCTCGCTTGTCTGCGCGGTGGCGCCGGGCTTCCCGATGATGATGATCGGCCGGGGCTTGCAGGGCTGCGGTGCGCCGCTGGTTGCGATCGGCATCAGCATCCTTCGCGACACGCTTCGCCCCCGACAAATGGCACATGCAATGGCATTGATGAGCGCGTCGATCGGGATCGGCTCTGCGCTTGGTCCACCGGTCGCGGGTCTGCTGGCCCACGGGCTCGGCTGGCGTGGAGTGTTCTGGTCATCCACCGGTTGCGGGATTCTGCTGTTCGTGTGTGTGTTGGCATTCGTCCCGGCGTCACCCCTGCGGGCTCGCGGGCGCTTCGACATTGGTGGGGCGGTATTGCTCTCGATCGCGCTCGTCTGTGTGATGCTGCCGATCACCAAAGGAGCCGCATGGGGCTGGACCTCATTGGTTGTGGTTGCTCTCGCGGTGGCTGGGGTCGTGCTACTGGGTGGTTGGGCGTGGTTCGAGTTGCGGCTGGTAGAGCCGATGGTGGACTTACGTGCCGCAGCACAACGAACGGTGGCGATGGTCCATCTCGCTGGACTGTTTGTGGGGATCGCAACGTTGATGAATTCATTGGTGACCACCCAACTCCTCCAGTTGCCGCACATTGGTCACGGACAGGGTTTGAGCATCCTGGACACCGGAATCGCGATGATCTTTCCCGGCACTGTTCTCGTGCTCGCCTCCCCGCTAGCGGGGATGATGCTGAATCGTTGGGGCGGTCGCACCTCGCTTCTGGTCGGCTCAGGCGTGCTTGCTGCGGCGTACCTCGCCCGGATTCCCTTGTCCGGAAGTGTTGTTCAGGTAGTCGTGTCGTCCTGCATTGTGAGCGTCGGCCTCTCGATCGTGTTCACGGCGTTGCCGAGCCTCATTCTTGGATCAGTGCCAGCGAACCAGACCGCCGCCGCGAACAGCCTCAACGCCCTGGTCCGGACGGTGGGTTCGGCTGTGGCGAGCACCTCGGTCGCAGTGGTATTGGGCGCGAGCGAGCGATTGGGGACCGTGGCCGGGGGGCCAGACGCGAGAACTCTAGGTTGGGTGCTTCTATTTGCCGCCGCAGCAGCGCTCGCTGCGATGGTCTCGGCGGCCCTGATCCCGTCGCGGCGTCGAGCGGCGCGAGTTGGCAAAGACCCGATAGTGGCAACTCTATGTTGATGGACACATACTCGAATAGCGTGTATAGATTTCCCCAGAACAACAGGATGTGGTCGGAGTTCGCTTTCGACCCGGCAGCACGGAGGACATAAAGTGATCGAAGAGTCGGGAATCCTGCGTGGCGAGGAATTCGTCACCCTGGATGCGCTCAATCAGCGAGCCAGGCAGGCGGCGAGCGCACTGAGCTCGATCGGCGTGAGCGCAGGAGACCGTGTGGCGTTGCTGTTGCGCAATGACATTCCGTTCTTCGAGGCCTCGTTGGCTGCCGGGATGGTCGGAGCTGCGCCCGTGCCTCAGAACTGGCATGGAAAGCCCGAGGACGTGCTCGGTATCCTGCTCGACTGCAAGGCCAAGGTGCTGGTGGCACACGCCGACCTGCTGCGTCCGGTGCTCGGCCTTCTGCCTGAGGGTTTGGAGGTGCGGGTCGTCCCAACGCCGTACGACATCGGCGAGAGCTACAAGATCCCTAAGGAGGCGTGGGATGTTCCGGACGGCACGGTCGAGTGGGGATCCTGGATCGACGGCTTCGGGCCACGCACCGACGACCCTGTCGCCGCACCCTCGGCGATGCTGTACACGTCCGGGACCACTGGCAAGCCCAAGGGTGTGCGGCGCGAGGCGATGACTGTCCCGACGCCGTACCTCGCTGATCTCGCGAAGCTCAGCGGGTTCGGCCCAGGCGTCCGCGCGGTCGTGACCGGACCTCTTTACCACGGCGCTCCGCTGGCGTGGGCGATGGGTTGGGTGCGCAGTGGCGGTCTCATCGTGCTCCAGAACCGGTTCGACCCGGAGGATCTGCTTCGCCTGATCGACGAGCAGCGAATCACGAACCTGATGCTGGTCCCGATCATGCTGAACCGGATGCTCCAACTGCCAGCCGAGGTGCGTCAGAGGTACGACGTGTCATCGCTGCGGCACGTCACCATGGGCGCCGCCCCCTGCCCGCGCCACGTGAAGCAGGCGATCATCGAGTGGTGGGGTCCGGTCCTCATGGAGCAGTACGGCAGCCTCGAGATCGGCGTGGTGACCGGCGCCACCAGCGAGGAGTGGCTGGCGCACCCGGGCACGGTCGGCAAGGCGCTGGTCGACGTGCAGATCAAGATCCTCGATGCAGACGGCAACGAGGTGGAGATCGGCGAGATCGGCGAGATCTTCACCCGGATCGAGGGACAGTCCGACTTCGTCTACGAAGGACGACCCGATGCGCGTGCTGAGATCGAACGGGACGGGTTCCTCACTGCCGGCGACGTCGGCTACCTGGATGCGGATGGCTTCCTCTATCTCTCGGACCGCAAGAAGGACATGGTGATCTCGGGTGGGGTGAACATCTTCCCGCCGGAGATCGAGGAGTGCCTGCTCGCCATGCCGGGGATCCGCGATGTCGCGGTCTTCGGGATCCCGGACGAGGAGTACGGGGAGGCTCTGGCTGCTGCAGTGGAACTCGACGGCACAACGACCGTGGCAGCAGACGACGTGCGGGGGTTCGTCCGTGCCCACCTGGCCGGTTACAAGGTTCCCAAGGTCGTCGATTTCCTTGACAAGATCCCACGCTTGGACTCCGGAAAGATCCTCAAGCGTCAGTTGCGAGAGCCGTATTGGGCTGCAGCGGGCCGCTCGATCTGAGGCCCATCAACACGGAGCCAGGCAGTTGACAACCATTCATCCACGGGTGGCGAGCGCGAGTGACGTGCGGCTATGACCGGTAGGTACGGAGGCATGAAGTGATCGAAAAGTCGGGAATCCTGCGGGGCGATGAGTTCATCTCATCCGAGGAGTTGGATCTGCGCAGCAAGCAAGCAGCGACAGCGTTGAGTTCCATCGGTGTGGGTGCCGGGGACAGGGTTGCGCTGCTGCTGCGCAACGACATCCCGTTCGTTGAGGCCGTCCTGGCCGCCGGCCTGATCGGCGCAGCCCCCGTGCCACAGAACTGGCATGGTCAGCCCGAGGACGTCCTTGGTGTGCTGGTGGACTCCAAGGCCAAGGTCTTGCTGGCGCATGCAGACCTGTTGCGCCCGGTGCTCGACTTGCTGCCCGAAGGTCTCGAGGTCCGCGTGGTCGCAACGCCGCGGGACATCGGCGAGGCCTACGGCATCCCCAAGGGGTCCTGGACGGTGCCCGAGGGCATGACCGAGTGGAACGCCTGGGTGGACAGGTTCGAGCCATGGAGCGATGATCCGGTGCCTGCGCCGGGCGCGATGATGTACACCTCCGGCACCACCGGCAAGCCGAAGGGTGTGCGCCGCAAGGCTTGGGGGGCCGAGGCCATGGACGAAGGGGGCTACTACCCGGAGATGGCGACCTACTTCGGCATCACCTCGGGCGCGCGCGCTGTGGTGACCGGTCCGATGTACCACGGTGCCCCGTTGTTCTGGGGGATGGGCTGGATCAAGGCGGGCGGTTTCGTCGTGCTTCAGGCAAAGTTCGACGCCGAGGGTCTGCTGCGGTTGATCGACGAGCAGAGGATCAACAGCTTGTACCTCGTGCCGATCATGTACAGCAGGCTGCTCAAGCTGTCGGACGAGGTGCGCGAGCGGTACGACGTCTCCTCCTTGCGGCATGTCACCAATGCCGCAGCGCCGTGCCCCAAGCATGTCAAGCAGGCGATGATCGATTGGTGGGGGCCGGTCGTCTACGAGATGTATGGCAGCCTGGAGACCGGTGTCTGCACCGGAGCCACCGCCGAGGAATGGTCGGCGCACCCCGGCACGGTCGGCAAGGCGCTCCACGGGGTGGAGCTGAGGATCCTCGACGCGGACGGGAACGAGGTGCCGGTCGGGGAGACCGGCGAGATCTTCACCCGGATCGCTGAGCAGCCCGACTTCGTCTACGAGGGTCGCCCCGACGCGCGAGCGGAGATGGAGAAGGACGGCTTCCTGACCGCAGGCGACGTCGGATACGTCGATGTCCACGGATTCCTGTATCTCTCGGACCGCAAGAAGGACATGATCATCTCCGGCGGAGTCAACATCTATCCACCGGGGGTGGAGGAGGTCCTGCTCACCATGCCGGGCATCCGCGATGTTGCTGTGTTCGGCGTCCCGGACGAAGAGTTCGGGGAGGCGGTGGCCGCGGCTCTCGAACTGGACGGCAGCCTGCCGGTGACGGCCGATGACGTAAAGGCATTCGTGCGGACCCACATGGCGTCCTTCAACGTGCCCAAAGTGGTCGACTTCGTCGACCAGATCCCGCGACTCGATTCCGGGAAGATCCTCAAGCGCCAACTGCGTGAGCCCTACTGGGCCGCTGCTGGTCGCACCATCTGACGCGGTGGCCGCGCGTTCTGCTCCGGCGGCGACCTGAAGGCGTTCGCGCTCGACGACCTCTACGCGCTCCCCGGCCGGCAGGCGCAGCGAAGCCTGATCATCCTTACGGAGAGTTGAAGTCCGATGCCAGCAGGCCACTGGCGTTGATGCGCAGCATCACCAAGCCGGTGATCGCGGCGGTCAACGGTCGACCCACGGGCCGAAAACTCGGTCCGGAAACTCGTATCGAAGTCGTCGTCCGCGCTGGCTACGGAGCCAGCGCGCCTGGTGCTGGGAAAGTGCGGCCGTCGAGGCGCACCTAACCGGCATGAAGATCTCAGAGACGATGATCGGCGGTGTCCTCCAGCCGGGCCGCAACCTTCCGGTCCTTGGCGTGGGTGCGGACGATCGCATCGATGTCGTGGTTGAGGACGGCGAGACGTTGGGCCTTCCAGTCCAGGGCGAACCACTCGTGGGAGTGGCCGGAGTTCCGCCGCCCGCTGTGGCAAACAAGGTCTCTTGCGCATCACGGTATTGTCACGAATAGATAACAATGCGGATCGAGCGATGGCCGGGCGAGGAGTTCTCCCATGCATACCGCGGCGGACGTACAAGGTGGCGGGACGCCCGTCGCCAGGCGCGGACGCGCCTCGATCGCCCTCCGGTGCCTCGATGCAGCGGCAGCGTTCTTGGCCTTCGGTGTCGTCGGCATGGTGGTGTGGTGGCGTTGCCTCCGGCGACCGCTTCCCATGGGCTCACGCCGCTCGGTGGTCGTGGCTCGAAGCGGCACCTATTTCTTGGCTGTCCTGGTCCTCCTGGGGGCTGGCCTCGCCGTGCACCAACAGGCTCAAGGCCATGGACTGGCCTCTTGTGCCATCCATCTCGTCGAGCCGCTGCCGCGGCCCTGGAGATCATGAGCCGCTTCGCGGTCGACCCGCGCTGGCTCATCTACCTGCCGCCGACCATGTCGCCGGTCGCCACCTCCAGGCTTGATGGCTATCTCGAGCACCCCGCGCAGGCCTTCGACGAGTACGCCGGCTGGGGCGTCACCCGAGTCGTCTGCGAGGAGAAGCACATGGGCTCGCGTGCTGTTGCCGTCATCGCCCAGGATGCAGACGCTGCCGAGCGACGCTTCGGTGTCGCCGACGGGACCACAGGCGTCCTCTACACCCGTACCGGCCGGCCGTTCTTCGCCGACACCATTGAGCTCGTCGACCGGCTCACGAGGGCCGCGGCCCCGCTCTTCGAGTCGCTGGAGACCGACTGGCTCGCGCTCGACTGCGAGCTCTTGCCGTGGTCGGCCAAGGCCGTCGAGTTGATCAAGGACCAATACGCCTCGGTCGGGGCGGCGGCCCGCAACGTGCTGCCCGAGGCCCAGGCGCTCCTCGCGCAGGCAGCCGAGCGGGGATTGGACGTTGCGAGCCGGTCCGCCAAGGTCGACCGCAGGTTGGAGAACGCGCTGGCGTTCCGGGATGCCTACGCCGCTCACGTGCATCCGACAGACGGGCTCGACGGTGTCACGCTCGCGCCCTTCCAGATCCTCGCTGCCCAGGGGCGGGCACTCGCCCTGACCGAGTCGCATGAGTGGCATCTGGCTGAGCTCGCCAAGCTTCAGGGTGAGCTGATCACGCCCACCCGGCACCGCTTCGTCGACCTCTCGTCGGCCGAGGAGCGAGAGGCAGCCACCCAGTGGTGGCTCGACCTCACTGCCGGGGGAGGGGAAGGCATGGTTGTCAAGCCCGCCCACCTCACCGAGGGGCGCGTCCAGCCCGGGATCAAGGTCCGGGGACGGGAGTACCTGCGCATCATCTACGGACCCGACTACAGGGATGCGCTCGACGTGCTCCGCGAGCGCCACCTCGGCAAGAAGCGCCATCTCGCGCTGCGCGAACACGGTCTCGGACTCGAAGCGCTCACCTCGTTCGTCGACGGCGAACCGCTGTGGAAGACACACCAGGCAGTCTTCGCCGTCCTGGCGCTCGAGTCCGAGCCCGTCGACCCGCGGCTCTGAAGAGGGTCGGGGTGGAGTGCATCCTCGCCCTCCCGCGACTCACTGGAAGTCGCGGGAGGCATGCCGGGCCCGCAGCGCCTGCCCGGCTGCGGGGTGGACCGACTCCAGCGGCGCCAGCCGGTCGGCGACCAGGTTGGTGACGCCCTCGTTCCGTTCCAGGATGCCGCGGATCACCATCGCCGCGGAGTTGCGCGCAACGCGGCGGTAGCGGTGCCACAGGCCGACGCTGCAGACCACGTTGAGCATGCCGGTCTCGTCCTCCAGGTTCAGGAAGGTCACCCCGCCGGCGGTGCTGGGACGCTGCCGATGGGTGACCATCCCGGCCACGTGCACCCGGCGCCTGGGCTCGACCCCGGCGAGCTCGGCGACCGCCTTGACCCCGTGGTCGCGGAGCAGTTCGCGGAGGTGGTCGAACGGATTCGAGTCCGGGGTGATCCGGGTGGCCCACAGGTCGGCCAGGGTCTCCTCGATCGCACTCATCCCGGGCAGCGGCGGGGTGACCAGCCCGGGTGTGGCGCCCGGCAGGTGCTCCTCGGACTCGGTGCGCCCGGCATGCCAGAGCGCCTCGCGCCGCGTGTGCCCGAATCCGGCCAGCGCCCCGGCGGTGGCCAGCGCCTCCAGGTGCCGTTCGTCCAGCGCGGCCCGGCGGGCCAGGTCGACCAGGTCGGCGAAGGGACGCTCCCGACGGGCGGTGACGATCCGCTCGGCCACCTCGCGACTGACGCCGCGCACCGAGTCCAGCCCCAGCCGGACGGCGTACGCCGTGTCCCTGCGGTGTGCCGGGGTCGGGTCAGGCGTGCCGGGGACGAACTCGGTCCGCTCGTGGTCGCCGGCCAGGCACCCGGCGAGCCCGGTCGGCGACGGGGCGGAGCCGTCGATGAGTTCCAGGTCAGCGACCGCGGCCGAGCGTGCGATGTCGGGGCGGAGCACCCGTACGCCGTGGCGACGCGCATCGCCGACCAGGGACTGCGGGGAGTAGAACCCCATCGGCTGGGCCCGCAGCAGCCCGGCCAGGAAGGCGGCCGGATAGTGCAGCTTGAACCACGAGCTGTGATGGACGAGCAGCGCGAAGCTGAGCGCGTGCGACTCGGCGAAGCCGAAGTTCGCGAACGAGAGGATCTGCTTGTAGAGCGCGTCGGCGACCTCCCCGACCAGGCCGCGCTTCGCCATCCCGGCGAACAGTTGCTCCTTGATCGAATCGATCCGCTCGATGCCACGCTTGGAGCCCATCGCCCGGCGCAGCAGGTCGGCGTCGTCGCGGCTGCAGTCACCGATCACCACCGCCATCTCCATCAACTGCTCCTGGAAGAGTGGGATCCCCTTGGTCCGCTCCAGGGTGGGCACCAGGTCGTCGTGCACATAGCTGACCGGCTCCTTGCCGGTGGCGCGGCGGATGTAGGGATGCACGGAACCGCCCTGGATCGGTCCCGGGCGGATCAGCGCGATCTCGATGGCCAGGTCATAGAACTCGCGGGGCTTGAGCCGGGGCAGGGTGCCGATCTGGGCGCGGCTCTCCACCTGGAAGACGCCGATCGAGTCGGCCCGGCAGAGCATGTCGTAGACGGCCGGCTCCTCACGAGGGATGGTCTCCAGCGTCCAGTGCTCGTCGAGGCGCTCGCCGACGATCCGGATCATCGCGTCCAGGGCGCCGAGCATGCCCAGGCCGAGCAGGTCGAACTTGACCAGGCCCATCCAGGCAGCAGCGTCCTTGTCCCACTGCAGCACGGTGCGCTTCTCCATCCGGGCCCGCTCGATCGGGCAGACCTCGCTGATCGGCTGCTCGGTGAGGACCATCCCGCCGGAGTGGATGCCCAGGTGGCGCGGCGCCCCCAGCAACTGGGTGGCCAGGTCGACCACCGGGGCAGGGATGTCATGCTCCTCGCCCTCGGTGGCGATCCGGCTCCAGCTGTGGATCTGCTTCGACCAGGCGTCCTGCTGGCCGGGGGAATGGCCGAGCGCCTTGGCGGCGTCGCGGACCGCCATCTTGGGGCGATAGGTGATCACGTTGGCGACCTGGGCGGCGCACCGCCTGCCATAGGTCTCATAGACCCACTGGATCACCTCCTCGCGCCGGTCGGAGTCGAAGTCCACGTCGATGTCGGGCTCCTCGTCACGGTGCTCGGAGATGAACCGCTGGAATGGCAGGTTGTAGAACACAGGGTCGATCGCGGTGATCCCGAGCACGTGGCAGACCGCCGAACTGGCCGCGGATCCCCGTCCCTGGCACAGGATGCCCTGCCGGCGGGCGAAGGCGACGATGTCGTGGACGATGACGAAATAGCCGGCGAACTCCTTGCGCTCGATCATCTCGAGTTCGTGGGCGATCCGCTCCCGGGCCTCGGCCTCCAGGTCACGCGCGCCGTGCCGCTTGCCGCGATAGACGCGCTCGAACCCGGCCGCCACCAGCGAACGCAGGTGGCTGATCGCGGTCTCTCCCTCGGGGATCTGGTGCTGGGGCAGCCGCGGCCTGGCCTTCGCCAGGTCGAACCCGACCTCGTCGGCGATCTCCACGCTGCGCGCAACAGCACCCGGATGGCGGGCGAAGCGGCGCGCCATCTCCTCACCCGAGCGCAGGCAGGCGGCACCCCATGGCGGCAGCCAGCCATCCATCTCGGCCATGCTCCGCCGGGCCCGGATCGCCGCCATTGCGGCGGCCAGGCGATGCTCGGCAGCGGTGGCGTAGTGGACGTTGTTGGTGGCCACCATCCGCAGCCCGCGATCCTGGGCCAGCGCGGCGAGCAGGTCGTTGCGCTCGTGGTCGCCCGGCAGGCCGTGGTCGGTCAGTTCGACCACCACGTGCTCACTGCCGAAGAGGTTGACCATCCGGTCCAGCGCCGCTGCGGCCGCCCGTGGCCCGCCGGTGGCCAGGGCGGAGCGGACCATGCCCTTGCGACAACCGGTCAGCAACAACCAGTGCCCGCGCCCCTGCTCGGCCAGTTCGGCCAGGTCGTGGATCGGGCGCCCCTTGACCGCGCCGCCGTCGTCAGGGTCGCCGCGCAGGTTCGCCTCGGTGATCGCGGAGGCGAGGCGGTGATAGCCCTCGACGTCGCGGGCCAGCACCAGCAGGTGGCTGCCGCCGGGATCGGGTACGCCGCCCTGGGGGCCACTCAGCCCCAGGGAGAGTTCGGCGCCGTGGACGGTGACCAGACCGGCGTACTTCTGGGCGGTCTCGGCGAAGAGCGGTGCCCCGGCGAAGCCGTCGTGGTCGGTGAGCGCCAACCCGTGCAGGCCCAGCCGGACCGCTTCCTCGACCAGGCGGTCGGGACCGCTGGCGCCGTCGAGGAAGCTGAAGTTGCTGTGGCAGTGCAGTTCCGCATAGGGCACCACCGGGCCCTCGGGGCGGCGTACGTCGGCAGCGGGCTGGTAGGCCCTCCGCTTGCGGGAGCCGGGGCCCTGGTCGGGGGCAGCGTCCACAGTCCGCGCGGAGCGGGGACGCCCGGAGAGCCGGGTCTCCAGTTCCGACCAGGGCATGGCCGGGTTCTGCCAGCCCATCAGTGCACCTGCCTATTCATAGCCCGCCTCGGTCCACCACTGCCCGCCCTGGCAGCGCATCAGCCAGGCGGTGCCGTCGACGCCGACCACCTGGAAGCGGACGACCAGCGTGGATGCCGACGCCCCGGCGGTGGGCTCCCACCAGCCGGTCTCCACCGGCCATGGCCCCGCCCAGGCAGAGACCGGCTGCCAGGGGCCCTCGACGCCACGGTCGGGCCGGAACCAGGCAGGGGGACGGGCAACCATGCCCCGGTCGCTGACTCGCACCTCGCCGCCCTGCTGGTCGACCACGGCAGCCGGCCACGGCTCGGCAAGGACCCGGGTCGGCGCCGGTGGCGGGATGCTGCCCGGCCAGGGCAAGTCGCGGGGGCGCAGGCCCACCGGGCGCGTCCCCCAGGGCACCAGCGCCTGCCGCTCGGCGGGGGAGCGGCCGCCCTGCAGCACCGGCGCCACTACGGCGTCATGGCCCAGGAGCGCCTGCACCTTGGCGATCCCGCGGGCGACCCGCTCATCGCTGTTCCCGCCGAGCAGCGTCTCGGCATGGTCCGCGGCCGGTTCGACGGTCTCGGGGAGCAGCCGGAGGCGGCCAACCGGCCCGGGCATCGGCTGGCCACGCAACTGCCAGTGCACCCGGTCGATCAGGTCGACGGAGCCGAACCAGCTCGCATGCACCCAGCTCCGTGCCGAGGCGATGACGGCATCGCACTCGATCTCGATCCGGACCGCGGTGGCGACCAGGTGCCGCTCGGCCAGTTGCGCGACGAACCGGTCCGCGGTGCGCCGGGTGCTCATGCAGACCGTCTCGATCGAGGCCAGGGGCGGCTCGAAGGTGACCTCGCAGTCCAGGTCGGGCGGCGGGACGCGACCGGCCAACGGGCCTTGCACATCGCCCCGGGCCAGCCGGTGGATCCGGGCGCCGTACGCACCGAAGCGCCCCTGGACGTCACCGGCAGGCAGGGCCGCGAGGTCGCCGAGGGTGTGCAGGCCCAGGCGGCGGAGCAGGCTCACCGTCTCCGGATCGTCGAGTACGTCGACCGGCAAGGGCCCCAGGAATCGTGCCGCCCCCCCGACAGGGACCACCACGTTGTCCTGCTGCTCGGCGCGACGGGCGGCCTGCTCCGCGGTGAAGAGGTCGTCGGCGATGCCGATCCGGCAGTCCCACACACCCGCCTCGACGACCCGTTCGGCGATGATCGCGGCAGCGTGGGCCTCGCCGCCGTAGAAGCGTCCCGGGGCACGGAGGGCCAACAACCCCGGACGCATCGGCGCCACGCCGGGGCGGAGTTCCTCCACGGTGCGGATCACCGGCTCGAACGCCCGCGCGGTGCGCTCGGGGTCGTCGTCGAAGAGGGCAAGGTCGGGGCAGCGGGACTGGGCGTCGCGCCGGCGCATGCCGCGGCGTACCCCCTCGGCCCGGGCGGCGTCGTTGCAGGCGGCCACCCCGCCCTTGGCCAGGACTGCTGCCGGCGTGCCGCGGGGCAGGTCCGCGTCGGCCAGCGCCGCGACCACCATCCAGTCCGGGCACCAGAGCACCAGGGTCCGGGTGCGCCGTGCCGCGCTCATCCGGCCCGCCCGGCGAGCCCGCCCGCGAAGGCGTCCATGGCGGCAGGAGCGACAGGGGCGGACGTACGCCGTTGCTCCCGGTCCGGCCACGGGTGGAAGGTCGGCGTGGCCCCGGCACGGCGTACCGCGACGACGGCCCGGCGCTGCTGCAGGCGTCCGTGGCCCGGGCCGATCCCGGACCAGGTGGCGTCCTGCAGGCCCAGGCGGGCCTCGCACCCGGGCCACTGCCAGGTCGTCGTCCCCGGCCCCGACCTGGCGCTGGGCGGCCGAGGCACGTGCACCACGAGCACCGCGCCGTGCTTGCGCAGGCGTGCCCCGAGACGGCTGGCCAGGTGCGGATCGACCCCGGTCCGCAGGGTTGTTTCCGGAGGGCGCAGCACCAGGAGCTGGACCACGCCGAGCAGGGCCGCTGTCGCCTCCACCCAGTCCGGCCCCGGGTCGGGGACCAGCACGGTGCGGGAGAGGTCGACCCCCAGTTCCGTCGCCGCTTCTGCGCCGAAGTCGGGGGCGCCGACCACCGCACCCCACCCGCCGGCCGCCGACGGTCCGGCGAGCAGGGCCAGCGCCAGGGTGGCGTCATCGACCTGGTAGCTCCCCCCGGCCCGCAACCGGAGCGCCCCGGCCAGGGCCGGATGGGTGGGCAGGGCCTCCGGCGCCTGGCGTGCCTGGATCCGGTCGATCCGGTTGCGCAGGTGGGCGAGCACGGTCCCGCGGTCGGAGCCGGCAGGGGACAGGGTGGTGAGGGGCTCCATGCCCCCATGATCGAACAGGTGTTCGAATCTTGCAACTGGTCGCCTGCCCGGATCGCCGCCGGAGGAAACTCACTGCCGGGCCGGGGGCTCCATCCCCTCCGGCGGGGTCCAGTCCTCGGGCGGAGTCCCCATCTCGTCCGGGGGAGTCCAGCCCTCCGGCGGGGTGCCCATGCCCTCGGGCCGCTCACCGCCCGGACCACTGTCCGAACCGCCGCCCGGACCGCCAGCCGGTCGGCCGCCGCCCGGACCGCCGAACCCGCCGGCGTACTCGTTGGCCGTCGCCGTGGCGACGTCAGCCAGTTCGCCCGCCGCGCCGGCGCGGACGGTGTACGTCGCGCCGGCCTCGATGCCGGGGGCGGAGACGATCAGGGACGAGGTCTCCTGGGTGGCGGTGTGCGAGGCCACCGTGGTGCCCTCCGCGTCGACCACCTCGAGTTGCTGCCCGGTGGCCACCGTGGTCTCCAGTGAGGCAACGACCCAGCCCTGGTCGGAGTCGGCGCTCGGCGCGCCGGAGAGGCCACCGGTGGCGACCAGGGTCCCGCCGGTGATGTCGAAGGTGCCGTTGACGTCGATCGAGCCGTCGCCGCCTCCGCGGGCCGCGCTGTGCACGGTGACGCTGCCGCCGCTGAGCACCGCATTGCCGTTGGAGTCGATGCCGTCGGAGCCGGCCGCCACGGTGACCTCGGCGCCGGCCAGGGAGAGGAGTACGCCGTCCTGGACGGCCTCGCCGCCGTTGCCTGCCGTCGCGTTGAGCCCGTCGTCGGAGGCGGTCACGTCGACGGTGCCGCCGGCCAGGGTGATCTGGCGGGCCTCCAGACCCTCCACGGAGGAGGCGATGGTGAGCTCACCGGCGGTGACGTTGAGGGCGCCTTCGGCATCGATCCCGTCGTCGCCGGCATCGATCGTCACGGTGCCGCCGTCGAGCTGGAACCAGCCCAGTTCCTTGGCCTTGCCGCTGGAGGTCTCGGTGGACTCGTTGTCCGCCTTCAGTCCGTCGCCCTGGGCGTCGACGGTGATCGTGCCGTCCTCGATGACCAGGTAGTCCTTGCCGCGGATCCCGTCATCGACCGAGGTCACCTCGATGGTGCCGGACAGGATCACCAGCCCGTCCTTGCTGGTGATGGCGTCGTTGGTGTTGCCCGCGACCCGCAGCGTCCCGGTGCCGGCGATGGTGAGGTCGTCGCGGGAGAAGAGGGTGGCGTTGGGGTCGTCGGATTCCTCATCGCTGGACTCATCGGCGGACTCGTCGGTGGCCCGTGCGGTGGCGGTGTCGGCCAGGGTGTTCGTCGAGCCGTCGGCCAGGATCACCACGGTCTCGTCGGACTCCTCGACGACCAGCGGCGACGTGGTCGTCGAGGTGATCGAGACGCCGTCCAGGACGAGCTTGACCTTGCCGTCGGCGCTGCTGGAGACCACCACCTGGCCATCGGTCAGTTCGCCGCTGAGCAGGTAGGTCCCGGGTGCGGTAATGGTGACCAGGTCGCCGGTCGTCCGGACGGCATCGGCGCCGCTCCCGCTCGCCGAGGAGGCGCCGTCGGCGAGGTCGATCCGGGTGGCGTCGTCGACGTCGTACTCCCCGTCGTTGGTGTCGGCATGGGTGTCATCGAGGGAGGCGAGGCTGGCGACCGCAGAGGTGGTCGCGGAGGCATTGCTGGCCTCGTCGTTGCTGGTGCCGCAGGCGCCGAGGACGATCAGGGCGGCAGAGGCCGCGACGGCGGCACTCAGGCGGCGGCGGAGGGGGGACTGGTGCTTCATCTGGGTTTCCGTTCGTTGTGTGGAGGGGGATCAGTTGCTGCGGGGCAGGGAGAGGTGCTGGCCCAGGACCCGGTGCCACTTCAGGCGTGGCAGCGCGGGATCCAGTGCGGCCATGCCGACGCCGTACTTGGAGATCCGGAGTGGTCGGTGCCCGCGCCGCCACAGCAGGTGGTCGACGGGGGAGGGCGTGGAGCCGGTCTTCGTCTCCACGATGGCCACGCCGGGCCGTTCCAGGTCGCGGGGCGGCGCCTGCGGCGCCAGTGCCGTCCAGCCGAGGTCGACGTCGAGGGTGACCCGGCTCGCCGACTCGGGCAGGAAGAGGGTGGTGCGGTGATATCCGGTGACCAGGACGGGGTGGATCCGGTCGGCCACGGCGGTGCCGACGATGTCGGCCACGAAGCCATGTCCTGCCTCGGTCAGGGGAGCGACCTGTGACTCCGCCTCCGGGTGCTCGATGCGTTGCTTGAGGGTGGCGCCGCGGGCGGAGCGGGTCTTCACCTCCAGCCAGGTGCCCCCGGTGTCCAGGTAGGCGCGGGTGCGCACCTTCCAGCGGCGCCGGTGCCCTCGGCCGGCGGAGAGGTAGCTGTCCCGCTCCGGTGTGTCGAGGTACGTCGACCGGTAGCCGAAGCCGCGCCGGCCCGCGATCTCCAGGACCCGGGTGCTGGCCGGGACGGCGCGCAGGATCTCCTCGGCGGCCCGCACCGGGACGACGTACTTGCGGTCCACCCGGGTGAGCAGTTCGGCACGCTCGACGAGTTCCTCGAGCCCGATCGGGGCGAGCGTGTCCAGTGCGGTCGCGGCAAGCGTCGTCATCGCAGCACCTCCCGTGCCGGCACGTGCGCCTCCCGGTGGCGGACCAGGACCAGGGTGGTGTCGTTGACCAGGTCGACGCGGCGCACCTTGACCGCCAGCACCTCGGCGCCGAGCAGTCCGGCCAGGTGGTCGACCAGGGTGTCCTGGTCGGTGATCGCGCGGTCGAGCAGCAGTTCCTGGCTGCTGGTGCCGCGGCCGGGGACCAGCAGGTCGCCAATGCCGACCGCGATCACGACCGCGGCCATCAAGCCCACCTCGCGCAGGCCGGGGGACTGATTGAGCCCGGCCAGCAGGCCCAGGGTGAGCGCGGCGAAGTAGTAGGCGATCTCGCTCTGGGCCAGTTCCTCGGAGCGGAGCCGGATGATGGAGAGCACGCCGAACAGGCCCAGTCCCAGGCCGGCGCCGATGGTCGAACTGGCCAGTGCGGTGGCCACCGCCATCACACCGACGTTGACCGTCAGGAAGGCGACGACCAGGTCGGGGCGGCGGTGCCGGGGCAGGAAGAGGCCGAAGACGAGGATGCAGATCGCGATCAGGTCGATGGCCTGGAGGAGGTGGGGGGACAAGGTGGGCTCCCGTAGGTCGGTGATGTGTCGACCTCCAGTACGCCGCGCCCGGTTGTGGCCAGTCCCGGAGCCACCTGTGAGCCGGCTGTGGATCGCCTCTTGCGTCTGTGCTGTCGGCGCCGGGTGGCAGAGTGCAGTCGTGGCCCGGAAGAGAGAACGTCCCGACGTACCCGTGGCGATGCTCGAGCACCTGCGCGCGATCTTCGCCCGGCTGCCCCGATGTCATGAGGAGGATGCCTGGGTGGGGGTTCGCTGGCGTCCGGACGGCTCGACAGCCACCATCGCCCACATCTTCGGGGGCGAGGACCAGCGGTTCCGCATCGTCTTCCGGGCCGAGCCCGATGAGGTGATTGCTTTCGAGAACCTGGGCGAGCCCTATTTTCGCGGCGAGTGGGGAGGGAATCTGGTCGGCATGCTCCTCGATGACGACACCGACTGGGAGGAGATCGCCGAGTTGCTCACCGACTCCTTCTGTCTCCAGGCGCCCAAGGCGCTGGCCGCTCTCGTCGACCGCCCCGACCGAGGAGAGTGAGTCACAGTGGCCGGTCACCAGCTCGATCGACCCGCCTGAGGTCCAATCGCCCGGCAATCGCCGCTCGCGGCGATATCCTGTCCGTCGTCGGGCACACCGCCCACCACCTGCACTGATGGAGGACCCCATGGCCAACGTGATCGTGACCGGAGTCGACGGCAGCGAGCCGGCCGCTGCCGGCGCCCGGAAGGCCGCCGAGCTCGCCCAGGCCTTCGGCGCGAAGCTCCACATCCTCTCCGCCTATGGCGACTTCGAGGCGGAGACGCTGGAGGTCGGCTCGGAGAAGATCCTGCTCAGCAACGAGCAGGAGGCCGAGCAGACCGCGCAGCAGGTGGTCAACCAGCTCCGCCGCGACTTCCCGGAGGTCGAGATCATCGCGGCCCCGGCCGAGGGCAAGCCGGGCGAGGCACTGGTCAGGGCGGCAGAGGCGCTGGACGCCGACATCATCGTTGTCGGCAACAAGCGGGTGCAGGGCATGGCCCGCGTCCTGGGCAGCATCGCCCGCGACGTCGCGGCACACGCCTCGTGCGACGTCTACATTGCGCACACCCACCAGCGCTGACGGATGGCCAGGGGAGGGCGTGACCAGCGCGAGCCCATGGAGCGGCTGGTGCGGATCATGTCCGTGCTCAGCCAGGCCGGTCCGGACGGGGTCTCGGCCGAGGACCTGATCGAGGTCGGCCGCTTCGGCGACAAGGACCCGATCTCCCAGCTGACCCGTGAGTTCCGGCACCTGCGCAGCCAGGGCTGGACGATCGAGAACGTTGCCCCCACGGGCGCCGCTGCGCGCTACCGGATCCTCAAGGGCGACAACCGGTTGCGACTCGCGTTGACCCCGGGGCAGCAGGCTGCCCTGCAACGGGCCGCGCTGCTGGCCAACCGCGACGACCTGGTCGCCACGCTGGGCCTGCCCGACGCCGCCCGGCCGGCGGACATCTCCACCGACACGGTCGTGGTCTCCGGCGGCGAGGCGATCGAGACCGTGGCCAGGGCGGTGCGGCGCAACTGCCTGCTCACCTTCCGCTACAAGGGCAGTGCCCGCACCGCGCACCCGGCCTCGCTGGTCCACCGCAACAACACGTGGTACCTCACCGCCCTCGAGGAGGGCAGCACCGCCACCAAGAACTACGTCCTGGCCCGGATGAGCGAGGTCGCAGCCGGTGCTGCTGGTTCGGCCCGGCCGGTCGAGTCGGCGCAGCGCCTGGACCTGCACCCGATGCGGTGGCTGGTCGACGAGCCGACCCAGGTCACCTTGCGCACCCCCGTGCGCCACGTGCCCGACGTACGTCGCTGGCTGGGGGCCCCGCAGGCGGAGGAGGTCGACGGCGACGACGCAGTGCTGACGTACGTCGTGACCCACCGGGCCGCGCTCCGCTCGCGCCTCTATGTGCTGGGCACCCGGGTGGAACTGGTCGGCCCCGACGACGTACGCGAGGAAATGCTCGAGGAACTGCGCGAAATGGCAGGTGTGTGATGGCCGCAGTGCCGCAGTACGTTGCCCGGATCGCGCGCCTGCCCGGCGTCCTGGCGGAGCTGGCCGAGCATCCCGGGGGGATGCGCCTGGCCGACCTGGCCGTCGCTGTGGGTGCCGACGCCGACGAGTTGCGCGAGGACCTGCTCGCCTACTTCACCGCGGACCCGATGTGGACCCTGGGCCTCTCTCGCCCCTCCGTGCTGGAGTTCCTGGGCGCCGACGGCACCGAGGACGACCCGGCAGCGGCCGAGGTGGTGCGGGTGGTCTCCGAGGACGAGGACCTCGGCGTCGAGCACCTGTCCGCCGATGAGCTGGCGCTGATTTACTCGGCAGCCGTGGCCCTGCTCGACGTCGACCCCGACGACAAGGACCTGGCGGCGGCCACCGAGGTGATCAGCGCGACCATGCTGGGGACGGCGGACGCACCGGTCTCCGCGGAGTGGAACCATGCAGTGCCCGCCTTCCAGGAGGCGGTCGCGGACCGGCGCCGGGTCCGGATCACCTATTCACGGGCCTGGCACGTGGGCGTCGACGAGCGGGTGATCGAGCCGTTGCGCCTGGTCCAGACCCGGCGCGGCTGGGAAGTGGATGCCGGCCCGGTCGGCACGAATGGCGCCCTGCGCACCTACCTGCTCTCCAACGTCCGTGCCGCGGAGTTGACCGACGAGGTCTTCGAGCAACCGCCCGGGGTGGAGGCGCTGCTGGCCGAACAACGCCGGACCACCCGGGTGCGGATGGAGTTGCCGCACGACGCCCGCTGGACGGCCGACATGTACGCCGAGTCGGTCCACGTGGTCGGCGACGACGACGCCACCTTCACCGCTGACCTGGACCTGCTCGAGCCGGTCGGCTGGCGGGTCGGGCTGCTGATGCTGGCCGGGGGCCCCGAGACCCGGGTGCTCGACCCGGCCGGCCTGATCAGTGCTGGCCCGGAACTGGCCCGCGAACTGCTCGAGCACCACCGCGCCTGACGCCGCACGTCGGCCCCCCGGGCCAGGCGTCTGGCTCAGGCGTCGGGGGCGCGGCCCTTGTTCCGCTCGTGCTCGATGAAGACCATGCCGTGGTGGACCACGATCGCGGCGATGGTGCCGAGCGCGATGCCGGTGAAGGTGAGGTCGCCGCCGGTCAGGGTGAGGTCGCCGATGCCGATGATCAGGGCGATTGCTGCCGGGTACTGGTTGGCGGGGCGGGAGAAGTCGACCTGGTTGTCGATCCAGATCTTCACGCCGATCAGCCCGATCAGGCCATAGAGCGCGACCGTGACACCACCCAGCACGCCCCACGGGATGGTGCCCAGCAGGGCGCCGACCTTGGGGGAGAGGCTGAGCAGGATCGCGACGATGGCCGCCACCCAATAGGCGGCGGTGGAGAAGACCCGGGTCGCGGTCATCACGCCGATGTTCTCGCCGTACGTCGTGGTGGCCGAGCCGCCGCCGAAGCCGGCGAGGCCGGTGGCCAGGCCGTCGGCGATCAGGGCGGTGCCGGTGCGCTCGTTGATGGAGTCGTCGGAGACCAGGTGGGCCACCGAGCGGACGTGGCCGACGTTCTCGGCGACCAGGACCAGGACCACCGGCAAGAACATCGGCAGCACGGTCCAGGAGACCTCGGGCGTGGTGAACTCGGGCAGTCCGAACCAGTCGGCGTTGCGGACGGTGGCGAACGAGATGTCACCGGCGATGGCGGCCGCGACATAGCCGACCACCACGCCGATCAGGATCGAGAGCCGGGCCAGCAGCCCGCGTGAGGCGACCGCGACCACGACGATGGTGGCCAGGGTGAGGGTCGCCAGCCACGGGGCGGTCTGGTAGTTGTCGGTCGCGACGCCGCCCAGGTTGAAGCCGATCAGGGCCACGATCGCACCGGTGACCACTGGGGGCATGAGTGCGTCGAGCCAGCCGGTGCCGACTTCGTTGACGATGAAGCCGACCGCGGCCAGGAGCAGGCCGGTGACCATCACGCCGAAGAGAGCGACGCCCATCCCGCCGTCGGTCATCGCGGCCTGGATCGGGGCGATGAAGGCGAAGGAGGAGCCGAGATAGCTGGGCACCTTGTTGCGGGTGAGCACCAGGAAGAGCATGGTGCCGATGCCGGAGAAGAAGAGCGTCGTGGTGGGTGGGAACTCGGTCAGCAGCGGGACCAGGAAGGTCGCGCCGAACATGGCCACCACGTGCTGGGCGCCGAAGCCGATGGTCCGCGGCCAGCTCAGCCGTTCCTCGGGGCGGACGATCTCTTCGGGGGAGACGGTGCGTCCGTCTCCGTGCTTGATCCAGGGCACCGATGCCTCCAGGTTGGTCGTTCCCGGTGTGGCACCGGTGTGGGCGCCCGAAGTCTAGCGATTTCTCCGGGGCACGGTGGTGCGGGTGCAAGCCAGCGGCATCCGGCTTGATCAGGTACCCCCTAGGGGTATATGGTCGAGACTGGAAAGGGGACTAGATGACCGAGCATCATCACGGCTACATCCACGACAAGGATGCCTACCTCAAGAGGCTGCGCCGCATCGAGGGACAGGCCCGTGGCCTGCAGCGGATGGTCGAGGAGGAGAAGTACTGCATCGACATCCTGACCCAGGTCTCCGCGATGAACAGCGCCTTGCGTGCCGTCGCCCTGGGGCTGCTCGAGGAGCACCTGTCCCACTGCGTCGTCGACGCCGCCCGCCAGGGCGGTCCGGAGGCCGAGGAGAAGGTCCGCGAGGCCTCCGCCGCGATCGCGCGACTGGTCAGGTCCTGACCACCACATCCACCACCAGGACAGGGAGAAGAAGATGAACACCAGCACCTACACCGTCACCGGGATGACCTGTGGCCACTGTGTCTCCTCGGTCAGCGAGGAGATCGGCGAGATCTCCGGCGTCTCCGGCGTCGAGGTCGACCTGTCCACGGGACGGGTCACCGTGGTCTCCGAAGCGCCCCTCGATGACGCAGCCGTCAAGGCCGCCGTCGAGGAAGCCGGCTACCAGTTGGCGTGATCACGATGGAGACCAGCGCACCACTCCGCCTCCTGGGCTTCGCAGGCCTCCTGGTGATCGCCTTCCTGCTGGCCTTCGGGCTCGGCCGGGCCGTCGGCCCGTTCCAGGTCGAGCCCGCCGACGAGCACGGCACCCACGGCGCCCACGCCGCGGCGTACGACGGGATCCTCGAGGCAGGGAGCCAGCAATGACCACCGACGTCGAACTCGAGATCAGCGGGATGACCTGCGCCTCGTGCGCCAACCGCATCGAGCGGAAGCTGAACAAGCTCGACGGGGTCAGTGCCACGGTCAACTACGCCACCGAGAAGGCGAAGGTGAGCTTCCCGGACGGGATCACCACCGACGACCTGCTCGCCACCGTGGAACAGGCCGGTTATGCCGCACGGATGCCCGCCGCGGACGGCGAGGAGACGGCTGCGCCGGAGCACGATGCGTTGCTGCACCGCCTGCTGGTCAGCGCGGCGCTCTCGGTGCCGGTGATCGCGATGGCGATGGTCCCGGCCTGGCAGTTCGAGAACTGGCAGTGGCTCTCGCTCACCCTGGCCGCGCCCGTGGTCGTCTGGGGCGGCTGGTCCTTCCACAAGGCGGCCTGGGCCAACCTCCGCCACGGCACCTCGACGATGGACACCCTCGTCTCGATGGGCACCCTGGCCGCACTCGGCTGGTCGCTCTATGCGCTCTTCTGGGGCACCGCCGGTACGCCGGGGATGACTCACGCCTTCGAGTTCACCGTCGCCCGCACCGATGGCGCCGCCAACATCTACCTCGAGGCGGCAGCCGGGGTGACCACCTTCCTGCTCGCCGGCCGCTGGTTCGAGCACCGCGCCAAGCGCCAGTCCGGCGCCGCACTGCGGGCACTGCTGGAGATGGGCGCCAAGGAGGTGACCGTCCTGCGCGACGGCACCGAGCAACGGATCCCCGCCGAGGACCTGCGGGTCGGCGAACAGTTCGTGGTCCGGCCCGGGGAGAAGGTCGCCACCGACGGCGAGGTCGTCTCCGGCACCTCCGCCGTCGACGCCTCGATGCTGACCGGCGAGTCCGTCCCGGTCGAGGTCGGCCCCGGCGACGCCGTCGTCGGAGCGACCGTGAACGCCGGCGGACGACTGGTGGTGCGCGCCACCCGCGTCGGCGGCGACACCCAACTGGCCCAGATGGCTCGCCTGGTCGAGGACGCCCAGAACGGCAAGGCCCAGGTGCAGCGGCTCGCCGACCGGGTCTCCGGGGTCTTCGTGCCGATCGTGATCGCCCTGGCCGTCGCCACCCTCGGCTTCTGGATCGGCGCCGAAGCGGGACTGCCGGCCGCGTTCACTGCCGCTGTCTCGGTGCTGATCATCGCCTGCCCCTGCGCCCTGGGGCTGGCTACCCCGACCGCGCTGATGGTCGGCACCGGTCGGGGAGCCCAACTCGGCATCCTTATCAAGGGCCCCGAGGTTCTGGAGTCCACGCGCACCGTCGACACGGTGGTGCTGGACAAGACCGGCACGGTCACCACTGGCCAGATGGCGCTCCGCGAGGTCATCGCCGCCCCCGGCGAGGACGCCGCCGAAGTGCTCCGGCTCGCCGGGGCGATCGAGGACGCTTCCGAGCACCCGATCGCGCGGGCCATCGCGGACGCCGCCCGGGAAGCCTCCGGCACGCTGCCGGGCGTCGAGGAGTTCAGCAACGTCGTCGGCCTCGGCGTCCAGGGAGTCGTGCTCGACCAGGACCGCAGCCACGCCGTCCTCGTGGGGCGGCCCCGGTTGCTGGAGGAGTGGTCGCAACCACTGCCCCCCGAACTGGTCGAGCGACTGGAGCAGGCCCGGGCAACGGGCGGCACCGCCGTTGCGGTCGGCTGGGACGGACGCGCCCGCGGTGTGGTCGTCGTCGCCGACGCGATCAAGCCCACCTCACCCGAGGCGATCCAGCGACTCCGCGACCTCGGGCTCACCCCGGTCCTGCTCACTGGTGACAACCGGCAGGTCGCCCTTGCCGTGGCCGCCGAGGTCGGCATCGAGGAGTCCGCGGTGATCGCCGACGTACTCCCCGAGGAGAAGGTCGACGCGGTACGCCGCCTGCAGGAGCAGGGCAAGGTCGTCGCCATGGTCGGCGACGGCGTCAACGACGCCCCCGCGCTGGCCGCTGCCGACCTCGGCCTGGCCATGGGCACCGGGACCGACGTCGCGATCGAGGCCAGTGACCTGACCCTCGTCCGCGGCGACCTGAGGATCGCTGCCGACGCGATCCGCCTCTCCCGGCGCACCCTGGCCACGATCAAGGGCAACCTGTTCTGGGCCTTCGCCTACAACGTGGCCGCCCTGCCGCTGGCCGCCGCGGGGCTGCTCAACCCGATGCTGGCCGGCTTCGCGATGGCCTTCTCGTCGGTCTTCGTGGTGACCAACAGCCTGCGGTTGCGGGGCTTTCGAGCCCTGGGTTGAGGGTCCGTTTCCGCTCCTGCCTCAGTCGGCGGGGACCTGGTTCCGCGCCGAGGTGGAGCGGCCGAGGCGACGTACTTCCTCATCCATCTGCGGCAGCAGCGTGGCGGTGTGCTTGACCATTTCCCGGTCCACCAAGGGGCTGACCAGCAACGCGCGCCCCTTGCCGATCGCGCCGACCCAGCCGGGCACGAAGACCCGCCGCTTGCGCCCGGCCAGGCCCTTGACGAACCCGTCCACGCAGGCATCGACCGAGGTGGTCTGGTTCAGCGGGTAGGGCATCAGGTCGAGCATCTTGCGGAACGCGCTGAGGTCCTTCTTGGCATCGCGGACCAGCGGGGTGTCGATCCACGACATGTGCGCGATGCCGACCTCGACGCCCTGGTGGGCCACCTCCAGGCGCAGTGCGTTGGCGAAGTGCTCCACGCCGGCCTTGCTCGCGTTGTAGGCGGCCAGGCCGGGCACCGGCGTGAAGGCGGCCAGCGAGGAGACCACCAGGATGTACCCCTTCCGCTCGATCACCGAGGGCAGCGCCGCGCGCACGGTGTGGAAGACGCCGGTGATGTTGATGTCCACCACCCGGCGGAAGGTGGCCGGGTCGACGCCGAGCACGGAGCCATAGCTGGCGATGCCGGCATTGGCCAGGACCAGGTCGATGCCGCCGAAGCGGGCCACCGCCTGGGCGACGGCATCCTCCATCGAGGCCAGGTCGACCACGTCGCAGGCCACGGCCAGCACCCGGTCGGCGTCCAGCCCGGCGGCCGTCTCGGACAGCGCGGCCTCGTCGACGTCGGTGAGCACCACCCGGGCTCCGGCAGCGACCAGCGCCTTGGCGGTCTCGGCCCCGATGCCGCGGGCGCCGCCGGTGATCAGGACGACCTTGTCGGACAGGTTCTTCATCGATCCTCCCGGATCAGTCGGTGGGTGGGTTGGTGGGAAGTACGTCGCCGATCACGGTGTCCGGGTCGAGGGTGACCCCCAACCGGTTCGCGGCCTGGGAGAGCATGTCCCAGACGGCGTCACAGAGGAAGGCCGTCACCTGGGCGCCGCCCACCCGGGGCTGTTCCTGGCTGGTCCAGCGGTTCACCGCACCGTCGACCAGGCCGACGATGGAGAACGCCACGGTGTCGGCCAGCACGACGTCCTGGTCGAAGTGGGTGGCCATCGCCTCGATCAGGTGGGCGATGGTGAGCCCGATCGCCAGTCGGGTGCTGCTCAGCGCCGCGGAACCGTTCGTCCCGGAGACGCCTGCGCCGAGGAAGGCGTGCAGGCGGGGATGGTCGCGCACCCATCCGACGTACGTCGTCACGGCATGGTCGATGCCGCCGCGCACCGTGCCGCGGGGCTCGAGCGCCGGCGCCAGTTCCAGCATCAGGTGCTCGGTGATCCGGACCCGGATCTGCTCGTCGAGGTCGGCGCGGTCGGTGAAGATCCGGTAGACCACCGAGCGTGGCACCCCGGCACTGGTGGCGATCGCTTGGACGCCCGTGGCCTCGCCCTCGCGCTCGATCAGGTCGATCGCCGCGCCGAGGATCTTCTCCCGCCGCTCGGCCTTGTGCTGGTCCCAGCGCGTGGTGCGGCCATCGGTGCCAGGGTCCTCGCCGGGGGTGTCGGGATGGGACTTGTCGCCGGTCTTGGTCGCGGCATCGCGCAACTGGGCAAGTCGGCCGGGCAGGTGGGGCAGGTCGGCGAGCGCTGGCAGGTTCGGCAGGTTCGGGAGCGGGGGCTTCGGCAAGGGCATCGTGGGCTCCACCCTAGGGGAAGGGCTTGACTGGACACAATGTCCCACTTAGTTTGGTGCGACAAGGCGTCCAAGACAATCTCAGGCAATGAGGTGCCAGATGACCACCACCGCGCAGGCCAACAGTTCCCAGACCTACGAGGAGAAGCTGCAGACGCTCTCGGAGGCCTCGGTGCACCAGCACTTCGACGCGTTCGTCGACATCGACTGGGACAACCCCGACTACGCGATCCACCACGACGACCCGCGCTGGATCCTCCCCGAGGCAGACGTGCTCGGGCGCCATCCGTGGTACCAGGCCCAGTCGCGCGAGCGGCAGATCGAGATCGGGCTGCTCCGCCAGGCCAACGTCACCAAGGTCGGCCTCCAGTTCGAACAGGTGCTGATCGGCGGGATCATGCAGCACGCCTTCTCGCTGCCCAACGGCTCGCCGGAGTTCCGCTACTCCACGCACGAGGCGACCGAGGAGTGTCACCACACCCAGATGTTCCAGGAGTTCGTGAACCGCGCCGGGGTCGACGTCCCCGGGGGCAACCGCTTCTTCCGGACGGTCGCGCCGTTCCTGCCGCTGGCCGCGGCCGTCCTGCCCGAGGTCTTCTTCGTCGGCGTCCTGGCCGGTGAGGAACCGATCGACCACGTCCAGAAGTCCATCCTGCGCGCCGGCGACGACCTGCACCCGCTGCTGCAGCGGATCATGCAGATCCACGTCGCCGAGGAGGCCCGCCACATCGGCTTCGCCCACGAATACCTCGCCCAGCGGATCCCCGAGCTCTCCGGCCCGCGCAAGGCGCTGCTCTCCGTGCTCTACCCGGTGATCATGCGCACCCTGTGCGACATCATCCTGGTCCCCGGCAAGGAGATCACCGACCAGATGGGGATGCCACGCTCGGTGATCCGCGACGTCTACTGGAAGCAACCCGAGTCGCAGAAGGTGCTCCGGGACATCTTCGGCGACGTCAGGATGCTGGCCGAGGAGACCAAGCTGATGAACCCGGTCTCGCGTCTGGTCTGGAAACTCTGCCGGATCGACGGTCGGCCCTCGCGCTTCCGCAGCGAGCCGGCCTCGGCCGCAGCCTGAGCGAGACGCCATGCCCCACGTCGTCACCCAGTCGTGCTGCGCCGACGCCTCGTGCGTCCTCGCCTGCCCGGTCAACTGCATCCACCCCGCGCCGGGCGAGCCCGGCTTCGCAGAGGCGGAGATGGTCTTCATCGACCCCGGCTCCTGCGTGGACTGCGGTGCCTGCGTGACGGCCTGCCCGGTCGGTGCGATCAAGCCGCACACGAAGCTGACGGCAGCGGAGGAGCCGTTCCTCGCGCTCAACGGTGAATACTTCGTCGCCGAGCCGCACGCCGACCGGACACCGCTGGCCCTGGTCCCACCGCAGCGCCGACTCACCTCCCGCGCACCGGTCAGGGTCGCGATCGTCGGCGCCGGCCCGGCCGGTCTCTACGCCGCCGACGAACTGCTCAAGCACCCCGAGGTGAGCGTCGACGTCTTCGATCGGCTGCCCACCCCGCACGGACTGGCCCGCCACGGCGTGGCTCCCGATCACCAGACCACGCGGCAGGTTGCCGACCTCTTCACCGCGATCGCCGACCAGCCCGGCTTCACCTATCGCCTTGGCGTCGAGGTCGGCCGCGACATCAGCTTTGCCGACCTCTCCGAGCGCTATCACGGCGTGATCGTCGCGGTCGGCGCCTCGGCCGACAAGAGGCTCGGCATCGAGGGTGAGGACCTGCCCGGCAGTACGTCGGCGACCGACGTGGTCGGCTGGTACAACGGACACCCGGACCACCGCATCGCTCCCGACCTGGACTGCGAGCGGGTGGTGGTGGTCGGCAACGGCAACGTCGCCCTGGACGTGGCCCGGATCCTCACCACCGACCCCGACATGCTGGCCGGCACCGACATCGACCTTGACGCCCTGGCGGCGCTGGACTCCAGCCGGGTCCGCGAAGTGGTCGTGCTCGGCCGCCGCGGCCCCGCCCAGGCGGCGTTCACCACCCCGGAACTGATCGGCCTGGCCGCGCTGGACGATGTCGACGTCCTCGTCGAAGACGGAGGGGTGGCGATCGAGTCGACCACCACCGCGACCAAGGTGCTCGCCGAACTCGCCTCACGGCGACCGCGCCCGGGCCGTCGCCGGATCGTGCTCCGCTTCTGCGCCCAGCCCGAGCGCATCCTCGGCCCGGACCGCGTCACCGGCCTGGAGGTACGGCGTACCCGCCTGGTCACAGTGGACGGTGCGGTCACCGCCGAGCCGACCGGGGAGACCGAGGTGATCGAGGCCGGGCTGGTGCTCCGCTCGGTCGGCTATCGGGGGCGTCCGCTGCCGGACCTGCCGTTCGACGAGGCCCGCGGCATCGTGCCGAACCAGTCCGGCCGGGTCCGGCCCGGGCTCTACGTCACCGGCTGGATCAAGCGCGGACCGACCGGCTTCATCGGCACCAACAAGACCTGCGCCGCCGAGACCGTGGCTCAACTCCTCGACGACCTCGACGCGGGCGAGATCCGGAGCGTCGGCGCATTCGCTACGCCGCCACGACGTAAGCGTGCGTTCGTTCGCAGATGAGTGGAAACCGTTGCTCAGTCCGGCACTGAAGATGTCTCGACATGGGTCGCGTCGACAATGATCGAGAACGACATGACAGCGCCGTCAGGTCTTACGACCTCGTGGCCGAGCAAGGCGCCGGTCACCGGATCCGCATAAAGGATGTAATCGTCATCCCCAATGTCGCCGGGAATGAAGAGGCCCGTGCTGGGGCGGCCGATCCGATCTCGCGTCGGGCCGAGAGTCCGGACGTCAGCGCTCATCGTCAGCGCCTGCCACACCGCGGACATGGACCGTGGCGGGATGGCACCGTCGATCCGGGCAGTGATGATCGCTGTGACCAGGCAATGAGCCGTGCTGGTGCACTTCGCGGGATCCGACAGGAGTGTCGACGTCAGTGAGTCGGGGTCTGCCGGAAGTTCTTGAAGCGAGCCAGGAAGGGCTGAGGGACGTTTCGTTCTGGTGGCTGGCCCGGGGGTGTTCCACGTGGAGTCGGGGGGCAATGACACGCGCCCGCGGTCGTCCCAGGAGGCACCAGAAGCGCTGGTTGTCGTCGTAGTAGTTCCGTCGGATGACAGATATCGAGTAATCAGTTCGGGAGAAGGTTGGCTGGCGCTCTGCAAGGAACTCCAGTGGATGAGTCGAACTCGGGTGGTGCCGTCGGAGACCCGCAGCCAGGGTGCTTGCAGCGTGGCTTGGGCAAGGTCGTCGAGCACGGCGACAGCATCAGGGGCATCCAACATTCCGGAGCGATCCGTTGAGTCCAGTGGCGCCACCATGGGAGGGGGTGCGCTTGCTACCTCACGGTCCGGGGGCACCGGTTCCTCTGGAGGATCCACGACTGCCCAGAGCAACGCGATCGACAGCCCCATCGCGGCTGCAGCACAGACGATGCCAGTCAATGGGCGGAGCCAGTGACCCATGCCCAACGGTCGAGGACGCCACGCGCGTGGAGTGCCCACGATCGTGGTGTACGCGGCGTTCGACCGCGTGTCGGGCTCGTGGGAGGGCGCAGCACGGTCTCGATCCTTGTCTGCATAGTCCGGAGGGAGGCCAGCATCGTGCAGGAGGGCGAGTATCTCGGCTTCGAGCTCCTGCTGGGACGGGTGACCTGTGATCCTCCGGCCACGGTTCGGCTGCTGCTTCATGTTCCCTCCTCCTTGCGCCGGTATCGGAGCATCCGGGCGAGCCGGTCCTTGGCTCTCGCCAACCGCATGCTCGTGGCACCCGGACTTATGTCGAGTGCTTCTGCGATCTCATGGACGTGATAGCCCTCCATCACGAGCATCACCACCTGGCGATGTTTCGGTCTCAGCTGGCCAAGGAGCCAGTCGATCTCAGTGGCATCGCAGGCATCAACGATCTCCTGCGCGGGATCGGGCGAGACAGAGATTGAGGAACTGATCGTGACGCGCTCCACGAGTCGTGATCGGCGCGCCTGACCACGCTGCTTGTTGCGTATCTCCCCGAGGAGAAACGTGAACGTCCATGCTTCGAGTCGCAGGCGATCCGTGCGCGATGTGGGCGCAGGGAGTCTCTTGGTCCATACCGTGGTGAGTGCCGAGGAGGCAGCTTCATGTGCGTCGTCCGGGCACAGGCTCAGTTGGGCTCGCCGAAGCAGCCGCGGATACATCGCGGCGAAGAACTCCTCGAACTCAGCCTCGTTCAATGGCGCCTCTGGATGAGGGTAGTGGACGCTGACTCGCCTCGTAACCTCATGGGAAGGACGGGGGTGGAGCCTCGGAATCAACTGTCATGGCTATATGCAGTATTGAGGTCCGTGAAGTCAGCCGACGATCCGTCAGTCTCGTTTCCCAGCGGCCCAGTCCGCATGCAGCTGGCGGCAGATGAAGCCCGATGAGTCAAACCGATCGCATGCCCCATCTCGTGACACACCAGTTCCAGGCGATTGTTGTACGTAGCACCTGAGCAGCCAGAATCCACATAGACCTCGGCTGAGGTGATGTGAACGCCGCTGACAGGCGCGTAGGTGACCCCATACAGGGGTCCACACCCACTGCCGTCGAGTTGGGAAGCATAGAAGGGAACGCAATGGCTGCTGGTGCATGACGAATTTGACGTCACATAGACGAGGTCCAGCTTGGGAGCCTGATCCCAATCGATCGCAGCGGTATACACGGGCCAGGGGGCAGGAGCATAGTCATGGATGTACGCATAACCACGCGGGTAACCGGGCTCATAGTCATCCCAATGGCCGAACGTCCCTCCAAAGGCGGTGGCCCCGGTGAAGCACAGAAGGAACGAGGCGCAGAGAACGGAGAAAGTACGCATCTCAACCCACCTTGCCAAGCAGTCGAGGGTGCCCTGCTCGGGGCAGATCTCCGAGGCAGATGGTCTCGGTTATTGGGGTTGCGTCGGCGCTGCGGTGGTACGTGACGCGGGCGCAGTGACCATTGTCCTCGTCCAACGTGATGGTGGCGATGCGAGCACCGACCCCGCAGGGGCCCTCCACAGAGGTCGGCCCTTCTGGATCCGTGGTGCGGATGAATGCCCGGGCGCACTGGCTAACTGGCTCGGAGCTCGGCTCATCCGTGGGGAGTAGGACGCCATGGCCAGGCTCTGGGAATGGATCACACGGACCCACCGGCAGATGTGCTGCCTTGAGCCGGGTCACTGTCTCCTCGTCCGGGCAAGGGGGCGCGACTTCGCCTGGTTGGCCCTGGGATGCCTCTGACACCTCTGATAGGGACATGTCGTCTGAGTACCATTCTTCTGCCGTCACTGGATCGGGGCCAGAGGTCGGGGACCCCTCCAGTGCAACTGCAGCTCCGGTCGCCGCGCCGGCCAAGCCGACGACCGCCACTGCCGCGATCAGGTGTCTGTGGAGCATCTCGTCCTCCTCGGTGGATCCGTCCATCTGATCGGTACTGTCCGGGAGGGCGGGGAATCTCACGGTTCCCGTGAAATCAGTCGGTACGTGCAACGGCGCGCCACAACGTATGCACGCCCGGGAAGCCCTTCAGCTCCACGCTGACCGGGTCCACGAAGTCGAGGAACGGGTCGTCGCCGACGATCTCGCGCACCTCCTCGCTGACCAGGATCCGCTCGGCATCGGCCTGGGCGGCGACCCGCGCGGCCATCGCCACGTTGCGGCCGAACCAGTCGCCGTCGCGTTCGATGGCGGTGCCCACGTGCATGCCCATCCGGACCGAGACCGGCAGGCCGCGTCGTCCCTCGCTGAGCTGGGCCAGGCGGTCCTGGATGCCCAGTGCGGTCGCGATCGCGTCGGCCGGATCGGCGAAGACGACCATGAACCCGTCGCCCTGGGTCTTGACGACGTGGCCCCGGTGGGCGGCGATCTGCTTGCGCACCAGGGAGTCGTGGCGCTCGAGCACCTTGATCCAGGCCTGGTCGCCCAGCTTCTCGTTCATGGCGGTCGAGTCGACGATGTCGGAGAAGAAGATGGTGATGGTGCCGTCGGCGCCGGTCAGTTGGGCGATCTCGGACCGGTTGGCGATCGCGATCCCGGTCAACTCCTCGATCGAACTGGCCAGGAAGCCGGAGACGCCCTGCTCGCGGACCTTCGCCGCCGTGTCGACCACGGTGCGCAGGGCATGGGTGGTGACCTGCGTGGCCTGGCGGGCCAGGCTCGGCGGCCGTCCGGGACGGCGGTTGCTGGCCAGTTGCCGGCGCAGCGCAGCCAGTTCTCGGCGGGTGCGGGAGAGGCGCACCTGCAAGGTGATGGCCACGCCGAGGGAGGCCATCAGGGCGATGGCCAGGACGAGGGCGAGCACTTGCGCAGTCGGCACGCTTCGAAAGGTTACTGCCACGACGGCCGGGTTGCGTGCTGTCTCGCCGCCACCTGTCAGACTCGGCGGGCGATGACTTCGATGATCACTCCCGGGGTGGAGAACGACGAGGCCCGGCTCAGGGCGCTACGACGGATGCAGGGCGTTGCCCTCGGACTGCTGGTGCTGGCCGCAGTGGTCTATGTGCTGACCCGCGACCAGGACGGCTTCCTCGGGTTCGTCAACGCCGGCGCCGAGGCCAGCATGGTCGGCGCCATCGCCGACTGGTTCGCGGTCACCGCGCTCTTCCGCCACCCGCTGGGCCTGCCGATCCCGCACACTGCCCTGATCCCGCGCCGCAAGGACGACCTGGGCCGTGGCCTGGAGGAGTTCGTGGGGGAGAACTTCATGGCCGCCGACATCGTCCGCGAGCGGGTGCTGGCTGCCGAGCCGACCCGCCGGATCGGCGCCTGGCTGGCCGACCCTGCCCATGCCCGCAAGGTCACCGACGAGGTCACCGAGGTGGCCGCCGTCGCGCTCGGCAAGGTCCGCGACGAGCACATCGTCGAGGTCGTCGAGGCGGTTCTCGTGCCGCGCTTCCGGGAGGAACCGATCTCCCCGATCCTGGGCACCTTCGTCACCGAGGCGGTCCGCGATGACCTGCACCACGGTCTGGTCGACCTGGCCCTGGAGGAGCTCCACGGGTGGCTGGTGGAGAACCATGACACCTTCACCGAGGTGCTGGGGGAGCGGGCCCCGACCTGGGTGCCGCCCCGGATCAACGAGGCAGTCACCAACCGGCTGCACGCCGAGGCGGTCCGGTGGCTGGCCGACATCCGCTCCGACCCCGACCACCGCGCCCGCCGGGCACTCGACTCGATGCTCGCCCAGCTCGGCCAGGACCTGCTCTTCAATCCCTCCACCCAGGAGCGGGCGGAGAACCTCAAGCTCCGGCTCCTCGACCACCCCCAGTTCGCTGCCACCGGGATCTCGCTGTGGAAGGCGCTGCGCAATGCCCTGCTCGGTGCGCTGCAGGACGAGTCCGGCCCGCTCAAGCAGCGGCTCGCCGACGAACTGGTCGCCGTCGCGATCCGGTTCCGCGACGAGCCCGCGATGCAGCAACGGCTGGACGGGCTGGCCGCCGATGCCGTCGTCTTCGGGGTCAACCGCTATGGCAAGGAACTGACCACCGTGATCACCACGACCATCGAGGGATGGGACGGCAAGGAGGCCGCGAAGCGGATCGAGCTCCACGTCGGGCGGGACCTGCAGTTCATCCGGATCAACGGCACCATCGTCGGTGGCCTGGTCGGCGTACTGATCCACGCCATCTCGGTGCTGCTGCCCTGAGCCCGGTCGCCGTACGTGGTGGGACGCGCCGTACGCCGGCACTTGTGCGGTGCTGTTGACGAAATCGTGCGTCACAGCACTACTCAAGCGACACGGACCCCGCGTTACAACGGGGAGGAGGGTGCGAGAATCGCCGCCATGAGCAGCGACGTACCGATCCGTGATGACTCGATCCGCCTGGGGCAGTTCCTCAAGCTGGCCAACCTGGTCGAGGACGGCGCCGAGGCCAAGGCCGTGATCGCCGATGGCCAGGTGCACGTCAACGGTGAGGTCGAACTGCGCCGTGGTCGCCAGTTGGCGATCGGCGACCGGGTCACGCTCGGCGCGGACTCCCACGGGCCGGGCGCCACGGTGGCCGCCTACGACCCGGACGCAGACGACGGCCTGCCCTGGTAGGGACAGGCCGTCGGCAGGTGGTGTGCGTGCTCAGGAGACCTTGAGCAGGTCCACCACGAAGATCAGGGTCTCGCCGCCCTTGATGACGCCGCCGGCGCCGCGGTCGCCGTACCCCAGGTGCGGCGGGATGACCAGCTGGCGCCGGCCGCCGACCTTCATGCCCTGCACGCCGGTGTCCCAGCCGGAGATGACCTGGCCGATGCCGAGGCGGAACTGGAGCGGGGCGCCACGGTTGTAGGAGGCGTCGAACTCCTCACCGGTCGAGTGGGCGACCCCGACGTAGTGCACCGAGACGGTGTCGCCCGCCTTGGCCTCGTCGCCGTCGCCCTCGGTGATGTCGGTGATCACCAAGTCGGCCGGCGGCTCCGGGTCGAAGAATTCGATCTCGGGCTTCTCGTTGCTCACAGGGTGCCTCTCGGGTCTGGTTCGGGGTGGCGCAGGTTCAGGTCTGGTGCAGGTAGGTGTCGAGCTGGTCGCGTTCGAACTCGAGCTCGCCGATCCGGCTCTTGACCACGTCGCCGATGGAGATGATGCCAGCCAGCGAACCCTCGGCCAGCACGGGGATGTGCCGCACCCGGTGCTCGGTCATCACCTGCATCAGTTCGGTGACCGCGCTGGTGCCCTCGCAGCTGTGCACCACCGAGGTGGCGATCGCCGAGACCGGGGCATCGAGGAGGTCGGGGTCGTCGTTGAGGCGCCGCACCACGTCCCGCTCGGAGGCGATGCCGTCCACCGAGGAGCCGTCGCGGGAGACGATCAGCGCACCCACGTTGTGCTCGGCCAGCAGGGCGACCAGTTCCCGCACCGTGGCATCCGGCGCGACGGTGACCACATCCTGGCGGGGTTTGGCCCGCAGTACGTCGTTGATGAGCAAGGTGACCTCCTGGCGCAGGGGCTGTGACACGGGTCACGCTAGCGGGCGCCGAAGAGTTTTGAACAGGGTGCGCCCGCAGTGTGGGCCGTGATCAGTCGTCGCCCTCGCGGCGCCGCGAGCGCAGGTCGTGCACCGAGCCGCCCTGGTGCTCTTCGAGGGAGTCGGTCTCCGCGGCCGAGCCGAGGAAGGCCAGTGCGGCCTCGTGCAGGTGGGTGTTGCTGGCCACGGCATTGCCGCCGAACGGGCCGTCGGTGCCGTCCAGGGACGTGAACCGGCCGCCCGCCTCGCGCACGATGATGTCGAGCGCGGCCATGTCATAGAGCTCCAGTTCCGGCTCCGCGGCCAGGTCCACGGCCCCCTCGGCGACCATCATGTAGGACCAGAAGTCCCCATAGGCCCGGGTGCGCCAGCACCGCCGGGTCAGCGCCAGGAAGTCCTCGAGCCGGCCCCGCTCGTCCCAGCCCGACAACGACGAATAGCTCAGCGAGGCGTCCTCGAGGCGGCGTACGTCGGAGGTGTGGATCTGCTGCGCCTTGAGCAGGGAACGCCCGGTCCAGGCGCCGTTCTCCTTCGAGGCCCACCAGCGGCGCTGCAGCATCGGGGCCGAGACGACGCCGAGCACCACCTCGTCGTCGACGACCAGGGAGATCAGCGTCGCCCACACCGGTACGCCGCGCACGAAGTTCTTGGTGCCGTCGATCGGGTCGATCACCCACCGGCGCTGGCTGTGCCCGGTGGTGCCCTGCTCCTCGCCGACGACGGCGTCGCGGGAACGGACCCGGGACAGGGTGCGCCGGATGCCCTCCTCGACGGCCTGGTCCGCGTCGGTGACCGGGGTCAGGTCCGGCTTGCTCATCACGTGCAGGTCCAGGGCCTTGAACCGGGCCTGGGTGATGGAGTCCGCGTCATCGGCCAGCACGTGGGCCAGCCTCAGGTCGTCGGTGTAGTCGATCGCCATGGCAGCAGGCTATTACCTCCCGGCGCCCGCCCACCCACTGCGCTCGATGGGCGCAGCGGACCGATGACCCGATAGCGTTGCCTCCCATGGAGCTCAACGGACTTCCGGTCCACCCCCTCATCGTGCACCTGGCCGTGGTCCTGGTCCCCGCCGCGGCGGTGCTGGCCGCCCTCTATGGCACCGTGCCCGGATGGCGCTGGGCCCTGCGCTGGCCGACGGTCTGGGTGTCGCTGGGTGCGGTGGTCTCGGTCGCCTATGCCTGGGTCTCCGGTCGTGACCTGCTGGATAGGAAGCCGGAACTCGAGCCGATCATCCAGCCGCACCAGGAGCGCGCCGACATCCTCTTCTGGTGCGCCATCGTCTTCTTCGTGGTGGTCGTGCTGAGCGCCTTCTGGATGGGTGGGCCCTCGGGCCTCGTCTCCGGGAAGGGGGAGCGCCGTCGCCGCCCACCGGTGATCGAGCTGAGCCTGGCCGCGATGCTGGTGATCTTCGCGATCGTGTTGATCACGATGACGTTCGCCACCGGGGAGCAGGGCGCCCGCCTGGTCTGGGGCTGAGCCCGGGCCGACTCAGTCCGCGGCGGCCTCGCGGGAGGCCAGCAGTCGACGGAACGACTCCACCCGCTCGCCGTCGACCTCGCCCGCGGCCAGAGCGTCGTCCAGGCCGCACTCGGGTTCGTCCATGCCGTGGGTGCAGCCGCGCGGGCACTCCTCGGTCATCTCGTCCAGGTCCGGGAACGCCTCGATCAGGTTCTCCGGCTGCACATGGGCCAGCCCGAAGGAACGGATCCCCGGGGTGTCGATGATCCAGCCGTCGTCGTCGGGCAGCGGCAGCATGTACGCCGACGTCGAGGTGTGCCGCCCACGGCCTGTCACTGCGTTCACCACGCCGACCTCGCGCCGCGCCTCGGGGACCAGGGCATTGACCAGGGTGGACTTGCCGACCCCGCTGTGCCCGACCAGCACGCTGGTGCGCCCGGCGAGGACCTCGCGCACCGCCGCCACGTCGCCGCCGCGTTGGGTCACTACCCACGGGACCCCCAGCGAGCGGTAGGTCGCCAGCAGCGTCTCCGGGTCGGCCAGGTCGGCCTTGGTCAGGCACAGCACCGGCTGCATTCCCGCGTCGTACGCCGCGACCAGCGCCCGGTCGATCAGCCGCGGGCGCGGTTCCGGGTCGGCCAGGGCCGCCACCACCACCAGTTGCGACGCGTTCGCGACGATGACCCGCTCGACCGGGTCGTCGTCATCGGCGGTACGCCGCAGCGTCGTGGACCGCTCGCAGACCTCCACGATCCGGGCCAGGGAGCCGTCTGCACCCGAGGTGTCACCCACCACCCGGACCCGGTCGCCGACCACGACGCCCTTGCGGCCCAGCGGGCGCGACTTCATCGCCATCACCCGGGTGCCGGCCAGGTCCAGGGTGAACCGGCCCCGGTCCACGGTGACCACCAGCGCCTCGAGCGCATCGTCATAGGTCGGCCGGTCCTTGGTCCGCGGCCGGGTCCGCCGCCGGGGGCGGTCGTAGTGCTCGACGTCGTGCTCGTGGTAGCGGCGGCTCATCCCAACAGGCCGCCCCAGAACGAGGCGAAGTCGGGGAACGTCTTCGACGTGGTGTCGATGTCCTCGACCAGGACACCGTCGACGGCGGCGCCGATCACCACGCCGGCGTGGGCCATCCGGTGGTCGGCGTAGGTGTGGAAGGTGCCGCCATGGAGGGTGGCCGGCTCCAGGGAGAGCCCGTCACGGTGTTCGGTGACGCGGGCTCCCAGGGCACCCAGTTCGGTAGCGAGGGCGGTGAGCCGGTCGGTCTCGTGGCCGCGGATGTGCTCGATGCCGCGCAGGTGCGAGGGAGATCCGGCCAGGGCGCACAGGGCCGCCACGGTCGGGGTCAGTTCGCCGACGTCGTGCAGGTCCAGGTCGATGCCGGTCAACTGGTCCGGGCCGCTGACCCGCAGGCCGGCCTCCGACAGGGTCACCGTGCACCCCATCAGGGTGAGGATCTCGCGCAGCGCGTCGCCGGCCTGATGGGTCGCCGCGGGCCAGTCACGCACCGTCACGGTGCCGCCGGAGACGGCGGCCAGGGCCAGGAACGGGGCCGCGTTCGACAGGTCCGGCTCGATCAGGTGGTCCACCGGGGCGATCGGTCCCGGCGCGACCGTCCAGCGGTTGGCCTCGGAGTCGTCGACGTCGACACCGTGCTGGCGCAGCATCGCCACAGTCATGTCGATGTGCGGCAGTGAGGGCACCGGCTTGCCGTCGTGGCGTACGTCGATCCCGCGGTCATAGCGGGCGCCGGCCAGGAGCAGCGCAGAGATGAACTGGGACGAGGCCGACGCGTCGACCACCACGGTGCCACCGGCCACCGACCCGGTGCCGGTGACGGTGAACGGGAGCCGGTCGCCGTCCGAGACGTCGACACCGAGGCCACGCAGTGCGGTGAGGATCTCCCCGATCGGGCGGTTGCGCATGTGCGGGTCGCCGTCGAAGGCAATCCGCCCCCGGGCCAGTCCCGCCACCGGCGGCACGAACCGCATCACGGTGCCGGCCAGGCCGCAGTCCACCTCGGCATCGGCCTCGAGGGCGCCCGGGGTGACACTCCAGTCGTCGCCCGCGGTGTCCACGTGCGCGCCGAGCGACGTCAGGGCGGCGGCCATCAGCAGGGTGTCGCGCGAGCGGAGGGCGCGGCGTACCACCGAGGGCCCTTCGGCCAGCGCGGCCAGGACCAGGGCCCGGTTGGTCAGGGACTTCGATCCGGGCAGGGAGACGGTCACGTCGAGGCTGCGTGACGCCCGCGGTGCGGGCCAGTGCTGGGGGAGGGAGGAAGGGGTGACCACGGTTCGAAGGGTATCCGCAGCCACGCTCAGCCGATCAGGCCGGAGGACCAGGTGACGGTGTTGTTGCCCGGGTCGGCGTCGGTGAAGTTGTCCGCGGACACGGTGGCATGCACCTGCGAGAGGACGGCCAGGACCAGGACCACGGTGACCGACGGGCTCTCGGAGGTGACCGGGCAGGTGACCGCGTTGCCGGCCCTGGTGCACGAACCGGGTGCGACGCCGGCGGTGAGCAGGTTGCTGGTCAGGGTGATCGTGGCGGTGTCACCTGCCACCATCCCGGAAGCGGTGAAGGTCAGTTCGGTGCGCAGGCCCAGGCCAAGGGGGCGCTCGCTGACGGCGATCGTCAGGTCGTGGACCGGCTCCGGTTCCGGGGTCGGCTCGGGATCGGGAGTGGGGTCCGGGGTGGGATCAGGTGCGGGCGTCGGCTCGGGCGTGTGCGTCGGTGAAGCACTCGGCGGCGGCTGCGGCGTGGGCTCCGTTGTCGGGGGAGCCACCGGTGACGGCGGCGCGACCGCGCTCGGGCTGGCCACCGGTGCGCTGGACGCCGGAGGTACGACGACCGGCGCGCTCAGCGTGGGTGAGGCCGGTGCCTCGGACGAGGGCGCCGGCTCGACCGGTGCCGGGGATGCGGGGGCCGGGGCGGCCTGCGTCGGATCGGCCGGTGCAGTGGCCACAGGCGTCTCCAAGTCGGCCTGCGCCACCGGGTCGTCGTTCATGGTGACGGCGAGCGAGACACCGGCCACGGCAGTCACTGCGGCGACCGAACTGATCGCGGCGACCTGGCTGTTGGCGACGATGGCGTCCTTGAGCCGGCCCAGCAGGAGCAGCAGCCCACCCTTCCCGGCGATGGCGCCCACCGCCGAGGTGGCGCCGCCCAGGTAGGCGGCGCCGGCAACACCGCCGAGCAGCAGCGGC
Organism: Nocardioides sp. AE5; assembly: GCF_031844485.1. Taxonomy (NCBI): domain Bacteria; kingdom Bacillati; phylum Actinomycetota; class Actinomycetes; order Propionibacteriales; family Nocardioidaceae; genus Nocardioides; species Nocardioides sp. AE5. The sequence goes on from NZ_JAUZVI010000002.1 coordinate 46,713, forward strand.
GCGAGCAGCGCACCGAGGTTGGAGTTCACCTCGGTGAGTTCGAGATAGATCGCCATGCATCCGCGGCACTCGTCCAGGTGCTGCTCCACCTTGGTGGTGTCCCGCTTGGCAAGGCCCTTGCGGACGTAGGCGCCGAGGTGTTCGTGGGTCCAGCGGCACTGTGCGTCATCGAGTTCTTCGGCATGGGAGTTCAGGAACGCCTGGCGCAGGCCCTCGCGGGCGCGGTAGGCCAGTGCCGAGACGGAGTTGGCGCTCATCCCCAGCAGGGGCGCCACGTCGGCCGGCTTGTGACCCTCCACCTCGGTGTGCCACAGCACCAGTTGCCACCGCTCGGGCAACGAGGCGAAGGCCTTGGCCGCGGCGACTGACTCGAACCCCTCCACGGCGGTGTCGCGGAACGGGACCCCGGGGTCGAACGGCTCCAGGTCGTCGGTGGTGTGCAGCCGCTTGGTGGCCCGGACCCGGTCGATGTGGAGGCGGCGTACCGAGGTGAGCAGGTAGGCACGGAAGGCCAGGTCCGGCCCGCCGCCGTCCTGGAGCACCTTGAGCACCTTGACGAACGCCTCGGAGACCAGGTCGTCGGCATCGGTCGGGTTGGTCAGTTGCCGGGCCAGGCGCCGGGCGGCATCCGCATGCCGCTCGAAGAGATCGCCGTACGCCGACAGGTCGCCGCCCCGGACGGCCGAGATCAACTCGGCATCGCCCGGTCCGTCGATCTCCGCAAGCGTGCTGGTCACACTCTTCCCAACGATCAAGGCCACAAATGATGACGCAACCAGACTAGGCCGTGTGGATGGCCTGCTCGCCCCGGTGCTGGCAGGGTGGTCGGGTGCGTCCACTGCTGCTCGTCGTCCCGGCCCTGGCGGTGCTGCTCGCTGCGGCGTGCAGCAGCGTCGACTCCGGCGGTCCCGGAACCGACGAGCCAAGCGGCAGGGCTGCCCTGGGTGCGTACGACGGCCTGTGCGGGTGGGCGCCGAGCCGCGAGGTGGAGCGGATCTTCGACGGGCCGGTGGTCATCACGGGTGGCCGGGAGTGCCGGATCGCGGCCGAGGGAGACCTGGAGCGCACCGGCGTCTTCCACTTCGTCCTCGAGCAGCACACCGGCCTCGACGACCTGCGTGACGAGGTCCGGGTCAGTGCCACCCGGGGCGGGTTCACGCTCTGCGGTGACGAGGCCGTCGAGTCCCACGGGATGCGGGTGCTGCGGATGCTCACCTGCCCGGGATCGAAGCAGGACGGCTGGGACTTCCGGGTGATGGTGGAAGTCGCCGACGGCAGGGTCCTTGCCTCCCGGCCCCAGGAGCATCCCGACGCAGGGGCGGCCGAGGCCGCGAGCCAGCGCTTCGTCGAGCTGCTCGAGGTGTACGCCGTCCACCTGCAGGGACAGCCACTGGTCAACGAGGTCAGTCCGGGGGAGTGGGTCGAGCTCTACAACCCCGGCCCGGAGCCCGTCGACGTGGGTGGGTGGCAGGTGGTGGCCACCGACCGGCGGGTGGCGTCCACCGCGGGTGGGGAGTCGGCCAGCCCCGCGGCCGGCGCCCATGCGGTCACCGTGCCCAGCGGGTCCACGGTGCCACCCGGCGGGCACCTCGTCATCGACCTGGGCGCCCTGGAGCCCGTCCCCGGCAAGGCACCCATGGTCGCGTTGGTCGATCCGGGCGGGCTCTGGGTGGACGAGGCCGCCGTCGGATTCGTCGACGCCGGCGAGGTGATCCGGCGCAACGGCGACGGCCAGCCCTTCTGCGGATTCGGCACCGACGGCGCCACGCCCGGGACGGCGAACCCGGTCTCGACGACCCGGTGTTGAGGTTGCCTCGGAATCGCCGTGAACTTTTCCTGCAGAACCGCGTCATGAACCATTCCGGCGCCCGTTCCACTCCTGACAGACCTGGGAGCAGGACACCGAGGGAGGAGCAGCCGTGGGGTTCTTTGCGACGCGATCGCGAACTGCCGCCACGGCGGATCCCGAGGCGAGGCCGGAGCTGGATCGAAGCGCGTTGGACATCCCCCAGCGCTTCGCAGCAGTAGGGGAGGCCCTCGCCTCGGGATCGGGCTCCGTCGGCCCCTGTGAGGTCGCCGGCACAGCCCTCGCTCAGGACGGCGCCTCGCTCGACGAGGCGCTGGACCAGTTGCACCGCACCACGCAGGCGGTGCTCGGCCAGGACCCGTCGTTCGACGACGTACGGGCGCTGTCGCGGGGATGGAGCGAGACCGCACTCGCCTATCTGCACCAGCTCAGCTGCGAGGACCCGCTGACCGGCCTGTCCAGCCTGGCCCACATCCGCAGCCGGCTCTCCGAGCTCTACCGGGGCACCGCCGACCCCGGCTCCGACCATGCCCTGGTCGTCCTGGACCTGCCCGACGCCGAGGCCACCGACGACTCGTTCACCCGCGCCATGCGGATGGCCCGGCTCGGCGACGTGGCCCGCACCGTCTTCGCGGGCAGCGAGAGCATCGGCCGCTGCGGGGAACGACGTATCGTGCTGCTCGCCGGCCGTGACGCCCGCCTGGGCCGCCGGGTGGCGTTGCTGCGCACCATGGTCACCTTCGGCGATCGTCCGGCCCGGCTCTGGATCGAAGGACTGCCGCCGAGCGACGAGGCCGCCGGGTTCCTGCTCGACGAACTGTGCCGGGGCTGACGCCGGACCCACCGTAGGCTGGGGGCATGTGCGGTCGTTATGCCTCCTCGCGCCAGGTCACTGACCTGGTCGACGAGTTCGATGTCGCGGAGGCGATGGTCGAGACACCCCTGGAGCCCGACTACAACGTGGCGCCGACCAAGGAGGTGTACGCCGTCCTGGAGCGCCCCGAACGGGCCGACCGGCCCCAGCAGCGCCAGCTGCGCGTGCTCACCTGGGGACTGGTCCCGTCCTGGGCGAAGGACCCGGCGATCGGCAACCGGATGATCAACGCACGGATGGAGACCGTCGCCGAGAAGCCGGCGTACCGGAAGGCCTTCGCCGCGCGCCGGTGCCTGCTGCCCGCCGATGGCTACTACGAGTGGTACCCGACCCAGGAACTGACCAAGGCCGGCAAGCCGAAGAAGCAGCCCTTCTTCATCCGGCCCGCCGACGGAGGAGTGCTGTCGATGGCCGGGCTCTACGAGATCTGGCGCGACCCGGCCCTGCCCGACGACCATCCGCACCCGTTCCGCTGGACCTGCACCGTGATCACCACCGACGCCGAGGACGACCTAGGCCACATCCATGACCGGATGCCGTTGATGGTGCCCGCCGACAACTGGGGGAGCTGGCTGGATCCGACCACGTCGGGCGCCGACCTGCTCGATCTGCTCGAACCGGCCGCTCCCGGCCGGCTGGTCGCGCATCCGGTCTCCGCGCTGGTGAGCAACGTGCGCAACAACGGTCCCGAGCTCACCGCACCCCTGCCCCTCGAGCCCGACCACACCGAGCACTGACGGAGCGCCCCATGCCCACCACCCGCATCATCGAGACACCGCACGGGCCCGGACGCCTGGTCTCCTCACGCTCCCCGAGTCCGTTCGCCACGCTGCTCATCAGCCACGGCGCAGGCGCCGGGATCGACACCCACGACCTGGCCGCGCTGGCCAGGCACCTGCCCGGGCAGGGGATCACCGTGCACCGCTTCGAACAACCCTGGGTGGTGGCCGGGCGGAAGGTGGCCACCCCGCCGCGCACCCTGGACGACGGGCTGATCGCGGCAGCGAGCAAGATCCGCACCCGTACGCCGTTGGTCATCGGGGGACGCTCGGCCGGGGCACGCTCGGCCTGTCGCTGTGCCCGTGACCTGGGTGCCTCCGGCGTCCTCGCCCTCTCCTTCCCGCTGCACCCGCCGGGCAAGCCGGAGAAGTCCCGGGTGGCGGAGTTGACCGGTGCCGGACTGCCCACCCTGGTGATCCAGGGAGCCCGCGACCCGATGGGGCGCCCCGAGGAGTTCCCCGGCGACACCAACCTGGTCGAGGTGCCGGGGGGCGACCACTCGCTGCGGGTGGGCAAGACCGCGGGCCTGGACATGAAGGAGGCCACCGCCCTGGTGGTGGAAGCCGCACTGGAGTGGATCGGCCGCGAGATCGGCCGCTGAGCACCGGTGGAATCAATCGGGCGGCGCCGCTGTTGGAACAGACATGCTCGCCACACTCGATCGAACCGAAGCGCCCTCGGCGCTAGTCTGGGACGCGATGACTGAATCCCTGACCAGCGACGTCGAGATGACCGAGCGCGACTTCGCCCAAGAGACCGATGCCGAGCGCTCGATGCGCTTCGAGCGCGACGCCCTGCCCTACCTGGACCAGCTCTATTCGGCCGCGATGCGGATGACCCGCAACCCCGCCGACGCCGAGGACCTGGTGCAGGAGAGCTTCGCCAAGGCATTCTCGGCGTTCCACCAATACAAGCCGGGCACCAACCTGAAGGCCTGGCTCTACCGGATCCTGACCAACACGTTCATCAACAACTACCGCAAGAAGCAGCGGCAGCCGCAACAGTCCATGGCCGAGGACGTCGAGGACTGGCAGCTCGCCCGTGCCGAGTCGCACCAGTCGACCGGCCTGAAGTCCGCGGAGATGGAAGCGCTCGAGCACCTGCCCGACTCGCAGGTCAAGGACGCCCTGCAGGCGCTGCCGGAGGAGTTCCGCCTGGCGGTCTACCTGGCCGACGTGGAGGGTTTCCCCTACAAGGAGATTGCCGAGATCATGGAGACCCCGATCGGGACCGTGATGTCCCGCCTGCACCGTGGCCGACGGCAGTTGCGCGCGATGCTCAGTGACTACGCACGCGACAACTACCTGTTGCGCCACAACGAGGAGGGCGAGGAGTCGTGAACCAGGAGAGCCAGGACTGTGCCGACTACCTCGAGCGCATCGTCTACCTGATCGACAACGAACTCGACGAGGCCGACTGCTCCGTGGTCCGGGCACACCTTGAGGAGTGCGGCCCCTGCCTGCACAAGTACGACCTCGAGCGCACGGTCAAGGCCGTGGTGGCCCGTTCCTGCAGCGAGTCCGCGCCCGATGGCCTGCGCCAGCGGGTCCTGGTGCAGCTGCGCCAGGTGCAGGTCCAGATCACCGAGGGTTGAGCCGGACCGGACCCGATTCGCGGATGGTGGCCACTTCCTGAGAAGATGGCCGCCGCAGACCTGTCAGGAGGACACGATGAGCAAGCGCGGACGCAAGCGCAAGGACCGCCGCAAGAAGGGCGCCAACCACGGCAAGCGCCCCAACGCCTGAGTCCTGCAGCGTTGGACCGGACCCCCGAGCCCATTGGCACGGGGGTCCTGCCGATTTCAGCCGACGGGCACAATCGACTCCATGGCCACTGCTGATCTGAACGCGAAGCGCACCTTCACCGTCACTGCCACCGACACCGCCGAGGCGGTCGGTTCCGGCTCGCTGCCGGTGCTCGGCACCCCACGGCTGCTGGCCTGGTGCGAGGCCGTCACCTGCGACGCGATCGCGCCGACGCTCGGCGAGGGGCAGACCTCGGTCGGCACCCGTGTCGCCCTGGAGCACCTGGCCGCCTCCCCGGTCGGGGCCGAGGTCGAGGTCGATGCCAGCGCGGCGTACGTCGACGGGCGCCTGGTCAGGTTCACCGTCGCTGCCCGGATGGGCGGCAAGCTCGTCGGCAACGGCGAGGTGACCCGGGTCGTCGTGGACGCGGAGAAGTTCCTCTCCCGGCTCTGAGGTGGAACCCCGCCGGCTGGCCGGCGCGTCTGTCAGGGTGAGGACCCACGACAGGAGTGGGCCGAGCCGGAAGGGTGCCGTGGACGCCGAGGACGAGTTCAGCGAGTACGTCGCTGCGCGCTGGGCACGCCTGGTCCGCGCGGCGGTCCTGCTCGGTGCCTCTCCGGCCGAGGCCGAGGACATCACCCAGACTGCGCTGACCCGCTGCCTGGTGCGCTGGTCGAAGGTACGCCGCGCCGCCGATCGGGACGCCTATGTGCACCGGGTGCTGGTCAACACGTTCATCTCGGCCCGACGCCGACGCTGGACCGGTGAGCGGCCGACCTCTGAGGTGCCGGAGCAGGCCAGCGGTGACCACGCCGAGCAGGTGGAGACCGCCGATCTGGTCTCACGCTCCCTGGCCCGGCTCAGCGACGAGCAGCGTGCGGTCGTGGTGCTGCGCTACTACGCCCACCTGGGTGAGGCGCAGACCGCGGCCGCGCTCGGAATTCCCGCTGGCACGGTCAAGAGCCGCCTGGCCCGGGCGTTGAAGGTCCTCAGCAACGATCCCGACCTGAGTGAGCTGCGCGGGCGATGAGCGAGGAGGAGTCGATGAGCGAGGAGAAGCTCGAACAACTGTTGGCCCAGAGTGCCGACCGCGTGCCGGTGGGTGAGCCGCCACTGGCGGCGATGCTGGCCGATGCCCGACGTAGCACTCGCCGCCGTCGCCTTGGCGTTGCGCTGGGCTCGGCAGCGGCGGTGGTCGCCGTCACGCTGGGTGCCTCCGTGCTCCCGGGCCTGGTTTCCGGACATGATCCGGAGCCGTCCGTTCCCGACCCCACCGGGGCGGCCAGCGGCACTGACGAATCGCTGCCCGGCCCCGGGATGCGCCTGGTCGGGATCGCGGACGTGGTCGTGGAAGTCCCCGAGGAGTGGGGGACCAATGAGACGCACTGCGGCACCCCGATGGCCGACACCGTTGTCGTCGACGAAGGGGTCATCGGGTTGTGCGCTGTTCTCCGACAGCCTGAGGTGACCAGCGTCCACCTCTCGGCGGGCCGCGCGCCTGTCGAGTTCCACCCGGATGTCGATGCCGAGGTGGATGGCGTTGCCGTACGTCGTGAGTCCACGAGTTGCGGGGATGCCTTCCACGGGGTGCTCACCTGTGCGAGCACGCTCTACTTCCCGCAGCGTGAGGTCTATGTGCGGGCGGAGTCCTCATCGGAGTCCGAACCGGAGGCGCGGCGCGAGGTCGAGGAGGCACTGGCCCGGGTCCACGTGCTTGCTGATCGGGTCGCGGTGCCCGGCTGGCGCTCGCTCACCTTCGATGAGCAAGGTGACGGTGCGGACGCGTACCTCGCCCTGCTCGCGGACCTGGGCCTGGAGGCCGAGGTGGTGGAGGAATCACACCCGGGCATGCCGCCCGGATTCGTGCTGGGCGCTTCTCCCGATTCCGGCACGGTTGTCGAACCAGGCAGCACGGTCACGGTGACCGTGGTGGCTCCCCAGGACCGGCTCGCCGAACGGATGTCCGCCGGGGTCAGCACCGACACACCTGAGGAACCGGACAGTATGCGCGAGGTCACCGACGCCGAACTGAGGGCAGGTGCCGACCTCACGGTGGCCGTCGGCGACACGGTCTGGGTGACCTGGAACGTGGAGCACAAGACGCTCCGGGTGACCAGCGAAGTGACCGGTGAGGACGTGCTCCGCACGGAGGAGTGGACCTGGGACAAGTGGACCGCCAGCGCCCCCGGGCAGGCCACGATCACGCTCTACGTCGAGGACGGCACCGAACGCGAACGCCTGGGCGAGGTCCGGGTGACGGTTCAGTAGGCGAACCGGAAGGCGACCAGTTCCACCCCCGGCGCCGGTGACCAGTCCCGCTCGGGTACCCGGAGGAAGCCGAATCGTTCGTAGAGGCGGTGGGCGGCAGCCATGCGCGGCAACGAGGAGAGCACCATCGCCCGGTCCCCGTCCTCGCGCGAGCGGTCCAGGCAGTGCTGCACCAGCACGACGCCGACCCCCCGCCCCTGTGCAGTGGGTGCCACCGCGAGCATTCGGAACTCGCCCTCGTCCTCGGTGCCGATCTCGCGCCAGGGCGACCCGTGCGGGCAGCGGGTCACCGACCCCAACAGCTGTCCGCCGTCCTCGGCGACCCACAGCTCCGCCTGCGCCGCCCGGGCCCCGGCACCACGGAGCTTCTCCAGGTAGGGATCGTCCGGGCCCAGGGTGAAGTCGGCGTACGCCGCCGCGGTGATGTCGCCGATGGCGGCGTACTCCTGCGGCGTCGCCAGCCGGACCCGCATCAGATCCCGAAGGTGTTGCGCGGGTACGCCGCATCGACGTCGGTGATCACGTTGACCAGGTAGGGCACCCCGGAGGCGAAGGCACGGTCCATCGCCGGACCGATCTGGGCCGGGTCGGTGACTGTCTCACCGGCGCCACCGAGTGCGGTGACCACCTCGTCGTACTTGGTGCGCTGGGCGAGGTCGGCGGCCACGTCATAGCCGTAGAGCATCTGCATCGGGCCCTTCTCCAGGCCCCACGCGGAGTTGTTGCCGCAGACCATCACCACGGGCAGGTCCTGACGGACCAGCGAGTCGACGTCCATCAGCGAGAAACCGGCCGCGCCATCACCGAGCAGCAGCACCACCTGCGAGGACGGGCGGGCCAGCCGGGCCGCCATCGCGGCGCCGAGGCCGGCGCCCAGGCAGCCGTAGGGGCCGGGGTCGAGCCAGCCGCCGGGACGCTTCGGTTCGACGAACTTGCCGGCGAAGCTGACGAAGTCGCCGCCGTCGCCGATCACCACGGCATCGTCGGCCAGGCGCGGCACCAGTTCGCCATAGATCCGCGCCGGGTGGATCGGGTCCGCCTCGGCGGTGAGCAGTGCGGAGTCGCGCTCGACCGTCGCGGCCACGGTCTCGGCCAGCGTCGCCACCCAGGGCTTCCAGTCCGGCTTGCGGACCACGTGGTCGAGCGCGTCGGCCAGGCCGGTGAAGGCCAGGGAGAGGTCGCCGTACGCCGAGGCGGCAAGCGTCGCGTGGCCGGAGACCTGGGCCTCGGAGTCGGCGATGTGCACCACGTCGGCCGGCTTCGCGCCGTCCTTGCCGCCGAACACCCCATAGCCGAGCCGGAAGTCCAGGGGAGTGCCGACCACGATCACGAGGTCGGCCTGCCCGAGCGCCTGGCCGCGCGCCTTGGTGACCAGCAGCGGATGTCCGCCGGGGATCACGCCGCGGCCCATCCCGTTGGTGATCGTCGGGATGCCGACCTGTTCCACGAACGCCAGGGCGGCCTCGTCGGCGCGGTCCATCCACACGTCGGTGCCCAGGATCAGCACCGGCCTGCTGGCGCCGCCGAGCAGTTCGGCGATCGCGGAGAGGGCATCCGGGTCGGGGGCCTGCGGGCTTGCTGCGCCCGGGCCGGGCCAGGGCACCTCGGCGGCGTTGAAGAACTCGTCCATCGGCACGTCGACGAAGACCGGGCCGCGGTGCGAGGAACCGGCCACGGTGAACGCCTCGTCCAGGCCCGGCGCGACATCGGCGGCGGTGGGCAGGGTGCGCGCCAGCTTGGCGACCGGGGCCAGGATCGGCGGCTGGTCGAGTTCCTGCAGGCTGCCGGTGCCCCATCTGTTCTGCGGTGCCCGGCCACCCACGACGACCATCGGGGAGCCGGCGAACTGCGCTTGCGCGATCGCGCTGACGCCGTTGGTCACGCCCGGGCCTGCCGTCAGCACCGCCAGACCGGGGGTCCGGGTCAGCTTCCCGGTCGCCTCGGCGGCGAACGCCGCGGTCTGCTCGTGGCGCACGTCCACGATCCGCATTGGGGGATCTGCCTTCACCGCGCCGTCGTACATCGGGAACACATGGGCACCGGAGAGGGTGAACATGGCCTCGACGCCGTGGGCGCGGGCAACGTGGACGGCGTGTTGGCCGGAGTGTCCGGAGAGTGTGACGTCGCTCATATGAGGAGGTTAGCGGGCCTCACCCACGGCGGGCACCCGCGGTCTCAACGCGGGCCGAGGTATTCGGCGTTCGTGGTGCGCAGCGCCTCGTTCAGGCCCAGCAGCAGGTCGGCGCGGATCGCCGGACGCGGGTTGGCCAGGGTCAGTTGCAGGTTCACCGAGCGCAGGAACGCCTGCGCATGGAACGCCGGTACGCCGGGTTCGAACGCGCTCGCCTGCACGGCCAGCCGGGCCACCCAGGGCTCGGCGACGGTGAGCGGCACCAGGTCGCGCCGGAGGATCTCCAGGGTTGCCGAGGCCAGGCGGTCGAGTTCGCCCTCGACCAGGGCCTGCTGGGTCGGTGCGAGGACCCGGTCGGCGATCACGTCGAGGAGCACGGTCAACTCGGGTGCGCGGATGCCCGGCGTCCCGGCCAGCGCGGCCAGGGCATCCGCGCCGTGGGCCACCGCATGCGCCCATCCCTTCCCCGGGACGATGCCGCGCAGGTCCTGTTCGGCCAGGAGCCACCCGGCCAGTCGGTCGCCCCAGGCATAGACCCGATCGGGCGGGAGGAGGTCGAGCTTGTTGTTGCGGCGCAGGCACTCGGCCATGACCAGCGCGGAGAAGCTGCGCCGAAAGACGGAGTCGGTGCCGGATTCGCCGAGGCCGACGTCCAGCCCCGTGGCCACGCCATCGCCCAGGCCGGCCAGGAGGTCGTCGTACACGCCCCGGGAGATCCAGGTGGCCAGCACCAGGAAGGCGGTGTCGTCACGGCGCACCGGATCGATGCTGCCCAGCATCGTGGTGAGCTCGACGGTGAGCTCATCCAGGGGCCGGTCTTCTGGCACCCGGAGCCCGCTGGCCCGAACCTGATCCCAAGACGTTCGTTCCATACCGACAGTTTGCCAGTGTGGCCCTGGAACGGAAGGGGTGGGTGCGCCCCTCCCACTAGGCTGTGCGCGTGCCCACACTCGACGAGCTCGCCGCGGCCCATACAGATCTCGACGCGGCCGATGTCGACTGGCTGCACCGGCTGATGGCCGACTGGCAGGTGATCGCGGACCTGGCCTTCGCGGACCTCGTGCTGTGGATGCCGGACCATGCGGGGAAGGGGTACTGGGCCGGGGGACAGATGCGTCCCACCACGGCGCCGACGGCGTTGCTCGACGACGTGGTCGGCACCTTCGTGGCCACCGGGCGCCGGCCCGAACTCGACCAGGCGATGGCAACCGGCGAGGTGGTCCGCCAGGGCGACGGTACGACGCGCAACGACGTACCCGTGCGGCTGGAAGTGATCCCGGTGCTGCACCGGGAGCGGGTGATCGCCCTGGTGGCGCGCAACACCAACCTGCTCGGCGTACGCACCACCAGCCGCCTGGAACTCGCCTACCTGCAGACGGCGGCCGACCTGGCCCAGATGATCAGCAAGGGGCACTTCCCCTCACCCGGCGAGCGCAGCGACCATGCCGACACCCCCCGGGTGGGCGACGGATTCGTCCGGGTCTCGGCCAAGGGCGTAGTCAGTTATGCGTCCCCGAACGCGCAGAGCATTTACCGCCGCCTGGGCCACACCGGCGACCTTGCCGGGCGGGTGCTGGTGGACCTGACCCGGCAACTGATCCCGCCGCGGCGCCGGCCGGACGAGGAGACGCTCAGCGCGGTGCTCGGCGGGCACCAGAACAAGGACGCCGAGATCGGCAGCGACGGGCTGGTCCTGGTCGCCCGTGCCATTCCGCTGCGACCGGCAGGGGAGCGGATCGGCGCGCTGATCCTGATGCGCGACGTCACCGACATCCGGCGCCGCGACCGCGAACTGGTCACCAAGGACGCCACCATCCGCGAGATCCACCACCGGGTGAAGAACAACCTGCAGACGGTGGCGGCGCTGTTGCGCCTGCAGGCCCGCCGGATGGGGACCCCGGACGCGAAGGCGGCCCTGGAGGAGGCGGTCCGACGGGTCGGCTCGATCGCGATCGTCCATGAGATCCTCAGCCAGGCGGTCGAGGAGTACGTCGAGTTCGACGAGGTCGCCGACCGGCTCGGGCGGATGGTGACCGAGGTCAGCGCCGTGGGCGAGCGGGTGGTGGTGCGCCGCAGCGGCACGTTCGGGGTGGTCTCCTCAGAGACGGCCACGAAGCTGGCGATGGTGCTCACCGAGGTGCTCCAGAACGCCGTGGAGCACGGCTATCGAGCCGGCGACAGCGGGCGGATCACACTGGAGGCGCAGCGCCTGGTCGGCAGGCTACACGTCACCGTCGAGGACGACGGCCACGGCTTGCCCGAGGGGTTCGACCTGGACTCGTCGATCAACCTGGGGCTCTCGATCGTGCGCACGCTGGTGGAGTCAGAGTTGGATGGTCAGCTCCACCTCGGTCCGGCGCGCCCGCCGGCGCCCAGCGGCACCCGGGTCCAGGTGGATCTTCCACTCGACTGATCCGAGGAGTGAGCCGGAGGTACGCCGAGGAACGAGGTGTGCCGCAGGTGAGCCCCGCAGGCATCAGGCCAATCCAGAACTGGATTGAGGCTCAGATCGAGCTGCGGACCCGTGCGCGCGCGTTGCGCCGCTTGAGGGCGCGGCGCTCGTCCTCACCGAGACCGCCCCAGACTCCGTGGTCCTGCCCTGCCTCCAGCGCCCAGGCGAGGCACTGTTCGCGCACCTCGCAGCGTCGGCACACCTGCTTGGCCTCCTCGATCTGAAGGATCGCGGGACCGGTGTTGCCGATCGGGAAGAACAACTCCGGATCCTCATCCAGGCACGCGGAGCGATGGCGCCAATCCATGGCGGGGCATTCCCTCTTTCGTCTGTCGTCGTCTGCGGCCGGGCCGCGGAAGTTTAGTGGTGCGCAGGGGCGTAGATCGCCCGAATCAGGCGCACGGAACAGGTTCGCAAGAGAATTGCTCCAAGACAACCCCTTACTGGGGTCACTTTGGTCACAAGTAGAGTTTCCCCCGTGACTCCCAGTGATCTGCCCGGCTCCGGTGCCCGGCCCCCGGCGCCGCTCCTGGTGGCGGCCAGCCTCACTGCGATCGAGGCCCTGGTGCTGGTCGGCTACGGGATCCTGGAGGTCGCGAACACCTCGACCGAGCGGCTGGCGATGGGGCTCACCTCGGCCGTCTTCTTCGTCGGCTACGGCGCCGCGCTGATGTGGGGAGCGTGGCTGCTGCAGCGCGGATCCAGCGGAGCACGGGCACCTATCGTGCTGACCCAACTCATCGTCCTGGGCGTGGCCTGGAGCTTCCGCGGAGGCGAGACGGCCGCCGTCTCGGTGGCCCTCACCGTGGTGGCGGTGGTGACCCTCGTCGGAGTCTTCCACCCGGCCAGCATCCGCTTCGTGGAGGATCCCGGGCTGCCCGAGGGCGAAGCCACCGCGGACTGACCTACCGCTGACTGACACCGAGGTCGGGGCGGCGCTCAGCTCTCCGCCAGCGCCTCGCGCAGGTGGTCCAGCGTCTTGGACAGCAACCGCGAGACGTGCATCTGGCTGACGCCGACCTCCGCGGCGATCTGGGACTGCGTCATGTTCTTGAAGAAACGCAGCATCAGGATGTTCTTCTCCCGAGGAGGCAACCGCTCCAGCAGGGGCTTGAGCGACTCGCGCAGTTCGACGTGTTCGAGCCCGGCATCCTCGATCCCCATCGTGTCGAGCATGCTCATCGCGCCGTCCTCGCTGCTCTCGCTGCCGGCGTCGAGGGAGAGGGTCGAATAGGCGTTGCTCGACTCGATGCCCTCGATGATCTCCTCGACCGGGCAACCGATCGCCTCGGCCAGTTCGGAGGGCGTGGGGGAGCGGCCCAGTGACTGGTTCAGTTCGGCCGTGGTGGCGCTGATCTGCATGCGCAGTTCCTGCAGGCGCCGGGGCACCCGGATCGCCCAGCCCTTGTCCCGGAAGTAGCGCTTGATCTCACCGATGATCGTCGGGGTGGCGTACGTCGAGAACTCCACGCCGCGATCGGTGTCGAAGCGGTCGACTGCCTTGATCAGGCCGATGGTGCCGACCTGGACCAGGTCCTCGAACGGCTCGCCGCGGTTGCGGAACCGGCGGGCACAGTGCTCGACCAGGGGCAGGTGCAACTGGACGAGTTCGTCGCGGGCCATCGAGCGGGCGGCCTCGCTCAGGTCGGCGTCCGCGATCTTCGTGAAGAGGGCGGCGCTGGCCTGCTTCACCGCGGAGAGCGGGGACTCCGGGGAGCCTTCGGTCTCGGCGCTCATCTCAGGCGTCAACCGTCGAGTGCATCGTCATGGCAACGACAAGGTTGCCGCCGTCGCGGCGCACTTCGGCATGCGTGGTCAGTGCACTGAGCACCTGCCAGGCAAAGCCCTCCTCCTCCGGCAACTCGGCACTGGCGCTGGGGACCGAGAGGGTGACGGTGAGCTTGCCGCTCTCCATGTGGAAGGCGCAGGTGAGGTCGGACCCGGGGGTGGCCGAGGGCAGCACCATGGCCGAGGCCTCTCCGACGGCCATCCGCAGGTCCTCGATGTCGTCGAGGGTGAAGTCCAGCCTGGCCGCCAGGCTCACGGTGGTGGCGCGCAGGACGGAGACATAGGCACTGTCCACGGGGATTCGGAGCTCGACGTCGGGTCGCATGCGCCCAACATATCGCGCGGGCCACCAGTTGCTCACGGCGTACGCCGTCGCGCCGGAAGCAGTGACCGCCGCCCACCCGGTCGGGTGGACGGCGGTCACGGGAATGGCTTCGTGCCTCAGGCCTTCTTGTTACGCCCGCTTCGCATACTCAGCGGCCGATTCAAGACCAAGAGGGCCTTCGTGCCTCAGGCCTTCTTGGTCTCCCAGAAGATCTCGGCGATCTCGTCGATCTTCGCCAGCAACTGGTCGGCCGCCTCGGGGTCCATGGTGCCCTTGGTGCCGCCGGCACCGGCGAGCTTGGTGGCCTCGTTGACCAGGGTGTGCAGCTGCGGGTACTTCTCGAAGTGCGGGGGCTTGAAGTAGTCGGTCCACAGCACCCACAGGTGGTGCTTGACCAGCTCGGAGCGCTCTTCCTTGATCAGCACCGCGCGGGTGCGGAAGTCGGGGTCGTCGCTGTCGTTGGCCTTGGCGATGACGGCCTTGATCGACTCGGCCTCGATGCGGGCCTGCGCGGGGTCATAGATGCCGCACGGCAGGTCGCAGTGGGCCGAGACCTCGACGGTGGGGGCGAACAGTCGCTGGAACATCCTGCGTCCTCTCATCAGACGGAACATGCATGTGACTGCGACACTACTCGGTGTGCAACAGCGTCGTCAGCCCGGTCCTGCCGAATCCGGATGCCGTCGTCCCGGCCTGGCCGTGGTCCGCGGACGGTCCATGGAGCCTGCCCTGCGCGAGGGCGATCGACTGCTGGTCCTCCACGGTGCACGGGTGCGCCCGGGAAGGATGGTCCTGGCCCGCTTCGTGGACGGGACACTGGCCGTCAAACGGGCGGTCGAACAGCGTGCCACCCGCGACGGGCGCCCGGGCTGGTGGCTGCTCAGCGACAATGCCGCAGAGGGCATCGACTCGCGCCATCGCGGCGTCGTACCGGCGGAGGACGTGGCCGCCGTCGTGCTGGCCCGGGTGTGGCCGCCGCGCCTACCGGGGAGTACGCCGAGCCGGCCCGGCCACGCGGGGTGACGCGCGTCTCATTCCGGGCGTGGCAAGGCTTGGCAACATGCATGCGCAGGTCCCACTGTGCGAGAATCCGGGCAGGGCGATCCCCTGGTCCGACAAGTTCCGCGAACCACCTCTGACGCGTCGAGCTGGGCCTGACCCACCACCCCTGTTCCCCGGAAAGATCCGCCATGCCTGCCTCTGAGAATGCCAACCCCACGGAGCACCCCTACAAGGGCGATCCGGTCTTCGACCTCCACGTCGGTGGGAAGATGGGCATCCACTCGGCAGTACCGCTCGCCGGTGCGGACGAACTCTCCCTGGCCTACACGCCCGGCGTGGCGCGGGTCTGCGAGTCGATCGCCGAGCACCCTGAGATGACCCGCCACTACACGTGGGTGCCGAACACGGTCGCCGTGGTCAGCGACGGCACGGCCGTGCTCGGTCTGGGGGACATCGGCCCCGCCGCGGCGATGCCGGTGATGGAGGGCAAGGCAGTCCTGTTCAAGCAGTTCGGCAACGTCGACGCGATCCCGATCTGCCTGGCCACCACGGACGTCGAGGAGATCATCGAGACCGTGGCCCGGCTCGCCCCCTCCTTCGGTGGCATCAACCTGGAGGACATCTCCGCCCCGCGCTGCTTCGAGATCGAGCAACGCCTCAAGGACCGCCTGGACATCCCCGTCTTCCACGACGACCAGCACGGGACAGCGGTCGTTGCACTGGCCGCGTTGAAGAACGCGCTCCGGCTCACCGGGCGCCCGGCCGAGAACACCCGGGTGGTCATCTCCGGCGCCGGCGCGGCCGGTGTCGCGGTCACCCGGATCATGCTCGAGGCCGGGATCCGCGATATTGCCGTCGTCGACCGCCAGGGCGTGTTGAACTCGGAGCGCTCGGACCTCACCCAGGTCAAGCGGGACCTGGCCCGTGACACGGCCGACAACTTCGGCCGCAGCGGTTCGCTCGCGGATGCGATGAAGGGCGCCGACGTCTACATCGGGGTCTCCGGTGGCAACGTGGAGGAGGAGATCGTGGCCTCCATGGCCGACGACGCGATCATCTTCGGCCTGGCCAACCCCACGCCCGAGGTGCACCCCGACATCGCCCACCGCCACGCCCGCGTGGTCGCCACGGGCCGCTCGGACTACCCGAACCAGATCAACAATGTGCTTGCCTTCCCGGGCATCTTCCGGGGCGCCTTCGACGTGCACGCCACGGCGATCACCGAGGGCATGAAACTGGCCGCGGCCGAGGCACTGGCCGCCCTGGTCGGCGATGAGCTGAGCGAGGACCTGATCATCCCCTCGCCATTCGACCCACGCGTGGGCCCCGCCGTTGCCGCAGCGGTCTCGGCCGCAGCCCGCCGCGACGGGGTGGCCCGGGTCCCGGCCCCGTAGTCGTCCCGGCCGCTAGACTCGCGCCATGTTCGCTGTCTACGCCGAGAGTTTCTCCAACGACGACCCGCTGAACGGGCTGGTGATCGGGGAGCGACCCGACCCGGTGGCACCCGACGGCTGGACCACGGTCACCGTCAAGGCCGCTTCGCTCAACCACCACGACCTGTGGTCGCTGCGTGGCGTCGGGCTGCGCGAGGAGTCGCTGCCGATGATCCTCGGATGCGACGCTTCCGGGCTCGACGAGGACGGCAACGAGGTGCTGGTCCATGCCGTCGTCTCCGACCCGGACTGGAGCGGTGATGAGACCTTCGACCCGAAGCGCTCGCTCCTCTCCGAGCGTCACCAGGGGACCTTCGCCGACAAGGTGATCGTGCCGCGGCGCAACGTGATCCCCAAGCCCTCCTCGCTCTCGTTCGAGGAGGCTGCCTGCCTGCCGACCGCCTGGCTCACTGCCTACCGGATGCTCTTCAGCCAGGGCAACCTCAAGGCGGGGGAGACCGTCCTGGTCCAGGGCGCCGGAGGCGGGGTTGCCACCGCACTGATCGTGCTGGCCCGGGCCGGCGGGCTCAAGGTCGTCGCCACCAGCCGTGACGAGGCTAAGCGGGCACGCGCCTTCGAGCTCGGCGCCCACGAGGTCTTCGAGTCGAACGCCCGCCTGCCGTTCAAGGTCGACGCCGTCATGGAGACGGTCGGCAAGGCGACCTGGTCGCACTCGATCCGGTCCCTGCGCCCGGGCGGACGGATCGTGATCAGCGGGACCACCTCGGGACCGAAGCTCGACGACGCCGAACTGACCCGGATCTTCTTCCTTCAGCTCAGCGTGATCGGCTCGACCATGGGCACCCGCGGCGAACTCGCTGCCCTGACCCAGATGCTGGACAGCACCGGCGCCCGCCCGCTGATCGACCGCACCCTGCCGATGAGCGAAGCCCGCGACGGATTCGCGGCCATGGCCCAGGGCGACCTGTTCGGCAAGATCGTCTTCACCCGCTGATGGCTCTGACCCACCTGGTCACCGGCGCCGGGTCCGGGATCGGTGCCTCGGTCGCCCGGGCCCTCGCGGCCCGCGGTGATGCGCTGTGGTTGCTGGCCCGCAACGACGAACGCGCTGCCGACCTGCGCGCTGACTTCCCGACGGCCCGTGTCGTGACGGCCGACCTGGCTGATCCCGAGGCGCTGGCCGGGCAACTGGGCCAGTTGCCGCAGCGGCTGGACACGCTCCTCCACGTCGCCGGGGCGGTCGACCTCGGCACGGTGGCCGAGCAGCCGATCGCGCAGGTACGCCGCCAGGTCGACGTCAACCTGCTCGCTCCGATGGAACTGACCCGGCTGTGCCTGCCGGCACTGCGTGCCGCCCGGGGCCTGGTCCTGGTGGTGAACTCCACCTCGGGGATCACGGCCAATCCCGATTGGTCGGCGTACGCCGCGTCCAAGTTCGGCGCCCGCGCCTTCACCGATGCGCTGCGCGCCGAGGAAGCAGCCCACGGGGTCCGGGTGACCTCGGTGCACCCCTCGCGGACCGCGACCCCGATGCAGGCCGAGGTGCACCGCCAGGAGGGGCGTGACTACGACCCCGACAGGTTCATCGCACCGGACACGGTGGCGGCGACCATTCTGCACGTGATCGACCTGCCCCGGGATGGGACCATCACCGAGGTGACGGTGCGTCCGGGGCCTCGGTGAGCGTGGCCGACGGCTCGGCGGCAACGCCTGTGTCGCGGACCAGGTAGATCCAGGGGAAGGCCCGATAGGCGACCTCCCAGCCATCCGGGCGATGGCGGGCGAGGCTGGTCCACCAGATCCGCTTGTGCTCCCACTGGGTCGCGGTCCTGACCATCTTGTGCCGCATCAGGCCGAGCTCGACACTGCGCCACCCCATCCGCCCGGCCACCTCGAGTTCACGCATCTCGTCGAAGGCGGTCACTGGGCCGAGCCAACGCTCCTCCGGGGGCAGGTCCAGCGCCTCGGGTTGCTGGCCGAACCGCTGCTGCGCAGCCTGCCGGGTCATCGCCAGTTCGGTCCCGATCGCGGCCCAACTGTGGCCCTCGCTGCGTGCTGCGCCCACCGCCTGCTGGAGCATCGTGCGCACCGATGCCTCGGCAGCGACCGTGGTGCGGAGCAGGGCGAGCGAGTCGGGGTGACCAGACCCGTTCACTGCCGACGTCATGGCCTCGTCGGACCGGGCGCTGGCGAGGATGGCCGCGCCGATGGCGTCGTCGAGGCTCGTCCGGTCCCCTTCCGGGTGCGGATCAGTCATCGTCGCGCTCCCGACTCGGCAGCCAGGCGTCCTTGCGGAACGAGCTCGCCAGGAAGTAGACGCCCAGGATGATGAGTGCGATGCCGGCCCCTTGCGCCATTCCCTTGACGAAGCCGTCGAAGTGGGGCGCCACGAACTGGGCCGTGGCGATGCCGAGGATGATCATGGCGATCCCGCTGGTGGTGGTCAGGGGAGCCGGTTGGTTCTTGGTCGTCATGATGTCAAGCATTGATTGACATCGCGACATTGTCAACCCACGGTTGACAATGTCGGTCGCGCCGGCCCGGAACGTTTGGACTGCTGGGGCGGTGGGAACCCGTGATGGCAGCGAAGACCACCCGGGGCCGTAGGATTCGGGCGAGGTTGTCTGATCAGAGAGGGGTGGATCCGGGTGGCAGGCCTGCCGCAGGAAGGACAGAGCTTCGGTCGCTACGACATCAGTCGTCGCATCGGCCGGGGCGGCATGGGCGTCGTCTATGCCGCTGTCCAGCGAGGCCTGGGTCGCGAGGTTGCCCTCAAGGTGCTTTCCTCCGACCTCTCCGACAGCGAGGAATACCGCCACCGGTTCCTGCGCGAGGCCGAGGTGCTGGCCCGGCTGGACTCGCCGCACATCATCCAGGTCCACGATGCCGGCGAGGAGGACGGATGGCTCTACATCGCCACCCAGTACGTCCCCGACGGCGACCTGCAGCAACTCCTCGCGGATTCCGGTCCGCTGGATCCCGCCCTGGCACTCGACCTGACCGGGCAAGTGGCCGACGGCATCGAGGCCGCCCACCGGGCCGGGATCATCCACCGCGACATCAAGCCCTCCAACGTGCTCCTGCGCCGCCGCGGTGACGACGAGATCCAGGCCTACGTCTGTGACCTCGGCATCTCCCGGGTGATGGATTCCCAGCACACCAAGACCCAGGGCGTGATCGGCACCTTCGCCTACATGGCGCCCGAGCGGCACGAGGGCCTCGATGCCACCGAGGCCTCCGACGTCTACGCACTGGGCTGCCTGCTGTGGGCCACCCTCTCCGGCCAGGCGCCGTACCGCGGCACCGATGGCCAGGTGCTGATGGGGCACCTGCAGGGAGCCATCCCGCAACTGCCCGCCACTGACGCGCGCAGCCGTGCGATCAACGACATCCTGCTCCGTTCGATGGCCAAGGCGCCCGGCGAGCGCTACCCGTCGGCCGAGGAGTTCCGGGCCGCCTGCGCCGCTGCCGCCCGGCTCGACGTGTCCGGCCCTGCCGTGCCGCCGGCACCGCTCAACTGGCCCGCGCCGCAGCAGCCGTTCCCGTCCGGCACCCAGCACCAGTCCGGACCGCAGGCGTCGCAGCATCAGTCCGGCCCCCAGCAACCGCCGTCGGGGCAGCAGTTCCAGTCCGGGCCGCAGCAGCATGCGGGTCCGCACTACCAGTCCGGACCGCAGACCTTCGCGGCCCAGCACCTGGCGCCGCAGCCTGCCCAGCAATGGTCCGCCCCCGCACGCCAGGGCAACGACAACAAGTGGACCTGGATCATCGGCGGCCTGACCGCAATCGTGCTGGTCATCGGAGTGGTCGTGGTGGTGGCGCTCAACGTGGGCGGCGACGACCCGTCATCGCCCGGCGGGGGCGGTGGCACGGGAAGTGTCGCCGACGCACCGAAGGACGCATCGGTCGACGACTTCTGCGCCCACTTCCCGGACACCCAAGGCACCGACTTCGACGCGATCAGGGCCGCCTATGCGGACCTGGTCGAGGTGGGCACCCCAGACGACATGACGGCCGCGCAGCGCAAGGGGTTCGAGCACTCCGCCGAGTCCGCACTCAACAGCAGTGACCTCAACGACTTCCAGGTCACCATGGGCGACCTTGCGCCCTCGGAGCGCACGGACGCCTACTCCTTCGACCTCTACGGACTGGGCGCCTGCAACTGACCGCCGCAAGCCCCGGCCACCTGGCCGGGGCGGGCTTCAGTCCTCGGGGTCGTCGAGCCGCGCCAACCAGGTGGCGAAGCGCTCGACCGGCACCTCGAACTCGGGGAAGGTGTCGGTGAACTCCTGGAGCCGATCGGCGATCCACGCCAGGGTGACCTCCTCGTCACCCCGGCGCTTCTCCAGCTCCTCGATGCCTCGATCAGTGAAGTACAACGCCAGTCACCTCGCTCAGTCGAACGCGGCGTCGATCAGGTTGCGCTGCTCCTCCTGGTGCCGCTTGGCGACACCGACGGACGGAGACGACGACGCCTTGCGGGTGATCGGCTCGACGGTCAGGCCCAGTTCGTTCCACACGTTGAGCGCGTAGTGCGGCCAGGGGCCCATGTTCCGCGGCTCGTCCTGCACCCAGCGGATCCGCTTGAGGTTCGGGAACTTCGCGACCTCGGCCTTGATCTCCTCGTCCGGGGTCGGGTAGAGCCGCTCCACGCGGGCGATGGCGAACTTCTCGCCGTCCTCGCGCTTCTTGCGCTCCACCATCAGGTCCCAGGTGACCCGGCCCGAGCAGAGCAGCAGCGTCTCGACCTTGCTCGCGTCGGCCTCGTCGTCGCCGATCAGCGCCCGGAAGGAGCCACTGGTGAAGTCCTCGGGCTGCGAGGCGGCTTCCTTCCGCTTCAGCATCGACTTCGGGGTGAAGACGATCAGCGGGCGGTGCTCCTCGCCGAGCGAGTGGCGGCGCAGCAGGTGGAAGTACGACGCGGGGGTCGAGGGCTGGGCCACGACCATCGCGTCCTCGGCGCACATCTGCAGGAACCGCTCGATGCGGGCCGAGGAGTGGTCCGGCCCCTGGCCCTCATAGCCGTGGGGGAGCAGCAGTACGACGCCGGACTGCTGGCGCCACTTCGCCTCGCCGGAGCTGATGAACTCGTCGATCACGGTCTGGGCGCCGTTGACGAAGTCACCGAACTGCGCCTCCCACAGGACCAGCGCGTCCGGCCGCGCCACCGAGTAGCCGTACTCGAAACCGAGTGCGGCGTACTCCGAGAGCAGCGAGTCATAGACGTAGAACTTCGCCTGGTCCTCGGAGAGGTAGCGCAGCGGCGTCCATTCGTCGGCGTTCTTGCGGTCGATGATGGTGGCGAACCGCTGCACGAACGTGCCACGGCGCGAGTCCTGGCCGGCCAGGCGCACCGGGCGGCCCTCCATCAGCAGTGAGCCGAAGGCAAGGATCTCGCCAGTGCCCCAGTCGATCGGGCCCTGCGTGATCGCCTTCGAACGCCGCTCGAGCTGCGGCATCACCTTGGGGTGCGGGGTGAACCCCTCGGGAGGCGTCACGTAGGCATCGGCGATCCGCTTGAGGACGTCCGTGCTGACGTGGGTGACGGCCTCGCCGGCAGGCTTCTCCGGATAGTCCGGCACCGTCGTCCACTGGTCCGGGACGCTGGTCGCCTCGCGCACCTCGGTGAAGACCCGCTCCAGTTGCTGCTGGTAGTCACGCAGCACCTGCTCGGCTTCCTCGATGGTGATGTCGCCACGACCGATCAGCGACTCGGTGTAGAGCTTGCGCACCGACCGCTTCTGCTCGATCAGGTCATACATCAGCGGCTGGGTGTACGACGGGTCGTCACCCTCGTTGTGACCGCGGCGGCGGTAGCAGACCAGGTCGATGACGACGTCCTTGGAGAACGCCTGGCGGTATTCGAAGGCCAGTCGGGCCACCCGGATGCACGCCTCGGGGTCGTCGCCGTTGACGTGGAAGATGGGCGCCTGCACCATCCGCGCCACGTCGGTCGCATAGAGCGACGAACGGGACGAGCCCGGCGAGGTGGTGAAGCCGACCTGGTTGTTGACGACCAGGTGGATCGTCCCGCCGGTGCGGTAGCCGCGCAGCTGGGAGAGGTTGAGCGTCTCGGCGACCACGCCCTGGCCGGCGAACGCGGCGTCACCGTGCACCAGCAGGGGGAGCACCGGGTAGAAGTCCGAGCCCCGGTCGAGCACGTCCTGCTTGGCGCGGGCGATGCCCTCCAGGACCGGGTCGACCGCCTCCAGGTGGGAGGGGTTCGCGGCGACCGAGACCTTGATCCGGTCACCGGAGCCGGCCACGAACTCGCCCTCGGCACCGAGGTGGTACTTCACGTCGCCGGAGCCCTGGACGGTGCGCGGGTCGATGTTGCCCTCGAACTCGCGGAAGATCTGGGAGTAGTTCTTGCCGACGATGTTGGCCAGCACGTTGAGCCGGCCACGGTGGGCCATGCCGATGGTGACCTCGTCGAGGGCAGCCTCGGCCGCGGCCTCGCAGATCTCGTCGATCACCGGGACGGTGGTCTCGGCGCCCTCCAGGCTGAACCGCTTCTGGCCGACGAACTTGGTCTGCAGGAAGGTCTCGAAGGCCTCGGCCTGGTTCAGCTTCAGCAGGATCCGCAACTGCTCCTCGCGCGGCACCTTGCTGTGCGGGATCTCGACCCGCTCCTGGATCCAGCGGCGCTGCTCGGGGTCCTGGATGTGCATGTACTCGATGCCGGTGGTGCGGCAGTAGGAGTCACGCAGGATGCCGAGGATGTTGCGCAGCTTCATGAAGCGACGGCCCTCGCCACCGAAGGAGCCGGTGGCGAACTCGCGGTCCAGGTCCCACATGGTCAGCCCGTGGGTCTCGACCTCGAGGTCGGGGTGGCTGCGCTGGCGGTATTCCAGCGGGTCGGTGTCGGCCATGATGTGGCCGCGCACCCGGTAGGCGTGGATCAGTTCGAGGATCCGGGCCTGCTTGGAGATGTCCTCGTCGTGGCTGGTGGCGATGTCCTTGGCCCAGCGGATTGGCTCATACGGGATCCGCAACGACTGGAAGATGTCGTCGTAGAAGCCGTCCTCGCCGATCAGCAGGCCGTGCAGGCGCTTGAGGAACTCACCGGACTGGGCACCCTGGATGACCCGGTGGTCATAGGTGGAGGTCAGGGTCATCACCTTGCTGATCCCGTTGCGGGCCAGCACGTCCTCGGAGGCGCCCTGCCACTCGGCGGGGTATTCCATCGCTCCGACACCGATGATGGCGCCCTGGCCCTTCATCAGGCGGGGCACGGAGTGGCTGGTGCCGATGCCGCCCGGGTTCGTCAGGGAGATCGAGGTGCCCTGGAAGTCGGCGACGGTCAGCTTGTTGTTCCGGGCCTTGCGGACAACCTCTTCGTACGCCGTCCAGAAGCCGGCGAAGTCGAGGGTCTCGGCCGCCTTGATGGCCGGCACGAGGAGTTGGCGGGTGCCGTCCGACTTCTGCACGTCGATGGCCAGGCCCAGGTTCACGTGGGCCGGGGTGATCAGGTTGGGCTTGCCGTCGACGACGTCGAATCCGGCGTTCATCTCCGGCATCGACCGGACGGCCTTGACCATCGCGTAGCCGATGATGTGGGTGAAGCTGACCTTGCCGCCGCGGGCGCGGGCAAGGTGGTTGTTGATCACCGTGCGGTTGTCCCACAGCAGCTTGACCGGGACGCTGCGCACCGAGGTGGCAGTCGGCACGGTGAGGGAGACGTCCATGTTCTGCGCGGTCCGCGCCGGGGCACCACGGAGCACGGTGAAGGTCGGCTCGTCGTCGTCCTCGGTGCGCTCGGCGGGCTTGGCGTCGCGCGGGGCCGGGTTCGAGGTGCCCTTGGCCGGCTCGGCGGCCTTGCTGACAGGCCGCGGCTTCGCCTCCGGGGCGGGGGCGGACTTCGGCTTGGCCTGGGCGGGTGCCGGCTTGGCGGGAGCCTCGGCCTTCGCGCCGTTCGACTCCGCCTTGGCAGGTGCCGGCTTGGCGGGGGCCGGGCTGGCCTGGGCAGGCGCCTTCGCCTCCGCGGCGGCGCCGTTGGAGCCACCCTGGTCCTTGAAGTACGCCGCCCACTCGGGGCCGACGCTCCCCGGATCCTGTTGGTATTGCTCAAACATCTCGTCGACGAGCCACTCGTTGGCTCCGAAGTCAATGAGCGGGTTGTTCTGAGAAGACTCAGCCACGGCTTGGTTCGCCTCTTCCGGTGCGGCAGATCGTGTGTGGTTCAGGATTCAAGCCACAAGGCTAGACCCACCGGACAACAAATGCGGAGTCTGGTCCGCCTTGTGTTGCAAGGTGTCTCCAGCGCCTTGTGAAGGAGGCTCGTTCCCCATGCCAGACCGGTCCCGAATCCGGCGTCCCCACCGGGCCCTCCGGGCAGTCGCGGCACTGCTCCTGGCAGGCCTGGTGACGGCCTGTTCCGGTGCCGGTGCCGGTGCCGGTGACAGTGGGCAGGCGGCTGCCCCCGACCCGCTCAAGTCCGGCCCGTCGGTCGGCGTGGGGGAGGAGCGGGTGGCGCAGGCCGTCCTGGACGCGGACCTCTCGGTGGCCACCGGCAAGATCGGTACGGCGTACGCGCGCGACGTGGCCCAGGACGTGGCCGGGGTGGTCGACGACTGGTTCGTGCGCGCCTATCTCTCCGGGCCGTGGCCGCGCACCGACTTCTCCTCGGCCTGGCGCAACTTCTCCCGTGACCTCGCCGCCTGGGCGAAGCAGGAGCGCTCGGTCACCTCCAATGCTGCACTCGGCGCACGCATCGACGCGGTCCGGGCGGAGCAGCGGGTGGTGCGCGTCGACGTACTCGGGGTGGACAGCAAGGCAGTCGGGGCGACGGCGCGGGTGCGCCTGGTCTTCGTCACCGACGGTGACGTCCGGTTGCGGGTGACCATCACGGGCGAACTCAACCTGCTGCCGTCCGGCGACACCTGGGCGGTCTTCGGCTACGACCTCCAGCGCACCCAGGAAGAACTTGCCACCCCGACACCGTCCGCGCCGGCGTCGCCGTCGCAGGAAGGGGCCACGCCATGACCCGCCGTACGCCGTTCCTGGTGGCACTGCTCGCTGTCGTGCTGCTCTGCGTCCCGAACAGTTCGGTCAATGCCACCAACGCGGTGCTGGTCGAGGTCGAGCAGGCCAACGGGGTCGATCTCACTCCGGACGTCACCTGGATCCTGGTGCTCGGCTCGGATGCGCGTCCGGGCCAGGCGATCACCCGCCAGCGGGCGGACGCGATCCAGCTGGTCGGCATCAACTCGAAGACCGGGGCGGCCACGGTGATCGGCGTGCCGCGCGACTCCTGGGTCTCGATCCCGGGGCGGGGCAACAACAAGATCAACGCGGCGATGTCGCTGGGCGGGCCGCAGTTGATGGCGCGCGCGGTCCAGGGACTGATCGGCATCGAGCCGGACTTCGTGATGGTCGCGGACTTCGTCGGCTTCCAGAAGATGATCGACGCGATCGGCCCGATCACGATCAACTCGCCACGTGCGTTCTCCTACCCCAACTTCGACCGCGGCCGGTTCGTCAAGGGGGCGAACCAGGTCAAGGGAAAGCGGGCACTGATCTTCGCGCGCGAGCGGAAGAACCAGCCACGCGGTGACTTCGACCGCTCGGCGAACCAGCAGGCGGTGATCCGGGCCATCCATGCCCGGATCCAGCAGAAGCAGACCACGCCCGGCTTCCTGGACAAGGGGGTGTGGGCGGTGCTGCGCAACATGGACATGCAGGTCTCGCCCGCGCAGGCCTACAAGTTGTCGCGTGCCATTGCCGCGGTGGACCCGAAGAAGATCACCGGGTGCGTGGTCGGGGGATCCGAGGGCACGACCGGGGGCGGGGCATCGGTGGTCTTCCCGAACCGTTCCCAGGCCCAGCGCTATGGCAAGGACGCCCGCGACGACGCGGTGTTGAAGTGTTGAGCGCCTCCGGCAGGATTCGAACCTGCGGCACCTGGTACCGGAAACCAGTGCTCTATCCCCTGAGCTACGGAGGCATGCGACCGGAAGACTACCGGTCGATACTGGAGTGAGGGAAACCGAGGTCCGCCGATAGGCTTGGCGGGTGACTCCCGAACAGCTTTCCACCGCAGTCGTCGACGCCCTCACCTCGCTCGTCGCCGAAGGGGCCCTGGCCCTCGACGGCGACCTGCCCACCCAGGTGACGATCGAGCGCCCCCGGCAGAAGGGCCACGGGGACTACGCCACCAACGTCGCGCTGCAACTGGCCAAGAAGGCCGGGACCAACCCCCGCGCGCTGGCCGAACTGGTCGCGGCCCGCCTCGGCGCGACCGAGGGCATCGCGGGTGTCGAGGTCGCCGGGCCCGGCTTCCTGAACATCACCGTCGACGCCGGTGCGCAAGGAGAGGTGGCCGCCCAGGTGGTCGCCGCCGGTACGTCGTACGGGTCCTCGACCGCGTTCGCCGGGGAGAAGATCAATCTGGAGTTCGTCTCGGCCAACCCGACCGGACCGATCCACCTCGGTGGCGTCCGCTGGGCAGCGGTCGGCGACGCGCTCGGCCGGATCTTCGAGATGACCGGGGCCGCGGTCACCCGGGAGTACTACTTCAACGACCACGGCGGTCAGATCGACCGGTTCAGCAACTCGCTCCTGGCCAGCGCCAAGGGCGAGCCTGCCCCCGAGGACGGGTACGGCGGCCAGTACATCCACGACATCGCCGCCGCGATCACGGCCCAGCACCCCGACGTCCTCGACCAGGCCGACGACGCGGCCCGGGAGACCTTCCGCGCGGTCGGGGTGGAGATGATGTTCGCCGAGATCAAGAAGTCACTGGCCGACTTCCGGGTCGACTTCGACGTCTATTTCCACGAGGACAACCTGCACACCAGCGGAGCGGTGGCCCGCGCCGTCGAGCGGTTGACCGAACTGGGCAACACCTACGAGGACGACGGCGCCATCTGGTTGGCCACCGAGAAGTTCGGTGACGACAAGGACCGGGTGATCATCAAGTCCGACGGCAAGGGCGCCTACCTCTCCGGCGACCTGGCCTACTACCTGGACAAGCGGGAGCGCGGCTTCGACCGCTGCTTCATCATGCTCGGCGCGGACCACCACGGCTACGTGGGCCGGATGATGGCCATGTGTGCGGCGTTCGGTGACACCCCCGGCGTGAACCTGGAGATCCTGATCGGCCAGATGGTCAACCTGCTCCGCGACGGCGAGCCGGTGCGGATGTCGAAGCGGGCCGGCACCGTGGTCACCATCGACGACCTGGTCGGTGCGATCGGTGTCGATGCGTCACGCTACGCGCTCTCGCGCTACAGCACGGACTCCCCGATCGACATCGACCTGGACCTGTGGACCAGGGCCACCAATGACAACCCCGTCTTCACCGTGCAATACGCCCACGCCCGGGTGGCCAGCCTGATGCGCAACGCCGCCGACCTCGGCGTCGAGGCCGCCAACCACCCCGACCTGCTCACCCACGAGAAGGAGGGCGAGCTGCTCCGGGCGCTGGCCGAGTTCCCGCGGGTGATCAAGGCCGCCGCCGAGCTGCGCGAGCCGCACCGGGTGGCCCGCTACCTGGAGGAGCTGGCCGGCACCTATCACCGCTTCTACGACAACTGCCGGGTGCTGCCGCGCGGCGACGAGGAGACCACCGACCTGCACCGCGCCCGGCTGCTGCTGGTCGACGCCACCCGGGTGGTGCTGGCCAACGGGCTGGGCCTGCTCGGCGTCAGCGCCCCGGAACGGATGTGAGCTGAGGATGCACGCACACGAAGCAGGGTGGGCCCATGCCCAGGGAGCCCGCGGCCCGTCCTGGCTGCAGGTGCCCGAGGACACCAACGCGCTGGTCCAGCACCTCTGGTCGAGCACCGCGCACAAGAACGACGACGGCGCCCTGGTCGTCGGGGGAGTGGACCTGCGCGACCTGGTCGCCGAGCACGGGTCCGCGGCGTACGTGCTGGACGAGGCAGACTTCCGGGCCCGCGCCCGCGCCTTCCGCGACGCCTTCTCCGACCAGGCCGGATGGGACGTCTACTACGCCGGCAAGGCATTCCTGTGCACCACCGTCGCCCGGTGGATCGTCGAGGAGGGGCTCTGCCTCGACGTCTGCTCCAACGGTGAACTGAGCGTGGCGATCCGCGCCGGGGTGGACCCCGCCCGGATCGGCTACCACGGCAACAACAAGACGGTTCCCGAGCTGGCCCGCGCACTCGACCTGGGCGTCGGGCGGATCGTGGTCGACTCCTTCCACGAGATCGAGCGCCTGGCCGCCCTGGTCGAGCAGACCGGGAAGCGCGCCCGGGTGATGGTGCGGGTCACCGCCGGTGTCGAGGCACACACCCACGAGTTCATCGCCACTGCCCACGAGGACCAGAAGTTCGGCTTCTCGATCACCTCCGGCGACGCCTTCGAGGCCGTACGCCGGGTGCTGGCCGCCCCGGGCCTGGAACTGCTCGGGCTGCACAGCCACATCGGCAGCCAGATCTTCGATTCCGCGGGCTTCGAGGTGGCCGCCCGCCGCGTCCTGGCCCTGCACGCCCGGATCATCTCCGAGTTGGGCGTGGAGCCGCCGGAGATGGACCTGGGTGGGGGGTTCGGCATCGCCTACACCACCCAGGACGACCCGTCCACGCCGGAGCGGCTGGCCGCGGAGATGCTCGCCATCGTGGCGCGCGAGTGCAGCGACCTGGGCATCGCGGCACCGCGGCTCTCCATCGAGCCGGGCCGCGCCATCGCCGGCCCGAGCACCTGCACCGTGTATGAGGTGGGCACCGTCAAGGAGGTCGCCCTCGACGGCGGGGCACGGCGTACGTATGTCAGCGTCGACGGCGGGATGAGCGACAACATCCGCACCGCGCTGTACGACGCCGACTACTCGGCGACCCTGGCCTCGCGACGCTCGGACGCGCCGCCGCTGCTGGCCCGCGTGGTCGGGCGGCACTGCGAGTCGGGTGACATCGTGGTCAAGGACGAGTTCCTCCCCGCGGACATCGCGCCCGGTGACCTGGTCGCGGTGCCCGGCACGGGCGCCTACTGTCGCTCGATGTCGAGCAACTACAACCACGCGCTGCGTCCGCCGGTGATCGCTGTGCGGGACGGAGTCGCGCGAATCATCGTCCGACGGGAGACTGAGGACGATCTTCTGGCAACCGACATGGGAGCAGTGCAGTGAGTCAGGCAGGACAGGGTGAGGACGCGAAGCGGCTGAAGGTGGCCGTCCTCGGGTGCGGTTCGGTGGGTTCCCAGGTGGTGCGCCTGCTCACCACCCAGGCCGACGACCTGGCCGCCCGGATCGGTGCACGGGTGGACCTGGTCGCCGTCGCCGTACGTCGCCTGGACGCGCCCCGCGAGGTCGAGGTGCCCGAGGGCCTGCTCACCACGGATGCCGACGCGCTCGTCGCCCGCGGCGACCTGGACCTGGTCATCGAGGTGATCGGCGGGATCGAGCCGGCCCGTGGCCTGATCCTCTCCGCGCTGGAGCACGGCGCCTCGGTGGTGACGGCGAACAAGGCGCTGGTCGCCGAGGACGGCCCGACCCTCTTCGAGGCGGCCGAGAAGGCGGGGCGTGACCTCTTCTACGAGGCCGCGGTCGCCGGTGCCATCCCGATCCTGCGCCCCCTGCGCGAGTCGCTGGCCGGCGACCGGGTCACCCGGGTGCTGGGCATCGTCAACGGCACCACCAACTTCATCCTCGACAAGATGGACACCACCGGTGCCGGCTTCTCCGAGGCGCTCGAGGAGGCCCAGGAGCTCGGGTACGCCGAGGCGGACCCGACTGCCGACGTCGAGGGGTTCGATGCCGCGGCCAAGGCCGCCATCCTGGCCAGCCTGGCCTTCCACACCCGGGTCGGTGCCGCCGACGTCTACCGCGAGGGCATTGCCGACGTCACCGCCGCCGACGTCGCCTCGGCGCGCGAGATGAAGTCGGTGGTGAAGCTGCTGGCAATCTGCGAGTTGCGTGACGGGGCGGTCTCGGCCCGGGTGCACCCGGCGATGATCCCGCTCAGCCACCCGCTGGCCTCGGTGCGCGAGGCCTACAACGCGGTCTTCGTCGAGTCGGAGGCCGCGGGCCAGTTGATGTTCTACGGCCCCGGCGCCGGCGGATCGCCGACCGCATCGGCCGTCCTCGGTGACCTGGTCACCGCCGCCCGCAACCGGGTCAACCAGACCCAGGGCCCGGGGGAGTCGGCGTACGCCGACCGGGTGGTGCTGCCGATGGGGGAGACGCTGACCCGCTATCACGTCGGCATCGACGTCGAGGACAAGGCCGGCGTGCTGGCCGCGGTGGCCACCGCCTTCGCCGAGCACGGCGTCTCGATCCAGACGGTGCGCCAGGAGGGCCGGGGCGCCGATGCCCAGTTGGTCGTGGTCTCGCACCGGGCCACCGATGCACAGTTGCGCGCCACGGTCGAGGCGCTGCAGGAGATGGACATGGTTCGCGAGGTCACCTCGGTGATGCGCGTGGAAGGGACGAACGAATGACCGGCACCGATGCCGCCCCCCGCCACCAGTGGCGTGGCGTGATCGAGGAATATCGCGAACTCCTCGACATCCCGCAGGACACGCCTGCCGTGACCCTGGGTGAGGGCGGCACGCCCCTGGTCGAGTCGCTGTGGCTCTCCGAGGTCACCGGCGGCAGCATCTGGCTCAAGGTCGAGGGCAACAACCCGACCGGGTCGTTCAAGGACCGCGGGATGACCACGGCCCTTTCCGTCGCCGTCCACCAGGGCGCCAAGGCCGTCGTCTGCGCCTCCACCGGCAACACGTCGGCATCGATGTCGGCCTATGCCGCCAAGGCCAGGATCAAGCCGATCGTGCTGGTGCCCGAGGGCAAGATCTCCGCGGGCAAGATGGCCCAGGCGATCATGCACGGTGCCCAGGTGATCATGGTCCGCGGCAACTTCGACGACTGCCTCACGCTCTCCCGCGGCCTGGCCGAGGACTATCCGGTGGCCCTGGTCAACTCGGTCAACCCGATGCGCCTGGAGGGCCAGAAGACCGCCTCCTTCGAGGTGATCGACCGCCTCGGTGACGCACCGGACTACCACCTGCTCCCGGTCGGCAACGCCGGCAACATCTCGGCGTACTGGCTGGGCTACAAGCAGTACGCCGACCTGGGGCGCGCCACCAAGCGCCCGGTGATGCGCGCCTACCAGGCCGAGGGTGCCTCGCCGCTGGTCACCGGCAAGCCGTTCCCGAACCCGGAGACCAAGGCGACCGCGATCCGGATCGGCAACCCGGCCTCGTGGAAGCTGGCCGAGGCCGCGGCCGCCGAGTCGCACGGGCGCTTCGCCTCGGTCACCGACGAGCAGATCCTCGCCGCCCAGTTCCAGCTCTCCAGCAACGACGGCGTCTTCGTCGAGCCCGCCTCGGCAGCCGGCATCGCCGGCCTGCTGCAGGACCTCGAGCGCGGGGAGTCGTACGCCGGCAAGACCGTGGTCATCACGGTCACCGGCCACGGCCTCAAGGACACCGTCACCGCGCTGGAGGGCTTCGGCGACGTGGTGGACAACGTGGTGGACGTGAGTGTTGAGGACGCCGCTGCGGCAGCCGGTCTCACCTGATGGCACGGTTCGTCGACGGTGAGGTGAGCGTCTCGGTCCCGGCCACCTCCGCCAACCTCGGCCCTGGCTTCGACGCGCTCGGCCTCGCCCTCGCCCTGCGCGACGAATTGACCGCCCAGGTCACAGACGGCGGGCTGGAGGTCGTGGTCGAGGGGAGCGGAAGCCAGGACGTGCCGCGCGACGAGTCGCACCTGGTGGTGCGGGCGATGCGCGCGGCCTTCGCGGCGATGCATGCCGATCCGCCGGGCCTGCGCCTGGTCTGTCGCAACGTCATCCCGCACGGCAGGGGACTGGGTTCCTCTTCCGCAGCGATCGTCGGGGGGATCGCCCTGGCCCGGGCGCTCGTCGCTGGCGGGATGTTGCTGATGGACGACACCGCTGCATTCGAACTGGCCGCGGGCATGGAGGGTCACCCGGACAACGTGGCGCCGGCCTGGTTCGGCGGCTTCGTCATCTCCGGCGAGCAGGACGGTGCCTGGTTCGCTACGAACTCGGCCCTCGATCCGCGCATCTCGGCCGTCGTCTTCATCCCTCCGATCCCGTTGGCCACCGAGACCGCCCGGGGATTGTTGCCCTCGACGGTGCCGCATGCCGATGCCGCGGCCAACGCCGGCCGGGCAGCGCTGCTGGTGGCCAGCCTGGCCTCGCGCCCGGAGATGCTGCTGCTGGCCACCCGCGACTACCTGCACCAGGACTACCGCGCGGCCGCGATGCCGGAGTCACTGGAACTGGTCCACCGGTTGCGTGCCGCGGGCCACCCGGCCATCGTCTCGGGCGCCGGGCCCACGGTGCTGGCCTTCACCGACGGGCCGATGCAACCGCTGAGCGACTGGTCACCCGGGCCGCGGGTGCTGCTCGAGCAGTGCCCGCCGGGATGGCAGGCCATGCCCCTGGACCTGGCCACGCGTGGCGTCGAGGTCCTGGGCTGAAGAACCGCCCCGTGAACGGCGCCTCGGTGGGTGCTAGGGTCGCTGCTGCGCCATGATCATCCGGCGCAGGCATCCGTGGTTCTGACCCTCGGATGCGGAACTCTCCAACACATCCCTCCCACATCGGCCCGCGTCTGCGTCGCATCGTCGACCGGCCGAACGGGAGCCACGAGCAGGCAAGGACCTCACGTGAGCGAATCCCCTGAACCGACCACCCCCACGGCCGACGCACCCGCGGCGAAGAAGCGCGGTGGCGGGCTGAACGCCATGCTGCTGGCGGACCTGAAGGCGATGGCTGGCGGGCTCGGGATCAGCGGAGCGGCCCGGATGAAGAAGGCCGACCTGGTCGCTGCGATCAAGGCGGCCCAGTCCGGTGGCAAGCCGTCCGGTGCTCCGAAGGTCGAGGCGCAGCAGGATCGGGCCAAGCAGGGTGAGGTTGACCGGGCCCCGGCCAAGGCTGGCGAGCCCAAGGCGAACGAGGGCCAGGCACGCGAGGGCCAAACCCGCGACGACCAGGCGCCAGCCGCCGGCCAGGGCGACGAGGGCCGCAACCGCACCCGGAACCGCAACCGCGACCAGAAGCAGGACCAGCAGCAGTCGAACCAGGGCCAGAACGAGAAGCAGCAGTCCAGCCAGGGTGACAAGCAGCAGAACGACAAGCAGGCCCAGGGCGACAAGCAGCAGCAGAACGAGAAGGGTCGCTCCGGCCAGGGCAAGCAGCAGCGCAACCAGAACGACAACCAGGCCCAGGGCGACAAGCAGGCCCAGAACGACAAGCAGCAGCACGACGGCGGGGACGACGAGGGCTCGGGCCGCAGCCGGCGTCGCCGCGGGCGCGACCGCACCGGGCGGGGCAACCGCAACGAGCCGGACACCACCATCCTCGACGACGACGTCCTGGTCCCCGCTGCGGGCATCCTGGACGTGCTCGACAACTACGCGTTCGTGCGCACCAGCGGCTACCTGGCCGGCCCTGACGACGTCTACGTCTCGCTCTCGATGGTGCGCAAGCACGGCCTGCGCCGCGGTGACGCCGTGGTCGGCCAGGTCCGCCAGCCCCGCGAGGGTGAGCGCCGCGAGAAGTTCAACCCGATGGTGCGCATCGATGCCGTCAACGGGGCCGACCCCGAGGCGATGGCCGAGCGGGCCGACTTCGACAAGCTGACCGCGGTCCACCCCTCCGAGCGGCTCCGGATGGAGACCACGGCCAGCGACGTGACCGGCAGGTTGATCGACCTCGCCGCACCGCTCGGCAAGGGCCAGCGGGCACTCGTGGTCTCCCCGGCGCGGGCCGGGAAGACCACCCTGCTCCGGTCGGTGGCCCACTCGATCAGCACCAACAACCCGGAGTGCCACCTGATGGTGGTCCTGGTCGACGAGCGCCCCGAGGAGGTCACCGACTTCCAGCGCTCCATCAAGGGCGAGGTGATCGCCTCGACCCTGGACCGCCCCGCCCTGGACCACACCACGCTGGCCGAACTCGCCATCGAGCGGGCCAAGCGACTGGTCGAACTGGGCCATGACGTGGTGGTGCTCCTCGACGGGATCACCCGCCTCGGCCGCGCCTACACGATGGCCAACCCGGCCAGCGGCCGTGTCCTCTCCGGCGGCGTGGACGCCGCCTCCCTGCACCCGCCGAAGAAGTTCTTCGGCGCCGCGCGGAACGTCGAGAACGGCGGCTCCCTGACCATCCTGGCCACGGCCCTGGTCGACAGCGGATCGCAGATGGACGAAGCGATCCTGGAGGAGATCCAGGCCGCGGGCAACGCCGAGATCCGGCTGCTCGGTGACCACACCGAGCCGCGCAGCCTGCCGGCGATCGACCTGGCCTCCTCGGGCACGCACCGCGAGGACCTGTTGCTCGGCGACCAGGAGATCGGCCTGATCAGGACGCTGCGCAGCCACGTCGCCGGCCTCGGTGGTCGGGAGGGGCTGGACTTCCTGCGCGAGCGCCTCTCCGGGTCGCAGAGCAACGTCGAGTTCCTGATGCAGTGGCAGCGCGACGGAGCCAGTCGCTGACGCACGGTCGGGAAGAAGGCACCCGGGAACAAAACCGGGTGACCGGCGGTTGACGAGGGTCGTGACACAGTCCCTCCCGACACAGACCGCCGCCGTGGCACCGACGACGCTCGAGGCCCCGCCGCGTCGGTTCCAGGTCGTCCTGGTCCTGGGCCTGTTGATCTCGCTGGGCCCACTCAGCATCGACATGTATCTCCCGGCCTTCCCGGAGATCAGTGACGAGTTCACCGCTGCCGAGTCGCAGGTGCAGTTGACCCTCACCGGCATGCTGCTCGGCCTGGCGTTCGGGCAGTTGGTGATCGGCCCCCTCTCGGATGCCTTCGGGCGCAAGCGCCCCCTGGTCGTCGGCCTTAGCGTGCACGCACTGGCCTCGGTGCTGTGCCTGCTGGCGCCGTCGGTGGAGGTGCTGGCCGGCGTACGGATCGTGCAGGGGTTCGCCGGCGCCGCCGTGACGGTCACCGCGATGGCGATGGTGCGTGACCAGTTCGCGGGCATCGAGGTGGCCCGGACCATGTCCCGGTTGATGCTGGTGATGGGTGCGGCGCCGATGCTGGCCCCGACCCTGGGCAGCCAGGTGCTGCGCTGGTCGGACTGGCGCGGGATCTTCGGGGTCCTGGCCGTGGTCGCGCTCGCACTGGTCACCCTTGCCCTGTTCGCGTTGCGCGAGACACTGCCGCCCGCGCGACGCCGCCCGGCCCGGGTGCGGGCCAGCCTGGCCACCTACCGCTCGTTGCTGGCGGACCGCGCCTTCCTGGCCGTGGCCCTGATCGGTGGGCTGATGATGGCCGCGATGTTCAGTTACATCGCCGGGAGTTCCTATGTCTTCCAGGACGGATTCGGCGCCAGCGAGCAGCAGTTCGCGGTCATCTTCGGGCTCAACGCGCTGGCGCTGATCACCGCCACCCAGGTCAACCCCACCCTGCTGCGCCGCTGGCGGATCATGGACGTGATGACCGCAGCCATGGTCGTCTCCGCCCTGGCCTCGACGTCCCTGGTCGTCCTCGGTGCGACGGGCGTGGGCGGCATCGCCGGTGCGGTGGTGCCCCTGGTCGTGGTGCTGGCCTGCAACGGCCTGGTCTCGCCGAACGTCCCGGCGCTGGCGCTGAACCGCCACGGTGAGGCGGCCGGTTCCGCGGCCGCGGTGCTGGGCTTCCTGCAATTCGGCATCGGGGGAGCGGTGGCGCCGGTGGTCGGGCTCTTCGACAGCGTCACCACCGTCCCGATGGGCGTGGTGATGGCGTCGGTCGTGCTCACCGCCCTGGCGCTGATGGTCTTCGTGGTCCGCCGCGACGAACAGGTGCGCACCTTCGCCTGAACGCAACGGTGCAGGTGCACCCGATCGGCCCCTGCGCGCGAGATTTCGGGGCCGATTCGGTGCATGTGCGTCGCGGGAATGTCCCGATTGGCGCGCGCGTTGACCGCAGTGGCACACTTGTGCGCTGGTTCCGGTTCACGCGTCCGCATCCGGCGGGAGCGACCCGGCGACCCTGAAGTGAGGACACCATGCAGAAGGACATCCACCCCGAATACGTGGAGACCCAGGTCAGCTGCACCTGCGGCAACACGTTCACCACGCGCAGCACCAAGACCGACGGCATCATTCGCGCCGACGTCTGCTCCGCGTGCCACCCGTTCTACACCGGCAAGCAGAAGATCCTTGACACCGGTGGTCGCGTCGCCCGCTTCGAGGCCCGCTACGCCAAGAAGGCTGACGCCAAGAAGTAGCTTCTCCACAGCGCCGGTCCCCGCCCACGCGGGTGACCGGCGCTGTCCATTTGGCATCAATCGGTCGGCAAGGGGAGGTTCTGGGTGTTCGAGGCAGTGGAGGGCCTGGCGGCCGAGCATGCCGACGTGGAGCAACGACTCGCCGAGCCGGAGACCCATGCCGACCAGCGCCTGGCCAAGCGGCTGAACCAGCGGTACGCCGAACTCTCGGCGATCGTGCGGACCTGGCACGAGTGGCAGCAACTCGGCGACGACGCCGAGGCGGCCCGCGAACTGGCCGGTGAGGACGCCTCCTTCGCCGACGAGGCCGAGGCGATCGAGGAACGGCGTACGGCGGTCGCCGAGCGCCTGCGCCACCTGCTGGTGCCGCGCGACCCGAGCGACGCCAAGGACGCGATCCTGGAACTGAAGTCGGGGGAGGGCGGCGAGGAGTCGGCCCTCTTCGCCGGTGACCTGCTGCGGATGTACACCCGCCACGGCGAGCAGCGCGGCTGGTCGCTGGAGATCCTGGACGCGACCGCCTCCGACCTGGGCGGCTACAAGTCGGTGACCGTCGCGGTGAAGGCGAAGGGCACCCCGGAGCCCGGCGAGGCGCCGTACGCACTGCTCAAGTTCGAGGGCGGGGTGCACCGGGTCCAGCGGGTCCCGGTCACCGAGTCGCAGGGGCGCGTGCACACCTCTGCAGCCGGGGTGCTGGTCCTGCCCGAGGCCGAGCAGGTCGACGTCGAGGTCGACGAGAACGACCTGCGCGTCGACGTCTTCCGCTCCAGCGGACCCGGCGGCCAGAGCGTCAACACGACCGACTCGGCGGTGCGAATCACCCACCTGCCGACCGGGATCGTGGTCAGTTGCCAGAACGAGAAGTCGCAACTGCAGAACAAGGAGTCCGCGCTGCGGATCCTGCGCGCACGCCTCCTGGCTGCGGCCGAGGAGGAGGCGATGGCCGAGGCCAGCGAGGCCCGCAAGTCGCAGGTGCGC
Organism: Nocardioides sp. AE5; assembly: GCF_031844485.1. NCBI lineage: Bacteria > Bacillati > Actinomycetota > Actinomycetes > Propionibacteriales > Nocardioidaceae > Nocardioides > Nocardioides sp. AE5. The sequence goes on from NZ_JAUZVI010000002.1 coordinate 84,412, forward strand.
ACGGTGGACCGCTCCGAGCGGATCCGCACTTACAACTACCCGGAGAACCGGATCTCCGACCACCGCACCGGCTACAAGGCCTACAACCTTGACGCCGTCCTGGACGGTGACCTCGGGCCGGTGATCGACAGTTGTGTCCAGGCCGATCTGGCCGCCCGGCTGGAGGCGCTGGAGTCATGAGCAGTCGCAGGGTCAGTGCCGTGCTCCGCGATGCCGCGAGCCGGCTGGAGGAGTCCGGGGTCGCCAGTCCCGACCACGACGCCGCCGAACTCCTGGCCCACGTGCTGGGCACCACGCGCTCCCGGCTGCCCTTGGTCGACGACCCGGGAGCCGACCAGGTCGCCGAGTTCGGGGCACTGGTCGAGCGCCGCGCCGCCCGCGAGCCACTGCAACACCTCACCGGCCTGGCCGGCTTCCGGCACACCGAGCTCAAGGTAGGCCCCGGCGTCTTCGTCCCGCGCCCGGAGACCGAACTGCTGGCCGGCTGGGCCATCGAGGCCGCACAACAGGTGCTCGGCGAAAGCGGGCGCGCCCCGGTCGTGGTCGACCTGTGCACCGGCTCGGGGGCGATCGCCCGCTCACTCGCCCAGGAGGTCCCCGAGGCCCGGGTGTACGCCGTGGAGCTCGACGAGGGCGCGCACGCGTGGGCGACGCAGAACCTGGCCGGCACCGGGGTCGAGTTGCGCCACGGGGACATGGCCGACGCGTTCGACGACCTGGCCGGAACCGTCGACGTGGTGGTCTGCAACCCGCCGTACATCCCGCTCGAGGCATGGGAAACCGTGGCCGCCGAGGCCCGCGACCACGACCCGCACCTGGCCCTCTTCTCCGGCGACGACGGGCTGGATGCGATGCGGGTGCTCGAGCGCCGCGCCGCTGTCCTGCTCCGCCCGCGCGGGGTTGTCGGTGCCGAGCATGCCGACGTCCAGGGGCTGGCGGCGCCGCAGGTCTTCGTCGACGCCGGTCGGTGGAGCGACGTACGCGACCATCTCGACCTGGCAGGTCGTGCGCGCTACCTGACGGCGCGGCTGGCACGATGAGTCCCATGCGCTACCCGACCGCGGACGAGGCCGAACTGGAGGCTGCCGTCGAGGCCGCCACCGTCGCAGTACGCCGTGGCGAGCTCGTCGTGCTGCCCACCGACACGGTCTACGGCCTGGGCGCCGATGCGTTCGACCCGGCCGCGGTGGCCGCCCTGCTCGCCGCCAAGGGCCGGGGACGCGACATGCCCCCGCCGGTCCTGATCAGCGCGCAGACCACCCTGGACGCGCTGACCACCGACGTCCCGGCGTACGCCCGGACCCTGGTCGAGGCGTTCTGGCCCGGCCCGCTGACCATCGTGTGCCACCAGCAGCCCTCCCTGCAGTGGGACCTGGGTGACACCCGGGGGACCGTCGCGGTGCGGATGCCCGACCACCCGGTCGCGCTGGCACTCCTGGAACGGACCGGTCCGCTGGCCGTCAGCTCCGCGAACGTCACCGGCGAGCCGGCCGCCAGCACCGCCGAGGCCGCGGAAGAGATGCTCGGCGGCGCGGTCGCCGTGGTCGTCGACGCAGGTCCCTCCAGCGGCGCCGAGCCGTCCACCATCGTGGATGCGACCGGGCCCCAGGGGCGGATCCTGCGCCGCGGAGCGCTCTCCCTGGCCGAGCTGAACGAGGCGCTCGAACCATTCGGGGTGACCCTCGTGGACGAGGGCTGAGGGGGCCCGGTGCGGGAATACCTCCTCGTCTTCCTGGTCGCGGGCTCGGTGACCTATCTGCTCACCGTGCTCGCCCGCGAGTTCGCGATCCGGACCAAGGCCGTCGCCCAGGTCCGCGACCGTGACGTGCACGTGATCCCGATTCCCTACTTCGGCGGGCTGGCCATGCTCGGTGGCCTGGTCGCTGCCTACTTCGTCGCCCGCCAGTTGCCCTTCTTGTCGCTGAGTTCCCCGAACGTCTTCCGCGACGCCGGGGTGGTGCTGGTGGCCGGGGCGCTGATCTGCATGGTCGGGGTGCTCGACGACCTCTACGAGATCGACGCCCTGACCAAACTGGGCGGCCAGGTGCTCGCGGCCGGCTTCCTGATCGGGTTCGGCGTGCAATACCGCTTCTTCCCGGCGCCCGGGGACGGGCAGTTCGCCCTCGACCCGTCCCAGGCCGCCCTGCTCACCGTCTTCACCGTCGTCGCGACCGTCAACGCGGTCAACTTCGTCGACGGACTGGACGGGCTGGCCGCTGGCGTGGTCGGGCTGGGCGCGATCGCCTTCTTCCTCTTCTGCTACCAGATCGCGAACCTCAACGGACAGTCGCTGGCAGTCACCGGCGCCCTGCTCTGTGCGGCCCTCGGTGGTGCCTGCGCGGGCTTCCTGCCGCACAACTTCTATCCGGCCCGGCTCTTCATGGGCGACAGTGGCTCGATGCTGCTGGGGCTGGTCCTCTCCGCCTCGGCGCTCACCCTCTCCGGGCAGTTCTCGGTCACTGATGTCACCCAGGGCGGTGGCGGCTCGGACGCGAGCCTGGTGCCCACCCTGCTGCCGATCATCGTGCCGCTGTCGATCCTGGTCGTGCCGTTCGCGGACCTGGTCCTGGCGGTGGTGCGGCGTACCGCGCGCGGCCAGATGTTCTACCACCCCGACAAGCAGCACCTGCACCACCGGATGCTGGAGATCGGCCACTCGCACGGTCGCGCCGTGCTGATCCTGTGGCTGTGGGCCAGCCTGATCGGCTTCGGCACCGTGCTGATCAGCCTCTATTCCAGTGGCCTGACCTGGGTGGTGGTCACCGTCTGGCTGCTGGTGACGATGGCGCTCACCTTCCTGGTGCCGCGGATGAAGGGCGGCGACGTCGAGGTGCCGGCCGGCCGCTGATCCGGGCCTGCTGGGCGGTCGCGGCGACCCCGGTTTGGGGGAGCGGGGGGCGCTTGTGCTAACTTTCACAAGCGCTTTCCGAGCGCTTCTTGACCCCTAGAGGAACGGCCGCCGTGATGACGACCGAGTTGCAGCCCGCGAGTGCCCGCACCGGCGCCTCCGTGCTCCTCCTCGTCTCGGCCTCCACCCTCGCGATCGGACTGGTCGCCACGCTCGTCGGCGCGTTCGCCGCCGGCTCGTCGGCTGCCTGGGGTGCCCTGGCTGGCACGCTCCTGGTGCTGGTCGTCCTCGGTGGCGGCACGTACGTCGTCTCCGTGGTGGCACAGGTGATGCCCTCGATGTCGCTGCTGATCGCGATGCTCACCTACCTGTTGCAGGTGGTGCTGATGGGGCTCGTGTTCCTGGCCATGAGCCGCTCCGGCGCCCTCGACGGACCGGTCGACGCGCGCTGGCTCGCCGGCGTGGTGATCGTCGGGACGCTGCTCTGGCTGGGTGCCCAGATCGTGCTGACCACCCGTTTGCGCCTGCCGGCGTACGACCTGACCGATGCGAGTGCGCGATGAGGCCGCAGGGCTGCTATTGTCCGGTGCGCGATGGCTCAGCAGAAACCTCCCACCGAGCACACCGGCAGTTCTCCCGAATCGACCACCGATCAGCCCAAGGGCGATCCATGGCACGCGTTCGGATACCTGGTCTCCGGCGTGTTCGTCTACGGAGCGCTCGGCTGGGGTCTGGATCGCTGGCTCGGTACGACGTACCTGGTCGCGATCGGAATCCTGCTCGGGGCAGTGTTCGGGATCTACATGACCTGGGCCAGGTTCAGACAGCCGTCCACAGACCAGAAGTAGCAGTGCTGCCGATACAGGAGACACCGTGAGTTCGATCGCGACGTCCGATCTTCGCGCCGACGGCTTCGTGCCGCCGAGCCCGGGGGACTTCAACCTCCCCCCGATCGGCCCTGACAAGACCTTCGAGTTCCTCGGCGAGACGCACTACCTCGGGGTCACCAAGCCGATGATCCAGCTGGTCATCGTCGCTGGCGTGGTCTTCCTCCTCTTCTGGGCGGCCTCGCGCAAGCGCGCCATGGTGCCCAGCCGCCTGCAGTACGTCGGCGAGGCGGGCTATGGCTTCGTGCGCAACTCGATGGGCCGGGACCTGATCGGGTCCCAGGACTTCCAGCGGTTCACGCCGTACCTGTTCGCCCTCTTCTTCTTCATCCTGTTCAACAACTTCCTGGGCAGCATCCCGTTCTTCCAGTTCCCGACCTTCTCCAGGTCCGGTCTGGTCTATTCGCTGGCGCTGCTCAGTTGGGCGATCTACAACTACGTCGGGATCCGCAAGCACGGCTTCGGTGGCTACCTGAAGTTGATGTGCGTCCCGTCCGGGGTCAGCCCGGTGATGTACCCGCTGCTGGTGCCGCTGGAGTTCATGTCGAACATCCTGGTCCGCCCGGTCACCCTGGCCCTGCGTCTGTTCTGCAACATGTTCGCCGGCCACATGCTGCTCATCCTCTTCGCGCTCGGTGGTCAGTACCTGATCGTCGAGATGAGCGGCGCCTACGTGATCCCCGGCGTCCTGGCCTGGCTGCTCTTCGCGATCGTCACGGTCTTCGAACTGCTGATCCAGTTCCTGCAGGCCTACGTCTTCGTGCTGCTGAACGCCATGTACATCCAGGGCTCCCTGGCAGACGAGCACTGATCCGCTCCACCCAAGACTGCAACACCCAACACCCATAGTTTTCCAGCAAGGAAACAACCGAAAGGAACCCCGCCGTGGACGGCAACCTCAACATGATTGGTTACGGTCTGGCTGCGATTGGCCCCGGTATCGGTATCGGTCTGATCTTCGCCGCCTACATCAACGGTGTGGCGCGCCAGCCGGAGGCCCAGAGCCGCCTGCAGACCATCGCCATCCTGGGCTTCGCGCTCGCTGAGGCGCTCGCGATCATCGGTATCGCCCTCGCGTTCGTTCTCTGACCCAGCCTGAAGTAGGACCCGGAAGAAGGACCTGCCCATGCAGACACTGACCATCGTCGCCGCGGAGGGTCATGAGCTGAACCCGCTCATTCCCCACCCGGTCGAACTGGTGCTGTCCCTCGTCGTCTTCGGGATCCTCTTCTTCGCCGTGAAGAAGTGGATCGTGCCGAACTTCGAGGCGACGTACGCCGAGCGCACCTCGGCGATCGAAGGCGGCCTGGCCGCGGCCGAGACCAAGCAGGCCGAGGCAGACGCCAAGCTCGCCGAGCTGGACGCCCAGCTCGCCGAGGCCCGCCACGAGGCCGCGCGCATCCGTGAGGAAGCGCGCGAGCAGGGCGCGGCGATCGTGGCGGAGATGCGGGAGCAGGCCCAGGCCGAGTCCAACCGCATCGTCGAGCACGGCAAGGCCCAGATCGAGGCGGAGCGCCAGCAGGCGGTCACCTCGCTCCGCGCCGAGGTCGGCACCCTGGCGACTGGCCTGGCCGGCCGGATCGTCGGCGAGAGCCTGGACGACGAGGCTCGCCAGAGCCGCGTGGTCGAGCGGTTCCTGGCCGAGCTCGAGGCCGACGGTGCCGCGAACGGGGCGCGCTGATGTCCTTCCGTGGTGCTTCTGCCGGTGCCTTCGCAGCACTCCGTGACGACCTGGACTCGATGCTCGCCGGCGACCCGGCCAGTGCCGCCCAGGTCGGCAAGGAGCTGTTCGGGGTCTCCGGTGTGCTCCGCAGCGAGGCGAGCCTGCGTCGCGTGGTCACCGACCTGTCGGTGGCCGACGAGGCGAAGGTCGGCCTGGTCCGCGAGGTGTTCGGGGCGAAGGTCTCCGAGGCAGTGGTGGCCCTGGCCAGCGCCGCCTCGGGCCGTCGCTGGACCGCTCCGCGCGACCTGGCCGACGCATTGGAGCAGCTCGGCGTGCTCGCCATCGTGAAGTCGGCCGGTGATGACGCCGGTCGCCTCTCGGACGAGCTCTTCGAGGTGGGGCAGTTGGTGAAGACCAACCCCGAGTTGCGTGACGCGCTCTCCGACCCGGCCCGTTCCCAGCAGGACAAGGGCACGCTGGTCCGCGCCCTGCTGGAGGGCAAGGCGCTGCCGGCCACGATCGACCTGGTCGAGCAGTCCCTGGCCGGCACCCACCGCACCGTCGGGGTTGCCCTGGCTGCCTACCAGCAGGTGGCTGCCGAGGCGTACGGCCAGTCGGTTGCCGAGGTCCGGGTGGCTCGCCCGCTGTCCGATGCCGACCGGCAGCGGCTGGAGGGTGCGCTCTCGCGCCAGTACGGTCGTGCCATCCACCTGAACGTGGTCGTCGACCCGGACGTGATCGGTGGTCTCCGTGTGGAGATCGGCGACGACGTCATCGACGGCACCGTTTCCAGCCGGCTCAGCGACGCCGGCCGCAAGCTCGCCGGCTGACACCAGCCCGGCGCCCAAGACCTGAACCGAGCAGACTCAGAGATAAGGAAGAGTGATGACGGAGCTTTCGATCCGTCCGGACGAGATCCGGGATGCGCTGCAGCGCTTCGTGTCGGACTACAAGCCCGAGACCGCAAGCCGTGAAGAGGTCGGCACCGTTGCCGAGGCCGCTGACGGCATCGCCCGGGTCAGCGGACTTCCGTCCGTCATGGCCAACGAGCTGCTCGAGTTCGAAGACGGCACCCGCGGCCTGGCCCTGAACCTCGACACCCGCGAGATCGGTGTCGTCGTGCTGGGTGACTTCGCCGGCATCGAGGAGGGCCAGTCGGTCCGCCGTACCGGCGAGGTCCTCTCGGTCCCCGTCGGTGACGGCTACCTCGGCCGCGTGGTCGACCCGCTCGGCAACGCGATCGACGGCCTCGGCGAGATCGCGACCGAGGGCACCCGCGCCCTCGAGCTCCAGGCGCCCGGCGTGATGGAGCGCAAGTCGGTCCATGAGCCGCTGGCCACCGGGATCAAGGCGATCGACGCGATGACCCCGATCGGCCGTGGCCAGCGCCAGCTGATCATTGGTGACCGCGCCACCGGCAAGACCACCATCGCGATCGACACGATCATCAACCAGAAGCAGAACTGGGAGTCCGGTGACCCGGACAAGCAGGTTCGCTGCATCTACGTCGCGATCGGCCAGAAGGGCTCGACCATCGCCTCCGTGCGTGGCGCCCTGGAAGAGGCTGGCGCGCTGGAATACACCACGATCGTGGCGTCCCCGGCCTCTGACTCCGCCGGGTTCAAGTACCTCGCCCCCTACACCGGCTCGGCGATTGGCCAGCACTGGATGTACGGCGGCAAGCACGTCCTGATCGTCTTCGACGACCTGACCAAGCAGGCCGAGGCCTACCGCGCCGTGTCGCTGCTGCTGCGCCGCCCGCCGGGTCGTGAGGCTTACCCGGGTGACGTCTTCTACCTGCACAGCCGCCTCCTGGAGCGTTGCGCGAAGCTCTCCGACGAGATGGGCAAGGGCTCGATGACCGGCCTGCCGATCATCGAGACCAAGGCCAACGACGTCTCGGCGTTCATCCCGACCAACGTCATCTCGATCACCGACGGCCAGATCTTCTTGCAGTCGGACCTCTTCGCGGCCAACCAGCGCCCGGCCATCGACGTCGGTGTCTCGGTCTCCCGCGTGGGTGGTTCGGCGATGACCAAGGCGATGAAGGCGGTCACCGGTTCGCTCAAGGTGGACCTGGCCCAGTTCCGCGCCATGGAGGCGTTCGCGATGTTCGCCTCCGACCTCGACGCGGCCTCGCGCCAGCAGCTCGACCGTGGCCAGCGCCTGATGGCCCTGCTCAAGCAGCCGCAGTACTCGCCGTACCCGATCGACGAGATGACCGTCTCGCTGTGGACCGGTACGTCGGGTCGCCTGGACCGGGTGCCCACCGACGACGTGCTCCGGTTCGAGAACGAGTTCCTCGACTACCTGCGCCGCTCGCACGAGGGCATCCTGGCGGGCATCCGTGAGTCCCTGAAGTTCGAGGACTCCACCGAGGACCAGCTCGCTGCGGCCTACGACTCGTTCCTCGACCAGTTCGAGACCTCCGACGGCCAGTCGATCAAGGCCGGCAAGGAAGAGCACGAGGCCCTCGAGGACGACGAGCTCGAGCAGGAGCAGATCGTCAAGCAGAAGCGGGGCTGACCATGGCCCTCTCGGTGCGCGAATATCGCGCGCGGATCCGATCGACGGAGTCGATGAAGAAGATCACGCGCGCCATGGAGCTCATCGCTGCGTCGCGGATCATCAAGGCACAGCAGCGGGCCCAGGCGGCAGCGCCGTACGCCCGCGAGCTGACTCGCGCGGTCTCGGCCGTGGCCACGTTCTCCAACGTGGACCACGCCCTGACCACGGAGCCGGAGAACCCGAAGAAGGCCGCGGTCCTGATCGTGACCAGCGACCGTGGCCTGGCCGGCGCCTACTCCTCGAGCGTGCTCAAGGAGGCCGAGCGCCTGCTGGAGAAGCTGCGCAGCGAGGGCAAGGAAGCCGACCTCTACGTCTCCGGGCGCAAGGGTGAGGCCTACTTCAAGTTCCGCAACCGCCCCGTGGTGCAGGCCTGGACCGGATTCTCCGACCAGCCGACGTACGACGTGGCGCACGACATCGGCGAGACCCTGATCCAGGCGTTCCTCAATGACGACGAGACCCCCGTCGAGCCCGGCGTGGCTCCCGGGGTCGACGAGGTGCACGTGGTCTACACCCGGTTCCGCTCGATGCTGGTCCAGGAGCCGACCGCCGTACGCCTCCTCCCGCTGGAGGTCGTCGAGGGGGAGGAGCCGCCGGAGGAGTCGGAGCTGCTGCCGCTCTACGAGTTCGAGCCGTCGCCCGCCGACGTGCTGGACTCCCTGCTCCCGCGCTATGTCCAGAGCCGGATCTTCTTCGCCCACCTGCAGGCGGCCGCCTCCGAGCTGGCCGCCCGCCAGAAGGCGATGAAGTCTGCCACGGACAACGCCGATGAGCTCATCAAGAAGTACACCCGTATTGCCAACCAGGCTCGCCAGGCTGGCATCACCCAGGAAATCAGCGAGATTGTCGGTGGCGTGAACGCACTTGCCGACGCCAACGCCGGCCAAGACTGAAGCGGAGAAGTGAGAAGACTATGACTGCCACTGTGAACGAGGGCACCCAGACCACTGCGGGTGGTGTCGGCCGGATCAGCCGCGTCATCGGCCCGGTCGTGGACATCGAGTTCCCGACCGACGCGATGCCCGGCATCTACAACGCACTCGAGTGCACCTTCGACCTGGGCGGGGAGTCCAAGACGATCGTGCTCGAGGTTGCCCAGCACATCGGTGACGGGATGGTCCGCGCCATCTCGATGAAGCCGACCGACGGACTGGTCCGTGGTGGCCAGGTCGTTGACACCGGTGAGTCGATCACCGTGCCCGTGGGTGACGCCACCCTGGGCCGGGTGTTCAACACCACCGGTGACTGCCTCAACCTCGACGAGGGTGAGACCCTGGAGATCAACGAGCGGTGGGGCATCCACCGCAAGGCTCCGGCGTTCGACCAGCTCGAGTCCAAGACCCAGATGTTCGAGACCGGCATCAAGGTCATCGACCTGCTGACCCCCTACGTGCAGGGTGGGAAGATCGGTCTGTTCGGTGGTGCCGGTGTCGGCAAGACCGTGCTGATCCAGGAGATGATCGCCCGTGTCGCCAAGGACCACGACGGTGTGTCGGTCTTCGCCGGCGTGGGTGAGCGCACCCGTGAGGGCAACGACCTGATCGTCGAGATGCAGGAGGCCGAGGTCTTCGACAAGGTCGCCCTGGTCTTCGGCCAGATGGACGAGCCGCCGGGCACCCGTCTGCGGGTCGCCCTCTCTGCGCTGACCATGGCGGAATACTTCCGCGACGTGCAGAAGCAGGACGTGCTGCTCTTCATCGACAACATCTTCCGGTTCACCCAGGCCGGTTCCGAGGTCTCCACCCTGCTGGGCCGGATGCCGTCGGCGGTGGGTTACCAGCCGAACCTGGCTGACGAGATGGGCCTGCTCCAGGAGCGGATCACCTCGACCCGTGGTCACTCGATCACCTCGATGCAGGCGATCTACGTGCCGGCCGACGACTACACCGACCCGGCCCCGGCGACCACCTTCGCCCACCTGGATGCCACCACCGAGCTCTCCCGTGAGATCGCCTCGCTCGGCATCTACCCCGCGGTGGACCCGTTGACGTCGACCTCGCGGATCCTCGACCCGCAGTACATCGGCAACGACCACTACAACACCGCGGTCCGGATCAAGCAGATCCTGCAGCGCAACAAGGAACTGCAGGACATCATCGCGATCCTCGGTGTGGACGAGCTCTCCGAGGAGGACCGGGTCATCGTCTCCCGGGCCCGCCGGATCCAGCGGTTCCTGTCGCAGAACACCTACGTTGCCAAGCAGTTCACCGGCATCGAGGGTTCGACCGTCCCGGTCAAGGACACCATCGAGGCGTTCAACAAGATCGCCGACGGTGAATACGACCACGTGGCCGAGCAGGCGTTCTTCATGTGTGGTGGTCTCGACGACGTCGAGGCCAAGTGGGCCGAGATCCAGAAGAACCTGTGATGGCTGACGCACTGCGCGTGGAACTCGTGGCGGCCGACCGCCTGGTGTGGTCGGGCGAGGCCAAGATGGTCGTCGCCCGCACCACCGAGGGTGACGTCGGTGTGCTGCCGGGACACGCTCCCATGCTGTCCCTGCTGATCGAGGGCGTCGTCGACATCCAGACCCCCGAGGGCGAGACCTGGATCGCGGCCGTGGCACAGGGCTTCCTGTCCGTGGCCAACAACCGGGTCTCCATCCTCTCGGAGTACGCCGAGATGTCGCACGAGATCGACCTGGAGAAGGCGCGCCAGGACCTGGAGCGTGCCCATGCTGCAGGTGAGAACGACGATGCCGCCGAAGAGGCCGTCCGGCACGCCGAAGCGCGGGTCCGGGCCGTCGAGAAGGCCTCCTGAAGCAACCCCGATTCACCCTCCCGATAGAGTGACGCCCAGTCGCTTTGTTGGGAGGGTGAATGCCGCTCTGGCAGTGGATCGTGGACGGGCTCCTGGTGCTCGTCGCGGCGCTCGTCATCGCTGCCATGGCACTGGTCGTGCGCCGTCGCCTCATTTCCCGCGACGGCGGTACTTTCGAGCTCAGCATCCGGGCCCGCTCGGCCCAGGCTGGCCGCGGCTGGGTCCTCGGACTGGCCCGCTACCACGGTGACGAACTGCAGTGGTTCCGGATCTTCTCCCTGGCGCCGCGTCCCAAGCGCTCATGGCACCGCACCGACCTGGTCCAGACCGGGCGTCGCGACCCGGGCGGGGTGGAGCAGATGTCGTTGTACGCCGACCACGTGATCATCCTGGTCGACAGTGACGCCGGCCCCCTCGAGATGGCGATGAGCCCGTCCACGCTGATGGGCTTCCAGTCCTGGCTGGAATCGGCGCCCCCCGGGGCGGACTGGACCCAGCGTCCTCGTCGCTGAAAGACCCCGTCGTGCGCGCCTTGGCGGGCCCGATTAGGCTCGTGGCGACCTCATGGATCCCAGGGAGAGGACGATCGTGCAAGGCGCGACGCTCGAGATCAGGAACCTGACCAAGACGTTCGGCCCGGTGCGGGCCGTCGATGACCTCAGCTTCAACGTCCAGCCCGGGCGGGTCACCGGCTTCCTCGGCCCCAACGGTGCTGGCAAGACCACCAGCCTGCGGATGCTGCTCGGCCTGGTCGATGCCGATGGCGGCACGGCGACCATTGACGGCCAGCGGTACGTCGACCTGCCCAGCCCGGCGTCCGTGGTCGGGGCCGCACTGGAGGCAGCAAGCTTCCACCCGGGCCGCTCGGCCCTGGACCACCTGCGGGTGCACGCCCCGTTGGCCGGCGTCTCGGACGCCCGGTGCCATGAGGTGCTGGACCTGGTCGGCCTCGGTTCGGTGAAGGGACGCAAGGCCGGCGGCTTCTCGCTCGGCATGCGCCAGCGACTCGGCCTGGCCACGACCCTGCTGGGCGATCCCGGCGTACTGGTCCTGGACGAGCCCGCCAACGGCCTCGACCCGGAGGGCATCGTGTGGATGCGTGGCTTCCTGCGCCACCTGGCGCACAGCGAGGGGCGGACGGTGCTGGTCTCCAGCCACGTGCTCGGTGAGGTGCAGGCCACCGTCGACGACGTGGTGGTGATCGCCGGCGGACGCCTGGTCCACGAATCCTCACTGGCTGATCTCGTCGCGATGGCCGCCGACAAGGTCAAGGTGGTGACCCCTGACGTCGAGGGATTCACCCGGCTGGCCACCGAGCGGGGCTGGGAGTTCGAAGCGGTGAGCGGGGGACTGGTGATCCTCGGAGCGGCTCCGGCCGAGGTAGGGGCCGCTGCGTTCGCGGCGGGACTGGAGATCCACGGACTGGCGGGTGAGGGCCAGGGCCTGGAAGAGGTCTTCCTCTCCCTGACCGCCCCGCGTGAGGCGGAGGTGGCGGCATGATTGCCACGCTGCGCAGTGAATGGCGCAAGGTCGTCAGCACCCGGATGTGGTGGATCCTGGCGCTGGTCATGTTCGGCTACATGGCCTTCCTGGGTGCCGTGATCGGCTTCTCGGTGAGCCAGGCCAGCGGTTCCGGGGGTGGCGCCGGCATGGACGGCGGCGCCCTGAGCGGCCTGGAGGCCGCTCAGTCGACGTACACCATCGGCGCCTCGCTCGGCTATGTGTTCCCGCTGATCGTGGGAGCGCTGGCGATGACCGGTGAGTTCCGCCACCAGACGATCACGCCGAGCTTCCTGTTCCAGCCGCGCCGCGGGGTGGTGCTGGGGGCAAAGCTCCTGGTCAACCTGGGCATCGGTGTGATCTATGGCGTCGTCGGCACGCTGGGTGCTGTGCTGGGCGGGGCGCCGCTGCTCGCCACGCTGGGCGACGGGCTCTACCTCGGCAACGGCGAGGTGCTGGGCAACCTCTTCTTCTCCGTCATCGCGCTGGCCATCTGGGCCGTGATCGGGGTCGGCCTGGGCACGATGCTGCCCAACCAGGTGGCCGCGATCGTGGTGATCCTGGCCTTCACCCAGTTCGTGGAACCGATCCTGCGGATCGGCCTGATCGCCGGTGGCGACGCCGCCGACGTCCCGGCACTGGGTGACGTGGCGATGTTCCTGCCCGGCGCCGCGGCCGAGGCACTGGTCGGGTCGTCGTTCTATGCCGCCTCCGGCATCGGCCTGCTCGACCGCTGGGAGGGTGCGCTGGTGCTCGTCGCGTACGCCGTGGTCTTCGCCGTGGTCGGCCGGTTCACCACGCTCAAGCGCGACGTGACCTGAGCGAGGCCGTCAGGAGCGCTCGTCGGGCAGTCGCTCCATGGCCACGATCGGTATTTCTGGGTCCATCAGCCACGTGACGTCAACCCGAAAGGCGTCCGCCACCGCATAGATGGTGCTGAGTCGCGGATTCGCTGGACCGACCTTGCCGGTCTCGGGGTCGCGCTGATTGTTCCGGCTCCGCTCGATGTTCTGGACATGGTTGCGGCTGATGCCGGCCCGGTGGGCGAGTTCCTCCTGGGTCATTCGCCGGGCCTCGCGCGCAGCCTGCACCTTCCGCCCCAGCACTGCTGACACATGGGCGATTGCGGGATGGGTGGGTCTGCTTCGCACGGTCTCAACCTTACTCAAGCCCGGGCGCGCGGTGACTGGCATCGAATTGAAGGTGGCCCTGGGATCGAGATGACGGGACCTCAGCCGGTGGCTCGTGCCCGGTGCAACTCGATCGCCTCGCGCATCGCGTCGCGGACATAGGTCGGCACGGCGAGCCCCTGGCGCTTGGCCCAGAGCAGGTCGTGCTCGACGCGGCTGATCTCGGTGACGAAGACGTCCAGGTCGCCCTCGACGCCGAGGCTGGTCAGGACCCCACCGAAATCGGCCTTCTGCTCGTCGTTGTTGGCGCCGACGGGGGCGAAGGAGATCCGGCGAAGGCGGCCGGTGAGCCAGCGCTGCCACGGGCGCAACTGCTCGTCGAGGGCGGTTGCCGAGAGGCGGTAGAACGCGTAGTGCCCAGGCTCCTGGCGGCGGATCGGGGCGACCACCGTCTCCGCGATCGCGGTCTCCTCCAGTTCGCGCACCCCGTCGTACAACCGGTTGTAGGCCAGCACGGCCGAGCGTTCGGTGGCCATGCCGGTCAGGTAATAGAGCATCCGGACGATGTCATGGATCGGGGAGAGGTGTGCCAGCGCGCCGAGGATCCGGATCTTCGGTGAGACCGTCGTGGTGTCGGTGACCGCCGGCGGGCGACCGAGCCGGGTCTGCAACTCGTCCAGGATCAGGCCGTGGTGGATCTCCTGCGGCTGCCACACCTCGCCATAGAACCGCCGGTCGATGTCGGAAGCGCTGGGCAGCATCGCGGTCAGTTCGAGGACGTTGCGATCGACTTCGAGCTCGACCCGGGCCAGGTAGTCGAAGACATGGCCGAACCGCTCGCCCAGCACCTCGGGGCGGCGTACGGAATAGTCCACCAACTCCAGCGGCACCGGCGGGTGCTCGTCCTCGATCCGGTCGACGTGCGCACGCAGGCGGGCCTCGGCCGTGGGGGAGGTCATGGCGCCACACTAGTCTGGCGCCATGGCGACCCCAAGGATCGAGATCACCTTCTGCACCCAGTGCAAGTGGCTGCTGCGCGCCCAGTGGTACGCCGGGGAGTTGCTGCAGACCTTCGCCGACGAGGTCGGCGAGGTAGCCCTGGTCCCGGCCACCGGTGGCATGTTCCGGATCGACATCGACGGCACCGCGGTGTGGAACCGCAAGCGCGACGGCGGTTTCCCCGAGATCACCGACCTCAAGCGCCGGGTCCGCGACCTGATCGCGCCGGAGAAGTCACTGGGGCACGCTGACCGCAACGATTGAGCTTTCGCGCATCAACGAGTGAGCGTTCGTGGGTTCGCGCTCCGCTCGTACCTCGCTATCCGCGCTCGCCGCCGGGGACCCAGAGGACGTCGCCGTTCTCCCGGTTCGCGTGGCGGGCCAGGATGAAGAGCAAGTCGGAGAGGCGGTTGAGGTACTTGATGGCGAGGATGTTCATCGTCGCCTCGTGCTCGGCCCAGGCGGCCCAGCCAGCACGCTCGGCACGGCGTACGACGGTGCGCGCCACGTGCAAGTGGGCGGCAGCGGCGGTGCCTCCGTTGAGGATGAACGAGCGCAGGTTCGGCAGGTCCGCGTTGAACTCGTCGCACCATCCCTCGAGGCGGTCGATGTAGTCCTGCTCGACGCGCAGCGGGGGATATTCCGGGTCCTCGACCACCGGGGTGGACAGGTCGGCGCCGACGTCGAAGAGGTCGTTCTGCACCCGGGTCAGCACGGTGGCCACCGCCTCGTCGAGTTCGCCGGTGGCCAGGGCCACCCCGACGAAGGCGTTCGCCTCGTCCGCGGTCGCGTAGGCCTCCAGGCGCAGGTCGGTCTTCGAGGTGAGGCTCATGTCGCTGAGCCGGGTCTGGCCGGCATCGCCGGTGCGGGTGTAGATGCGGGTGAGGTTGACCATGTCTGGAGCGTAGTCGGCCAGCGCGGCCGCGTGCCGGACGCTCGCAGGTCGAAATCACATCAGCCACTCCAGTCACATAGCGGACACGGGCAGGGAGAAACGTCCGCCCTTGTGACGAAACCGGTCAGGGAAAAGAAATCCGTCGATTGGGACAACCCAATGAGTCCCCGACGCGTCATAGTGGTGAGAAGGAGTTCGCACGTGGGTGCTCGGGCATCCACGACGGAGGGAGAACGACAATGGACATCCGCTTCGATGGTCCGGCGCTCGTCCTGGCTGGGCACTTCGACGCCCGCAGCACGATGGAGGCACGTGCTGCCATCTATCAGCACATCGAGCAGTGCGAGGGTGACGAGGTGATCATCGACCTCACCGACGTGGACGGGGTCGACGTCACGGCGCTCAAGGTGCTCGCGGTCGCCACCCGCAGCGCGGGCCGCGAGGGGCAGCACCTGCGGTTGCGTGGCTGTGGCCCCGCCGTACGCCGCCTGCTCCACGTCTCCCACCTCTTCCGCCTGGTCGAGGTGGAGCGCGCCGCCTGAGCGACGGAGCGGCTGGCCCGGCGTTCAGCGGTTGAGGAGCGCAGCGATGTCCGGCGCAACGGTGAGCAGCACGCTGCCGAACAGGTAGACCACGGCGCAGGCGGAGATGGCCTGCAACGGCGGCGCCCAGCGGCGTACCGGGCGATGCAGGCGCAGCAGGCAGAGGACCACCGCCGAGGCGAGCCACACGGCGAGTCCGGCCGCCAACAAGGTGACGGCCACGCCCCCGACGACGGCAGCGACGAAGCCGTTGTGGAACAGGCTGCCGAAGAAGTCGACCGGTTCTCCGGAGAATGCCCCCATCAGCACCAGCAGCAATCCGATGAGGACCACCGCGGCGAAGAGGAGCATCGCCACCAGGGCTGCAGAGGCCAGGAAGCTGAACAGCCCGGTCCACAGCAGTGGTCGGTGCCACGTCGTCTCGGGGCTGCGCGGTGGGGGAACCGGCCACGGGTTGGTCACCCGCCGATGATGCCCGGATGTAGCCATCCCCACACGCGGACACGGTTACCGATCGGTCACGGACGTTCTAGGCTTCGCCCATGAGCACTCCTGAAGAGAAGCCCGTCACCAAGGATCGCCCCTGGGTGATGCGCACGTACGCCGGTCACTCGACCGCCGAGGCGTCGAACGCGCTCTACCGCACCAACCTGGCCAAGGGGCAGACCGGCCTCTCGGTCGCCTTCGACCTGGTCACCCAGACCGGCTATGACCCGGACAGCCCGATGGCGCGTGGCGAGGTCGGCAAGGTCGGCGTGCCGATCCCGCACCTGGGCGAGATGCGCAAGCTCTTCAAGGACATCCCCCTGGTCGAGATGAACACGTCGATGACCATCAACGCCGTCGCGATGTGGATGCTCGCGATGTACCAGGTGGTCGCCGAGGAGCAGAACCCCGAGATGGAGCCGGACGAGGTGGCCAAGCTGCTGGCCGGCACCACCCAGAACGACATCATCAAGGAATACCTCTCCCGCGGGACCTATGTGTTCGGCCCGGAGGCGTCGCTGCGCCTGATCGCGGACACGATCGCCTACACGGTGAACTACATCCCGAAGTGGAACCCGATCAACATCTGCAGCTACCACCTGCAGGAGGCCGGCGCCACGCCGACCCAGGAGCTCGCCTACGCGCTGTGTACCGCGATCGCGGTGCTGGACCAGGTGAAGAACTCCGGCCAGGTCAGCGACGATGACTTCGAGAAGGTCGTCGGCCGGATCTCCTTCTTCGTCAACGCCGGGGTGCGCTTCATCGAGGAGACCTGCAAGATGCGGGCCTTCACCGAGTTGTGGGACGAGATCACCCAGGAGCGCTACGGCGTCCAGGACCCGAAGATGCGCCGCTTCCGCTACGGCGTCCAGGTCAACTCCCTGGGCCTGACCGAGGCGCAGCCGGAGAACAACGTGCAGCGCATCGTGCTGGAGATGCTCGGCGTCACGCTGTCCAAGAGCGCCCGCGCCCGCGCCGTACAGCTCCCGGCCTGGAACGAGGCACTCGGCCTGCCGCGCCCTTGGGACCAGCAGTGGTCGCTGCGGCTGCAGCAGGTGCTGGCCTTCGAGTCCGACCTGCTCGAATACGAGGACATCTTCGACGGCTCCCACGTGATCGCGGCCAAGGTGGCCGAGCTCAAGGAGGGCGCCCGCGCGGAGATGGACCGGGTGCAGGCTCTGGGCGGCGCGATGGGCGGCGTCGACTACATGAAGTCCGAACTGGTCTCCTCCCATGCCCGTCGCCGGGCGCGGATCGAGGCGGGCGAGGAGATCATCGTCGGCGTCAACAAGTACGAGACCACCGAGCCGAGCCCGCTGACCGCGAACCTCGACGACGCGATCATGACCGCCGACCCCGGTGCCGAGGCCGCTGCCAAGGCCTCGGTCGAGGCGTGGAAGGCCGAGCGTGACGAGCAGGCGGTCGCCGACGCGCTGGCGAACCTGGCCGCGACCGCCAAGGGCACCGAGAACCTGATGCAGGCGACCCTGGCCGCGGCCCGGGCGGGTGCCACCACCGGCGAGTGGGCCGGCACGCTGCGTGAGGTCTTCGGCGAGTTCCGCGCCCCGACCGGTGTCACCGGTGCGGTCGGCGTGGCCGAGGCCGGCGCCGAACTGACCACGGTGCGCAAGCGGGTCAAGGCGACCGGTGAGGAACTCGGTGGTCGACTCCGCCTGCTGGTCGGCAAGCCCGGCCTGGACGGACACTCCAACGGCGCCGAGCAGGTCGCCGTACGGGCCCGCGACGCCGGGTTCGAGGTGATCTACCAGGGCATCCGGCTGACGCCCGAGCAGATCGTGGCGGCCGCGGTTGCCGAGGACGTGCACTGCGTGGGCCTCTCCATCCTCTCCGGCTCGCACATGGAACTCGTGCCTGCGGTGCTGGAGGGCTTGGCCGAGGCTGGCATGGACGACGTGCCGGTGATCGTCGGCGGGATCATCCCCGACTCCGACGGCAAGGCCCTGCTCCAGGCGGGCGTGGCTGCGGTCTACACCCCCAAGGACTTCGGCCTGACCGAGATCATGGGCGGGATCGTGGACGTGATCCGCAAGGCCAACGGCCTGGACGAGGAATGAGCCTGGACTGATGTCCGACCTGCAGTGCCCGGCACGGGTGTACGTCGTCCCCGGCAGCGTCCCGTCCGCGGACGCGGTGCCGGGCCTGCGGGAAGCAAACGTGGCGCGGGTCTATGGGGACTCGCTGGGGCTGGCCCGGGCGGTCACGCTGGCCGATGAATTGGACGCGCCCGTCGAGTTGCGCCTGGACCTGCCCCACCTGGCGGCGGACTCGCCGATCCCTGCGGTCCTGGACGACCTGGCCGACGTACACCGCGGCGAGGCGATCGCGCTGGTCGTCGACGTACCGGAGGCGCTGGTCTGCGATCGGGACATGGCGGGGTGGCGGATCCGGCCGATTGCTGCGACCTGAGTCACAGAAGGCAAGGCATCCCTAAGCCGGGCGGTATGCTCCTGCCATGGGCAAGGGCAAGAAGGTGAAGCCGAAGAGCAAGTGCTGCGAGTCGAAGGACCGCTGCACCCGCTGCCCCATCCGGATGCTCAAGGAAGGCACCCTGCCCGAGGGCTACACCGTCAAGAAGCGGAAGCTGGTCAAGGTCAAGGACCTGCCGAAGAAGGACCAGAAGAAGCTCGCCAAGGTCGCCTGATCCCGCGCGCCGCGGGCGCCGGTTCTGACAGACTCCTGCCATGGCACGTGTCATCGTCGTCGGCGCGGGCGTCGTCGGGCTCACCTGCGCCGTCCGCCTGCTCGAGCGCGGGCACGCGGTCTCGGTGGTCGCCCGCGACCTGCCACTGGAGACGACCAGTGCCGTGGCCGGTGCCTTCTGGTATCCCTACCGCGCGCTTCCCCGCGAGCGCGTCACCGCCTGGGCGGCTGCGTCGTACGCCGAGTACGTCGGCCTCTCCGCTGATCCCGCGAGCGGCGTGCGGATGCTGTCCGGCACCGAGGTGTCGCGTGAGCGACTGCCGGATCCCTGGTGGCGCGAGGCGGTGCCCAGCCTGGCCCGGGAGGTCGACGTGCCGCCCGGCTACGTCGACGGCTACACCTTCCGTACGCCGGTGGTCGACATGCCGGTCCACCTGCGCTGGTTGGTCGCCCGGATCGATGATCTCGGCGGCACGATCACCCGGATGAACCTCTCCGCGCTGCCCACCGGCGGTGACCTCGTGGTCAACTGCGCCGGCCTGGGTGCGCGCCACCTGGCCACCGACCGCACGCTGACCCCGGTGGCCGGCCAGGTGGTCGTGGTGGAGCAGTTCGGCCTGGACCGGTGGTGGCTGGATGCGGCCGGACCGACGTACGTCGTGCCCCGCGGTGAGGTGGTCGTGGTCGGCGGCACGGACGCGCCGGGGGAGTGGAACCGTACGCCGTCCCCGGAGGTGGCCGCCCGGATCCTGGCCCGTGCAGCGCGCCTGGTGCCCGCACTGGCGGATGCCCGGGTGGTGCGCCACAAGGTCGGGCTGCGCCCGGTCCGCCCGGCCGTGCGCACCGAGCGGGTCGGCGACGTGATCCACTGCTACGGCCACGGCGGCGCGGGGGTCACCCTGGCCTGGGGCACCGCCGACGAGGTCGCGGCGCTGGCCTCGCGCGGCTGAGGGTCAGGCCGCCAGGTCTCGCCTGCGCCGTCGCGCCCGGGCCACCGGGATGCAGAGCCCGATCGCCACCGCGGCGCCGGCGAGCAGGCACCACAGGCCGGCCTTGTCGCCCCAGATCCCGATCCCGGCGAAGCCGGCGATCATCGCGAAGACCATCACGAAGACGGCCGCCCCGATCCGGAACGAGAACTCGGCCAAGAACTCGCTCATCAGGGTGCGCTGGGGCGCCGGTGCCGGCGTCCGGCCGGGAACCGGGCCGACCGACACCACGGCCGACGGGTTCAGCGGGCCGTGGATGTGCGGGAAGGTGTCGTCGCCGACCGGCTCCTCGCGCCACGGCGAGGTGAGCTTGTCGGTGTCGATGGTGAGCAGCACCAGCGGTGTGCGTACGTCGGCGTAGTAGCGCTGCACGACGCCGGCCACCTGGTCCTCGCGCGAGGCGTGGATGAAGCCCTCCTCCTCGAGGGTGCGGTCCAGGGTGGACTGCGCATAGGAGCCGGCCAGCAGGGCGGCCTCCCAGCGGGACTTCTCGGCGACGTGGAAGATCAGCATGGGGGAGATGGTCTCATTCCCCGGCGGCCAGGGTGACCACGGTGATGTCCGACGGTGCGCCGACGCGGGTCGGCGGACCCCAGGCGCCGGCGCCGCGACTGACCACCAACTGGGTCGGCCCGTGGCGCTCGAGCCCGGCCAGGGTCGGGTTGACCCAACCGGCGACCAGCGGACCGGGCCAGACCTGGCCACCGTGGGTGTGCCCGGAGAGTTGCAGGTCGACGCCGCGTCGGCGGGCCTCGTGCACCTGGACCGGCTGGTGGGCCAGCAGCACCACCGGCCGGCTGGTGTCGCGACCGGCAAGGGCCCGGTCATAGTCCGGCCCGTCGTCGAACTGCTTGCCCATCTCGTCGTTGACCCCGGCCAGGTCGAACCACTCCAGCGCGACGTGCTCGTTGCGCAGCGGCGTGATCCCGAGGCTCGGGAGGTGGTCCACCCACTGGCGGGCGCCGGAGATGTATTCGTGGTTGCCGGTGACGAACCAGGTCCCGTGCGGTGCCTCGAGGCCGGTCAGTGGGGCGACTGCGTCCCGCAGGTCGTCGACATCCCCGTCCACCACGTCGCCGACCACGGCGATCAGGTCCGGGCGGGTGGAGTTGACCGTCTCCACGACGCGGGTCGCGAACCCGCGGCCCAGGGTCGGGCCCAGGTGGAGGTCACTGACCAGCACGATCCGGAACCCGTCGCCGCCGGGCGCGAGACGGGCCAGGGGCACCGTGACGTGGTTGACGCGGGGGCCGCGCAGCACGGCGTACGTGCCGCGGGCGACGGTCGCCGAGGAGAGGCCGAGGGCGCCGATCGCCACGGCCCGGGTGACGAACGCGCGGCGGGAGGTCGTCCCGGGCTCGGGCTCGGTCGCTCGTTCCGGCGCCTCGGGCGGCGCGGGTACGGCGGCCGGCCGGCGGGTCCACGCGAGGCGGACGAGATCGGCCACGACCAGCAGGCCCACGGCGTACATCAGCACCACCGGCCACAGCCAGCCCGGCCAGGCGAGCACCTGGCGCAGCGGGAACGGACCGCCGGACAACTGCATTGCGATGGTGGCGACCAGGCAGAGCGGTCCGAGCAGGAAGAGTGCGGCGAGTCCGTGGCGCAGGGTGCCGGGACGGGTCGTGTCGCGGACCAGGCGACGCCCTGCGTACCAGTGCGCGCCCACCACGAGCGCCAGGACGACCGCGAGCGCGAGCACGGCGAGCACCACCGTGGCGAGCGTTTTCATCCGGTCAGAAGAGGCGTTCGGTGGGGTCGTCCATGCCGCGCAGGGCGTCGTAGTCGACGGTCACGCACTGGATGCCGCGGTCGCCCGCGAGCACCTTCGCCTGGGGCTTGATCGCCTGGGCGGCGAAGATGCCGCGCACGGGGCCCTTCGCGGTCAGCAGCGGGTCGCGGTTGAGGAGTTCGAGATAGCGGGTGAGTTGCTCGACCCCGTCGATCTCGCCGCGGCGCTTGACCTCGATGGCGACCGATCCGCCGTTGGGGTCCTTGCACATCAGGTCGACCGGACCGATGGCGGTGGGATATTCGCGACGGACCAGGGTGAGGCCGTCACCAAGGCTGGAGGGGTGGTCGGCGAGCAACTCCTGGAGGTGCTTCTCGACGCCGTCCTTCTGCAGGCCGGGGTCGATGCCGAGGTCGTGCTCGGAGTCGGAGTGGATCTCCTCGAGCAGGATGCGCAGCGTGTCCGCGGGTCCCTTGCCCGAGGCCCTGCTGGTCACCGTCCACTCGATCTGGCCGTCCTCGGTGACGCCCTCGGTCAGCTTGCAGGGTGGGGACATCCAGTTCAGCGGCTTGTAGGAGCCGCCGTCGGAATGGACCAGGACGGACCCGTCGGCCTTGATCATCAGCACGCGGGTCGCCATCGGCAGGTGGGCGGAGAGGCGGCCTGCATAATCGACCTGGCACCGGGCTACGACGAGTCTCACGGGAGGCGAGGCTACCCGGTAGGTGTGCGGGTCCTGTGACCAGCATCTCGCGGGTGCGTATCGATTCGTGGAACAACGGGGTTACCAGTCGGTAGAACACGTGTCACAATCGGGCGCATGACTGACACCGCAGCCACGAACGAGCAGATCGGCAACGAGCTGGTCCTGCCCTACCTGAACCACGCCGTCCGCATGTTCGAGAGCGGTTATGCCTCAGCGGCGGACATCGACAACGCCATGCGCTTCGGCTGCGGTTACCCGCAGGGTCCGCTGGCCACCATCGACGAGATTGGTGTGCAGGTCGTGCGCGACCAGCTCGCCGCCCGCTTCGCCGAGAGCGGCGACAACCTGCACAAGCCCGCCGACCTGCTGGAGAAGCTCGCCGCCGAGGGCGCTACCTTCGCCTCTTCCGCCGGCGCCGCATCGGAGGCGACCCCCGAGTTCCAGCACGAGATCGCGCGCGTCGGCGTGGTCGGCACCGGGACGATGGCCTCGGGCATCATCCAGGTCTTCGCCCAGGCCGGCTATGACGTCGTCTTCATCGGTCGCGGCCAGGAGAAGCTCGACGGCGTGCGCGCCTTCATCGACAAGGGCCTGACCCGTCTGGTCGACAAGGGCAAGATCGACGACGCCGAGAAGCAGGCCGTCCTAGACCGCGTCCAGGGATCCACCAGCCGTGAGGACCTGGCCGACGTGGACATCGTCGTCGAGGCGATCGCCGAGGACCTGGCGATCAAGACCCAGCTCTTCGAGGACCTGGACCGCATCTGCAAGGACGGGGCGATCCTCGCCACCACCACCTCCTCGATGCCCATCACCAAGCTCGGTGAGGCCACCAAGCGCCCGGCATCGGTGATCGGCATGCACTTCTTCAACCCGGCCACCGTGATGAAGCTGGTCGAGGTCGTCACCACCGAGGCCACTGACGCAGCCGTGGACCAGACGGTGCTCGCGCTCTGCGCGAAGATCGGCAAGGTTGCGGTCTCCTGTGGCGACCGCTCCGGCTTCATCGTGAACTGCCTGCTCTTCCCGTACCTCAACGACGCGGTCAAGATCGTCGACGAGGGCCGTGGCGACATCACCACCATCGACGCGGCGATCAAGGAGCAGACCGGTTTCCCGATGGGTCCCTTCGCACTGCTCGACGTGGTCGGCAACGACGTGTCGCTGGCCATCCAGCAGGAGCTGCACGCCGAGTTCGGCGAGCCGGGCTTCGCCCCGGCGACCGGCCTGGAGAAGGTCGTCGCCGACGGCGCCCTCGGTCGCAAGACCGGCAAGGGCTTCCACGACTACTCCTGACCTCACGCAACAGCGCCCGCTGTCACGACCCCTCGCTGGTCGTGGCGGCGGGCGTTGTCCATGAAGCAGGCGTCGCGAGGATGGATGGACAGGTTCGTTCCTGACGGAACGGCCAGGCGCTCCAGGTGGATTGCCGCGTACCAGTCGCCGGGCGGCCGCAACGCCAGGCGGACCCGTACGCCGGCGTTGTTGGTGCTGCGACGGGCAACGTGTCCTTGTTCTGCGTCCACCGGAGCGATGCCAGCCACCTCGGCACCTGCCACCACGAACCCGGCCACGGTGGCGACGTACGGGATGGGGTGGCCGAGCTTCACCGCAAACCGGAGCAGGGCCGCCGTGATGAGGGCAATGTTGACCTCGGTCTTCATGCCCTGGCTGGTCGCGCGAGCGGGCACGCCCAGGTCGGGTCCGGTGGTGAGCGCTCCGACGATGACGCCGTTGTGCAGGGGTGGTGGGAGCGCGTCGGGGTCGAGTGCTGGCTTGACCAGCGACCGCACCCGGTCTTCGCGGTAGAGGAGCGCGCCGGCAGACCGGATCGGGCGGCCGGCGATCCCGGCCAGCAGGGCTCGGCGCGCGCTCTGGCGCGAGATGCCGAGCGTGCCCAGCATGGATGATGCCTGCCGTGCGCTCACGAGTTCGGGGGCGTTGGGGTGGGGTTCTGTGGTTTCCATGCCGGGACGGTAGGGCCAGGGGCCGACACTGACTGCACCACCGACTGTGCTGGCAGTTTGGGGAACCCGGCATGCGTGGAGTCAGGTGGGCCCGCGCGCGTGCTAAACCATGTGGACCACGTGGTCCACATGGTTTAGCAACCACTCGACTCCCTGTTCCGCCACCGCCTCAGCGCGGTGGATCGACCCGCTTGAGAGGATGGTTCCGTGACCACAATCGACCTCCACGTGACCGAACTGGGTGAACAGGGGCCGCGCGTCGTCTTCTGCCACGGCCTCTTCGGCCAGGGCAAGAACTGGACCACGATCGCCAAGGCGCTGGCGGATAACCATCGCGTCACCCTGGTGGACATGCCCAACCACGGGCGGTCCGGCTGGACCGAGCACCTGGACTACGTCGAGATGGCGAACCAGGTGGCGACCCTCTTCGACGCGAGTGACCCGGTTGCCCTGATCGGCCACTCGATGGGCGGCAAGGCGGCGATGCTGCTCGCCCTGCTCCACCCGGACCTGGTCGAGCGCCTGGTGGTGGTGGACATGTCGCCGGTCGATTACCACGGCCAGAGCGAGTTCGCCGGCTACATCGCCGGCATGCAGGCGATGGACCTCTCCGCGATCGAGAGCCGGGCCGATGCCGACGCGGCACTCTTTGCGGCCGCTCCGAACCGCACCGTGCGCAGTTTCCTGCTGCAGAACCTGCGCCGCGACACCGGGACCAGCCAGGACCCGAGCAGCCCGGGCTGGCGCTGGATGCCCAACCTCGACCTGCTGGGGCGCGAACTCTCCGTCCTCGGTGGCTGGCCGGAGGAACAACTCGGGGACACCGCGCCGTACGACTCTCGCGTGCTGTGGATCGGGGGCGCCGACTCGCCGTACGTGAAGGACGCCTATGCCCCGGCGATGGAGAAGTGGTTCCCGCGGGTACGCCGCGTGACGATCAAGGGGGCCGGACACTGGGTGCACTCGCAGCAGCCAGAGGTCTTCACCGAGGTGGTGCGGCGGTTCCTCGATGCAGACTGAGGTCCCCACCTCGCGCTTCGCCGCGGGGCTCGGGTTCGCGATCGCCTCGGCAGCCTCGTTCGGGCTCTCCGGCTCGCTGGCCCGCGGCCTGCTCGAGAACGGCTGGACGGCAGGCGCCGCGGTCACCGTCCGGGTCTGTGTGGCCGCGCTGGTCCTGCTGGTCCCCGCCTGGCTGGCGTTGCGCGGGCGCTGGGGGATGCTCCGCAGCCAGGCCGGCACGGTCCTGCTGTACGGCGTGATGGCCGTGGCCGGTGCGCAGCTGTGCTACTTCTACGCCGTCGAGCACCTGCAGGTCGGCATCGCCCTGCTCATCGAATACACCGCGCCGGTCGCCGTCGTGGTCTGGATGTGGCTGCGCCACGGGCACCGGCCGGGACGACTCACCCTGCTGGGTGCGCTCGTGGCAGCGCTGGGGCTGGTCCTGGTCCTCGACATCGTCTCGGGGGCCGATCTCAACGTGATCGGCGTGCTGTGGGCGCTCGGCGCGATGGTCGGGGCCGCGACGTACTTCGTGGTCTCCGCCGACGAGGGCAATGGCCTGCCACCGATGGTGCTCGCCGGCGGTGGCCTCGCCGTGGCCGCTGCCGTCCTCGGGGGAGCGGGCCTGGTCGGGGTGTTGCCGATGGCAGCCAACCTCGACGATGTCAGCTATGCCCCCGGGACCGTGCCGTGGTGGGTGCCCGTGCTGGCACTGGGCCTGGTCACCGCGGCGATGGCCTACACGACCGGGATCGCAGCGGCCCGTCGGCTCGGGTCGCGGCTGGCCTCGTTCATCGCCCTCTCCGAGGTGGTGATGGCGCTGGTCGCTGCCTGGATCCTGCTCGACGAACTGCCCCGGGCGGTGCAACTCCTCGGCGGCGCCTTCATCCTGCTCGGCGTCGTCCTGGTCAAGCTGGGGGAGCGGACGATCGAGATTGACGAGACAGAAGGGTTGCCCGTCGTCTGACGGTTCTCAGTCAGCGTCGCCGAAGCCGGACATCACGTCGCGCAGCGCGCCCAGCTGGGCGGTGATCGCGTCGCGCCGCTTGGCGAGGCGGTCCACCTCGGCGCGCACGGCTGCCAGTTCGCGGTCGGCGTCGGCCTGGCCGGTGGCGGTCAGGCTCTCGGCCTGGCTGCGCGCCGAGGTCACGATCTGCTCGGCCTCGCGCCGGGCACGGGTCAGCAGCGCCTCGGACTCCTCCTGGGCCTGCTGGCGCTGCGCCTGGGCCTGGTTGGCGGCCTCGGTGGCACGCTCCTCGGCGGCCGCAGCGCGCTGCTCGGCCTCCTCGACCAGGCGCCGGGTCTCGGCGGTGGCGCTGGCGTGGTAGTCGGCCGCCTCGCGGGCCAGGCGCTCCTTCTCCACGGCGAGGGTGCGGCGGGCCTCCTGCAGTTCGCGGTCGGCGCCCGCCCGGATCTTCTCCGCCTCGCGCTGCGCGGTCATCTTGAGGTCGTTGCTCTCCTGCTCGGCGGCGAGGCGGACCTGGTCGCTCTCCCGCTTCGCGCTCGCCTTGAGGTCGGTCGCCTCGGTCCGGGCCAGGGTGCGCTCCTGCTCGGCGTCGGCGATGATCCGGCCGCGCTGCTCGTCGAGCTCGGCGAGCTGGACCACCCGCATGTCCTCGGCCTCGCGCTTCGCGTCGGCACGGATCGCCTTCGCGTCGGCGTTCGCCTGGGAGCGGATCTCGGTGGCCTCGCGGACGGCCTGGTTGCGGATGTCCTCGGCCTCCTCCTCGGCGAGCCGGAGGAGCTCGTTGGCACGGCCGCCGAGTCCGGCGTACGAGGGGCTCTTCGACTCCGCGAGTTGCCTGCGCAGCGCCTCGGCCTCGCCCTCCAGTTCGATCACCCGCTGCTCGGAGATGCCCAGGCTGTTGCCCAGGCCCGCCTTCTCGGAGGTGAGCTGGCTGAGCAACTGGTCGACGGCGGCCTTGTCATAGCCGTTGCGGCGCACCACCGGGAGCGGCGGCAACGCCTGGGAAGCCGCGGCAGGGGCGGACGGGGTAGCGGCGACCGACCGGGCAGGGGCTTGGGCGGCAGCAGGCCGGGCCGGCGCCTGGGCGGGAGTCCGCTGGGGCTGGCCGGCAGGCGTGGCAGGCGGCCGCGCTGCGGAGCGCTCGGAGGTGGTCTCTGCGGCGGCCGGCTTCTGCTCCGCGTCGTCGCGCACCGCAGGGATCACCTGGGTGGCGTCCTCGGGCCCGGTGGGCGTGGTGCCGTCGGTCGGGGTGTCGTCGAAGATGGACAGGCCGTCGTCGCTCAATGCAATTTCCTTCATCAGTGGTGTCCGCCGCCAACAGTCTTGCCGATGGCCGGTAAAGAACCCACCCCGGCTCGCGCACGGGAGCGCGAACCGGGGTGGAACGTGGTGCTTTTTGGGATGGTTCAGATGTTGCGGAAGATGTTGATCTGGTCCAGGTGCTTCTCGCGCAGCTCATTGTCGAGGACGCCGAGGCCCTCGCTGGGAGCCAGGGCGAGGACGCCGACCTTGCCCTGGTGCTTGTTGTGGTGCACGTCCAGGGCAGCCTGGCCGACCTCGTCGAGGGTGTAGGTGCGCGACAGGGTCGGGTGGATCTTGCCCTGGGCGATGAGGCGGTTGGCCTCCCACGACTCGCGGTAGTTGGCGAAGTGGCTGGAGACGATCCGCTTCAGGTTCATCCACAGGTAGCGGTTGTCGTATTCGTGCATGTAGCCGGTGGTGGAGGCACAGGTGGTGATGGTGCCGCCCTTGCGGGTCACGAAGACGCTGGCGCCGAAGGTCTCGCGGCCCGGGTGCTCGAAGACGATGTCGATGTCCTCGCCGCCGGTGAGCTCACGGATCTTCTTGCCCAGGCGCAGCCATTCCTTGGGGTTCTGCTTCGTGCCCTCTTCGTTCCAGAACTGCCACTTCTCCTCGGAACGGTTGATGATGAGCTCGGCGCCCATCTTGCGGCAGATCTCGGCCTTCTCCTCGTTGGAGACCACGCAGATCGGATTGGCGCCACCGTTGAGGGCGTACTGGGTGGCGAAGCCGCCCAGGCCGCCGGAGGCGCCCCAGATCAGGACGTTGTCGCCCTGCTTCATCTGGCCACCGTTGCGCGAGACCAGCTGGCGGTACGCCGTGGAGTTGACCAGTCCGGGCGAGGCGGCCTCTTCCCAGGTCAGGTGCTCGGGCTTGGGCATCAGCTGGTTGGACTTGACCAGGGCGATCTCGGCCAGGCCACCGAAGTTGGTCTCGAAGCCCCAGATCCGCTGCTCGGGGTCGAGCATCGTGTCGTTGTGGCCGTCGGCGCTCTCCAGCTCCACCGAGAGGCAGTGCGCGACCACCCGGTCACCGGCGTTCCACTTGGTCACGCCGGGGCCGGTCTTCAGCACCACGCCGGACAGGTCGGAGCCCACGATGTGGTAGGGCAGGTCGTGGCGCTTGGTCAGCTCGGAGAGGCGGCCGTAGCGCTCCAGGAACCCGAAGGTCGGCACCGGCTCGAAGATCGAGGTCCAGACGGTGTTGTAGTTGATCGCCGAGGCCATCACCGCGACGTACGCCTCGCCCGGGCCGAGCTCCGGCAGCGGCACCTCGTCGAGGTGGAGCGACTTGCGCGGGTCCTTGTCCCGCGTCGCGACGCCCTCGAACATGTCCACCTCGTCCTTGTGCACGGTCACCGCACGGTAGGACTCGGGAAGCGCGAGGTTCGCGAAGTCCTCCGCACTGGTGTCACCGGCCTGGATCGCATCAAGAATGTGCTGCACTGAGAAAGCTCCTGGAGAAATTAGTGGGCGAGTCCGGCACAAGATACCCGTGGGTAACGCCCGGTGGGGTGAGGTGAGACCGAGGTCTCAGTGTGTTGCGTCGGCCGCGGGCTCGACCAGCTCGACGAGGACGCCGCCGGCGTCCTTGGGGTGGATGAAGTTGATCCGCGAGTTGGAGGTGCCCCGCTTCGGCTCGGGGTAGAGCAGGCGCAGGCCGCGCTCACGCAGCACTGCGGAGACCTGGTCGATGTCGGCGACCCGGTAGGCCAGTTGCTGCAGGCCGGGACCCGAGCGGGCGATGAACTTCGCGATCGTCGACTCGTCGTTGAGCGGGGCCAGCAACTGGATCCGCTGCGTCGTGGTGTCGCCGCCCTCGCGGTTGATCTGGACCATGGCCTCGCGCACGCCCTGCTCCTCGTTCACCTCCTCGTGCGCGACGACCATGCCGAAGCTGTCGCGATAGAAGGCGATGGCCTCGTCCAGGTCAGGCACGGCGATGCCGACGTGGTCGATGCACAGGAACAGGTTGTCGGGGATGTCGAGGGGTGCGTTCATGCCCCCATCGTGGCCCGTCCGCCCGTCGCCGCGTGACCACGTCCACATCAGGGACACATGTCCGGGGTGGTCCTCGCCGGGTTAGGCTCGGCGCCAGTACCAACCAGTCACATCCGTGAACCACCAGGAGGAACCACACATGTCGTCCACGTCCGGCGGATCCGTCATCATCGCTGGGGCCCGTACCCCGGTCGGTCGCCTCCTCGGTGGCCTCAAGTCCCTCTCCGCCGCCGACCTCGGTGGCGTCGCGATCAAGGGAGCACTGGAGAAGGCCGGCGTCTCCGGCGACCAGGTCGACTACGTGATCATGGGCCACGTGATCCAGGCCGGCGCCGGCCAGATAACCGCCCGCCAGGCCGCGGTCAAGGGCGGAGTCCCGATGGACGTCCCGGCGATCACCATCAACAAGGTCTGCCTCTCCGGCATCAACGCCATCGCCCTGGCCGACCAGCTGATCCGTGCCGGCGAGCACGAGGTCGTGGTGGCCGGCGGCATGGAGTCGATGACCAATGCGCCGCACCTGCTGCCGAAGTCCCGCGAGGGCTTCAAGTACGGCGACACCGCCTTGGTCGACTCGATGGCCTACGACGCCCTCTATGACCAGTTCACCGACCAGCCGATGGGCACGCTGACCGAGGCGACCAACGCCGACGGCGCCAGCCTGACCCGCGAGGAGCAGGACGAGTTCTCGGCCCGCTCCCACCAGCTCGCTGCCCAGGCATGGAAGAACGGCCTCTTCGACGACGAGGTCGTCCCGGTCACCATCCCCTCGCGCAAGGGCGACATCACCGTCAGCCAGGACGAGGGCATCCGCGGCGAGACCACCGCCGAGTCGCTGGCCGGCCTGCGCCCCGCCTTCTCCAAGACGGGCACCATCACCGCCGGATCCTCCTCGCAGATCTCCGACGGTGCTGCCGCCGTCGTGGTGATGAGCAAGGCCAAGGCCGAGGAGCTGGGCCTGACCTGGATCGCCGAGATCGGTGCCAGCGGCCAGGTCGCCGGCCCCGACTCCACACTGCAGCTGCAGCCCGCCAACGCCATCATCAAGGCGGCCGAGAAGGAGGGCATCGAGGTCTCCGACATCGACCTCTTCGAGCTCAACGAGGCGTTCGCCGCGGTCGGCATCGAGTCGGCCCGCAAGCTCGGCGTCGACGTGGACAAGGTCAACGTCAACGGTGGCGCCATCGCGATCGGTCACCCGGTCGGCGTCTCGGGCACCCGGATCGTGCTCACCCTGGCGCTGGAGCTGCAGCGCCGCGGTGGCGGCACCGGCGCGGCCGCCCTGTGTGGTGGCGGTGGTCAGGGCGACGCCCTGATCATCAAGGTCCCGGCCAAGGCCTGAACCAGCCGAAGCACACAATCCATTGGCTGAACAGCACGGAACCCCGACGGCCGGCCGACCCCGTGGTCGGTCGGCCGTCGCCGTTCCCGAACTCGTCGAGCGCGCCCGCAGTGGTGACCCGCGCTCGGTGGCGCGCCTGATCTCGCTGGTCGAGGACGCCTCGCCGCTGCTGCGCGAGGTGATGGCCGCGCTGGCGCCGTACGCCGGCAACGCCATCACCGTGGGCATCACCGGCGCCCCGGGCGTGGGCAAGTCGACCTCCACCAACGCACTGGTCACCGAACTGCGCAAGAGCGGCAAGCGGGTCGGCGTACTCGCCGTCGACCCGTCCTCGCCGTTCTCCGGCGGCGCCCTGCTCGGCGACCGGATCCGGATGGGGGACCACGCCACCGACAAGGACGTCTACATCCGCTCGATGGCCTCGCGCGGCCACCTGGGCGGACTGGGCTGGAGCACCCCGCAGGCGGTGCGGGTGCTGGATGCGGCCGGGTGCGACGTGATCCTGGTCGAGACCGTCGGCGTGGGCCAGAGCGAGGTCGACATCGCCGGACTGGCAGACACCACGCTGGTCCTGCTGGCGCCGGGGATGGGCGACGGCATCCAGGCTGCCAAGGCCGGCATCCTGGAGATCGGCGACCTCTACGTGATCAACAAGGCCGACCGCGACGGCGCCAACGCCGTACGCCGTGACCTGCGCAATGCCCTGGCCCTGGCCCAGCGGGAGGAGGACGCCTGGCGCCCGCCGATCCTGATGACCACCGCCGCCAATGGCGAGGGCGTCGCCGAGGTGGTCACCGAGATGGAACGCCACGCGGACTGGCTGCGCGCCAGCGGTGAACTGGCGCGCCGCCGGGCCCGCCGGGCCCGCGACGAGATCGAGGCGATCGCGCTGACCACCCTGCGCGAGCGGTGGAGCAGCCTGGGGTCGCACGAGTCCCTGGCCGGGCTGGCCGTCCGGGTGGCCGAGGGGACGACGGACCCCTACGCCGCAGCCGATGAGCTGCTCGACACGGTGGTCACCTAGCCGGCACCGATTCGGGCGCGCCGGGCGCGCCTCCCGCGCGAAACCCGGTCGGCTTGTTACAAATGGTGCTGAAGTGTCGGGAGTGTCCCGGCCCTGCCGTGCCCGCAACAGGATGGAGAGACGAGATGGACGCCAAGAAGGGCGTGCTCGCCGTCGTCGTACTGTTCGTCGGATTCTGGATGTTCAAGGACCCCAGCGGACTGGCCGACCTGGCCAGCTCCGGCGCCGGCAACGGCTGGAGCCTGCTCACCCAGTTCTTCGAGGCCACCATCAACTTCATCAACGAGCTGCTCTAGCAACGCCATGGGTGTGGTCCAGGCCCTGTCGGATCCCAACATCCGCAAGCACCTGCTCCGCGACGAGGGCGAGGTGATCGTTGACGAGGTGATGCACCACTGGGTGGTCTACGTGGTGCCAGCGCTCGAGATCCTGCTGGCCCTGGCCATCCTGGTCGCGATGCCGTTCGTGGACATCAACCTGGCCTGGTTCCCGTTCCTGCTGGCACTCGCGATCGCGGCACACGGCTGCTACAAGGGGCTGGCGCACTATCGGGACCGCTTCGTGATCACCAACATGCGCGTCTTCCGCGTGCACGGCGTCTTCACCTCCAACCTGGCCACGATGCCGATGAGCCGGATCCTCGACATCACCGTGGTCAAGCCGTTCCACGGACGCATCCTCGGCTTCGGCCACTTCGTCTTCGAGTCCGCCGCCCAGGCCCAGGGGTTGCGCGACATCCGCCACGTCGCCCGCCCCGACGAGCGCGATCTCTCCATCCAGCGGGTGGTCCAGCGCTCGGGCCTGCGCGGGCCCAAGGTGAACTGAGGCAGCGATGGCACTGGACTTCGACCCGATCGACGAGGCCGCACGACAGTGGGGCCTGCGCTGGGACGGCGTACCCCAGATGCATGCAGTGACCTCGCTGATGCGCGTGCAGCAACTCGTGCTCGCCCGCCTCGACGCACTGCTGCGGCCACACGGTCTCACCTTCGCCCGCTATGAGGCGCTGGTGCTGCTGACCTTCTCCAGCCGCGGCGAGTTGCCCCTGGGCAAGATGGGGGAGCGGCTCCAGGTGCACCCCACCTCGATCACCTCGATCATTGCGCGGCTGGTCGACTCCGGGCACGTCGTACGCCGACCGCACCCGCACGATGGCCGGGCCGTGCTGGCCGCGATCACCGATGCGGGTCGCGCCGTGGTGGAGGCGGCGACCGCTGACCTGGTCGGCGCCGGCTTCGGCCTGGAGGCGATGTCGGAGCCTGACCTGGCGCAACTCTCGGACCTGTTGCGTCCGGTTCGTCACTCTGCCGGTGATTTCTGATTCGAAGTGGGTAGGGTGCCGCACGTGAAACGCGTCCGCCTCCTGCTCGCTGCCCTGATGGTTGCGCTCCTGGCCACGGTGGGAACCGCCCCATCGGCCCTTGCCGACCAGGCAGTGCTCGACGGCGAGCCGGTGCCGGGCCTGAGCACCGATCCGGAGAACCCGGTGGACCTGACCGCTGGGCGCTGGCAGGCCACACTGGAGCCGACCGGCTCCGACCTCCAGTTCTCCTACACCCGCACTTCGCGTGACTCGAGCGTCTTCATCGCGGTCAACGGGGCGAGCACGGAGTCCGACCAGGGCTACGAACTGCGCACCTATGCCACCAACGCCGACCGGACCACGTGCGGGGATTCGCGCGTCTCGTCCTCGATGTCGATGCCGGCCCAGGTGCTGGGCGTCAACGTCGTGGTCGGTCCGAAGGAGCACGGCAGCCGGGACTCCCAGTGCCTGATCACCGACGTGGTCCGGTTCACCATCGGTCGCGGCAACGCGTCCTTCGACGAGCCACTCCCGCTCTCGATCACCATCGTGGAGGAGAGCCCGCTGCAGAACGCGTACGAGTCGCTGCCGACCCCGCCCGACGAGGATCCTGCCTTCGTCCCCCCGACGTCCTCGGAACCGACCGAGGTGGTCGGTGGCACCACCCTGGCCGATGCACCGCTGCTCGAGGACGGATCGGTCACCGGGACCATCGCCGAGGGCCAGCAGCTCTTCTACCGGGTGCACCTGGACTGGGGGCAGTCCGTGGCCGCCCAGGTCGACGTCGAGGCCCTGGACGAGGAGCAGCAGGAGATCGTCGGCGGCTGGTCGGTCGATGTCGGCATCTGGGGCTACAACCCGGTGCGCCGCAGCACCGGCTCACTCCTCGATGACACCGACACCTCGGGGCGGATCGGCGAGGAGGGCGACACCCTCACCTATGGCTACGGCCCGGTGCGCTACCTGAACCGCTATGGCGTCAACAGCGCCTATGCCCCCGGTGACTACTACCTGGTGGTGGGGGTCCCGCCTGCCGATGACCGGGAGGCGGTGACTCTCTCCTACACGTTGACCGTCGAGGTCCAGGGCGAGCCGGTCGCCGGTCCGACGTACGTCGAGGACGAGCCGTTCCTGATCGGTCCCGAGCAGCGCTCCGCCGTGGTCTCGGGGACGCCCCGGATGTCCGGGGACGAGTCGGACGCCTGGTTCACCGGCCGTCGGATCACCGGGCTGGGCCTCGGCGTCCTCGGCCTGGTCTGCCTGGGCGTGGGAGCCCTGCGCCTGCGCCGCTGAGCAGCGCCCGACCTGTGATCCCTGAGCAGTCCTAGGCCAGCAGGAACCCGGCGCCGACCAGGCAGAGCAGCCCGACCAGCAGCAGGAGGACGGCAGGCACCCGGGAATGGGAAGTGTCTGCACCGGGTGGCACGGGCTGGTGCATCGTCGGTGCGCCGTGGTCAACCCGCGTCATCGGCCGATGTCCCGGCGCCGACGACACGAGGGTCGAGGAAGCGGTGAGCGCGGCCGTCCCGCCGGGGCCGCCGACGGTGCCGGCCACGGTGGCCCCGTCCGGCGTGGTGGGCACGGGCGCCCTCTGGGCGAAGTGGTCGCGGATGAAGATCGACTCGTCCGGCGCCGGGGGCAGGGTCGTCGACCCCAGCGCGGCCAGTCGCTGCCGGAACTCGCTGGCGCTGGCAGGACGACGGGTGGCGTCCTCGTCGGCCGCCTCGCCGAAGAGTCGCAGCAGGGCGTCGTGGTTCGCCTCGCCGGTGGCCAGGGAAGTGACGTCGACGCCGTGGTTCTCCGCCGAGGGCCGCTCGCCGGTCAGCATCTCGATGCCGACCCGGCCGGCGGAGTAGATGTCGGAGCGGAAGTCCGGGTCCCCACCGCGCCACTGCTCGGGCGACATGTAGCCGGGGCTGCCGATCACCACCGAGGCCCGGGTCATCCGCGGCTCGTCCAGGGGCGCAGCGATCCCGAAGTCGGTCAACCGCAGGTGCGGCATCCGGTGCCCGGTGGGCTCCAGGAGCAGGTTGGCCGGCTTCACGTCGCGGTGCACGATGCCGGCAGCGTGGACGGCTTCGAGCGCCTGCAGCGTCTGGTCCACCAGCAGGGCGGCCCAGCGGACCGGGAGGACGCCGTGCTCCTTGATCAGGCCGGCCACCGAGCCACCGCGGACCAGGGGCATGGTGAAGAGCACCCGGTCGTCCATGCCGGCCCACGACTGTGGGGTCACCACGTGGTCATGGTCGATGCGCATCGACTGCTCCCGCACGAACCGGAGCAACGAGGCGGCATCCGACTGGCGCAGGATCTTGGCGGCCTTGACCTGGCCGTCCTGTTGGTCCAGGACGCACCAGACCGTGCCCATCCCGCCGGTGGCGATCGGGTCGAGCAGTTCATAGCGTCCAGCGAAGACTTCACCCACGGGTGTGACCCTACCCAGATCGAGCCCGTTTACCCCCGTCGGGGAAGATGGTGTCCATGAGCCAACAGCCGTTCTCCCGACCCGGTGCCATCGACCTGTCCGGACTGCGCAACCAGCCTGCCGCGGCGCCCGGGGCCGCGGCCCCTGGCGCCGAAGGCTCGACCGGCGGCGCCTACAGCGTCGTGGTCGACGAACAGAACTTCCAGGGCCTCCTCGAGTCGTCCCGCACCGCCCCGGTGGTGCTGGTCTTCCACGCCCCGTCGCGCTCTCCGGAGAGCAGCCAGATGGCCCGCGACGTGGAGACGGTCGTGGCCGAGCACGAGGGCCGGTTCCTGGCCGGCAGCGTCGACATCGACGCGGTGCCGAGCATCGCCCAGGCCATGCAGATCCCGCAGGTCCCGCTGATGCTGGTGATCCTCGACGGCCAGCCGGTCACCCAGCCGATCCCCGGGCCGGCCCCGATCGACAGCCTGCGGACCATGTTCACCCAACTCGCCCAGCAACTGACCGCCCAGGGCATCACCGGTCGCCACGCGCCGCGCTCGGGAGCCCCCAGCGCAGAGGGCGAGGAGCCCGAGGCGGACCCGCGATACGCGGCCGCCCAGGACGCGCTCGGCGAGGGCAACATCGACCTGGCCGTCGCCGAATACCAGAAGCTCATCGACGCCAACCCTGCCGATACCGAGGCCGCTGCCGGCCTGGCCATGGCCAAGGTGCTCCAGCGCACCCAGGGCGTGGACCTCAATGCCGCCCGGGAGGCAGCGGCGCAGGCGCCCGACGACATCGACGCGCAGACACTGGTCGCCGACCTGGACCTGCTCGGTGGGCACGTCGAGGACGCCTTCAACCGCCTGGTCGAGCTGGTTCGGCGTACTGCGGGGGATGAGCGGAACAAGGCCCGCACCCACCTGATCGGCCTCTTCGACGCCGTCGGCAACGATGACCCGCGGGTGATCCGCGGCCGGCAGAACCTGGCCTCCGCCCTCTTCTGAGCCCCGCATCTCCCAGCTGTAACGCGGGGGAACTGTCGCTTGAGTAGTGCTGTGCGCCTGATTTTCGTCAACACCACCGCACAAGGAGGAGGAGTGTGGGGTGCGGCGCTCAGGCCCCGCGTCCGGACTCGGTGTACGCCGGCCCCCGGCCGTCCAGGGCGGCCAGCGCCGCCTCGATCCGGCGGGCGGTGAAGTCCGCGGCACGCTCGTGCACCTCGGCGAGGGTGAGGAACTCGGCCGAGACGATCTCGCGCTCCTGCTTCACGATCCCGTCCAGCAGGCCGGGGTCGTGGACGCCACCGTCGAAGACGAGGCAGACCGCGTCGTCCCAGCCGCCCCACGGCGGCAGCCAGTCGGTGAGCACCAGCGGGCCGGCCTCGATCTCCAGGCCGAGTTCCTCGGTGAGCTCGCGCGAGGTCGCCAGCCGTGGCGACTCGCCCACCTCGACCACGCCGCCGGGCAGGTCCCAATCGCGCTTGTAGGTGAGCTGGCACAGCAGCACGCGCCCGGCGGTGTCGCGGATCAGCATCTGGCCGATCGCCCGCTTGCGCGGCAGGAACGAGTTGAGCAGGGTGCGGAAGGTCGAGGGATCGCTGAGCGGGGGATCGGTCGCCAGCCGTGCGGAGACGACGTACCCGGTGGTGGCCGACCGCTCCCCGGAGCCCGGCGCGATCCGGCTCAGGCCCTCACGCAGCAGTCCGGAACGGCTGGCCAGGCGCAGCGAGGCGTCGTCGTCGGAGGGCACCAGTGCCTCCACCCGCGACAGGCCCAGGCCACCCTGTCCGGCCTCGGTGAGGGCCCAGTCGGTGAGCAGGCGGACCGCGCGTACGCCGTTGCCGCGGCCCCGGTGGCGGGGATCCAGGCGCCAACTCAACCGGCCGGTGCCCTCGTCGAGCACCCGCACGGCGACCACGCCGACCGGCTCACCGGCGCGCTCCACGTCGAAGGAGTGGGCGCCGGTCTCGGCCGGGTCATGGGCCCGCAGTTCGACGGATCCGTCGCTCAGATTGGGCTGGTCGTCACTCACGCCGCCCACCCTAGACGGCAAAAAGCAGGCGACAGGTGTTGGCCGGCCCGGTTAGCCTCGTGGTCATGCATGGACCCATCGCTTCGATCAGGCTCCGCACCCGCCGCTGACGGCGGGACCGAGCCCTGATTCCTCCCGCCGATCCGGACCTTCCCGGGCGGCGGTCTCGTGCTGCCCGGATCCTCTCGATCCCAGGAGCTTTCCATGCACGACAACACCCAACATCCGGCACCAGTGGACCTGCCCGTCCCGGC
This sequence comes from Nocardioides sp. AE5, assembly GCF_031844485.1. Lineage (NCBI taxonomy): Bacteria > Bacillati > Actinomycetota > Actinomycetes > Propionibacteriales > Nocardioidaceae > Nocardioides > Nocardioides sp. AE5. The sequence goes on from NZ_JAUZVI010000002.1 coordinate 122,380, forward strand.
CCGCGCTTCGGCACAGATCGTGGCGGAGTCGGTCCACCTGACCCGCGGTGGCCACCCGGTGCTCACCGGACTCGACCTGCGGGTCCCCACCCGCTCGCGGATCGCCGTGGTCGGTGAGAACGGTCGCGGCAAGACCACGCTGCTGCACCTGCTGGCCGGAACCTTGGCACCGGACTCCGGCCGGGTGCGCAGCATCGGGACGATCGGCGTGGCGGAGCAGGAACTCGCCATCGATGAGGAGACCACCGTTGGCGACCTGATCGGGGTCGCCCTGCACGGTCCGTGGACGGCGCTGGCCGCCCTGGACCGAGCCACCTCGGCCTTGGCCGACGGTGCCGCGGGCGCGGACGACGCCTATGCGGTCGCGCTGGACCTGGCCGAGCGGTTCGATGCCTGGGACGCGGAGCGCAGGGTCGACCTCGCCCTGGCCAGCCTCGGGGCCTGTGCGGATCGGCAGCGCCGCCTGGCCACGCTCTCGGTCGGCCAGCGCTATCGGGTCCGACTGGCCTGCCTGCTCGGCGCCGAGCACGACTTCTGGCTCCTGGACGAGCCGACCAATCACCTCGACGCCGCCGGCATCACCTTTCTCACCGAAAAGATCCGCAGCCACCCGGGCGGCGTCGTCCTGATCTCCCACGATCGGGCGTTGCTGCGCGACGTCGCCGACGCCTTCGTCGACCTCGACCCCAGCAGCGATGGCCTGCCGCGGATCCACGGCGGGGGCTACGAGTCCTGGCAGGAGATGCGACGCGGTGACCGCGAGCGTTGGGAGCAGGAGTACGCCGCCCAGTCGCGCGAGCACCAGCGGCTGGAGGAGTCTGTCCGCGCCGCCCAGGACCGGCTCAGCACCGGTTGGCGACCGGAGAAGGGCACCGGCAAGCACCAGCGCCAGTCCCGCGCCCCGGGCGTGGTGCAGGCGGTGCACCGGCAGCAGGCAGCCCTGGAGGCACACCGGGTCACCGTGCCCCCGCCGCCGTTGGCCCTGGCGATGCCGCAGGCACGGCGACTGCCCGGAATCATCCTGCTCCGTGCGGACTCAGTCGCGCTGGCCGGTCGACTGGAGCCGACCTCGGTGGCCGTGGAGCCGGGGGAGCGGCTGCTGGTCACGGGCCCGAACGGGGCGGGCAAGTCCACCCTGTTGCGGCTCCTGGCCGGAGAACTGGCACCGACCACGGGACACGTGCAGCGTGCGCGCACGGCCCGGATCGGGCTGCTCGCCCAGGAGTCGGGAGTGGCGACCAGCAGCCGGAGCCCCGAGCAGGTGTACGCCGCCGAGATGGCAAGCCTGGTCTCCGCAGGCGCACTCACCGAGCGGGAGGTGGTGCCGCTGGGTGCCCTGGGGCTGCTGGAGGGTGCTGCCCGGCGTACTCCCGCACGGCACCTGTCCCAGGGGCAGCAACGCAGGCTGGACCTGGCCCTGGTGCTGGGCAGCAGGCCGGACGTGCTGCTGCTCGACGAGCCGACCAACCACCTTTCCATCGCCCTGGTCGATGAACTCACCGAGGCATTGCGGGGCACCGGCGCGGCGGTGCTGGTGGCCAGCCACGACCGGCAGATGCTCCGCGACCTGGCCGGCTGGCCGAGGCTCGAGCTCGGTTAGGGGCGCCGCCTATGCCCGGTCGGCGACCAGACGCTCGATGCCGCGCAGCGGGATCGGCAGCCACGTCGGGCGGTGCGTGGCCTCGTGCACGCACTCGATGACGGCCCGCTCGGCCAGGTAGGCGTCGAGCAGGATCTCGCGGTGGTGGCTCAACCCCTCGGGCGCATAGGCGGCCAGGAAGCCCTCGGCGGCGTCCCGGGCCCAGGCGTCGGCCACGTCCTCGGCGCCGGGGAAGACGCGGGCGACCACGTTGGCCGCATAGTCCAAGGAGCGCACCATCGAGGCGACGTCGGCCCACACCGAGTCCGGCCGCAACCGGTCGGCGAGCGACAGCTCGGGTTCGCCCTCGAAGTCGATGAAGCGCCATCCCTCCCCGGTGCGCAGTGCCTGGCCCAGGTGCAGGTCGCCGTGGACGCGCTGCACCCGTACGCCGTCCAGCGTCCGCACCCGCTCGAAGATGGCCGACAGCCCGTCGCGATGGCCAGCGAGTTCGGGCACCACGCCGAGCGCGTCGAGCAGTCGCTGCTGCATCCGCGAGCACAGGTTGGCAGCCTCGGTGCCGCTGAGCACGTCAGTGGTGAACGCATCGGCCAGCAGGCCGTGCACCCGCAGGAGCGCCGCGCCGAGCAGCGGCGCCTCGGCGGAGAAGTCGACATCGGTGGACGCGCCCGGCGTGGGCGGTACGTCGTCGGTCGACGCCTCGGCGCACAGCGTGCGCACCGCGGCCGTGGCCAGGTCCCATCCGCCCGCACTGTCGTCGAGGAACTCCTGGAGCACGGCCAGGTGGAGCACCTGGCCGGTCGGCTCGTCGACGGTGTCGAGCCACCCGATCATCGCGGCCACGTCACCGGAGCCGGCCGCGGTCAGGGCACGGGGGAGTTCCACGTCGGGGTTCGGCCCGGCCTCGACCCGGCGGAAGAGCTTGAACATGGACTCATCGCCGAAGGCGACCAGCGAGTTCGACTGCTTGCCGGTGAAGGCACGCGCCCGGGCTGCGGTGTTGACCGCGCCCTCACCGATCCGGTGGAAGCCCAGCCCCGGGGCCGGGTCCCCGGCGAGGGCGGCCTGCGCGAAGGCGGCGATCACCTGGGCCATCGCCTCAGGATCGGCGATGGCGTCATAGGCGTGGGACCGTCCGTGGTCAGGGTCCTCCCAGACCCCGATCAGCGCCGCGGCCAGGCGCTCGTCCTCGGAGGGCCGCAACGAGACCAGCACCTGGTAGCGGTCGCTGGTCCCGTCGGGGAAGGTGACCGTGACCAGGTCGACCACCACGGCCGGTCCCTCCTCGGGCAACGGGAGGGCGCCCACCCGGCGTACGTCGGCAACGGTGAAGTCCTGCTCCGCACCGACGAACCAGTCGGCGGTGTGCAGGAAGTGCCGCAGGCCTGGCCTCATCGGATGTTCCCTTCGTCGGGCGGGAGCGGCGAGCCGTCCGGGGCCAGCCGGAACCAGTAGAACCCATGGCCGCCCAGGGTGAGCTGGTAGGGGGAGTGGTCAATCGTCGGGAACGGCACCCCGCCGGTCAACTCCACCGGCACCCGCCCGGCCCAGGGGGCCAGGTCCAGCGTGACGGGCTGCGGGGAGCGGGAGAGGTTGTGCACGCACAGGATCGCCTCGTCGTCGAGTTCGCGCACATAGGAGAAGACGGCCGGGTTCGAGCCGCCGAGGTCGATGAAGCTGCCCAGCCCGAACGCCGGGTGGTGGCGGCGTACGTGGATCATCCGGCGCGTCCAGTGCAGCAACGAGGACGGGTTCTCCACGCCGGCCTCCACGTTGACCGCCTCGAAGCCGAAGATCGGGTCCTGCACGGCCGGCAGGTAGAGCTTGCCGGGTGTGGCCGCGGAGAAGCCGCCGTTGCGGTCCGGGCTCCACTGCATCGGCGTGCGTACGGCGTCGCGGTCGCCGAGCCAGATGTTGTCGCCCATCCCGATCTCGTCGCCGTAGTAGAGCACCGGCGAGCCGGGCAGCGAGAGCAACAGCGAGGTGAAGAGTTCGATCTGATTGGTGTCGTTGTCGAGCAGCGGGGCCAGGCGGCGCCGGATGCCCATGTGGGCACGCATCCGGGGATCCTTGGCATATTCGGACCACATGTAGTCGCGGTCCTCGTCGGTGACCATCTCCAGGGTCAACTCGTCGTGGTTGCGCAGGAAGATGCCCCACTGGCAGTTGTCGGGCAGGGCCGGTGTCTGGGCGAGGATCTCCGAGATCGGCGCCCGCGATTCACGGCGTACGGCCATGAACAGGCGCGGCATCACCGGGAAATGGAAGGCCATGTGGCACTCGGTGCCGGCCATGCCGCCGGCGCCGTCCGGCTCCGGGCCGAAGTATTCGACCAGGTCACTGGGCCACTGGTTGGCCTCGCAGAGCAGCACCCGACCCGGATAGGAATCGTCGAGCAAGGCACGGACCTTGCGCAGGAACGCGTGCGTCTCGGGCAGGCTCTCGCCGTTGCTGTCCTCGCGCTCGTAGAGGTAGGGCACCGCGTCCAGCCGGAAGCCGTCCACGCCGCGGTCCAGCCAGAACTGCATCGCCTCGACCAGGGCTTCGTGGACGGCGGGGTTGTCGAAGTTCAGGTCGGGCTGGTGGCTGTAGAAGCGGTGCCAGTAGTGCTGCTTGCGGACCGGGTCCCAGGCCCAGTTGGACGTCTCGGTGTCGGTGAAGATGATCCGCACGTCCGGATAGCCGGTGTCGTCGTCGGCCCACACGTAGAAGTCGCCGTACGGGCCGTCGGGGTCGGCGCGGCTCGCCTCGAACCAGGGGTGCGCATCGCTGGTGTGGTTGAGCACGAAGTCGGTGATCACCCGCATCCCGCGCTCGTGGGCCTGGTCGACGAAGTGGGTGAAGTCGTCCAGCGTCCCGACCTCCGGGGCCACCTCGGTGTAGTGCGCCACGTCGTACCCACCATCGCGCAGCGGGGAGGGATAGAACGGCGGCACCCACAGGCAGTCCACGCCGAGCCAGGACAGGTAGTCCAGTTTCTCGGTCAGGCCGGCGAAGTCGCCGACCCCGTCACCGGTGGAGTCACGGAAGGAGCGGACCAGGACCTCGTAGAAGACCGCCGTGCGGAACCAGTCGTCACCGGGCATGCGGGCAAGCCTCGCCGATCACCCGGCACCGCGCAAAATGTCCGCTCAGGTGAGCCGCCCCGATGCCTTGGTGAGCTTGTTGCTGCCCGCCTTCGACTGCCAGGATGCGCCGTGGGTGAGCCCGCTGTCCGGGTCGGCCATGTCGTCGACGTGGAACCAGTCCGCCTGGACCCGCTGGGTGGTGAAGTCGACCACCATGCAGCCGGTGCTGAACCCCTCGCTGTACTTCACCCAGGGGTTGGCCAGGGCGTTGTTGGTGGTGAGCACGGTGTCCAGCACGTTGCCCACCCCCGGGACCACCTGGTTGATCATCGTGGCGACCGACGGGGAGGCGACGCCGGGGGTGATGAACTCGACGGCGACCGCCTTGCGGTCGAGCAGGTAGTGGTTGGTGCGCCGTGGGATCTCGGCGGCGAACGACTCGTGGACGTCGCCGGTCAGGATGACCACTCCGTCGACCCCGGCCATGCCCTCGACCAGGCGCCGGTGCTGGGCCAGGAAGCCGTTCCAGTCCTCGACATAGATCTGCGCGATCGGGTCGGCGAACATCTGCGACAACTGCGGGCCGAGCAGGTCGGTGACCTGCCCCGGGACATTGCCCAGGAGTTGCTGGGGGAAGAACGGCACCTGGTTGCCCAGGACCTTCCACCGCGAGGTGCTCGCGGAGATCCCCGAGATCAGCCAGTGCTCCTGCTCGGAGCCGATCATCGTCGCCTCCGGGTCACTGGAGCCCTTGCCCAGGTAGCCGTAGCCGAGCAGCAGGCTCTTGGGCGCCTCGCTGCGGAAGCGCCGTTCGTCGAGCATCCACAGGTCCACCGTCTTGCCGAACTGGACCCGGCGGTTGATCCGTGCCCAGTCGTCGGGATCGGTGTGCCGGATCGGGAGCCACTCCAGGAAGGCGCGCCGCCCGGCATCAGCACGGGTGGCCCACTCGCCCTCGGTCTGCGGGTCGTGGTTCTCGGCACCCTCGCGCCAGGTGTCGTTGGCGATCTCGTGGTCGTCCCAGACCGCGATCATCGGGTGCGCGGCGTGGAGCGCCTGCAGGTTCGCCTCCAGCTTGTAGCAGCCGTGGCGGGTGCGGTAGTCGCCCAGCGTGATGCACTCGTGCAGCGGGTCTGCGTTGCGCGGGTTGGCGGGATAGTCGGCGATCACGCCGCCGGGGGCGTATTCGTAGACGTAGTCGCCCAGGTGGAGCACCGCGTCCAGGTCCTTGCGCTGGGCGAGGAACCGGTAGGGCGCGAACCAGCCCCAGTCATAGTTGGCGCACGAGACCACGCCGAAGCGGATCGGCGTACTGCTGGCGGGTGCGGGCGAGGTCCGGGTCCGGCCGGTCCGCGAGGTGGCACCGAGGGCGGAGAAGCGATACCAGTACGTCGTGTGGGGAGCCAGCCCGCGCACGTCGACGTGGACCGTGTGGTCCCGCTCGGCGGTGGCCGTCACCTGCCCGCTGGCAACCACCTGGCTGAAGGCCTGGTCGCGGGACACCTGCCACGTCACCGCCACGGCCGGGCCCACCCCGGATCCCGGGACCGCCTCGACCGACGGGGTCACCCGGGTCCACAGCACGACCCCGTCGGGCAGCGGGTCCCCGGAGGCGACACCGTGCACGAAGGGAGCCCCTTCGGCGACCGCTTGCGGCCACTGCGCCAGCGCCATCACGGCGCCGGCGCCCAGCGTGCCGGCGATCAGGGTACGGCGACCGATCCCGGTCGTGACGATGCTGTTCATCCCAACTCCCCTTCCCATTTCAACTCCCGATGCTGGGCAGGTGGAAGGAGCAACGCACCTTGCGCGGATGCTCCGGGTCGAGTGCGTTGAGGACCAGGTCGGCAGCGGTGCGCGAGGAGACCACGGAGAGGTGGTCGGAGAAGTCGATCGCGCACGTGTCCTGGACCACGATGTTGGTCATCCCCTCCTCGATCCCGCTGGTCCACGGGATCACCACGTTGTCGTAGCGGGTGACGATGTTGGTGTAGGTGATGCCCTCGGTGGCCACCCCGCCGTCACGGATCGAGTCCAGGAACTCGGACGGGGGAGTCAGTTGCAGGCACGCCTTGCAGACCGGGCTCGCCTCGATCGCGTCGAAGCCGAAGGCGGCAGCCAGGGCCGGCAGGCCCAGGTTGGTCAGGGTGCCGTGCCAGGCCGAGGCCAGGCCGATGTAGTCATCGACGTACTCCGCGCCGCCGAGGAAGCGGACGTAGTACTGCGGCATCACGGTGCCCTGCGAGTGACCGATCAGGTCGACCTTCTCCGCACCGGTGGCGGCGAGCACCTGCTGCACGAAGTCGGCCAGCTCGGCGGCGCTGTCCTCGATCCGGTCCTGACCGCCGAGCAGTTCGCCGGGGGAGGAATTCATCCCGTAGTTGAGGGCGAAGACGCAGTAGCCCTCGTTCTTCAGCAGCGGGCCGTAGGTCTGCCAGTTGGTGGCCCGGTTGCCGAAGGTGCCGTGGACCAGGATCACCGGGTCCGGGTGCGCGGCGCTGGGCGTGCAGTCCCAGTCGTTGGTGCCGGGTGCGTTCGCGCCGGGCATGCCGCCGGCGATCACCGTCGGCAGGAAGGTGTAGGGGACCGGCAGGTCCTTCCCGGAGTCGTCGGCCGAGGCCGTGCCCCCACCCAGCAGGGAGAGGGCGAGCGCTGCCGCGGCGGCGCAGGCGAGCAGGGGACGGCGCATGGAGGTCCTTCCGGCAGGGAGTACGTCGCTGGGTCAACGATGCCGGTGTGATGCCGGTTACGCCGTGGGCTCGGTGGGGTCGGTGGCCGCGACCTGTTCGGCGACCGTCTCGGCGGCCGGTGGCTCCCAGGTGCTCGCCTCCACCGTGGCCTCCTCGGACTCGACCGTCTTGCGGGCCGCGCGGGCGCTGAGCAGCGCGATGATCCGGGCCACGACCAGGGCCAGGTAGAGCATCCCGGCGATCTGCTCCAGCATCACGATCGACCTGGCCTGGGGCCGGACCGGGACGATGTCGGAGAGGCCGGTGCTGGTCAGCGTGGTCACCGAGAGGAAGAGCAGTTCGGTCCAGGTGCGTGCCTCGTCGGCGGCGACCGCGGCGGTGAACGAACCCGGCCAGACCACCTGGGTGGCGGCGTACATGTAGGCAAAGGCCCAGGCCACCACGGTGAAGGTCGCGCCGGTGGCCCAGACCTCGTCGGCGGTGACCACGTCGTCGGAGAACATGTAGCGGATCAGCGCATAGGCGGTGTAGCAGTAGAAGAGCGCGTGCGAGACCGCCGACCAGAGCACCAGGGCGTCGTTGTCGGGGTGGATCACCTCCAGGATGGTCAGCACCACCACCGGGATCCCGATCCCCACCGCGACCCAGCTCAGGGCCGGGGTCATCCGCACCGCCATCACGGCGACCACCAGGACCAGCAGCGCGAAGATGCTGAACGCGGCCCGCCCGGCCGGCTGGTCGCCGAGCAACGGATAGACCACGATCCCCAGCAACTGGACCGCGAGCAGCACTGCGCAGGGGGTACGTCGGGCGCTGGCCAGCCACTGGGTCATGGTGGTTGATCCTGCCTCGCTAGAGTCGCACTGTCACCCCGGGGCCCGGCGCGGGCGCCCGGACCCCCACGACAGGAGATGTCAGGAGCCATGGGCGAATTCGTCAACCTCGAGGTGTCCGACGGCGTCGGCACCATCCGCCTCGACCGTCCCAAGATGAACGCGTTGAACATGCAGGTCCAGGAGGAGTTGCGTGCTGCCGCGCACGAGGCGACCGCGCGTGACGACGTCAAGGCCGTCGTCATCTATGGCGGGGAGCGGGTCTTCGCCGCTGGCGCCGACATCAAGGAAATGGCCGACATGTCCTACACCGACATGGTCGACCGCTCCGCCGGGTTGCAGTCCGCCTTCACCGCCGTCGCCGACATCCCCAAGCCGGTGGTCGCCGCGGTCACCGGTTATGCGCTCGGTGGCGGGTGCGAACTGGCGCTCTGCGCCGACATCCGGATCGCCGCCGACAACGCCACCCTCGGGCAGCCCGAGATCCTGCTCGGCATCATTCCCGGTGCCGGCGGCACGCAGCGCCTGACCCGACTGATCGGCCCGAGCAAGGCCAAGGACCTGGTCCTGACCGGTCGCTTCGTCAAGGCCGACGAGGCGCTCGCGCTGGGCCTGGTCGACCGGTTGGTGCCGGCCGGGGAGGTGTACGCCGCAGCGGTGGAGTGGGCGAGCCAGTTCGTCGGCGCCGCGTCGTACGCCGTACGGGCGGCCAAGGAGGCCATCGACCGCGGCCTCGAGGTGGACCTGCGCACCGGCCTGGAGATCGAGCGGATGCAGTTCGCAGCGCTCTTCGCCACCGAGGACCGGACGATCGGGATGGAATCGTTCCAGGCCAACGGCCCCGGGAAGGCGACCTTCAAGGGCGCGTGAGCGTATAGGGTGCCTGCGGAGAGCATCCGAGACGGAAGGATCGGCAGTGGCCGAGACGAACGACGAGAACGACGAAGAGGTTGCCCAGTCCCAGGGCCGCAACCGCATGACCAGGGGCGCCGACATCGACGTGGACCTGATCCGCACCCGGGTTGCCCAGGTGCTGTGGTTCCTGTGCGCCCTGTTCGCGCTGATCCTGGCGCTCGGGGCTCTCACGTTCGCGCTGAAGGCGAACACCGACAACAGCCTCGTCGGCTTCATCCGCGACACCGCCGACACCCTGGACCTGGGGATCTTCGGGATCACCAACGGGATCAAGGAGTTCGACGGTGAAAACGCCGAGGTCAAGAACGCCCTGTTCAACTGGGGCCTCGGTGCCGTCTTCTGGCTGATCCTGGGCCGTCTCGCGGACCGCTTCATCCGTCCCTGAGGCCCTCGGGCCAGCACCGCTGTGATGGATTGCACGCCGTGCTCCGGTTCACCCGGGGCACTACCACCTAGTAGCCTCACCCCGATCCCCCGGGATTGAGCAGGTCGCGCTGCGACCGTGCCGAAATCGACTGCACAGGAGGGGCCGAACCGGCCAACCACCATGAACATTGTTGTCCTCGTGAAGCATGTCCCCGACGCCACCGCCGACCGGCGGTTCGAGTCGGACAACACCGTTGACCGCGCTGGCGTCGACGGACTTCTGTCGGAACTCGACGAGTACGCCGTCGAGCAGGCTCTCCAGATCAAGGAGAAGTCCGACGGTGACGTCACCGTGACCGCGCTGTCCGTCGGCCCGGAGCAGGCTGCGGACGCGGTCCGCAAGGCGCTGCAGATGGGTGCCGACTCCGGCGTGCTGGTCTCCGACGACGCGATCGCCGGCTCGGATGCCGTTGCCACCTCGCTGGTCCTGGCCAAGGCAGTGTCCAAGATCGGCGAAGGCGGATCCGTTGACCTCGTCGTCACCGGCATGGCCTCGACCGACGCCGGCACCAGCCTGGTCCCGGCGATGCTGGCCGAGCGCCTCGGCCTGCCGCAGGTCACCTTCGCCTCCGTGGTGGAGACCCAGGGCGACCAGATCCGCGCCAAGCGCGACGGCGACGCCGCCACCGAGGTCATCGGCGCCACCCTGCCGGTGCTGCTCTCGGTGACCGACCAGACCGGTGAAGCCCGCTACCCGTCGTTCAAGGGGATCATGGCGGCCAAGAAGAAGCCGCTGGACACCTGGTCGCTGTCCGACCTGGGTGTCGATGCCGGCGAGGTCGGCCTGGACGCCGCGTGGACCGCGGTCGAGGAGACCACGGCCCGCCCGCCGCGCACTGCCGGCGAGATCGTCACCGACGAGGACGGCTCGGGCGCCACGGCGCTGGCCGAGTTCCTTGCCTCGAAGAAGTTCATCTGAGGAGCTGCGAAGAATGTCTGAAATCCTGGTTCTCGTCGACCATGTCGACGGAAGCGTCCGCAAGACCACCAACGAGCTCCTGACGATCGCCCGCCGCCTGGGCGAGCCGTCGGCCGTCTACATCGGCTCGGGTGAGGCCCCCGTCGACGCGCTGAAGAGGTTCGGCGCCGAGAAGATCTACGCCGTCGACGACGCGGAGATCAAGGGCTACCTGGTGGCCCCCAAGGCCGAGGTCCTGGCCCAGCTGGCCGAGAAGACCAGCCCCGGCGCGATCCTGATCCCGTCCTCCGCGGAGGGCAAGGAGATCGCCGGTCGCCTGGCCATCAAGATCTCCTCCGGCGTGATCACCGACGCCGTGGACGTCGCCGACTCCGGCGTCACCACCCAGTCGGTCTTCGCGGGCTCCTTCACGGTCTCCGCCAAGGTCACCAAGGGCACCCCGATCATCACCGTCAAGCCCAACTCGGCAGCGCCCGAGGAGGTCGACGGTGCCGGTGCCGTGGAGCAGTTCGCGGCCACCATCTCCGACGGTGCCAAGACCGCCCAGATCGTGGCCTCGCAGCCGCGCCAGTCAACCGGTCGTCCCGAGCTGACCGAGGCCGCCATCGTGGTCTCCGGTGGCCGTGGCACCGGCGGTGACTTCTCCGCCGTCGAGGCGCTCGCCGACGCCCTCGGTGCCGCCGTCGGTGCCTCGCGTGCCGCCGTCGACTCCGGGTGGAAGCCGCACACCTTCCAGGTGGGCCAGACCGGCAAGGTCGTCTCCCCGCAGCTGTACGTCGCCAACGGCATCTCCGGCGCCATCCAGCACCGCGCCGGCATGCAGACCTCGAAGACCATCGTGGCCGTCAACAAGGACGACGAGGCCCCGATCTTCGAGCTGGTCGACTTCGGCGTCGTGGGTGACCTGCACACGGTCCTCCCCGCGCTGACCGAGGAGATCAACAAGCGCAAGTGACACCCTGACGACGGCCGCCCTCCTGGATCCAGGATGGCGGCCGTCGTCATTTCCACGAACGCTCAATGATTGATGTCCGAAAGCTCAATCATTGCTGTGCCCGGGGGCGAGGACGGAGCGGATCCATCAACGATTGAGCGTTCGAGGCTCAACAGGTGAGCGTTCGTGTGTCCCCGGCGTACGTCGACCTAGGCTTGGCCGGGTGAGCATCGAACAGGACGTCAACGAGACCGCCCGGCGGGCGCGGGTGGCCAGCCACGACCTGGCCACCGCATCGCGGGCAGCCAAGGACACCGCCCTGGCCGCCATGGCGGACGCACTGGTCGCCAACGCGGCCCGGATCATCGAGGCCAATGCCGGCGACATCGCCCGCGCCGAGGCAGGCGGCACGCCACCCAACATCATCGACCGGCTCCGCCTGGACCAGGCGCGCATCGAGGCGATGGCCCAGGGCCTGCGCGAGGTCGCCGGGCTGGCCGATCCGGTCGGCGAGGTGATCCGGGGCGGCAACCTCGCCAACGGGCTCGAGTTGCGCCAGGTCCGGGTCCCGTTCGGGGTGGTCGGCATCATCTACGAGGCCCGTCCCAACGTGACCGCCGACGCGGCCGGGATCTGCCTGAAGTCCGGCAACGCCGCCCTGCTCAAGGGATCCAACAGCGCGCTGGGCTCCAACACGGCGATCGTCGACGTACTCCGGGGCGCCATCGAGGCGGCCGGCTTGCCTGCCGATGCGTTGCAGCTCGTGCCCGGTGACGGCCACGAGGGCGCGAAGGTGTTGATGCGGGCCCGCGGGTTGGTCGACGTGCTCATCCCGCGTGGGGGAGCGGGCCTGATCCGCAGCGTGGTCGAGGAGTCGACGGTCCCCGTGATCGAGACCGGCGTGGGCAACTGCCACGTCTATGTCGACGCCGGCGCCGACCTCGACAAGGCCGCCGCGATCGTGCTCAACTCCAAGACCCACCGCTCCAGCGTCTGCAACGCCGCCGAGTCGCTGCTGGTCCACGAGGACATCGCCGACGAGTTCCTGCCCCGGATCATCGAGGAACTCCACGACGCCGGCGTCACGATCCACGGCGACGCCCGGTTCTGCGAATACGACCACGTCGTCACCGCCAACGAGGCGGACTGGGACACCGAATACCTGGCCCTGGACCTGGCCGCGAGCGTGGTCAGTGACCTCGAGGCCGCGATCGATCACATCCGGCGCCACTCCAGCCAGCATACCGACGCCATCGTCAGTGAGGACCAGGCCGCCGTACGCCGTTTCGTCGCCGCAGTGGACTCGGCCGCGGTGATGGTCAATGCCTCCACCCGGTTCACCGACGGGGGAGAGTTCGGCTTCGGCGCGGAGATCGGGATCAGCACCCAGAAGCTGCATGCGCGCGGGCCGATGGGGCTGCAGGAGATGACCAGCACCAAGTACGTCGTGACGGGCGACGGGCATATCCGCTGAGCCACGGGGTACGGTTCGGTCCGTGCCGAAGAAGGAACGGGCGATCCACGCCGACGCCACCGCCGAGCGGTTGTTCACCAGCGCCACCGTCCTGACCTTCATCAGGACGATCGCCTCGCTGGTGCTCTGTCTGCTGGCGGTACGCGAGGAGTCGCTGACCCTCCTGGTCGTCGGGTTGGCGACGTACTGGATCGGGGACACGCTGGACGGCGAGATCGCCCGCTGGCGTGACTGCGAGACCCGCACCGGTGCGGTGATGGACATGCTCTGCGACCGGATCAACTGCGCGGCCTTCTACATCGGCTTCGCCTGGCTCGAGCCGATCATGGCGATCCCGGTCGGGATTTACCTCTTCGAGTTCATGGTGATCGACTTCTTCCTCTCCCTGGCCTTCCTGGCCTGGCCGATCCGCAGCCCCAACTACTTCTACGTCGTCGACCGCCGGATCTGGCTGTGGAACTGGTCGCGGCCGGGCAAGGCGCTCAACTCCGGCCTCTTCGCGGTGATGCTCTTGGTCACCGGCTGGTGGTGGCTCGGCGTGATCATCGCGATCGCCCTGCTCGCGCTGAAGTGCCTGTCGCTGAAGTGGCTGATGGACCTGGGGCTCCCGGTGCCCGAGGGCCGGATCGATGCTGCCCACGGGCAGGCCCCGGCCTGATGGGCCTCCTGGCGGCCACGTTCGGGCTCAGTGTCGCCTCTGCGCTGCTGCCGTTCATCAACATCGAGGTCTACCTCGCTGCGGTCGCCACCCAGGTGGGCACCGCTGGCGCACTCACCCTGGCGGTGGCGGCCGGCATCGGCCAGACGATCGGCAAGCTGGTCTGGTACTACGCCACCCGGCGAGGGATGGACAGCGCCTGGATGCGCAAGAAGCTGGAGAAGCCCAAGGCGAAGGCGTCGCTGGAGAAGTGGCAGGCGCGCGCCGACGGCCGGCCCTGGTTCATGGGCACGATCATCTTCCTTGCCGCCTCGGTCGGGGTGCCCCCGATGCTGGTGATGGCGGCGGTCGCGGGCACGGTGCGAATGAACGTGACGATCTTCGTGGTGACCTGCCTCGTCGGCCGGACGATCCGGTTCTGGGTGATCCTGGCCGGCGTGGGCTGGCTCTGGTTCTGAGGTACGCCGTGGCGCACGGGCAGACCTCGGCGCGCGGGGCCCGGGGGCTTCGGTAGGATTCCTCCCATGTCCTTGAACGCACTGGTCCTCTCCGCAGCCGAGAACTCCGGCGATGGCTCCATCCCGCCCATCGTGGTCGGTGGCGTCGCCCTCGGCATCCTCCTCTTCGCACTCCTGGTCGTCGTCGCGATCGGTGGCGGGCGCGAGCACAGCTGACCATGGCCGCTCGGCGCGTGGGGGTGATGGGTGGCACCTTCGATCCCATCCACCACGGCCACCTTGTCGCCGCCAGCGAGGTCCAGTCCTGGTTCGACCTCGACGAGGTCGTCTTCGTCCCGACCGGCGACCCCTGGCAGAAGTCGGAGCGGAAGGTCTCGCCGGCCGAGGACCGTTACCTGATGACGGTCATCGCCACGGCATCCAACCCCCGCTTCACCGTCTCCCGGGTCGACATCGACCGCGACGGTCCGACGTACACCATCGACACCCTGCGTGACCTGGGCGAGCAGCTGCCCGACGCCGAGCTCTACTTCATCACCGGCGCCGACGCGCTGGCCAACATCTTCACCTGGCGCGATGCCGAGGACCTCTTCGGCTTGGCCAACTTCGTTGGCTGCACCCGGCCCGGCTATGAGATGGAGGCGAAGATGCTCGCCGAGATCCCGACCGACCGGGTCACCATGGTGGAGATCCCCGCCCTGGCGATCTCGTCGACCGACTGTCGGCTGCGCACCCAGCGCGGTGAGCCGGTCTGGTACCTGGTCCCCGACGGCGTCGTGCAATACATCGCCAAGCACCACCTCTACCCACCTGGAGCAACCTCGTGACCGCAACCGAACGGGCCGTCGAACTGGTGCATGCCGCCGCGCGCGCCGCCTCCGACAAGCTGGCCCGCGAGATCGTCGCCTTCGACGTCTCCGACCAGTTGGCGATCACCGACGCGTTCGTGCTGGCCTCAGCGCCCAACGAGCGCCAGGTCAAGGCGATCGTGGACGAGGTGGAGGAGCAACTGCGCCGCCTCGACGCCAAGCCGACCCGCCGCGAGGGGGAGCGCGATGGCCGCTGGGTGCTGCTCGACTACGTCGACATCGTGGTCCACGTGCAGCACGAGGAGGAACGCGAGTTCTATGCGCTCGAGCGGTTGTGGAAGGACTGCCCGGTGATCGCACTGCCGGACGACGTCGTCTCCGCCGAGTCGTGAGCCGTCGCCTGATCCTGCTCCGCCACGGCCAGACGGCGTGGAACCTCGTTGGCCGGATGCAGGGCCACTGCGACGTCGAACTGGACGCCACCGGGCACGAGCAGGCCGCGGCAGCTGCGCCGTACGTCGCGGCGTACCAGCCGTCAGCCCTGTGGACCTCCGACCTCTCCCGGGCCGCCCGGACCGCGGCGTACGTCGCCCGGGAATGCGCCCTGGAGCCCCGGGAGGACGCGCGCTTCCGCGAACTCGACCTGGGGGAGTCGGCCGGTGTCCTCAAGGCCGACTATGCCCGCGACGAGCCGGACCTGTACGCCGCCCTGATGGCCGGTGACTTCAGTCGGATCCCCGGCGCAGAAGATCTCGCCACGATTGCGCAGCGCTTTGGTGCCGGGATCGACGAGGTGATGGCGAACCTGGGCCCGGCGCAGACCGCGGTCGTGGTCTCGCACGGTACGGCGATCAGGGCCGGCATCTGCCATGCCGTCGGCTGGCCCGCAGAGCTGGCCGGGACCCTGGCCGGGCTGGGCAACTGCCACTGGGCGGTGCTCACCGAACACCAGGGCCCGGGACGGTTCCGCCTCGAGACCTATGGCCTCGGGCCGGGCGACCCCCCGATTTCGCATCCGTGAACGCCTGTGGTTAAACTTCCCGACGTTGCTCAGCGTGAGCTGGCAATGGGGCTGTGGCGCAGCTGGTAGCGCATCTGCATGGCATGCAGAGGGTCAGGGGTTCGAGTCCCCTCAGCTCCACCGGTAGATGTCCGCAGGACGGAGACAGAAAAGGTCTCTGACCTGCGGACTTCGTCGTTGTGGGCCAGGTTGTCAGCGCAGTGCGTTCCGGTGTGACCCGTGCTCGCCATGGACAGGTTATGCTTACCTAACTTCATCGACTCGGGCGGTTGCCGGGCAAAGAAGCCTGGATGGCGTTGATGAGATCGACCAGGAAGCTTCGACGTGGATGCTGCGCCGCAGGGGTTGACGATGGACGCCCCCACGCATCACGCGCAGCCCAGGCCACCCAAGGTTCCCCGCTCCACTCCCGCTCCCCGGGTGGAGGTGCCGGTGGATCCGCAGCGGTGGGCGGAGGCATCCACGCCGCTGCTCGACGTAGGCAGTGATGGCCTGGTCCGGGTCAGCTTCGTGCTGCACGAGCCGGACGCGCAGGCGGTGCTGCTCTTCGTCAACCGGCTCACCGACGAGCGCAACCCGGACGCCAGCCTGATGACGCCGGCCGGGGACGGCTGGTGGACCCTGGGCTATCTGATGGAACCGGACTGGCGGGCCTCCTACTCCTTCATCGTGCACCGCGGCACCGGGGCCGGGCCGCGCCGTGGGAGGGCCGCGAGCAAGGAGTCCTGCGCTCGATCCTCGACGCCGGTGTGCCGGACCCGCGTGGCCGGCTCACCAGCCGCAACGGCCGCGGCCACCTGCTATCCGTGGTCGAACTGCCCGCGGCGCCCGCCCAGCCCTGGCGCTCCGGCCCGTCGTCGCGGCGTACTGCCGGGGAACTGGTCGCCGGACGGCGGGTGTGGCGCCACCGTACGCCGGGTGCCTCGCCCGCCGCCCCGACCTGGTCGGCGCCGCCGTGGCCCAGTCAGCCTCGCTGTGGCGCTCCTGGCCCGGCGAAGCGCTGGCCGCGGCCGGACCGGTGCGGGCACGTCTGGAGGTAGGCCGCCAGGAGTGGGTGCTGCTGGAGCCGAACCGACGTCTGGCCGCCGAGTTGACTGATGCGGAGGCCGAGGTGGAACTGGTCGAGTTCAACGGCGGCCACGACTACGCCTGCTGGCGAGGTGGCCTCATCGACTCCATCGCAGCGCTGCTGACCAGGACCGATGAATCGGAGGTACGCCGTGCCTGACATCGCTTGGTTGCCGCTGCTGGGGTGGGCGACGGTGATCGCGCTGGCCTGCGCCGTGGTGATCGTGGTGGGCCTGCTGGCTGCCTCCGACGCCTTGCTCAGCGACTATCCGCCGGAGCTGCAGGAGCGATATCGCGAACTGCACGGCGAGCAGTCGCGGCGTGGCCGGATCGTCGACGCCGTGCTGGGCACGCTGATGGCCGTGCTCGCGCTCGGACTCGGCGTCCTGGCCCTCGCGGATCTCGCCCCGGGCACCGGCCGCACCGGCGACTTCATCACCGGCGTCCTCCTGGGGCTGGGGGCGGGCGTCCTGCTCGTGGTCATCGACACCGTGGTGATCGACTGGGGGATCTTCTGTCGCCTCCAGCCCGGATTCGTGGTGCTGCCCGGCACCGAGGGCGACCCGGCCTATGCGGACTACTGGTTCCAGGTGCGGGTGATGTGGCCCGGCATCACGGTGTTGCTGGCGGCCATCGGCGTTGGCTATGGCCTGCTGGCCCTGGCCGTGACGGAGCTCGGGAAGGCCATCGGATGAAGATGAACGGCAATGATGGGGCAGGGGAGCAGCCCGCGGTCAACGCCCGGGCACAGGCAGAGTGGGGGACCAAGGCATCGCGGTGGGTGCGGGACGCGCGCCTGCTGGACCACGCGTTCGCGCCGTTCACCGACGCGGTCGTCCAGGCGGCCGACCTTGGTACGGCGTGGCGGGTGCTCGACGTGGGTTGCGGCACCGGCACGCTGCTCGAGGCCTCCGTGGAGCGGGGCGCCCGCGCCGTCGGTGTCGACATCTCCCTCGACATGGTGGAGGCTCCCGGCAGCGGGTGCCCCAGGCGCTGGTGCTCCGTGGCGATGCCCAGAGTGCCGACCTGCGGCGGATGACACTGGGCCGTCCCTTCGACCGTGTGGTCTCCCGGTTCGGGGTGATGTTCTTCGACAACCCGATCGCCGCGCTGGCCAACATCCGGACCGCCACGGCACCGGCGGGAACCCTGGCGTTCGTCTCCTGGCGGGCTGAGGAGGAGGACATGTTCTGGCATGGACTGCGCCGGATCGCCGCCCATCTGCCGGATCCGCCACCGCGACCGCCGGTGCGCCAGTCAGGCCCCCTGGGGTTGGCAGAGGCCGACCACATCCACCAGGTCCTCGCCGGCGCGGGATGGTCCGACGTGGTCCTCGAGCCGTTCGAGGCGGTGTGCGACTTCTGCCTCGACGGCAGCGACGGAGTGGAGCACCGCCTGGGATGGCGCTCTCTGGCACCCTGGGCTCCGCCGTACGACGAGCGGTGGCCGAGCACCGCCCCGACCTGGTGTGGGACGACCTGGTCGAGGAAGCACGAGTCGAACTGCGTGACCGGGCGGTCGAGGGTGGGGTCCGGTTCACGGCGCGGACCTGGTTGGTGACTGCTCGCAACCGATGACGGAGGCAAGAATCCCCGCCGGCGGGATCAGCCGTTTCCCGGACAAGCGTGCGCCGACCGTGATTGAATTTTTGCCTCGCTGCCTGACTGGAGGGACCCCCGACCGTGTACAGCCGATTCCTGCCATCCCTGTTCGCAGTTGCGCTCGGCGCAGCGCTCCTGACCGCGTGCGGGGGTGATGACGGTGGCGGTGGATCCGGTTCGGGTGGATCCGGGGATGACTCGTGGCACATCAACAACAAGCAGACGAGGTACCAGGACGTCTACTTCACCGATGAACAGGTCACGGCTGGCCTGGACCGGATGGTGCAGGAGGTGGTCGTGCCGAGGGCCGAGCGCAATGGCCGCGATGCCTCGGGTGCGCTCTGCTGGATGGTGGTCAACGAGGAGGGCATGCTGCGCCAGATGATGTGGTGCGGTCCGTTGGTCAACCCCGACGGCGTCGATGAGTGGTCGGCCTACCCCTTCGCAACCGAGGGGAAGGAAAGCGAGGGCGAGGAGATGCGGATCGTCCACGCCCCCATGCTGCGGGACACGGTGGGCACCAGGCTGGCCCCGAGCGACCAGCTGCGTCGCCCGGACGGCAAGGAACCTCCCGGGGGCGGCGGGCCGGGCGAGGCGCCCCAGGCAGCTGCCACGCCGGTGCCGAAGGAGGACTGTTCCGTGACCGGGACAATTGACTACGAGGGCACCAAGATCGACGTCGGACAGGCCGACTACGTCGACATCGAGACCACCGTGAAGCGGAACTCGCTGGTCGCTGCCGGTCAGCCGAGTGAATACATCATCGATCACCGGATCCGGGTCTGGGATGACGAGTCGGACTCCGGCCACCGGCTGAACCTCTCCTCGAACGGTCCCGTCGACGGGCCCTTCCAGGCCCGGTCGGTCTCGATCGATCCCTACCTGCAGACTCGCGAGCAGATGGAGCAAGGGCTGGGATCGAACCAGTCACTCTCGGCGCCCGTCTCGGGACCTGGCACCTTCGAGATGGCCGGGGTCGACGGCGCCCGGGTCGTCGCCGACGCAAGCCGGGAGACCTTCTCCGACCCGGTCGTCGCAGCGATCGACATCGAGGTCACCTGCCGGTGACCCAAGACGTTGGGCCAGCCTCCTCACGTGAGGTCAACTCGTCCACGCTGGCAAGGGTGCCTTGGAGTCGGGTGCCCTGAACGGGCACAATGAGGCATGGCCCCAACACAGGACAACCTGATCCGTGAAGTCGTTCCCAACGGTGGCGTCGTCGTCGGCGACGATGGGTCGCGACATGCCTCGCTGGCGGTGCGCTATGCCGTCGAGGAAGCCGCCCGTCGTGGCACCACCCTGCACGTGGTGCGCGCCTGGACGATCATGAGCTCGGTCCATCCCGCAGGCGTGCCGCTGGGGATCACCCCCTCCGTCCTGGAGATGGAGGAATCGACGCTGGCCGCGGAACAGGAACGCGTCGCACGGATCGTGGGCGACACCGTGGCCACGGTGCAGGTGCACACGGCCTACGGGCCCTCGGCCCAGGCGCTGATCAAGGCGTCCGAGACCGCAGAGGTGCTGGTGGTGGGCAGCCGCGGACGCGGCGGGTTCAAGACCCTGGTGCTCGGCTCGGTTGCCGATCAGGTGATCCGGCACGCCCAGTGCCCGGTGATCGTGGTGCGCAACTGGGGCAACCTCGACAAGGCCATCGAGGAGACCCAGCCGGCGCAGGCGTGATGACTACGCCGTCTGGTCGGTGACCAGGCGGCGCAGGCCGGGCGTCACCTCGACATCCGAGGTGGTGACCACGGCATGCGTGACCCGCATGCCCGACGGCAGCCCCGGGGCCACGAACGGTGCGCCATCACCGACCGAGGGCAGGGCTGCCACCGGATGACCGGTGATCCGGCGCCGGAGTTGCTCCTCGACGGCGTCACGCAGTGCCGGCCCGTCGAGGGCGGAACCGACCGGCAGCGGTGCGGACGCCTCGATGACCGCCTCGACCTGCAGGTGGGCGGTTGCCCCGTCGGCGGTGTTGGCCCGGGCCACCGCCCAGATCTGCCACGGTCCACCCCGCGCCACCCTGCGGCGCTGCCGGATGAGCAGGACGGCGGCAACGGAGAACACGACGACCGTGATCGCGACTCCCAACAACACCTGGCCCATGGCACCATCGTGGCCGCCCCGGTCCGGCGAACCCATGGGGTGGAGTGCCCATCTGGCACAGTTGCCCCATGGTCCGCAGGCACGGCTTCTCCCTCTCTGCGCGGGTGATCCTGCTCAACGGGGCCCTCTTCGCCCTCGGCACTGCCCTCCTCGTCTTCACCCCGGCCACCGTCTCGGCGCGACCACTGCTCTCCGAGGGCGTGGTGCTCCTGGTCGGCCTCGGCGTGATGATCCTGGCCAACGCCGTGCTGGTGATGGGACTGCTCCGCCCGCTCGAGCAGTTGACCCGCGACGTCGAGCGGGCCCGCTCCACCGAACCGATCGACCGCGTCCCGGTGCCAGGGACCGGCATCGCCCGCGAACTTGCCACCGCGATCAACGAGTTCCTGCGCCGCCTCGAGGTCGGCCAGCGCGAGGGGCAACTCGCCGCCCTGGCCGCCCAGGAGTCGGAGCGGGCCCGGATCGCCCAGGAACTCCACGACGGTGTCGGCCAATCCCTGACCGTGGTCCTGCTGGAGCTCAAGGCGATCGCCGCGACCACCAGTGACCCGGCCACGGCCGCGAGCCTGGAGCAGACCCGTGAGGTGGCGCGCACCAGCCTCGACGAAGTACGCGGCGTGGCCCGGCAATTGCGCCCCCATGTGCTGGAGGACCTCGGCCTTCACAGTGCCCTGGCCTCGCTGACCACCAGGCTCTTCGCCGGCCGCACCCACGTGGTGCGTGGCATCGCCCCGGGCCTACCCGCGCTGGACGACGACGTCGAACTGGTCGTGTTCCGGGTCGCCCAGGAGGCCCTGACCAACGTGGCCCGCCATGCCGAGGCGGACACCGTCGAGTTGACGCTCACCCGGGTTGGCGCCGACGTGGTGCTCAGCGTTGCCGATGACGGACGTGGACTCCCACCCGGTGCCGACGGGACGGGGCTGCGCGGCATGGGTGAACGTGCGGCGCTGGTCGGCGGCAGGCTCGACGTCGGTCGCCGCGACGGCGGTGGCACCATGGTGCGCCTGACGGTGCCGCACCGCGACCTTGCCGAGGAGGCACGATGAGCGCCCCCGCCCGGATCCTCCTGGCCGACGACCACGCCCTGGTACGCCGTGGTGTCCGGATGATCCTGGACCAGGAGCCGGACCTGCAGGTCGTGGCGGAGGCCGGCGACGGCGCCGAGACGATCCAGGTGCTCCGCGAGGTGGAGGTTGACCTCGCCGTCCTGGACGTGGCGATGCCCCGGTTGACCGGGCTCCAGGCCGCGCGGGAGATCTCCCGCCGCAAGGAACCACCGAAGATCCTGATGCTCTCGATGCACGACAACGAGCAGTACTTCTTCGAGTCGCTGCGGGTCGGCGCCAGTGGATATGTGCTCAAGTCCGCGGCAGACCGGGACCTGGTCGATGCCTGCCGGGCCGCGCTGCGAGGTGAGTCGTTCCTCTATCCGGGTGCGGAGTCGGCACTGGTGCGCGACTACCTCGGCCGGATCAAGCGGGGCGAGCGCCTGCCCAACGCGGTGCTGACTCCGCGCGAGGACGAGGTGGTCAAGCTGATCGCCGAGGGCTACTCGTCGCGCGACATCGCCGCAGAGCTGACCATCAGCGTGAAGACGGTCGACCGGCACCGCGAGAACGTGCTCGGCAAGCTCGGCATGCGTGATCGCACCGAACTGACCCGCTATGCGATCCGGGTCGGCCTGATCGAGCCCTGATCGCGCGCCATGCGCGTTGTCGTGTCGGCTGCAGTCACTGGGTGACAGCAGACGACATCGCAACTCGTCTCCACACTCCTCGCTCACACGGGGTTTGTTTCGCGCGAGGCTGCGGGGCTCGCCTGCGGCACGCCTCGTTCCTCGGCGTACCTCCGGCTCACTCCTCGCTCACGCTGGGCTCACGCGATGGTCATCCCACCATCGACCGGCAGGGTCTGCCCGGTGATGTAGCCGGCAGCGTCCGAGGCCAGGAAGACCGCGGTCGCGGCGAGTTCGCGGGGGTCGCCCTTGCGGCCGGTCGGGATCCGGGTCTGCTGCTGCTCCAGGTAGCCGGGCGGGTACTGGTCGGTCATCTCGGAGGTGAAGAAGCCCGGCGCGATCGCGTTGACCCGGATCCCCTTGCGGCCGGTCCACTGCTGGGCCAGGTCGCGGGTGAGGCCGATCAGGCCGGCCTTGCTCGCGGCGTACGCGGCCTGGGGGAGGCCCGCCGTGGTGATGCCGAGCACCGAGGAGATGTTGATGATCGAGGAGCCCTGGCCCATCACCCGGCCACAGGCCTGCGCCATCCAGTAGCAACCGTTCAGGTTGACGTCGATGACACTGGTGAACTGCTCAGGGGTTTCCCGCGTGGCCGGGACCGCAGTGCCGATGCCGGCGTTGTTGATCAGCACGTCCACTCGACCAAACTCCGCCATTGCCGCGTCGACGAGGGCCTGGCAGTCCGCCTGGACGGCCACGTCGGTGGCATGGGTGAGCACCTTACGGCCCGCGTTGCGGACGAGCTGGGCGGTCTCCTCGAGGCGGTCGACGCGACGGGCGCCGAGCACCACGTCCGCCCCGGCCTCGGCGAATCCCTGGGCGAAGGCGACACCGAGGCCGCTGGAGGCGCCAGTGACGATGGCGACCTTGCCATCGAGTCGGAACATGTCAGTGAGGGTCATGGCCGCCACTATAGGCAGCGCGTGCCCGGGAACCGACCGCTCCCGGGCACGCGCTGTCGAACTGGTGGCGCCGGATCAGGCCACGACGTCCTCGTCAAGACGACGACGCATCACCATCAGGGTGGTCCCGAGCAGCACCGTGCCGGCGGCACCGCCGAGCAACCACGGGCTCATCGAGGCGCCGGTGGGCGGCATGTTGCCCTCCAGGTCCTTGTCGTCGCCTCCCTCGGCAGCGACCAGGCGGAGTTCGGCCCAGCCGATCAGGGCGCCGGTCGCGTCCTGGACCACCAGGCGGTGCGTGCCCAGTGCCGCATCGGTCGGGATCGTCACCCGGGCGGTGTCGTTGGCGCCCACCACGGGGCTGCCCAGCAACACCGGGTCCGAGTGCAGCCACACGTGCACCGACTCCCCGGCTGCGCCGGGAACGGTGACGGTGATGGTCTCGCCCGGGCGTGCCGTGGCGGGAGCCTGCACACCACCCCGGTTCGCGTCGACCAGGTCGTCCTCATCAGTGGCCGTCGGCTTGTTCGGGTTGGTGACCGGCGGGTCGACGATCGGGCTGGTCGCCGCGCAGTCACCAGCGGCCCGGCGCAGCGAGACACCGTCGTGCGGGGTGTCGGAGATCCACAGCACCGTGGGTACGCCGTCGGGTTCCCCGGCACACCACTGGATGGCCAGGCCCTCGTTGGTGAAGCCCGGGTTCATCCCGGTCGGCGCGGCGTACGTCCCGGCCAGCGTCAGGGTGCCGCCGTCGAAGACATACCGGGCGTGCCGGTTGTCGCAGAGCTCGTCGCACAACGCCCACAGTTCGTTGCCGCCGGCGCGCCAGTCGAGGCCCATCACGACCTCGACCGCCTCGGTGGAGGTGACCTCCTGGAGCAGCGTGACCGTGCCGTCGGCCTCGAGCACGACCACCATCAGCGCGCCGGTCTGCTCCACGGCCACGGTGAAGATGCCGCCGAAGTGGTCGCCGAAGTCGGCGGGGGAGTACGCCGCCCCCGTGCTGTCGGTGATGCCGAGGCGGGTGGCGTCGGCATCCGCGATCCACTCGATCGCCTCGATCCCGGCATTGGAACCGATCTCGCCGACCAGGCTGGTCAGGTTCCACTCGTGGGTGGTCTCGCTGGCCCCGTCGGCGCCGGGCACGACCCGCAGCACCGAAGGACGGGAGACGTTCTTGAACTTGTTGTCGCGCTCGGTGGAGAGGAAGATCGCGCCGTCTCCGGCAACGGTGATGCCCTCGGCGTCCGGCTGGCCCGAGCCGTCCGGATAGGTCGGCACCCACGAGGCGGCGATGGTGAAGATCCCGTCCTTCTCGACGAGTTCGAAGATCTCCGCGTTGTCGTTGTTGACGCCATAGACGGTGCCGTCGGCGGCGATGTCCAGGCCGGACATGTCCTCGCCCCAGGTGCCGGGCGCGACCGCCTCGGTGATCTCGTTGCCGAACGGCCAGGCCTCGGTCTCGAAGACCGGTTCCTCGACCTCGGCGCACGCGTTGGCCATCTCGAAGGTGGACTCCGCCGTCGTGGCGAACGCACCGGTCATGTCGGGGCAGCGGCCATAGGTGGTGGTGGCGTGGGACTCCCAGGCGAAACTGGCGACGAGATTGCCCTCGGCGTCACGCAGCGTGACGGCGTCGTTGCCGCCGAGCCCGAAGTCGGGCTCGGTGAAGATGGCCTTGTAGCCGCCGGACTCGATGGTGGTGCCGGCCGGGAACACGATCGGGTCGTGGCTCGGGTCGTTGTCGACCAGGGTCCAACCGGAGATGTCAGCGGTGTTCACCGTGTCCCGGTTGGCCAGTTCCACCCAGTCGCCGCGGCTGTCGCCGTTGGACTCGACCTCGTTGATCGTCACCGGAGAGTCGATCGGGCGGGGCAGGTTGGCGGCACCCCGGGTCGGCTCGGTGTCGACGAAGTCGCCGGTGCCGTCGGGCAGGCGGCCCTCGGAGAAGGCGTGGTCGGTCCACGCATAGGAGTCGACCAGCCCCAGGCCATCGGTCAGGTAGAGGCGGATCATGTCGGCCTTGCCGAGCCCGAAGCCGGCGTCGGTGGCGCTGGTCTCGATCACCAGGAATCCGCCCGCCGCGATCACGGAACCGCTCGGCAGGACCAGGTTGCTCAGGTCGTCGTCATCGCGCAGGACCCAGCCGGAGACATCGACCGGTGCGGTGCCGGTGTTGAACAACTCGACCCAGTCCTCGCCGCCGAGCGGGTCGTCGGACATCACTTCGTTGACCACGACCGGTGAGTCCGCGTCGTACGTCTCCTGCGCGGCGCGGGCGACGTTGGGGGCGCCAGGCGTTGGCTCGGTGTCGACGAAGTCGCCGGTGCCGTCGGGCAACCGGCCCTCGGAGAAGGCGTGCTCGGTCCAGCCATAGGAGTCGACAAGTTGGCCATCGGGGGTGAAGATCCGGGCCAGGTCCTCCTTGCCCAGCCCGAAACCGTCGGCGCCGGATTCCGGCTCGACCACGTAGTAGGCGCCGGGCTGCACCACGGTGCCGGCCGGGATCCGCAGGTTGCGGCTGTCGTTGTCGTCACGCACGATCCAGTCGGAGATGTCGACCGGTGTGGTGCCGGTGTTGATCAGCTCGATGAAGTCCGGTGCGCCCAGCGCACTGTTGGACTGGACCTCATTGATGCGGATCTGGGCGTCGGCCGCGTGGGATGGGCCCATCATGGCCAGTCCGCCGACCAGCGCGGCGAGCGCTGTGGCGGAGAGGGTACGTCGAAGCACGAGGACTCCTTGATCTCGGGGACGAGCGGAGTCTGGGAGCGGCGTACGAACAGGTGGTGAATCAGCCGCCAACGCCAGGCACACGCCAGCGGGCGGTCTGGCGCCAGGTCAGCGCCACTCGACGGGGGCACCGTCGATCGCGTCGTACGCCGTGCCGGTGGACGCGAAGCGCGCCGCTGTCACGGCGCCGTCACTGCCGACCACGACGGTGCGGCAACTCTGCACCGCGGTGCCCGGTGCGGCGCCAGCCGCGAACGCGTGCGCGTCGCAGCCGGTGATCGGCGCCACCCCGACCAGGGCACCCGCCGGCCCATCCGGGCCGAGGCCGTCGACCAGCCTGGCCGGGTCCAGTCCGCCCGCCTCGCCGGAGACGAGTTCTGCGCTCACCCGCAGGTGGACCGGGGTGACGCTCGCCGGATCCACCTCCAGGCCGAGGGCGGTGAGGTCCTCATTGCTGCCGGCCACCACGGCGGTGACGGTGAGCCGCACCACCACCTCGCCGCCCCCGTGCTCCACCGGGAGCAGGGCTTCCTGGCCCCAGGCCAGCGTGGTCCCCGCAGCGGTCATCGCTTCGCCGCCCATCCCGTCGGTCGGGCTCGCCTCGGCGCTCGGCTCGAGGGTCGCCTCCGCGCTGGGCTCCTCGGCCGGCGCGGAACTGCCCGGTTGCTCGGGTTGCACACCGGGCTCGTCGCTGCCGGAGCAACCGGCGACGGCCAGGGCCACCGCGAGGGTGAGGCCGCCCAGCAGGTGCGCCGTGGACATGGGTTCCTCCCGGTGGACGATGGGTGGTGCTGGTGGCGAGGGTAGACGACGGACGCTGCGCTATCATCGGGCCCATGCGAAACCTGCTCCTCCTTGACCAGCCGCGCTGAGGACACGAACCGGTTCACCGCCGGAGGCAGCGCGGCCGCCCTCCTGTCCGGAGGGTTTTTTTGTGCCCGGGCAGCGCCCGGGGTGGAGCAGGCACCGCCAGAGACGATGAAGGGACCCAGATGAGCGAGCAGGCAACCGACGGTTACGACGCCGAGGCGATCCAGGCCAAGTGGCAACCGGTCTGGGAAGAGCTCCAGCCGTTCGTCGCCGCCGACGACTCGCCGCGCGAGAAGCGCTATGCGCTCACGATGTTCCCCTACCCCTCGGGCGACCTGCACATGGGCCACGCCGAGGTCACCGCGCTGCACGACGTCCTGGCGCGCTACTGGTGGCAGCGCGGCTATGAGGTGATGAACCCGATCGGCTGGGACTCGTTCGGCCTGCCCGCGGAGAACGCCGCGATCCGCAACAACGAGCACCCGGCGACCTACACCTACGGCAACATCGAGACCCAGGCCGAGTCGTTCCACAAGTACGCCGTCTCCTTCGA
Organism: Nocardioides sp. AE5; assembly: GCF_031844485.1. Classification (NCBI taxonomy): domain Bacteria; kingdom Bacillati; phylum Actinomycetota; class Actinomycetes; order Propionibacteriales; family Nocardioidaceae; genus Nocardioides; species Nocardioides sp. AE5. Next base: position 149,699 of record NZ_JAUZVI010000002.1, read on the forward strand.
CTGGTCGCGCCGACTGCACACCTCCGACGTGGAGTACTACAAGTGGACCCAGTGGCTCTTCACCCGGTTCCGCGAGCGCGGACTGGCCTACCGCAAGGCATCCCCGGTCAACTGGTGCCCCTCGGACCAGACCGTGCTGGCCAACGAGCAGGTGCTGGCGGACGGCACCTGTGAGCGCTGCGGCGCCACGGTCACCAAGCGCGAACTGACCCAGTGGTACTTCAAGGTCACCGACTATGCGCAGCGCCTGCTCGACGACATGGACGCACTGGTCGGCAAGTGGCCCGACCGGGTGCTGACCCTGCAGAAGAACTGGATCGGCCGCTCCGAGGGCGCCCACGTCGACTTCGTGCTGAACCTGGCCGACGGCTCGACGAAGGACGTCACCGTCTACACCACCCGACCCGACACCATCTTCGGCACCACCTTCATGGTCGTCGCCGCCGACGCGGCTCTGGCCGGTGAGATCGTCGCCCCGCAGCAGCGGGCGGCGTACGAGGCGTACCTGGAAGAGGTGCGCAAGGCCTCCGACATCGACCGCCTGGCGACCGACCGTGCCAAGACCGGCGTCGACCTGGGCATCACCGCGACCAACCCGGTCACCGGCGCACAGATCCCGGTCTGGGCGACCGACTATGTGCTGGCCGACTACGGCACTGGCGTGGTCATGGGCGTCCCCGGTGGCGACCAGCGCGACTGGGAGTTCGCCACCGTGATGGGCCTGCCGATCGTGCGGACCACGCAGCCACCGGCCGACTTCGACGGCGAGGCGTTCAGTGGCGAGGGCCCGGCGATCAACTCCCCGGCAGCCGGCACGACCGCCGGCCTGGACATCAACGGGCTCGACGTGGAGGCGGCCAAGCGGGCCACCATCGACCACCTGGAGCAGCAGGGCACCGGCCGCGGCGCGGTCAACTTCCGGCTGCGCGACTGGCTGCTGTCACGCCAGCGGTTCTGGGGCTGCCCGATCCCGGTGATCCACTGCGCCACCTGCGGCGAGGTCGCCGTCCCCGACGACCAGCTGCCCGTCGTACTGCCCGACCTCAAGGGCGCCGACCTGAAGCCGAAGGGCGTCTCGCCGCTGGCCGCCGCGACCGACTGGGTCAACGTCGACTGCCCCTCCTGTGGCGGCCCGGCCCAGCGCGACACCGACACGATGGACACCTTCGTCGACTCGTCCTGGTACTACCTGCGCTACTGCTCGCCGCACTACGACCAGGGCCCCTTCGACGTCGAGGCGGTGCGCCAGTGGGGCCCGATCGACCAGTACGTCGGCGGCGTGGAGCATGCGGTGCTGCACCTGCTCTACTCGCGCTTCTTCACCAAGGTGCTCCACGACATGGGCATGGTCGACTTCGTCGAGCCCTTCACCGCGCTGCTCAACCAGGGCGTGGTGATCAACGAGGGCAAGAAGATGAGCAAGTCGCTGGGCAACGGCGTCAACCTCGGCGAGCAACTGGCCGAGTACGGCGTCGACGCGATCCGGCTGACCCTGGTCTTCGCCGGTCCGCCGGAGGACAACATCGACTGGGCCGACGTGTCGCCGGCCGGGTCGCTGCGCTTCCTGCAGCGGGCCTGGCGGCTGAGCGGCGACGTGACCAGCGAGCCGGGCGTCGACCCGGCCAGCGGTGACGTGGCCCTGCGCAAGGTCACCCACAAGATGCTGCACGAGGTCGAGACCCTGGTCGAGGCGCACCGCTTCAACGTGGTCGTGGCGCGCACCATGGAACTGGTCAACGCCACCCGCAAGGCGATCGACTCCGGGTGCGGCCCGGCCGACCCGGCAGTGCGCGAGGCCGTGGAGGCCGTCGCGATCCTGTTGTCCCTGGTCACGCCGTACACGGCCGAGGAGATGTGGGAACGCCTGGGCCACCAGCCGACCGTGGCCCGTGCCGGTTGGCCCACCGTGGACCCTGCGCTCCTGGTCGAGGACGCGGTCACTGCGGTGGTCCAGGTGCAGGGCAAGGTCAAGGCCCGCCTGGAGGTCTCGCCCGACATCAGCGCCGCGGACCTGGAGGCCGCCGCCCTGGCCGACCCGGCGATCGCCGCGCTGGTCGAGGGCAAGACGGTGCGCAAGGTGATCGTGCGGGAGCCGAAGCTGGTCAATCTCGTCGTGGGGTGAGAGGCGCTAGGATCCCTGCCATGACGGATGGGCGGATTGTCGTGGTCACCGACTCGACCGCGTCCCTGCCCGCCGACGTGGTCGAGGCCTCGGACGTGGTGGTGATCCCGCTCCAGGTCGTGATCGGCGCGAACTCCTACAGCGAGGGCGTCGACGACGGCGCCAGCCCCGCGATGGTGGCCGCGGCGCTCAAGGAGTTCACCCCGGTCTCCACCTCGCGCCCCTCGCACACGGTGATGCTGGAGGTCTACGAATCGCTGGCCGCCGAAGGCGCCACCGAGATCATCTCGATCCACCTCTCCGGCGAGATGAGCGGGACCTTCGACTCGGCGTACGTCGCCTCCGGCCAGGCCCCGGTCCCGGTGTACGCGGTCGACTCGCGCCAGGTGGGCCCGGCCACCGGGTACGCCGTACGCGCGGCGTTGCAGGCACTGGCCGATGGAGCGACGGCAGCCGAAGCCGCCGAGGCGGCCCGGGAGCGCGCCGAGGCGTCGTCGTCGCTCTTCTATGTGGACACCCTCGAATACCTGCGCCGTGGCGGCCGGGTCGGCGGCCTGGCTGCCCTCCTCGGTGGTGCCCTGGCGGTGAAGCCGTTGCTGCGCATCGAGGACGGCAAGATCGACTCGTTCGAGAAGGTGCGGACCGCCGGCAAGGCACTCGGCCGCCTGGAGGACCTCGCCGTCGAGGCCGCCGCCGATGAACCCGTCGAGGTCACCGTGGCGCACCTGGCCAGTCCGGCCCGCGCCGACCAGTTGGCCACGCGGCTCACCGCGCGCCTGGACCTGGTCGCGCCGGTGCGGACCACCGAGCTCGGGGCGGTCCTCGGCGCGCACGTCGGACCGGGCATGGTCGCGGTCTGCGTCGCCCCCGCCCTGGCCGTCGACGTGGAGCAGCGCTCCCTCGAAGCGGCCCGGGAATCCGAGGGCGAGGAACCCGACGGACCGGGCGACGCAGAAGAGTCGGCACCGGCCTGAGACCGCCTCCGTGCAGCAAGATGCACGGATTCCACGCGGTTGTCCACAGGCTGGCCGAGGGGTCCTTTCGCGGGCGCGGCAGGCGTCCTAGTTTCGGCGCATGCTTTCGCGAGGCCGTTCACCAGAGCGCAACGAGGCGGTTGCCCGCCGGCTTGCCCTGCTCAGCGCCGAACTCGGCGTACCCGATCCGGGCGAGGAACACACCCGGGTGCGCCAGGTGCACGCCGTGGAGTGGACCGGCGACGAGGGGGAGATGGCGCTCGCCGACGACGGGGGCAGGGGAGCAGACGACCTGGTTGAACCGGGCGAGCCGGCCGAGCCGCCGCAGATCCGCGCTCCCGGGCGCCATGCGGCCCCGCGACGCTCCCGCTGGGTCGACGCGTCGTTCCTGCGGGGCCGCGTCGCCCTGACCGCGGCCCATGTCGCAGTGCTGGCGGTGGTGGCCGCGCTCGCCCTGGCGATCACCACCTGGTGGGTGCTCCGCGACGGCCCGGGGACCCCGCTGGTGGCGAGCAGTTCGAGCGCTTCACCCCTCGCCTCGGGGATGCCGTCGGGAGCGGTCGCCCCCGATGGGACGATCTCCGGTGCGGCGCCGGAAGCGGACCCGGCCGCCGACCTGGTCGTCGACGTCGCCGGCAAGGTACGCCGCCCCGGCATCGTCGTCCTGCCACCCGGGTCGCGGGTCGTGGACGCGATCGAGGCCGCTGGGGGACCTGCCAAGGGGGCTGACCTGACCGGGCTCAACCAGGCCCGCCTGCTGGTCGACGGGGAGCAGATCCTGGTCGGCGTCCCGCCGCCACCCGGCGTCGCGCCCTCGGCGGCGGCAGCGCCCGGCGGTGGTCCCGGGGCAGAGGGGCTGGTCAACATCAACACGGCCGCAGCGGCACAGCTCGAGGCGCTGCCCGGGGTCGGCCCGGTGACCGCGCAGGCGATCGTCTCCTGGCGTGAGGCGAACGGCGGCTTCCGCAGCGTCGACCAGTTGCTGGAGGTGGACGGCATCGGGGAGAAGACCCTGGCGCGGATGGCGCCGATGGTGACCCTCTGATGCCCGAGCTCGAGCCGGACCCGCTCCCGCCGGTCCGGGACTTCCGGATGCCCGCGGCCGGGCTGGCCGCGTGGGCCGGGGGCATCGGTGGACTCACCGCTCCGGCCCTGGCGCCCCTCGTGCTGGCGTTCGTGGCGCTGCTCGGCCTCTTCATGGCCCGCGGCCAGGGCCGCTCCGGCGTACGCCGGGCGATCGTGGTCTGGGCGGTGATCGCCCTGGCCGTGGGTGCCAGTGCGGCCTTCCGCAACGCCTCGGTGCGCGACAGCACGGTGGCCGAACTCGCCTCGTTGCGCAGCATGGTCGAGGTGCGGGTCACCATCACCTCCGACCCACGCCAGGCGCGCAGCCGGTTCGCCACCTCGGTGGTGATGCGTGCCGTGGTCACCGAGGTGCGCGGCGACGGGGAGGCCCATCCGGTGCACACGCCGGTGCTGGTGATCGCGGACTCCACCTGGCACGCGACCGAACTGGGCAGCGACCTGCTCGTGTGGGCACGACTGGGCCCAGCAGAGGGCCACGACGTGGCGGCGGTGCTGACCCCGCGGGGGCCACCCACGGTCATCGCCCCACCATCGTTCCTGTGGCGCGGCTCGGCCGTGTTGCGCGCCTCGATCCGCGACGGCGTCGCCGGCCAGCCGATGCCGCAGCGTGCCCTGGTCCCTGCCCTGGTCGACGGCGACGACACGGCGATGCCGGAGGAGGTCCAGGAACAGTTCCGCACCACCGGCCTGACCCACCTTCTCGCCGTTTCCGGGACCAACCTGACCCTGGTCGTCGGGTGCCTGCTCGTGCTGGGCCGCTGGTGCGGCGTACGGGGGCGATGGCAGTACCTGCTCGGCGCGCTGGGCATCGTCGGGTTCATCCTGCTCGCGCGCACCGAGCCGAGCGTGGTCCGCGCCGCCGCGATGGGGACGGTGGCGCTGATCGGGATGGGCGCCAACGGCACCGACCGCGGCGTACGGGCCCTGGGCGTGGCCGTGGTGGCCCTGATGGTCTGGGACCCGTGGTGGGCGATCACCGTGGGATTCGCGCTCTCGGTGCTCGCCACGGCCGGGATCCTGTTGCTGGCACCGGCCTGGGCCGAGGCGATGTCGGGCTGGTTGCCGCTGCCGGTCGCGCAGGCGATCGCGATCCCGGCCGCGGCCCAACTGGCCTGTACGCCGGTCGTCGCGGCGATCTCCGGGCAGGTGAGCCTGGTCGCGGTGATCGCCAACCTGGCCGCCGCGCCCCTGGTCGCACCGGCCACCATCGGTGGGCTGCTCGGGGGAGTCCTCGGCCTGCTCTGGGCGCCGCTGGGCAGCGCCTGCGGCTGGGTCGCGTGCTGGGCGGCGAAGGGCATCATCGCGATCGCGGAAACGTGTAGCGGGCTCACCCTGCCGGCGATCGACTGGGGTACGTCGCTGTGGCCGCTGGCCCTGCTCACCGTGCTGTGCGCGGTGCTCGCCGTGACCGCCGGACCGTTGCTGGCGCGTCCCGCCACCGGGGTGGGCTGTTGCGTGCTGATGGTGGTCGTGGTCCTGGTCCCGATGCCGACCCCCGGTTGGCCGCCGGGCGGCTGGGTCATCGCCGTGTGCGACGTCGGCCAGGGTGATGCGGTGGTGCTCAACGCCGGGAACGGCAACGGGGTGCTCATCGATGCCGGACCGGACCCGGCGGCGGTGGATCGATGCCTGGCGCGCCTGGACGTCGAAGCGCTGCCGGTGATCGTGCTCAGCCACTTCCATGCCGACCACGTCGACGGCCTCGCCGGGGCAATCGACGGGCGACTGGTCGGCGACGTCCTCATCAGCGCGCTGCGTGACCCACCGGCCCAGGCCACCACGGTGGCCGAAGTGCTCACCCGGGCAGGGAACGGCGGCGCCCGGGTGCCGTCGTACGGCGAGGCCATCGAGGTGGGCCAGGTCCGGATGCAGGTGGTCGGCCCGGTGCCCGGTCTGGTCTTCACCGGCAACGCGAACAACTCCTCGCTGGTGGTGCTCGCCGAGGTCCGGGGCGTCAGCGTCCTGTTGACCGGGGACGAGGAACCCCAGGCGCAGGCCGCCCGGGCACGGGCGCACCCGGGGATGGTCGTCGACGTGCTCAAGGTGCCGCACCACGGCAGCCGCAACCAGGACCTCGACCACCTGCTCTCCCTGCAACCGCGGGTCGCCATCGCCTCGGTCGGCGCCGACAACGACTACGGCCACCCGTCCCCGCAGACGATGGATCCGCTCGCGGAGGCCGGCGCCGCGACCTATCGCACCGACCGCGACGGCGATGTCGTGGTGGTCCGCTCCGGGGAGGGGATCCTGGTGCGGACCCGCGGATGATCCCGGCGTCCCTCCGGTGCAGTCGTGTCGGTGCCATGTGGCAGGCTGTCGCCCGATGGCAGGCAATCGAGCAGCAGAGGTGTTGGGCCGGGTCACCCTGGTCACCGGTCCCGAGGAGTTCCTCAACGAACGCGTGGTGATGGATGCCCGCGCCCAGGTGCGTGCCCACGACGCCGAGGCCGAGTTCTCCGAGGCAGCCGGTGGCGACCTCTCCCTGGCCACGCTCGGCGAACTCGCCGCACCCTCCCTCTTCTCCACCACCCGCTGCATCGTGGTGCGCCAACTGGAGAACCTGCCCGAGGAGTCGGTGGCCGGGCTGCTCGACTACTGCGCCGACCCCGCCCCCGACATCGCCCTGGTGCTGGTCCACAGCGGCGGCCAGAAGGGCTCCGGCGTGCTGAACAAGCTGCGCAAGGTGGCTGCGGTCAGCGAGCACAAGTCGGCTGCCTTGAAGGCATCGGAGTTCCCGCGCTTCGTCAGCGCCGAGGTGCGTCGCCACGGTTCCCGGATCGATGACGAGGGCGCCGACTTCCTGGTCCAGGCGGTCGGCTCGGACCTGCGTTCGCTCTCCGCGGCCGCGCACCAGCTGGTCAACGACTTCCCCGGCGAGGGCCTGGACGCGGAGAAGGTGAAGCGCTACTTCGGAGGCCGGGCCGAGGCCAAGTCGTTCGCGGTCGCCGACAACGCGTTCTTCGGGCGCCGCGCCCGCGCCCTGGAGGAGCTCCGCTGGGCGCTGGACGGCGGCACCTCACCGGTGCTGATCACCTCGGCGTTCGCCGGGGGCGTGCGCGGCCTGGCCCGCTATGTCGCGGCGCCGCGGGGGATGCGGGATGCGGACCTGGCCCGGGAGGTCGGCGTGCCGCCATGGAAGCTGCGCACCCTGCGTGACCAGTCGCGGTCGTGGTCCCCGGCCGGCCTGGCCTCGGCGATCCGGGCGGTGGCCCAGGCCGATGCCGACATCAAGGGTGCCGCACATGATGCGGCGTACACGCTGGAGAAGCTGGTGCTCACCGTCGCCAGCCTGCGCGACCAGCGCTGACGCGCCCGGAAATGCAAACGAGGCGCCGACCCGTCAGGGTCGACGCCTCGGAGGCAATGATCAGAGAGCGGCGGCGCGCTTGGAGATCGAGGACTTGCGGTTGGCGGCCTGGTTCTTGTGGATGACACCCTTGGAGGCGGCCTGGTCCAGCTTGCGGTTGGCCTCGCGACCGGCGGCCAGGGCGGCGTCCTTGTCGCCGGCCTCGGCGAGCTCGCGGAACTTGCGGACCGCGGACTTCAGGCCGGTCTTGACCGCCTTGTTCCGCTCGCGGGCGGCCTCGTTCTGGCGGTTCCGCTTGATCTGGGACTTGATGTTCGCCACGTTGCTGCGCTTTCAGTTGGTGGGACGGGATGGAAGTTGATGGTGGACCGGCGGGAACTACGGTCCGCGGCACGTCAGCGAAGAGGGCGCCAGACATGCAAGGCGAGACTCTATCAGCGGCCCGGATCCGCCCCAAATCCGCTCAACTGCCCCACCCGCGCCGCTCGGTGAGCCATTCCCACACCACTTCGCCCTGCCAGCGCTGGGTGTCGCGCAGGTGCGGGGAGGTGGGCGGCACCGGGTCGCCGGCGGACTTCAGGAAGTGTCCCGCGAGCAGCGCCAGGACGACGTCGACGTGCTCGGCCGGTACGTCGCGGGTCAATGCACGCGAGGCAAGCACCGCCTCCACATCCAGGCCGTCGGCGCGGGGGCCGATCAGGGCGGAGACCGTGTCGAACCACGGCGCCGCCAGCACCGGCCAGTTCCAGTCACAGATCCACAACCGGTCCTTGGTGACCAGGACGTTGTCGTCGCGGATGTCGGTGTGCTGCACCGTCTCACCGGCCAGCACCTCGGTGAAGCGGGCCGCCAGCGCCGCGGCTTCCTCGGCATGGACCAGGTCGGGGTGGCGCTCGCGGATCGTCTCCCAGTACGCCGGCAACCCGGCCAGGTCCTCGCCGATCGGGTCCAGCCGCGCGCCGGCAGGCACCGGGGTCGAGGCGACCTGCTCGAGCGCGTCCAGGAGCAGGTCCAGTTCGTCGCTGCGCCACGGGCGTCGCGGCAGCGAGCCGGCGACGTACTCGAAGCCGAGCACCACCCACTCGTCGTCGTGCGACCAGAGCAGGCGCGGAGCCGGGACGAGCGGTCCGAGGAACCGCAGTTTGCGCGCCTCCTCGCGGTAGGAGTGGGCGAACATCCGCTGCGCCTTCACCGACGCGGCCTTGACGAAGTGCTGCGAGCCGTCGGCACAGGTGAGCACCGAGGCGAACCCGGGGGTGAAGCCGCCGTCCCGGGAGTCGGCGCTGACCACGGGCGATCCGCAGTGCCGCTCGACCAGGGCGCGGATGTGCGGAGGGAGGAAGCGCCACTCGAGGCGGCGTGCGGTGCGGCCGCTGGGCGGCGGGTCGATGGTGGGGCTCACGGCGACAGATTCTGCCGGGTATCCGGTTGCGCCACGGCAGGCGGATGCGATCTGCTGCCCCCATGCCCGCACTCGTCCGCCCCACGCCCACGGTGATGGCGTCCTTCCTCGAGGCCATGGAGGAGTTCGCCGCCGAGGGGGCCAAGGGCACCCAGACCACGACCTGGATCCAGTCACACGGCGACACCTGGCGCACGCCGGACGGCTTCGTCGCCTTCACCGAGCGGATCAACGCCGAGGCGACCAACCCTGCGGTGCTGCCACCCGGCTGGGTGCTCACCACCACCCGGTGGCTGGTCGAGGGGGAGACCTACCTGGGCCGGATCGCGGTGCGCCACGAACTGAATGCCTTCCTGGCCGACGTCGGTGGCCACATCGGGTACGACGTACGCCCCTCGGCACGGCGCCAGGGACACGCCACCACGATGCTGCGCGACGTACTCCCGGTGGCCGCCGGGCTCGGGATCGACCCGGCCCTGGTCACCTGCGACGACGACAACACCGGCTCGATCAAGGTGATCGAGGCGTGCGGGGGAGTGCTCGAGGACATCCGCGGATACAAGCGGCGCTACTGGGTGCCGTCCGGGTGAGTGCACCGGTTCGGTGCTGGGGCGGGTGCATGGGAGAATGCCCGGAACCCGATCCATGCACGTCCGCTTGTGCCGAACTGTCCGAAAGGGCCACGTGAGCCTCAAGAATGCCCCGCAGCCCGGGCACACCGATCCCGCGATCATCCGCAACTTCTGCATCATCGCGCACATCGACCACGGCAAGTCGACCTTGGCCGACCGGATGCTGCAGCTCACCGGCGTCGTCGACGAGCGCGCCGCCCGCGCGCAATACCTGGACCGGATGGACATCGAGCGCGAGCGCGGCATCACCATCAAGTCCCAGGCCGTGCGGATGCCGTGGACGGTGAGCGCGGAGTCTGCCGACGCCCACGACGACCTCGACGCCGGCACCTACGTGCTGAACATGATCGACACCCCCGGGCACGTCGACTTCACCTACGAGGTCTCCCGCTCCCTGGAGGCCTGCGAGGCAGCGATCCTGCTGGTCGACGCCGCCCAGGGCATTGAGGCGCAGACGCTGGCCAACCTCTACCTGGCGATGGGTGCGGACCTGCACATCATCCCGGTGCTCAACAAGATCGACCTGCCCAGCGCCAACCCCGAGAAGTACGCCGCCGAGCTCGCCGGGCTGGTCGGCTGCGAGCCGTCCGACGTGCTCCAGGTCAGCGCCAAGACCGGGCTCGGCGTCGCGGCGCTGCTCGACGAGATCGTCCGGCAGACCCCGGCCCCGGTCGGTGAGGCGGAGAAGCCGGCCCGTGCGTTGATCTTCGACTCCGTCTATGACACCTACCGCGGCGTGGTCACCTATGTCCGGGTCGTCGACGGCGAGCTCACCCACCGCGACCGGATCAAGATGATGTCCACCGGCGCCACTCACGAGATGCTCGAGCTCGGCGTGATCAGCCCGGAGCAGGTCAAGGCCGGCAAGATCGGCGTCGGCGAGGTGGGCTACCTGATCACCGGCGTGAAGGACGTGCGCCAGTCCCGGGTCGGCGACACGGTGACCACCCAGAACCACGGCGCCACCGAGTCGCTCGGTGGCTACAAGCACCCCAACCCGATGGTCTATGCCGGGCTCTACCCGATCGACGGCGACCAGTTCGGCGACCTCCGCGAGGCGCTGGAGAAGCTGCAGCTCAACGACGCCGCGCTCACCTATGAGCCGGAGACCTCCGGCGCACTGGGCTTCGGCTTCAGGTGCGGCTTCCTCGGCCTGCTGCACATGGAGATCACCCGCGACCGGCTGGAGCGCGAGTTCAACCTCGACCTGATCTCGACCGCACCCAACGTGGTCTACGAGGTGAAGATGGAGGACGGCAGCGAGCACGAGGTGACCAACCCCAGCGAGTTCCCCGAGGGGAAGATCGCCGAGGTCCGCGAGCCGGTGGTGCGCGCCACGATCCTCTCCCCGTCCGACTACATCGGCGCGATCATGGAGTTGTGCCAAGCCAAGCGGGGCAACCTGCAGGGGATGGACTACCTCTCCGAGGACCGGGTCGAGATGCGCTACACCCTGCCGATGGGCGAGATCGTCTTCGACTTCTTCGACCAGCTCAAGTCGCGGACCAAGGGCTATGCCTCGCTCGACTACGAGCGGACCGGCGACCAGGCCGCTGACCTGGTCAAGGTCGACATCCTGCTGCAGGGCGAGCCGGTGGACGCCTTCTCCGCGATCGTGCACCGGGATGCGGCGTACTCCTATGGCCTGATGATGGCCGGCAAGCTGAAGGACCTGATCCCGCGCCAGCAGTTCGAGGTGCCGATCCAGGCAGCCATCGGCGCCCGGGTGATCGCCCGCGAGACCATCCGCGCGATCCGCAAGGACGTGCTCGCCAAGTGCTACGGCGGCGACATCTCCCGCAAGCGGAAGCTGCTCGAGAAGCAGAAGGAGGGCAAGAAGCGGATGAAGATGGTCGGCCGGGTCGAGGTGCCCCAGGAGGCCTTCGTCGCAGCGCTGTCCACTACCCAGCCCACCGAGGGAGCCGGCAAGAAGTGAGCTGGCAGAACCGGGTCGTCTGTGGCTTCTTCCGGGTTGCCATGCGCCCCGCGTTCACCACTGCGGAGAAGGGCGAGCAGATGCTCGCCCATGCCCAGGGCCCCGGTACGCCGCCACGACGGCTGCTGCGCCGTCACCCGGTCACCTCGCGCCGCGTCGCGGGCCACGACGTACACACGGTGGAGCCGGCTGCCGGGATCCGCAGCGACGCGATCGTCCTCTACCTGCACGGCGGCTCCTACATCAACCAGGTCATCAAGCAACATTGGGACCTGATCGCCGACATTGCCGATGCCACCGGGTGCGCGGTGGAGGTCCCGATCTATCCGCTGGCGCCGTCGGCGACGCTGCCGCAGATGCTCGACTTCCTGCTGGAGGTGGTCGACACCCTTCCCGCAACGAAGATCCGGGTGGCCGGCGACTCGGCGGGCGGCGGCCTGGCCCTGCTGCTCGCCCAGCGGTTGCGTGATCGCGGCACCTCGCCGGTGGAGTCGGTCGTGGTGATGGCGCCCTGGCTCGACCTGGCCATGGACAATCCCGGGATCGACGCGGTCGAGGCGATCGACCCGTGGCTGGCCCGGCCGGCGATGCGCCCGATCGCGGCCGCGGTCGCCGGCGACGTGCCCGTCGACGACCCGCGGGTCAGCCCGGTGCGCGGTGACCTGGCCGGTCTGCCGCCGATCACGGTTCACGTCGGCACCCGCGACATCACCCTGCCCGACTGTCGCCTCCTCGTCGAGCGGGTGCATGCCGCGGGAGGGGCCGCCGAGCTCGTCGAGTCGCCGGGCTCGCCACACGTGCACCCGATGCTGCCCACACCCGAGGGGCGGGCAGCGCGCGCATCCCTGCTCTCCACGTTGGCCGCAGGCGCCCGATGAACGCCTCGGTGCTCCAGATCAGCGTGGGCCTGCCCCGCGACGAGGAGTGGGCCGGCAAGTTGAAGCGCACCGCAATCGACAAGCGTGCGGTCACCGATCCCGTCGTCGTACGTCGCCTGGGCATCGTCGGTGACCAGGTCGCCGACACCGTCCATCACGGCGGCGCTGACATGGCGGTCTATGCGTTCGCCCGCGAGGACCTGGACCGCTGGGAGCGCGAACTCGGTGCCCCGATCCGCAACGGCGCGTTCGGGGAGAACCTGACCACGGTCGGCATCGACGTCAACGAGGCCCTGGTGGGGGAGCGGTGGCGGATCGGGGAGGTGCTGCTCGAGATCGCCAAGGTGCGGATCCCGTGCAACGTCTTCAAGAACTGGATGGGGCTGGGCGGCTATGACGACACCGCCTGGGTCAGGCGGTTCACCGCCGACCAGCGCCCCGGGCCCTATCTGCGGGTCCTGGAGGAGGGCCGGATGCGGGCCGGCGACGAGATCGTCGTCGAGCACCGCCCGGAGCATGGGGTCACCGTGTCGCACATGTTCCGGGCACTGACCACCGAGCAGCACCTGGCCCCCGACCTGCTCGCCATCGAGGGCCTGGCGGAGTCCGTGAGGGCCCGAATCATGGGGTGAATCCCCCAAATCCTGCCAACTCTGGTGAGATGCCGTGTACCTGCGGGTAATAGTGATCTAGGTTACGTGTCATGCCGATCAATCACGACGCTTCCTTCATCGAGACGATGCCCAAGAACGTCGCGGTCCAGTTCCTCGACCGCGTCAAGAAGTCCGGCCCGCACGAAGCCTTCCGCTATCCGGTGGGCGATGACTGGGAGTCGGTCACCTGGACCGAGGCCGGGAAGCGGGCCAGCAACCTGGCCGCCGGCCTGATGTCGCTCGGCATCGAGCCCGAGCAGCGCGTCGGGATCGCCTCCACCACCCGTTATGAGTGGATCCTGGCCGACCTGGCCGTCACCCTCTCGGGTGCGGCCACCACGACGGTCTACCCGAGCACCAACGCCGAGGACACGGCGTACATCCTGGGCGACTCCGAGTCGCGGGTGGTCTTCGCCGAGGACGACTCCCAGATCGCGAAGCTCGTCGAGCACAAGAACGAACTCCCGCACCTGACCAAGGTGGTCACCTTCGACGGCGCCGCCGACGGCGACTGGGTGATCTCCCTGGCCGACCTGGAGGCGCTGGGCGAGGCCTACCTGGCCGAGAATGCCGACGCCGTCGTCGAGCACGCCGAGGCGATCCGCCCCGACCAGCTGGCCACCCTGATCTACACCTCCGGCACCACGGGCAAGCCCAAGGGCGTCCGGCTCCAGCACCGGGCGTGGGTCTTCGAGGGCGAGGCGATCGCCAGCCAGGGCATCCTCGACGAGTCCGACCTGAACTTCCTGTGGCTGCCGATGGCGCACTCCTTCGGAAAGGTGCTGCTCTCGGCGCAGATGGCCTGCGGGTTCGCCACCGCCATCGATGGCCGGATCGACAAGATCATCGACAACCTGGCGGTGGTGAAGCCGACCTTCATGGGCGCGGCACCGCGCATCTTCGAGAAGGCCTACGGCCGCATCGTGACCATGCAGGAGGCCGAGGGCGGCCTGAAGGAGAAGCTGTTCAACAAGGCGTTCGCGGTCGGCCTCGAGGTCGACCGGCGCAAGGCCGAGGGCAAGTCGATCCCGTTCCTGCTCAATCTGCAGCACGGCCTCTTCGACAAGTTGGTCTTCAGCAAGGTCCGCGAGCGCTTCGGTGGTCGGGTCCGCTTCTTCATCTCCGGCTCGGCCGCGCTGAACCGCGAGGTCGCCGAGTGGTTCCACGCCGCCGGCATCCTGATCCTCGAGGGCTACGGGATGACCGAGAACGCCGCCGGTGCTGCCGTCGGCCACCCGGACGCCAACAAGATCGGCACCGTGGGCACCCCCTTCCCGGGCACCGAGATCAAGATCGCCGAGGACGGCGAGGTCCTGGTCCGCGGCCCGCACGTGATGGAGGGCTACCACAACTTGCCCGAGCAGACCGCCGAGACGCTGGTCGACGGCTGGCTGCACACCGGTGACATCGGTGAACTCGACGCCGAGGGCTACCTGCGGATCACCGACCGCAAGAAGGACCTGTTCAAGACCTCTGGCGGCAAGTACATCGCACCCTCGGCGATCGAGTCGCAGTTCAAGGCGGTCTGCCCCTACGCCAGCCAGTTCCTGGTCGTCGGCAACGAGCGCAACTACTGCGTCGCGCTGATCACCCTCGATCCGGACCAGGTCGCCGGGTGGGGCGAGGCCAACGGCATGGCGGGCAAGTCCTACACCGAGATCGTGCAGAGCCAGGGGATGAAGGACCTGATCGCCGGCTACGTCGAGGAGCTCAACGGTCGCCTGAATCGTTGGGAGACGATCAAGAAGCACGCCATCCTGGACAACGACCTCAGCGTCGAGACCGGTGAGTTGACCCCATCGCTCAAGGTGAAGCGGAAGGTCGTGGAGTCGAAGCACCAGGACGTCATCGACGCGCTCTACGCCTGATCCCCTCCGGGACAGCCGCCGGGCGGCTGGGAGGATGGCACCATGCCTCCTGCCCTGCCGCCCGGCGACCCGGCCCCTGCCGACGGTTCGCTGCCGGACACCGCCTTCGACGGTGCTGAGCGGCGCCGGTTCGGCTTCTATGTCCACGTGCCGTTCTGCACGGTGCGCTGTGGCTACTGCGACTTCAACACCTACACCGCAGCCGAGCTGGGCGAGGGCGCCAGCCGGGCGACGTACGCCGAGACCGCGATCGCCGAGGTCCGGATGGCCCGCCGCGTGCTGGGCGACCTGGACCGGCCGGTGGAGACGGTCTTCTTCGGCGGAGGTACGCCGACGCTCCTGCCGCCGGCCGACCTGGTCGCCATCCTGGGCGCGATCCGCGACGAGTTCGGGCTGGTCGATGACGTCGAGGTGACCACCGAGGCGAACCCGGACAGCGTGGACCTGGCCGACCTGGAGCGCCTGCGTGAGGGCGGCTTCACCCGCCTCTCCTTCGGCATGCAGTCGCACCTGCCGCACGTGCTGGAGGTGCTTGAGCGCACCCATGACCCGCGTCGGGTGCCGACGGTGGTGCAGTGGGCCCGCCAGGCGGGCTTCGAGCAGGTGAGCCTGGACCTGATCTATGGCACGCCGGGGGAGTCGATGGCCGACTGGCAGGCCTCCCTGGCTGCGGTGCTGGCCTGTGGACCCGACCACGTCTCGGCGTACTCCCTGATCGTCGAGGAGGGCACCGCGCTGGCTCGGCGGGTGCGTCGTGGCGAGGTGCCGATGACCGATGACGACGACCTGGCCGACAAGTACCTCGTCGCCGATGCGGCCCTGCAGGCGGCCGGCCTGGGCTGGTACGAGGTCTCCAACTGGGCCACCGAACGGGGCCAGCGCTGCGAGCACAACATGCTCTACTGGTCCGGCGATGACTGGTGGGGTGTCGGCCCGGGTGCGCATTCGCACGTGGGCGGGGTGCGTTGGTGGAACGTGAAGCATCCGGCGGCGTACGCGCAACGGCTCGCCGGCGGGGTGAGCCCGGCGCTGGCGCGTGAGGTGCTCGACGAGGAGACCCGGCGGGTGGAGCGGGTGCTGCTCGAGGTGCGCCTGGCCGATGGCCTGGCGCTCGACGTGCTCGACGAGGTGGGCCGGGGTGCGGTGGCCGACCTGGTGGCACGCGACCTGGTCACCGTGGCGGGTGACCGGTTGGTGCTGACCACCGAGGGGCGCCTGCTGGCCGATGCGGTGGTCCGCGACCTGGTCTGAGCGGCGGCCGGTGGCGTCGGCCGGGACCTCAGGTGGTGACGAAGTCGATCAGTTCCTCGACCCGGCCGAGCAGCGCCGGATCCAGGTCCTGGAATCCGCGTACGCCGCCGAGGATGTGCTTCCAGGCCCGGGCGATGTCGGTCTGGTTGCGGTGCGGCCAGCCGAGTTGCTGGCACACGCCGTACTTCCACTCGATGGTGCGCGGCACGTCCGGCCACCGCTCGAAGCCGAGCCGCTGCGGCTTGACCGCGGCCCAGATGTCGATGAACGGGTGGCCCACGATCAGCACGTGCTTGCCGACCGGTGAGTGCGCGATCGAACTGGCGATCCGGCTCTCCTTGGACCCCTTGACCAGGTGATCGACCAGGACGCCGACCTTCCGGTCCGGTCCCGGCTTGAAGTCGCGCAGGTGGTCGGAGAGGTCGTCGACGCCGCCGAGGTACTCCACCACGACGCCCTCGATCCGCAGGTCGTCGCCCCAGACCTTCTCGACCAGTTCGGCATCGTGGCGGCCCTCGACGAAGATCCGGCTGGCCCGCGCCACTCGCGCCCTGGCGTCATGGACCGCGATCGAGCCCGACGCGGTCCGGGTCGGCTTCGCGGGCGCCTTGAGCCGGGTCGGGCGGGTCAGGATCACCGGCTTGCCCTCGAGCAGGAAGCCGGGCCCGAGCGGGAACGTACGCCGCTTCCGGCAGCGGTCCTCCAGGGTCACCGTGTCGATGTCGCGGTCGACGGCGACCACTTCGCCGCACCAGTCGGTGGTGATCTCCTCGAGCACCATGCCCAGGTCGGCCTCGACTTCCACGGCACGGCCGTTTCTGGGGGCACGCCAGTCGGTGGAGAGTACGTCGGAGCCATAGCGATCGCGCGGGGAAGTCACCCGACCGAGGCTAGTTCGTTCAGATCAGCGGGAGGCGCTTCGACGCGCGGGGCAACTGGTGATAGCCACGGCGTACGGCGTGCTCCAGGCGGTCCTGTGGCCAGGGCCACTCACCCTGCGCCAGGGCCTGCGAGGCCGGTACGCCGCGCCCGGCCAGGTCGCGGATGGTCTCGGCGACGATGCCGATCCCGGCCCGTTGCTCGTGCACGAAGTCGAGGCCGACCACTGCGCCGTGCCCGGGGATGACGACGGTGGTGTCGGTCATCAGTGCGATGACCAGGTCCAGCGACGTCGGCCATTCCATCGGCCAGCAGTCATCGCCGTACGCCGGGGGAGCGGACTCCTCGACCAGGTCACCGGCGACCACCACGTCCGCGTCCGGCACGCGGACCACCAGGTCGCCGGCGGTGTGGCCGCGCCCGGGATGGAGCAGTTCGACCTGGCGGTCGCCGAGGTCGAGCACGCGCGCCGAGGAGAAGGTATCGGTGGGCACCGCCACCGGTGATGCGTCGATCTCCGCCGCCCGCTCGCCACCGCCCTCGCTGCCGTCGTACGGCGCCCGGTTGGCGCCGAAGGCGACCAGCGCCTCCGCGGTGGCCTCGTGGGCATGGATCGGGACCGCGCCCAGGGCGGCGTTGCCCAGGACGTGGTCGAAGTGCGCGTGGGTGTTGACCGCGGCGATCACCGGGCCGGCGCCGAGGCGCTCGATGGCGGCCAGGGTGCGGGTCATCTCCCGGCTGGAGGCCGTGGTGTCCACCACGACCACGCCGTGCTGGCCGCCGATCACCGTGGTGTTCACGTCGAACCACGGGTGGCGGATCACCCAGATGCGGTCGGCGACTTCGCGCGGCAAGGCAGGGGAGGAGGGCACAGGTTCAGGGTAGCCACCGCAACGATTGAGCTTTCGCGCATCAACGATTGAGCGTTCGCGACGCAACGAGTGAGCGTTCGTGGGTCAGCAGATGCCGGAGTGCAGATGGGAGCTGAGCAGGGCGGCGAGTTCCTCGGGGTCGCGGGCCGGGCGGGGGAAGTCGATCCTGCTCATGTGGCCGCCCTCGGGCTCGAGCCAGGAGAGGCGCAGGCCACTCGGGGTGAGGTCGTGCACGGCGACGCCCAACACGTTGCCGACCCGCTGCCCGGTCGCCATCGCGACCGCCTGGCGCAGTTCGTCCTGGTGGCACTCGTTGGCATGCGCCATCGTGCCGCGCAGGTAGCCGGCGTTGAGCCGGTGGGCGGGGCTGCGGAACTCGCGGGTCGGCACCGTGGTGTGGCGCTCGGCGCCGTTGCTGGTGGAGACCAAGGTGACCAGGCCGATCTCCAGGGTGATCACCCGGACCACCTGCTGGTGGGCACATCCGCCGGCCAGGCGCAGCCGCCCGGCCAGGATCACCGACTCGTCGCCCGGCGCCAGGTCGCTGGAGATCCGCAGCAGGGCGTTGCTGGCCTGGGACGCGGCGCGGTCCAGGACGCTGTCGATGGGGGCCAGGAAGGTCGGGATGCCGCAGTCGTCCTGGACGGTGACGCCCTCGGAGAGGTCGTACGCCGCGCCCTCGACGACCAGGTCCACCGCCGAGGGGGCGGCCAGGATGCTGCGGGCGTGGCCGGCCAGGGCTGCAGGGTCGTGCGAGGGTTGGGTGATCGGCATGTAGGGATCTCCTTCGTGATGACTAAGGTGAGCCTAACCTCACTTCAGCGTGATCGGCAACGGTGGTCCGCCATTTTGCCGACGGGCGAGTAGGATTGGCACTCGAAGTTGATGAGTGCCAGACGGATGGCGCAGGAACGGACCGGACCAGACAGGAGTGCTGCAGATGATGGAAGATCGTCGCCTCGCCGTGCTCCGGGCGATCGTCGAGGACTACGTCTCCACCGAGGAGCCGGTCGGGTCCAAGGCACTGGTCGAGCGCCACCAGCTCGGCGTCTCGCCGGCCACGGTTCGCAACGACATGGCCGCCCTCGAGGACGAGGGGCTGATCCACCAGCCGCACACCAGTGCCGGCCGGGTGCCCACTGACAAGGGCTACCGCCTCTTCGTCGACAAGCTCACCACGCTCAAGCCGATGAGCGCACCCGAGCAGCGCGCCATCGCCAACTTCCTGGAGGGCTCGGTCGACCTCGACGACGTGGTCCAGCGCAGCGTGCGCCTGCTCGCCCAGCTGACCCGCCAGGTCGCCGTCGTGCAATACCCGACACTGAGCCGCAGCACCGTGCGCCACGTCGAGTTGGTGGCCCTGGCCCCGACCAGGCTGCTGATCGTGCTCATCCTCTCCACCGGGCGTGTCGAGCAACGACTGGCGGATCTGGCCGACGAACTCGACGATGAGTCACTGGCAGTGCTGCGCAGCGCGGTGAACCTGGCCATCACCGGCGAGATCATCGCGGAGGCGGTCATGGCACTCGACGGCGTACCGGAAGCGGTCGAGCCGACCGTGCGGCCGGCCGCGGAACTGGTCTGCGCCACCCTGGCCGAGGCGATGAGCGACCACCGCTCGGACGAGCGGATCCTGGTCGGCGGCACCTCCAACCTGGCCCGGTTCGGCGAGGGGTTCGACACCACCCTCCGGCCACTGCTCGAGGCGCTCGAGGAGCACGTGGTGCTGCTCAAGCTCCTCGGCGAGACCGGCGCCGCGGGTGCCCTGACCGTGCGGATCGGTCACGAGGGCCCCTACCAGGAACTGGCCGGCACCAGCGTCGTGGCGACCGGCTACGGTCCCGAGGACCAGGCGGTGGCCTCCCTCGGCATCGTCGGCCCGACCCGCATGGACTATCCGGGGACGATGACGACCGTGCGGGCCGTGGCCCGCTACATGTCACGGATCCTCGACGAAGCGTGAACCACACCAGCAACGAGAAGGACTCATGAGTCAGGACCTCTACCAGCTCCTCGGCGTGCCCCGTGACGCCGAGCCGGACGCCATCAAGAAGGCCTACCGCAAGTTGGCCAGACAGCTGCACCCGGACGTGAACCCGGACCCCGAGACCCAGGAGCGGTTCAAGGAGGTCTCGATGGCCTACGAGGTGCTCAGCGACCCGCAGAAGCGCGCCGCCTATGACCGCGGCGGCGACCCGTTCGGGGGCGGCGTGGGCGCCGGTGGCTTCGGCCAGGGCGCCGGCTTCTCCTTCACCGACATCATGGATGCCTTCTTCGGCGGCCAGGGCGGCGGAGGCGGTGGCGGTGGCCGGGGGCCCCGCCCGCGCGTACGCCGGGGCCAGGACGCCCTGATCCGGCTCGAGGTCGAGCTCGCCGAGGCCGCCTTCGGGGTGACCCGCGAGCTGAAGGTCGACACCGCCGTGGTCTGCGAGACCTGCCACGGCGACGGTGCCGCACCCGGCAGCAAGCCGGTCACCTGTGAGACCTGCCGCGGCCAGGGCGAGGTGGCCCAGGTGCAGCGTTCCTTCCTCGGCGAGATCCGGACCCTGCGCCCGTGTGCGGCCTGCCGGGGCTTCGGCACGATCATCCCCGACCCGTGCCGCGACTGCTCCGGTGAGGGCCGGGTCCGCTCGCGCCGCAACCTGACCGTCAAGATCCCCGCCGGTGTCGACGAGGGCACCCGCGTCCAGCTCAGCGGTCAGGGCGAGGTCGGCCCCGGCGGCGGTCCCGCCGGCGACCTCTTCGTGGAGATCCACGTCGCCGCGCACAAGACCTTCACCCGCCACGGCAACAACCTGCACTGCGAGGTCACCGTGCCGATGACCGCAGCCGCCCTCGGGGTCACCCTGACCCTGCCCACGCTGGAGGCCGACCTGGCTGGGCCGGACTCGGAGCTGGAGACCTCCTTCGACCTCGAGATCAAGCCCGGCACCCAGTCCGGCACCGAGCAGGTGCTGCGCGCGAAGGGCGTCCCGGGCCTGCGCAACGTCGGTCGCGGCGACCTGGTCGTCACGGTCGCGGTGGAGACCCCGACCCGCATCGATGCCCGTCAGGAGGAACTGCTCCGCGAGCTGGCCGCGCTGCGCGGCGAGGAGCAGCCGGACGGCGGCGTCCAGGCCACCCAGAAGTCCGTCTTCGGGCGCCTGCGCGACGCGTTCCACTGATGTCGCTCCCGGTCCACCTGGTCCCGGCACTGGTCGGCGTCGCCGTCGGTGATGTGATCGAGGTGACCGGGGATGAGGCGCACCATGCCGTCGCGGTACGCCGGATCCGCGTCGGCGAGCAGGTGGTCCTCACCGACGGTGCCGGGATCGCGGCCACCGGCACCGTGACCGGGACCGGAAAGCGCCGCCTCGACGTCGAGGTCACCGCGCTCGAGGAAGCGGCCTTGCCGACGCCGCAGGTCACCGTCGTCCAGGCCCTGCCCAAGGGGGACCGCGGCGAACTGGCGGTCGAGGTGCTCACCGAGATCGGCGTACAGCGGATCGTGCCGTGGGCCGCCGAGCGCTCGGTGGCCGTGTGGCGCGGTGAGCGGGCGGCGAAGTCCCACGCGAAGTGGGCGAACACCGCCCGGGAGGCCGCGAAGCAGGCCCGGCGCTCGTGGTTCCCCGAGGTCACCGAGTTGGCAGGCACCGCCGCGGTGGTGGAGATGCTGGCCGGCGTGGACACGGCGGTCGTGCTGCACGAGGCGGCCACGGTGCCCCTGGTCGACGTACCCCTGTCGGCATCGGGCACGATTGCCCTCGTCGTCGGCCCCGAGGGTGGGATCAGCGACAAGGAGCTCGAACTCTTCACCGCAGCAGGTGTCACGCCGGTGCGGATGGGGCAAGAGGTGATGCGGACATCCACCGCCGGCGTTGCCGCGGTGGCCGCGCTCCTCTCCCGCACCGCCCGGTGGGGGAGCTCCCCGGACCATTGAGAAGATCAGGAACGCTGGAGACATGATGCAGATCAAGCGACGGGTGCTCGGACTCGTCCGCGGCGCCTTGCTCAAGGTGATGCCCGCCCAGACCATCGACCTCTCCCGCCTGGACAAGGTCCCCGAGTCGATGGGGTGGCCGCTGAAGCGGGACGGCTTCGACCCGACGCCCCGGATCGCCGAGACCCGCACCACCGAGCCGGTCCACCACCTCACCTCGCTGATGGGGATGGGGATCTGGCTGGTCACCGGCATCGACGAGGGGCGGGCGGTGCTGCAGGACACCTCCTACAGCACCGACATCCGTCCGTACGTCGGAGCGCGCGGGGCGGCCGACGGCGACATCGGCGGCCTTGGCTTCACCGATCCGCCCGACCACACCCGGCTGCGGAAGCTGATCACGCCCGAGTTCACCATGCGCCGCCTGGCCCGGATCCAGCCGATGATCGACGCCATCATCGAGCGCCAGCTCGACGAGATCGCCGCCGCCGGGGCGAACGGCGAGGTGGTGGACCTGGTGCCGACCTTCGGCTTCCCGGTGCCGTTCCTGGTCATCTGCGAGCTGCTCGGCCTGCCCGACCGCGACCGGCAGACCTTCATGGACCTGGGCAGCGCCCGCTTCGACGTCACCCAGGGCGGCACCGGCTCCCTGGGCGCCATCTCCGAGTCGCGGGAGTTCCTCAAGGAGGCCACCCGCAAGCAGCGCCTGGATCCCGGTCCCGGCCTGATCGGCCAGATCATCCGCGACCACGGCGACGAGATCAGCGACTACGACCTGGCCGGCCTGGCCGACGGCGTCTTCAACGGCGGCATGGAGACCTCGGCCTCGATGCTTGCCATGGGCACCGCCGTGCTGCTCGGTGACCGGAAGTCCTGGGACCGGATCCGCACCGACGAGGCATCGGTGGACCCGATCGTCGAGGAACTGCTCCGCTATCTCTCCGTGGTCCAGGTGGCCTTCCCACGGTTTGCCAAGCAGGACGCGCTGGTCGGCGACAAGCAGGTCCGCAAGGGCGACGTGGTCCTGGTCTCGCTGCCCGGCGTCAACCGGGACCCGGCCTTCGGCGATGCGCCCGACTCCTTCGACCCCGACCGGGTGCCGGACCGCTCACACCTGGCCTTCGGCCACGGCCTGCACCGCTGCGTCGGTGCCGAGCTGGCCCGGATGGAGCTCCGCGCCGCCTTCCCCAAGCTGGCCCAGCGCTTCCCCGACATGGAACTGGTCACCTCGGGAGTCGACGATTACGGATTCCGTGAGTCGTCCATCGTGTACGGCGTGGAGTCGGTGCCGGTGCGCATCACTCGATGACGATCGTCCGGGTGTCCTCGGCCGGGCCGTTGCCCTCGGCGCCACCGGACGGATCGTCGTTGAAGGCGCGGAAGGTGTAGCTGCCCGGGGCCAGGTCGGAGACGTCGATCTCCTCGCTCTGCCAGGCCCAGAGGCGTTCCTCATAGGCGCCCTCGGCCATGCCGAACCCCTCCTTGACCACGGTGCCGTCGGCGTCGATGATCTCCCAGCCGAACCAGGCCTCGAAGCCGTTGTTCACCCCGGTTGCGGTGAACGATGCGGAGACGGCCTCGCCCTCGGCCGGGGTGGTGATGTTCATCAACGACAGGGTCTGGGTCAACTGGCCGTTGGCGAGCGGTTCGGCGGTCGGTACGCCGAGCACCATGTCGGTCGGTTCGCCGTCGAGCAGGATCTGCACCGGGTGGCGACCGGAACCGATCGCGGCCTGGGCGGTGTAGATGAGCTGCTCCACCGACAGTGCCGCCTCACGCTCGTCCATCCCCGAGGGGCGCTCGCGCAACGGCGTCTGTCCGGAGCGGAGCCGGACGGTCAGGATCTCGCCGGAGATGTCGCCGTCCTGCGGGGTGTCGATGGTGGTGCCGACCGGCCAGGCGTGGCGATAGTCGGGGTCGACCGGGTCCGCGGAGACAGCAGCCGACAGTGCTCCCTGGAACCGGTCGGCCCTGTTCTCCGGGTCAGGGATCCGGACCTGGTGGAACTCGCGGAAGAGGACCGCCTGGCCGGGGCCGTCGCCGAGGTAGTAGACCGGCAGCGCGACCGGCGTACCGGTCTCCTCGGGGCCGTCAGGACCGTCCGGGTCACCGGAGGCATCGGGGGAGGGCGGGGTGGTCTCCTCGCCGCCGTCGGTCTGGCTGGTGGCCGGGCCCGGCTCCTGGGAGCTGGGGGCGTCGTTGTTGCCGAGCACGGCAACGGCGGTGACCGTGGCTGCCGTGGCGACCACGGCTCCGGTCACGGCATAGATCCAGGGGCGACGGTTCTCCATGCTGCTCACCTTCTTCGTCTGGTGGCGGATCGCCTCGAGGCGATCGCCGGGCTCCACATCACTGACTGCGTCCTCGAGCAGCCGGCGGATGGCCTCGGTGGACTCCGGCCGGCCCGTGTCCTTGTCGTGTGAGCTCATCGGTCCTCCTCCATGGCTTCGCCGAGCTGCTTGCGCAGCGCTTGGGTGCCACGCGATGCGTGGCTCTTGACCGACCCCGGGCTGATGCCGAGGGTCGCTGCGATCTGGGCCTCGGTGAGGTCCAGGTAATGACGGAGCACCAGGACCTCGCGTTGCCTGCGGGGCAGCGCGGCCAGGGCCTCGAGCACCGCCGTACGTCGTTCCGCGGCCAGCACCCCGGCATCGGCACCGGGTGCGGTGAGCGGCGCCTGGTCGGCCTCCTGCTGCACGTGGCGGTCGACCACCTTGCGGTGGCGTAGCACCGAACGCGACCGGTTCACCACGGCCTGGCGCAGGTAGGCGAGCGCCTTGTCGGGTTCACGGAGCTTGTTCCAGCGACCGTGCATGGCGACGAAGGCGTCCTGGACCACTTCCTCGGCGGTGCCGAGGTCGCGGACCAGCAGCACCGAGAGCCGGACGAGGGAGCGCCAGTGGGCGGCGTACAACTCCTCGACGGCGGCGTCGGCGTCCGTCGCATCGGGCACGGTCATCGCGCCGATCGCTCTGGAATCTGCTGCATGGGTCATCACGCTAGTTGCACGCGCGAACTGGACAGATGGTTTACCGCGGTGTCGGAAGAAATCTATGCTCGCCACCATGAACGCCCCCACCCCGGACCCCGACTGCATCTTCTGCAAGATCGTCGCCGGCGAGATCCCGGCCACGATCGTGCACGCCAGCGACGACTCGGTCGCCTTCCGTGACGTTGCGCCCCAGGCGCCGACGCACGTGCTGGTGATCCCGCGCTCACACTACGAGAACGCGGCCGCCCTGGCCGACCACGAGCCGGCGACCCTGGCTGACCTGTTCACCACCGCCCGGGCGGTTGCCGAGGCCGAGGGGCTGGCGGGATATCGCGCCGTCTTCAACACCGGAGCGGCGGCCCAGCAGACCGTCTTCCACGCCCACCTGCACGTGATCGGCGGCCGGGAACTGACCTGGCCCCCGGGCTGAGGCGAAACTGGGTGTGGGTCGCGGCGCTGCCCGCCGTAGCATGGAGGACCTGATGACAGATTCCTCCGCAACCCGCTCCAGCGTCCCGAAGACGAAGCACACCGTCGTGGTGCCCGCCAGCGTCAACATGGTCAGCCTGCTCGGCCCCAACGACGAGCACCTGGCTCTGGTCGAGCGCGCCTTCGCTGCCGACGTACACGTGCGGGGCAACCAGATCACCTTCCACGGCGAGCCGTCCGAGATCGCCCTGGCCGAGCGCCTCCTCGACGAACTGGTGACGATCATCCGCACCGGGCAGCCGGTGACCCGCGAGAGCGTGGAGCGCTCCATCGACATGCTCCGTGCGGACACCGCCGAGAGCCCGGCGGACGTGCTGTCGATGAACATCCTCAGCAACCGTGGACGCACGATCCGCCCCAAGACGCTGAACCAGAAGCGGTACGTCGACGCGATCGACGAGCACACGATCACCTTCGGGATCGGGCCTGCCGGCACCGGGAAGACCTATCTGGCGATGGCCAAGGCGGTCCAGGCGCTCCAGGCCAAGGACGTCAGCCGGATCATCCTGACGCGTCCGGCCGTCGAGGCGGGGGAGCGGCTCGGCTTCCTGCCCGGCACGCTGAGCGAGAAGATCGACCCCTACCTGCGGCCGCTGTATGACGCGCTGCACGACATGCTCGACCCGGAGCTGATCCCCAAGTTGCTCGCTGCCGGGACCATTGAGGTGGCGCCCTTGGCCTACATGCGCGGGCGGACATTGAACGACTCCTTCATCATCCTCGACGAGGCGCAGAACACCTCGCCGGAGCAGATGAAGATGTTCCTGACCCGGCTCGGGTTCGGATCCAAGATCGTGGTCACCGGTGACATCACCCAGGTCGACCTGCCGTCGGGGGTGAAGTCGGGGCTGCGGATCGTCGAGGGGATCCTGGACGAGGTGAAGGACATCTCCTTCCAGCGCCTCAGCGCACACGACGTGGTCCGCCACCGCCTGGTCGGCAAGATCGTGGCCGCCTATGACGAGTACGACGCCAAGGGAGAACGCCGGTGAGCATCGAGGTCCTCAACGAGTCCGGTCACGAGCTGGACGTCTCGGCACTGGCCGCGCTGAGCCGCTTCGTGATGGACCAGATGCGGGTCCACCCCGAGGCCGAGCTCTGCATCAAGGCCGTCGACGAGGAGACCATCGCCGAGTTGAACGAGCGGTGGATGGAGAAGGAGGGGCCGACCGACGTGCTCGCCTTCCCGATGGACGAGCTGCGGCCCGGGCTGGTCAACGAGGAGCCGGAGGAGGGCGTCCTGGGCGACCTGGTCCTCTGCCCCGCGGTGGCCGCACGCCAGGGCGAGACGGCCGGCCACGACACGGAGGCCGAGATCGAACTGCTCACCGTGCACGGCATCCTGCACCTGCTCGGCTATGACCATGCCGAGCCCGAGGAGCACAAGGAGATGTTCGGACTCCAGGACGAACTGCTCGTCCGGTGGCGCTCGGCGGAGCGACAACAGTGACCGGAGCGGACGTCTGGCTGCTCGGCTCGGCGGTGGTCCTCGTCGTGCTGGCGGGGGTCTTCTCCGCGGCCGACGCGGCGCTCTCGTCGTTCTCGCGGGCCCGCGCCGAGGAGATCTCCGCGGAGGGGAAGGCGGGCGCGAAGCGGCTGATCGAGATCATCGACGACCCGGCACGCTACCTGAACACCGCGCTGCTGCTGCGGTTGCTCTGCGAGGTCTCTGCGATCGTGCTGGTGGCGCGGTTGGTCTCGGAGAACCTGGCCGGCTGGTGGCTGAGCCTGGGCGTGTCGATCGCGGTGATGCTGGTGGTCTCGTTCGTGGTGATCGGGGTTGCGCCGCGGACCCTGGGTCGCCAGCACTCCACCACGCTCTCGCTGTTGCTGGCCGCTCCGATCCAGTGGGTGACCCGGATCCTGGGGCCGATCCCGCGGGTTCTGATCCTGCTCGGCAACGCGCTCACCCCCGGCAAGGGATTCAGCGACGGCCCGTTCTCGACCGAGACCGAACTGCGCGAACTGGTCGACATGGCCGAGGCGTCCAGCCTGATCGAGGACGTCGAGCGGAAAATGATCCATTCCGTCTTCGAGCTCGGCGACACCACCGTGCGCGAGGTGATGGTGCCGCGCAACGACGTGCTCTACATCGACCGCCACAAGAACCTGCGCCAGGCGCTGTCGCTCTTCCTGCGCAGTGGCTATTCGCGGATGCCGGTGATCGGGGAGAACCTTGATGACGTGGTGGGATTCGCCTATCTCAAGGACGTCACCAAGCGCGTCTTCGACCACGCCGAAGCGGAGACGACCGAGCGGATCGACCAGTGGATGCGGGCGGTGCACTGGGTGCCGGACAGCAAGCCGGCCGACGACGTACTCTCCGAGATGCAGGCCCGGCGCCAGCACATAGCGGTGGTGGTCGACGAGTACGGCGGGACCGCCGGGATCGTCACGATCGAGGACGTCCTGGAGGAGATCGTCGGTGAGATCACCGATGAGTACGACCAGGGCGAGGTGGCCATCGAGGCGTTGGAGGACGGCAGCATCCGGGTCTCTTCGCGCTATCCGGTCGATGACCTGGATGAGTTGTTCCCCGGGCTGGTCCTGGTCGAGGACGACGTGGACAGTGTTGGTGGCCTGATGGCCAAGGAACTGGGTCGGGTGCCGATCCCGGGATCGACGGTGCAGGCGCACGGGTTGCGGTTCCTGGCCGAGGAGTCGACCGGGCGGCGCAACAGGATCTCGACGGTGCTGATCCGCCTGGTGGAGCCGGTCGAGGAGGAGTCCTCGTCGGCTGACTACGCTGAGCCCCATGCCTGAACCCGAACTCACTGCCGAGGACCGCAAGCTGGTCACCCTGGCGCGTGCGACCCGCGCGCGCATCGGTGCCGCCGAGGGTGCGGCGGTGCGCGACGAGAACGGTCGCACGTACGCCGCCGGAACGGTCGACCTGCCGTCGTTGCAGGTGAGTGCGGTGCAGGTCTGCGTGGCGATGGCGATCTCGTCGGGGTCGGCAGGCCTCGAGGCCGTCGTGGTGCTGGGCGAGTCGGGCCAGGTGGCCGCTGGTGATCTCGCCGTGGTGCGGGAGTTCGCCGGGGCCGGGGTGCCGGTCCATGTGGGCGATGCCCGCGGGAAGATCAGCGACTCGGCCTCATCCTGAGTTGTCCACAGGCTGCGTGGGACGCCTTTCCGGATTGTCGGGTTCGTTCTAGGGTCTTGGGTGTTTTCGCCGTTCGTTGTTGTCTCGGGAAAGTGGACGGTCTGATGGGTTTGATGCGACGGGTCGCGGTAGTCGTGGCGTGTGTGCCGGTGTTGGTGCTGGCTGGTTGTAGTGACGACGAGCCGTCCGAGCCGGTGGAGTTGCCGTCGTTGTCGCCGTCAGCAGTGGGGTCTGCGTCTCCGTCGCCGAGTGCGTCGGAGTCGGTAGGGGTCGAGGAGTTGCCGGCGAGCGAGGTGGAGCCGGAGGAGTTCGTGCGTGCGTGGTTCGAGGCGTACAACGAGTTGGTCCTGACCGGCGACGGAAGCAGACTGCGAGCACTCAGCGTCGAGACGTGCGGGACGTGCGAATCGATTGTCGAGGCTTACGCACAGGTCTACGCAGACGGTGGCGAGATCAGCATTGCCGATGGTGCACCACCTGTGGAGGTCATCTCGTTGGAAACCGAGGAGAGTGAGGAGAGTTCGGAGCGCGTCGAGGTACGGGTGGTGAACAAGGCGAACCGAGGGTCGATTCGTCAAGATGCAGCTGGTGACAGTGAGGAGTTCCCGGCCGAGACCGATACGTGGGGATTCTTTCTGACCACGACGGATGGCTTCTGGCGCGTCCTTGAAATTGGGATTGAGTGAGATGCATTGTTCCAACGCGCGTCGGGTCTTGGTGGGCGTCGCGTCAATCCTGATTGCTTTCTTGTCTATGGCGACATCGGCAGATGCTGACGAAGGCTCGTCCCCCAGGAACGCCGAGACCTCTCCCTGCGCCGAGCGAATGGACGCTGCGGTCGGACGGCACGGCGTACGACTCAAAGCGCACCAGCTATCGGGTTGTAGCGGTGGTCGGGCAACCACTGCTGTGCCGAGGGTGGAGTGGCGTCGTACCTCGGTGCCGACCGTGGTGGGGTCGTTGGAGTGGGAGCACTGTTTCCAGTTCTTCGAGCAGGTGGGCAATGCGGATCGTCGTACGGTGACGAATCGTTGCGCTGAGATGGTCGAGGGTGGCGTGGACACGGCGACCTTGGTGCGGCAGGCGTTCGAGGATGTGGTGATCCCGGCGTCGGCGGTGGTGGTGCAGCCGCCGGGTGGGGTGACGTTGGTGAATCTGGAGACGTTGTTCCGCACGGAGGCGGCGCCGTTCGAAGAATCGGTGTCGTTGTTGGGGCGTCAGGTGGTGTTGCGGATCCGTCCGGTGGAGTTCGTGTGGCATCCGGGCGATGGGTCGTCGTTCTCGACGACGTCGCCGGGGAGGGTGTTCGAGAAGGGGCGTCCGATGAGTGATTACGTCTCGCATACCTACCCGGATGTGCATGAGCAGGTGATGGTGAGCGTGGATGTGGTGTGGGCTGCGGAGTACAGCGTGGACGGTGGTCCGTTCCTGCCGGTCGCAGGCACGGTAACCACCAGCGGTCCCGGTGTCGGGTTGCAGGTGAAGGAAGCGGTTCCGGTCCTGGTCTCGGGTGGTTGAGGTCGGATGGGTGTAGTGCGACGGGTCGCGGTGGTCGTGGCGTGTGTGCCGGTGCTGGTGCTGGCTGGTTGTGGCGATGACGAGCCGGCCGAGCCGGTGGAGTTGCCGTCGCTGTCACCGTCGGCGGGATCGTTGCCGGGCGTGTCGGCGTCGCAGGGTGCGGAGGACCTGCCGGCGAGTGAAGTGGAGCCGGCGGAGTTCGTGCGTGCGTGGGTGGATGCGTACAACGCGGCCACGCTCGATGGGGACACGACGCGGATGCGCGCGATGAGCGCTGAGGAGTGCATGACGTGCGACGGGTTTGCCACGCAACTTGAGGTGATTTACGGCGCCGGAGGATCAATCACGACTTCTGATGAGCCAAACGTCGTGCTCTCCGTGCGGGAGAAAGCAGGGGAGACGTCCGCCCCTGGCATGACGCGCATGTTGGTCGAACTGCGCTCCAACGCTGGCCGGACGGAACCCGGCGATGGTCAACCCACGATTGACTTCGAGGAGACGGAGGAGTCATGGATCATCGACCTGCAACGATCGACGGCGTGTGGCGCGTCGACGAGATCGGCGTGTGAGTGGTACTGACCAGGGCAGCGCAACCTAGCGCTTGATCTCGGGAAGAGCGCAGTCTGATGAGGTTCGTACGGCGGGTCGCGGTGGTCGTGGCGTGTGTGCCGGTGTTGGTGCTGGCCGGTTGTGGTGACGACGAGTCGGCGGGTGAGCCGGTGGAGTTGCCGTCGTTGTCGCCGTCGGTTCCGGAGTCGCCGAGCGTGTCGGGGGCGCTGGGGGTTGAGGAGTTGCCGGCGAGCGAGGTGGAGCCGGAGGAGTTCGTGCGTGCGTGGGTGGATGCGTACAGCGAACTCGTCCTCACCGGTGACGGGACCCGGCTCCGAGCTATAAGCGCCGACTCGTGCAGTGGCTGCGACGAGGTGACTGGCGCTTATGAGGCGATCTACCAAGCAGGGGGCAGCATCAAGACTGACGGCGAGCCGAACACTGTGACGGCGGTGGTCGCGGATGAAGCAACAGAGAATGGGGTTCGGCTCGTTGTCGACTTCACGTCGGCTCCCGGTCGTGCCACCAAGAGCGCGGGTTCTGACGAGGTCGAGTTCGATGCCACCGCTTCATCGTGGGTCCTTGACCTTGATTCCAGCGCAGGGAACTGGAGAGTCCTGAGGCTGGCTGTCGAAGGGTGAACTGCCTCGTTTCGACTGACCCTGTCGAACGGGAAGGCTGGGTCAGGTGAGGGTGATCTGCTCCGCCAGCCACATGCCGTCCTTGAAGACCAGGGCGACCTGCATGCGATAGTTCCGGGGAGACCCATCGGGGATCGCCGTGTTGGTGATTTTTCCGCTGGCAACCACCACGGCCAGGGCACGGTTCGGTTCGAAGGTGGCGAGCCCGACCACGGAGACCTCGCTGATCTGCACCGTCTCGGCCTCGACCACCGCGGCCTTGACATCGTCCAGGGACCCTTCGTACTCCTCCCGGAACGCCCCCGTGGTGAGGGCCAGCAGTCGGCTCATGTCGTCATCAACCGTCCGGTGGTCGATGTTCGTGAACACCACGGCGATCTCGGCGGCCGCATCCATCGCGGCGGCGCGTTCGGGATCACCCTCGTCTTCCTGCGGAGCGGTCTCGCCCTCGGTCGCCATTGAGTCGATGAGCCAATCGCCATCGACCCGCACGAGGCCCGTCACGATCGATGACGTGACGACCTTGGGCTCTGCGCCGTCCGGTTCGGTGGTCTGGTCCATGAACAGCACCACGGTCGCTGCGTCCTCAGCAATACCGACCAAGCCAGCATCCACGACGGTGGTCGTCGTACGCGCCTTCTGGGCAGTGATCTCGGGCAGGATGGACTCCCAGATCTCCTCCCACTCCGCGTAGTAGGAATCGGTCAGCAACGATTGAACGGTCGCGGCCTGCGTCTGGCTCGACTGCCAGTCGTAGCTGAAGAGGGTTTCTGCGCCAGACGTGGCCGCGGCAAGGCTCTCGGCGCGATCGGCATCAGTGGGCTGCGTTGGAGTTGGCGCCTCTCCTGCTGGAGAACTGCTCGATGGCGCGCTCGCCGCCGGACCCATCACCGCGACGGCGCCGTCCTCGGATCCGCACGAGGACACGAGGGGAGCGAGGAGGAACACGATGAGTACGCCGAGGCGCGCCGAGCTCTGCACGCGCCGATGCTACTACGCCTCGGGTGTGCGTCTGGGTGTTGTGTCGGGGGTGTGTGCGAGGGTTGAACATGGTGACCCATGCGATGAGCTGAAACATGGTCTGACCTGCGGAAACAATCCCCACAACCTCCCTCAAAAGTATTGTTTTCGAACACCCGTCCGCGGTAGAATCGGGCCCATGACCATCACCGATCACACCCACCGCCACGGCCCCGTTCCGGGTGCTGGTGACGTGCTGGGTGATGCGGTCCGGTGGCGTTGGGTGGCCGACGATGCGGAGCGTCAACTGCTGGTCACGGCGGTGGCGTGGGCGCACGCACACCCCGCCGACGGTGACGAGGAAGCCGTGACTGGGCCGTGCCTGGTCGACGGCACCGAAGTGCCGGACTGGGATGAGTTGCCGGCAGTGGCGTGGGACGCAGGTGTCGAGTTCGCCGCCGCGCTGGGGATGTCACAGGCCGCGGGGGAACGGCTACTGGTCGAGGCGTTGGAGTTGCGGCACCGGCTGCCTGGTGTGTGGGGTGAGGTGCTGGCCGGTCGGGTCCAGGCGTGGCGGGCCCGTCGGATCGCGCAGCACACCCTCGGCCACCCCGGTGATGTGGCGGCGTGGGTCGATGAGCGGGTAGCTCCGGTGGCGGCACGGGTGGGTGTGGGCAAGCTGGACAAGTTGTTGGACGAGGCGATGTTGCGGTTGCATCCTGCGGAGCGGGAGGCAGCGGACAAGGCTGCGTTGGATGCGCGGCAGGTGCGGATGTTGGCGAATGTGTCGGCCTCGATGGTGGCGCACATCGTGATCGATGCTGACTTCAAGGACTGTGATGACTTCATGTCCACCGTCAACGCGCTGGCGGCGCGGTTGGGGGAGGCAGGGTGTGAGGAGTCCCTGGACGTACGACGGTCGCTGGCGGTGGGGATCCTCGCGGACCCGGAGGCTGCGTTGACGCTGCTCAACAGCAGCCCCGACACCGACACCGACACCGACGAGTCTGCTGCCGCGCCGCAGTCCACCAAGCCGGCGCGGCCCGGTGCCCGGCGCAAGCAGATCCGTCTGGTGGTGCACCTGTCCGCGGACGCCCTCACCCGCCACAGCCACAGCCACAGTGACTGCGGGTGCGGGTGCGGGTGCCCGGACGCGGTCGCGTTGGGGCGCCTGGGCCGTGAGGATGTTGCGGTGTTGGCGTCGATGGTGGCGAACTGGTGCGGCCGTTCGGATACTGATCTGGTGGTCACCCCGGTGATTGATACCGGTGAGCACATCCACGTGGATCGTTACGAGATCCCCGACCGCCTTGTCCGCCAGGTCGAGCAGGCCCATCCGACGTGCGTGTTCCCGTGGTGCACCCGAGCGGCCAGGGCATGCGACAAGGACCACATCGTCCCCCACGGCGAGGGCGGCGCGACCTGCAGTTGCAACCTGGCGCCGTTGTGCCGGCGTCATCACCGGTACAAGACGTTGACGGGGTGGGATTACCACCAACCCAGTGCGGGGGTGTTCGTGTGGACCTCCCCGCGGGGCAGGTGTTACCTGCGTGACCACAGCGGCACCGTCGACCTCACCGCACCCACCGGGCCCACCGATGGCTGCGCCGAGCGTGCCGCCGCGCACGAACGGGCCGCGGGACGCGTGGTCGAGCACCAGTGGACACCAGATGACCTACGCGAGCACCGCGAACACCTCCAGACCAACCTCGCCGCCGTCGCCAGTGCGTACGGTCCGCCGGGGTGGCCGATCGACCCACCCGATGACCTGTGCCACCGCGGTGAATACGAACACGTCCCCGAACCGTGGGAACCCGAATGGGACCAGTACGCCAGCCCCGGCACCCCACCCTGGGACCCACCACCAGCAGCAGTCGACGACGACACCCCACCCTTCTGACGAACACCGAGGCCTGCCGCGCGTTTCCTACACTCGGGGGCGTGGAAGCCGATCGCCCTGAACCGCTACCCGAGCCGATGGCCCGGGTGCTGGGCGACTACGAACGCCACCTCGCGGTCGAACGAGACCTGAGCGAGCACACGGTCCGCGCCTATCTGGGTGATCTGGAGTCGATGCTCGAACATGCCCACCGGCTCGGGCACGAGGACGTCACCACCATCGACCTGAGGGCGCTGCGCAGTTGGCTGGCCAAGCTGCAGAGCATGGGCATGGCCCGCACCACGATCGCGCGGCGCGCGACCGCGGTCCGGGTCTTCACCACCTGGCTCGCCCGCACCGGACGCGCCCCGCTCGACGCCGGCCAGCGCTTGGCCAGCCCCAAGGCCCACCGCACCCTGCCCGAGGTTCTCCGGGCCGACGAGGCCATCTCGCTCGTCGAGCAGGCAAGTGAACTGGCCGACGACGACAGCCCCCTCGGGATCCGGGACGTCGCCATCCTCGAGTTGATGTACGCCACAGGCATCCGCGTCGGAGAACTCGTCGGGCTCGACATCGACGACATCGACTTCGACCGCAACGTGATCCGGGTCCTCGGCAAGGGACGCAAGGAGCGCACCGTCCCGTTCGGGCAGCCAGCCGCGGCAGCGCTCAAGCGCTGGCTCGCCGGCGCGCGCGCAACCGTACGCCGCGACGGTGCCGGCCCGGCGCTCTTCCTGGGCGCTCGCGGGCAGCGGATCAACCAGCGCGCCGTCCGCACCCTCGTGCACCAGCGCATCGCCGACGTCGACGGAGCGCCCGACATCGGCCCCCACGGACTCCGCCACTCCGCGGCGACCCATCTCCTCGAAGGCGGTGCCGACCTGCGCACTGTCCAGGAGCTGCTCGGCCACGCCTCCATGGCGACGACGCAGGTCTACACCCACGTCAGCAGCGAACGCCTCCGCTCGGCGTACAAGCAGGCGCACCCGCGCGCCTGAGCGAGCGCGCCCGGGGGAGCGCAGATCACCTGCGTGCGTCCAAGGCGCCGCCGAGAGCAGTCGGCGAACCGGAAGCGCCCGGTGGTCCGGGGCCGTCGCGCGGCACGCCGTCCAGCGGCAGCAACCGGACGCGTCGTACCCCGACCAGGTCCAGTGGATCGAGGTATTCCTCCCCGCGCAACCACCCCCAGTGCAGGCACGCGGCCGGTGCACAGTGCGAACCGGCCAGTTCCAGCCACCCGATGGGCTGGGCACCGGCAACCTCGTCACCGACCGACACCATGGCAGCCACCGGTTGGTACGTCGTCCGGGTGTCGCCATGGTCGACGACCACCACGCCCCGCCCGGCCAGTGGACCGGCGTACGTGACCGTCCCGGGCAAGGTGGAGCGGACCACCTGGCCTGCGGTGCCAGCCAGGTCGACGCCCCGGTGACCCGCGCCCCAGCGGACATCCAGGGGAGCGAAGGGCTGGATGACCGTGGGGCGCGGATCGAGTGGCCAGGCTCCGGGGGGAAGAGCCTGGCCACCCGGGTCTGCGGCCGCGCCGGGAAGCCCGACGAGGAGGCTGGAGACCGCGCAGGCCAGCCACGTCACCAGGGTCAGGAAGCGCATCCGCATGCGGCAACACTGCCCCCGCGCTGCCCGGTCCGTACGACGTACGCCGGCGCCTGTGGAAAACTCGGCCGGGGAGCGAGCCTGTGGACGGAAAGCGGGTTCATCGCGGGCACCTGCGGCCCGCCGCCCTCCGATTCGCCCTGCATTGCCCGGATCAACTAGGCTGATCACTGCAATCCGCATGGATTGACTTCGCACGCTCGCAGACCACGACCCAGTCGTGGGCGACGGTCCTCGGTCCCGATGCAGATCGGGTCGGATCTTCGCGCGACGTCAGGGCAACCGGCACCCGCCGAGTTGCAGCAACTGAAAACAACGCTGGCCGGTGCTCGGCCTGCCTCCCGATCGGTCCGCGAGGGCCGGATCCGGGCCAAGGCAGGCACCACGAGGACGGGCCACACAACTGAAAGAAGGACCATGGCAGTCGTGACCATGCGCCAGCTCCTCGAGAGCGGCGTCCACTTCGGGCACCAGACCCGTCGCTGGAACCCGAAGATGAAGCGCTTCATCATGACCGAGCGCAACGGCATCTACATCATCGACCTGCAGCAGTCGCTGGCCTACATCGACCGCTCCTACGCCTTCATCAAGGACACCGTCGCCAAGGGCGGCGTGATCATGTTCGTGGGCACCAAGAAGCAGGCCCAGGAGGCCATCGCCGAGCAGGCCACCCGCGTCGGCATGCCCTACGTCAACCAGCGCTGGCTGGGCGGCATGCTCACCAACTTCTCGACCGTGCACCAGCGGATCAACCGCCTCAAGGAGCTCGACGACGTCGACTTCGACAACGTGGCGGGCTCCGGTCGCACCAAGAAGGAACTGCTCCAGATGAAGCGCGAGCGCGACAAGCTCGACCGCACCCTGGGCGGCATCCGTGAGATGACCCGTACGCCGTCCGCCGTCTGGATCGTCGACACCAACAAGGAGCACCTGGCCGTCGAGGAGGCCCGCAAGCTGCGGATCCCGATCATCGGCATCCTGGACTCCAACTGCGACCCCGACCTGGTCGACTTCCCGATCCCGGGCAACGACGACGCCATCCGCGCGGTCGGCCTGCTGACCCGCGTCGTCGCTGACGCCGTCGCCGAGGGCCTGATCGCCCGCTCCGGCGCCAAGGCCACCAACGACGAGGCCGCCGAGCCGCTCGCCGAGTGGGAGCGCGAGCTCCTCGAGGGTGACGCGGACAAGGCCGCGGTCGAGGCCACCGGTGGCGACGCCGAGAAGACCGACACCCCCGCCTCCGAGGCGACCGGTGCGGCTTCCGAGGCTGCAGAGGCCGCCGAGGTCAAGCCCGCCGAGGCCAGCGGCGACTCCGCCCCGGCCAACGAGGACGGCTCCGGCCCCGAGGGCTTCGAGATCAAGGGCAACAAGGACTCGATGAAGTTCCACGCCCCGACCAGCCCCTGGTACGACCGCACCAAGGCCGAGGTCTGGTTCAAGACCGCCGAGGCTGCCGAGGCCGCAGGCTTCGTCAACGCCGAGAACAAGGCCTGACCTTCAGCGCCATCGCCTGAAGAGAAGGCAAACGCTTCACCGGCGGCCGTGCCCGGACCGGGCACGGCCGCCGTTCCAGATCACGCACCGAATTCCAGGAAGCAGGACAATGGCTAACTTCTCCGCCGCCGACGTCAAGAAGCTCCGCGAGCTGACCAGCGCCGGCATGATGGACTGCAAGAAGGCTCTCGACGAGGCCGACGGCGACTTCGACAAGGCCGTCGAGATCCTCCGCGTCAAGGGCGCCGCCAAGGCTGCCAAGCGTGGCGAGGAGCGCGAGGCCTCCGCTGGCCTGGTCGCCCACTCCGGTGGCGCCCTGGTCGAGCTGAAGAGCGAGACTGACTTCGTCGCCAAGAACGACGACTTCGTCGCCACCGCGCAGCGCATCGCCGATGCCGCCAACGAGGCGAAGGCCAGTGACACCGAGGCGCTCAAGGCCGTTGCCCTCGACGGCAAGACCGTCGGCGAGGTCGTCGAGCAGCTCGCGATCACCATCGGTGAGAAGATCGAGCTGGGCGAGGTTGCCTACTTCGAGGGCAAGTCGGTGGTCTACCTCCACCGTCGCGCCGCCGACCTGCCGCCCGCCGTCGGCGTACTCGTCGAGTACGAGGGCGACAACGAGGAAGCCGCCCGTGGCGCCGCGATGCAGATCGCTGCCATGCGTCCGCGTTACCTGACCCGCGACGAGGTCCCGGCCGACGTCGTGGAGAAGGAGCGTGCCATCGCC
Source organism: Nocardioides sp. AE5 (assembly GCF_031844485.1). Classification (NCBI taxonomy): domain Bacteria; kingdom Bacillati; phylum Actinomycetota; class Actinomycetes; order Propionibacteriales; family Nocardioidaceae; genus Nocardioides; species Nocardioides sp. AE5. The sequence goes on from NZ_JAUZVI010000002.1 coordinate 187,444, forward strand.
GAGGCCACCTCGCGCGAGGAGGGCAAGCCCGAGCAGGCCATCGCCAAGATCACCGAGGGTCGCCTCAACGGCTTCTTCAAGGACATCGTCCTGCTCGAGCAGGCCTCGGTGACCGAGTCCAAGAAGACCGTCAAGGCCGTCCTCGACGAGGCTGGCGTGACCGTTACCCGCTTCGCGCGGTTCGAGGTCGGCGCCTGAAGTACCACGACAGGCAGTAGGGTTTGATCGGTTCCGCATCCGGGACCGACAGACCACGAGGAGGCCGGTCCCAGATGATCACCACATCATCACCGGGCCGGCCTTCTTGCTGCACCGGCACCATCGAAGGGAACAACGGGTGAGCTACAAGCGCGTCCTCCTCAAGCTCTCGGGCGAAGTATTCGGCGGAGGGGAAGTCGGCGTCGACCCAGACGTCGTACAGAAGGTGGCCCGCGAGATCGCGGCCGTCGTCGAGGCCGGCACCCAGATCGCCATCGTCACCGGCGGGGGCAACTTCTTCCGCGGCGCGGAGCTCCAGCAGCGCGGCATGGACCGGGTCCGTGCCGACTACATGGGCATGCTCGGCATCGTGATGAACTGCCTGGCGCTGCAGGACTTCCTGGAGAAGGAAGGCATCGACACCCGCGTCCAGACCGCCATCACCATGGGCCAGGTGGCCGAGCCGTACATTCCGCGCCGGGCCATCCGCCACATGGAGAAGGGGCGCGTCGTGATCTTCGGCGCCGGCATGGGCATGCCGTTCTTCTCCACCGACACCGTGGCCGTCCAGCGGGCGCTGGAGAGCCGGTGCGACGTCGTACTGGTGGCCAAGAGCGGCGTGGACGGCGTCTACACCGCCGACCCCAAGAAGGACCCGAACGCGGTCAAGCTGGACTCCGTCACCTATGACGAGGCGATCGCCCAGGGCCTGCAGATCATGGACCAGACCGCGTTCGCCCTGTGCGGGGAGAACAAGCTCCCGATGGTCGTCTTCGGGATGCAGCCCGAGGGGAACATCCTGCGCGTCGTCCAGGGTGAGAAGATTGGCACACTGGTCAGCGCTTCCGCATGACCCAGCCCACGTCCCAGACCGGGACAACCGCAATGCCTGAGGAGAAACCGTGATCAACCAGGTCCTGTCCGAAGCCGACACCAAGATGGGCAAGTCGGTCGATGCGACGCGCGAGGAGTTCGCGGCAATCCGCGCCGGCCGGGCACACCCGAGCATGTTCTCCAAGCTCGTCGCCGACTACTACGGCACGCCCACGCCGATCCAGCAGCTCGCCTCCTTCACGGCTCCCGAGGCGCGGATCATCCTGATCCAGCCCTACGACATGGGTGCCATTGCGGCGATCGAGAAGGCGATCCGTGACTCCGACCTGGGCGTCAACCCGGCCAACGACGGCAAGGTGCTCCGCTGCGTCTTCCCTGAGCTGACCGAGGAGCGCCGCAAGGAGTACATCAAGGTCGCCCGCGCCAAGGCCGAGGACGGCAGGGTCTCGGTCCGCAACGTCCGTCGTACGGCGAAGCAGGGCCTGGAGAAGATGGAGAAGGACGGCGAGGTCGGCAAGGACGACGTCACCGGGGCCGAGAAGAAGCTCGACGCGACCACCAAGAAGCACACCGACGCGATCGACGAGATGCTCAAGAACAAGGAAGCCGAACTGCTCGAGGTCTGAGGACCCGAGGAGGAGACATCCATGACGTCAGCCAAGCCGGCCGTGCCCGGGGACGAGAAGCCGGCCAAGGACCACGGCCGCGCGGGCCGTAACCTCCCCGCAGCGATCGGCTCCGCTGCCGTCCTCCTCTCGGCAGTCGCGCTCTCGCTGGCCTTCTGGAAGACCGGCTTCCTGATCATCGTCGGGATCGCCCTGGTCGCGGCCATCTGGGAGATGCGCCAGGGCCTGCTGCCCAAGGGCATCGACCTGCCCGAGCAGCCGCTGATGATCGGCGGCGCGGTGATGATCGCAGTCGCCTACTTCTGGGGTGCCAACGCGCTGGTCACCGCCACCGCGGTCAGCGCCCTGGTGGTGATGCTGTGGCTGCTGCGCCGCGGCATCGACGGCTTCGTCAAGAACGCCACCGCAGCGGTCTTCACCCTGATCTACATCCCCTTCCTCGGCTCCTTCGCCGCCCTGATGCTCGCCGAGGGCGGGACGGTCGACTTCGAGCGGTGGGACAACGGGGTCAAGGGGATCATCGCCTTCGTCCTGGTCACCATCGCCTCCGACACCGGCGGGTACGTCGCGGGCGTGCTGTTCGGCAAGCACCCGATGGCTCCGGTCATCTCGCCCAAGAAGTCGTGGGAAGGCTTCGGCGGTTCGCTGGTGGCCTGCGTCGCGGCCGGCATCGTGCTGGTCCTCTGGCTCGAGGGCGACTGGTGGGTGGGGGTCTGCCTCGGCCTGATCGCGGTGGTGATGGCCACCCTGGGCGACCTCGTCGAGTCGGTGATGAAGCGCGACCTGGGGATCAAGGACATGAGCCAGATCATCCCGGGCCACGGTGGCGTGATGGACCGCCTTGACTCGCTGCTGGCCACGATCGCGCCGATCTGGCTGCTGCTGCACTACCTGGTCTTCTGACCCCGGACTCGCTCAGCCCAGCTGGACGCGGACATCCGCGGTCAGCTTCTCCCACTCCGCCTCGGACCACTCGTCCTCGGGTGCGGCGTACTGCAGGACCAGGACGTTGGTGTCCAGCGACCTGACCAGCATCCGCGAGTGGTACGTCGTGCCGTTGGTGGTCGTGTACTGCACTTCCTGGCTCAGGAACTCCAGGTCGCCCCGGTCCGAGGGCAGGGTCGTCGTGGTGGGGTCTGCGGCGCTGACGGACTCGACGCCGGGGGAGTTCTGCTGCGCGCTGTAATAGGTGTCCAGGTAGGCCCTCGAGTTGCCTTCGTCGTCGCCGCCCTGGGTGCCCTGGTCGAGCTGGAAGCTGGTGAAGAGCCCGCCGGCCCTGGACAACTGGTTGACCCCGTCCTGGTCGATGACCGTGAGCGTCCAGCCGTCCACGCTGAGCGGGAACTCCCACACCGGGCGAGTGCTCCCGGTGGTGAAGTCGTCGGCGAGGCTGATCCGGTCCGCGGACGTGGCTGCCTCGCTGGCGGGTCCGTCGGTGGTCACCGCGTTCTCGTTGGTGCTGTTGCCGCAGGCGCCAGCGAGGAGCAAGGTCGCCAGTGCGAGCGCGGGGGCTGCCAGCAGGGTGGTCGATCGGGTCGATGCCATGCCATCGAGTCTGCGCGGTTCGGTGTGGCTCGAAACCAATCCGACGCCAGGAACGTCACACTGGTGAGGAGAGGAAGGTGTCCCGTGAAGCTCTTGCCCCGCACATCGTCGTACGCCGTGTTGCCCGCGGTGGTCCTGGCCCTGCTGCTGTTCGCCGCCTGTGGTTCCTACCAGGGCATGACCCCCGGCACCGACCCGGTTGGCAGTTGGGTGGTCACCTCGATCGTCGAAGCGGGCGAGGTGAAGGAGCCCGTGGACGGCACCGAGATCGGCATCGAGTTCACCGATGACGAGGTGCGGCTCCAGGCCGGGTGCAACTCGATCAGCGGGCGCTGGACGCTGTCCGGCGACGAACTCAACGCCGGGCCGATGATGCAGACCGAGATGGGGTGCGACCCGCCGCGGATGGAGCAGGATGCCTGGTTGGTCCGCTTCTTCGGCGCACCGGTCACGATCGGCGCCGATCCGCTGACGCTCACCTCGGGTGACACCACCCTCACGCTCACCCCGCGCGGCACGGTCCACCCGGATCGCGACTTCACCGGGGTGACCTGGCACCTCGACACGATCATCGAGGGCGAGTTGGCCAGTTCGGTGCCGGCCGGCGTCGAGGCAACGTTGGCCCTTGACGAGGACGGCAACGTCTCCACCCATGACGGCTGCAACGGCGGGAGCGGCACGGCCACGGTGAGCGCCGACACCATCACGTTCTCGGGGATGATGAGCACCCTGATGGGATGCATGGATGCCCGCGGCGAGGTCTCCACGACGTACCGCAGCGTCCTGACCGGGACGGTGACCTGGCAGATCAGCGGCGACCGGCTCAAGATCACCAACGGCGAGCGGACGCTCGGTTTCGTCGCCGGCTGAGTCGTCGTGGGAGACTGGTCGGGTCATGACTGAACCGACCAAGACCGAGCCGATCAAGACACTGCCGCTGGTCTTCGACGAGCCCCGCGGGCGCCGGAAGCCACCGCGCCACCTTGCCGACCTCGACGAGGCCGGCCGCAAGGCGCTGCTCACCGACGCGGGCCTGCCGGGCTTCCGGGCCAAGCAACTCTCGAACCACTACTTCGCGCGCCTGGTCGACGACCCCGCGGAGATGACCGACCTGCCAGCCGGTCAGCGCGACGAACTCGTCTCCGCGCTGCTGCCGAGCCTGATGACGCCGGTGCGGACGATGGAGGCCGACAAGGGCGCCACCGTCAAGACACTGTGGAAGCTCTTCGACGGGTCCCTGGTCGAGTCCGTGCTGATGCGCTATCCGGGCCGGGTGACGATGTGCGTCTCCAGTCAGGCTGGTTGCGGGATGGCGTGTCCGTTCTGTGCGACCGGCCAGGGTGGACTGCAGCGGAACATGTCCACCGCCGAGATCGTTGAGCAGGTGGTCGCCGGCGCCCGGGCGCTGGCCCGCGGCGAGGTTGCCGGGGGAGTGGGCCGCGTCTCCAACGTGGTCTTCATGGGCATGGGCGAGCCGATGGCCAACTACAAGGCGATGATCGGCGCCGTACGTCGTCTCACCGATCCGGCGCCTGCCGGGCTGGGCATGAGCGCCCGCCACGTCACCGTCTCCACCGTCGGCCTGGTGCCGCGGATGCTGCAACTGGCCGACGAGGGCATCCCGGTCACCCTGGCGCTCTCCCTGCACGCGCCCGACGACGAACTGCGCAACGAACTGGTCCCGATCAACACCCGCTTCTCCGTGGCCGAGACCGTGGACGCCGCGCACAACTACTTCGCGAAGACCGGGCGCCGGGTCTCCATCGAATACGCCATGATGCGCGACATCAACGACCAGGCCTGGCGCGCCGACCTGCTTGCCGACGTGCTCAACGAGCGCGGCCGCGGCTGGGCCCATGCGAACCTGATTCCGCTGAACGAGGTCCCCGGATCCCAGTTCACCCGCTCGCGCGAGGAGGACATGGAGGAGTTCGTACGCCGTCTCGAGGCGAAGGGCATCTCCACCACGATGCGCGATACGCGGGGCAATGACATCGACGCTGCTTGTGGGCAGTTGGCTGCATCGGAGTAGATCGGCCGGTATGCGTCTCAGCCGTTCGAGACGACGAGCGGTGCATACGTGCCATGAGTGGCGGAAGCCCCGGTTACAGTGCCGACATGGCGAACGCGAAGGACCTTCGGGCTGATCCGGCATACCAACAGTTGATCGATCTGGCTCGAGTGACGGGAGACATTGACCTAATCAAGGCAATGGAGCACCTGGGTCACAATTCTCGTCTCGACAAGAACTTCGTGATCTACAGCCGCACTAGCGGTGTGGGCAAGGCCGCTTTCAAGACGTTGGGGCTGCCGCCCGCAGGGATTACCGTTCGCCAAGCCCTAGAGCGGGCATACGCCTACGCAAATTCGCGCGGTGGCCGCGACAATGAGGAATTCGCCGATGCGCTACGTAGGTATATCGGCGTTGCGGAAGGGTCAACGTCGACGGAGGCTGTTCCAGACGTCAACCAACGCCGTATTGACTACATCGAACTACGTTTGCCGACTCACAAGTTGCCGCCCCTTGGCCTGGACACCGTCCGTGATGGCGTACTCATCGTGCCTCCTCACGTTGCCGTGGTTCGACATGCTGCATGGGAAACCTGGACTCCGGGAGCCACGTGGCAGAACAGGACCCATTGGGGTGGGAAGATCCCGTTGGGCCTTGAAAGCGAGGGCAGCATCCGGCACGACGTTGCGCGAGCATTGGCGGCCCATGACTCGCACGAGCTAGCGGCGCTTGCAGCTCATCCCGGGTGGGAATGGGCAGCCAGTTTGATGCCATCCGTGTCGGGGGAACCGCCGGCAGGCGATGTTCCTGTGGACTCCGGCTCTGTGGAGAGGTATGGGGCAACGGGCGGTGACGTCGGAGGCGCTCCCTATCGGCGTCAGGAACGCCAACCCGCCCCACATGATGAGGCGAAGGTGTTTTTGCGGAACCCGGATCTGATCGATCGGGGGACGGTAGCTCACATGGACATGCAGGATCTTCTAGGCGACATCGTTGAAAGCCGCGGACTCGCGCCGCTCCAGCCGCTCGGCGGTGATCCACAGTTCGACCTAGCCTGGCGCGATGGTTCCTCGGTAGTCGTCTGCGAGATTAAGAGTTTGACCGTGGACAACGAGGTCTCACAACTCCGGTTGGGATTGGGGCAAGTTCTCAGTTACGTCTACAAACTCGATTGGCTAAGGGTCGATAAGGTCCGAGCCGTTCTTGTCGTTGAGCGTGAACCTGTCGACCCCGATTGGGTAGGCATTTGCGCCGACAATGGCGTCACATTGACCTGGGCTCCGGACTTCCCGGGCCTGTTCCAGTCTGGGGTGCCGACGCAGCAGGAGGAAGGTTCGCCTGGCGAAGGCCCCGGCGGGGGCAAGTCGCGAAACCTTCATCACAGGGTCTTTCCGTATATGGATCATTTCGTGCAGTACGCAAACGACCGCGGGCCAGAAGCCTCGCCCTGGATTGTGCGGGATCGGTCGACGGCACTGAGAAACGAACGGCAGGGGCGAGGCCGCGCGCTTGGTCGGCGCTGGGCTCCTGGCGAATGGGAACAGGTCATCAGCAGTTCGCCGGCGGACGAACGGTGAGCGCCGCTTGTCGGTTGATGACCAGGTCGGTGCTGCCGCGTAGCATGTATCTATGACTGTTCCGGCTGAGGTTCTCGACGCAGTCCTCGGTCTGCCCGAGGAGGTGCAGGACGAGTTGGTGCACGAGCTCGCGGCTCGCCGCCACGGTGGCACACCTGCGGACCCTGCGTGGGACGTCGAGATCAGTGACCGGGTGGATGACATCGTGAGTGGTCGCGTGGAGACGATTCCGCTGTCGGAGATCAAGGCGGAACTCGCCGCTCGACGGGCTGCACGCGGCGCATGAAGGTCGACCCCGGGTTCCACCCGGAGGCGCGTGCTGAGTTGCTGGCGGAGATTGACTATCTCAATCACGAGCGGCCAGGTCTCGGTGACGAGTTCGAGCAGGCGCTCTACGCGGCGGCGGACATGATCGAGATGTGGCCGAACGCCGGCGCGATATGGCCAGATCTGGCGACGAGCGTCAACGTGCGGTCACTCGGAGTTCGGCGCTTCCCCTTCCGCGTTGTCTACATCAACGAGGGCAATCCGTTCACAGTCGTAGCAGTCGCGCACACGTCGCGGGAGCCTGGCTACTGGAAGCATCGTGTCACGTAGCCAGGGTTCACTCCTGGGTGGTCTCTAGCGATTGTTCATCCCGTTGAACGAGGTCCCCGGATCCCAGTTCACCCGCTCGCGCGAGGAGGACATGGAGGAGTTCGTACGCCGCCTCGAGGCGAAGGGCATCTCCACCACCATGCGCGACACGCGACACCCCGCCGACCTGTCTCACGGTCATACGCTTGACCCATGAATGATCCGGTGAGCGTTCGAAACCTCCGCAATCGCGGTGGGGCCGTCCTGGATGCGGTCGCCCGCGGAGGCGCTGTCGTCATCACGCGTGACGGTGTGCCCGTGGCGGAACTGCGCGCGGCCGCGGGCACCTCCCCGAGAGGCCCCTGATCACCACCGTCACGCTGGCAGAGTTGTCCGTCGGCCCGTTGGTGGCAACGGACGACCTCGAGCGGTCCCGTCGCCAGGCGAGCCTGCGAGCACAGGGCCGGAAGCCTGCTGCGCGCGCCTATGACGCGCTCATCGCGGCGACCGCATTGGCTTCGTCGCTGCCGCTCTACACCTGCAACCCGGACGACTTCGCGGGCATCGAGGGTTTGCACGTCCACCCCGTTCCGGGCCCGCCCCGGGCTGCCCCACCAGCGGCTGAAGACGTTGGCGTGACGTTCACGCGGGCGCAACACGCACCGCACGCTCCGTTCCGGAGAGGTTCCTAACTTCAGCTGTGGACAATGCCTCCACCCTGAAGGGGAAGCCATGCGCCTGCGTCACTCCGACCGCCTCCGCGTCCTGATCGTCTCCGAGTCCTTCCTTCCGCAGATCAACGGCGTCACCAACTCCGTACGCCGTGTCCTGGAGCACCTGGCACGTGAGGGGCACGAGGCACTGCTGATCGCTCCCACGGGACCCGAGGAATACTGCGGGTTCCCGGTGATCACCGCGCGCGGGGCCAGCCTGCCGTTCTACCAGGATTTCCGGATCGGCCTGGAGACCCGACGCCGGCTGCGCCACGAGATGCTGCGCTTCGACCCGGACGTGGTCCACATCGCCTCGCCGGCCACGCTCGGCCACCAGACCGTCCAGGCCGCGAACGACCTGGGCATCCCCACCGTCGCGATCTACCAGACCGACCTGGTCGGCTTCGCCGAGCAATACCGGATCCCCGGCGGCCCGCAGGCGATGGCCGCCCTGACCAGGCGGATCCACACCCGGGTCACCCGCACCCTCGCCCCGTCCACCGCCAGCCTGTCCCAACTCGACCGCCTCGGCATCAGTGACCTCGCCCTCTGGCCGCGCGGGGTGGACCTCGACCAGTTCGACACCCACCGCCGCGACGCAGACCTCCGGACACGGCTCGCCCCCAACGGCGAACTCCTGGTCGGCTACGTCGGACGCCTTGCCGCCGAGAAGGAACTTCACCTGCTGACCCACCTGGACGACGTCGACGGCATCCGCCTGGTGCTGGTCGGTGGCGGACCCGAGGAGGACCACCTGAAGCGGCTCCTGCCGAACGCGGCCTTCCTCGGCGTCCTGCACGGCGACGAACTCGGCGCGGCGTACGCAAGCCTCGACGTCTTCGTCCACACCGGCCGCCACGAGACCTACTGCCAGTCCGCCCAGGAAGCCCTCGCGGCCGGCGTACCCGTGGTGGCGCCCCGGGCCGGCGGCCTGATCGACGTGGTTGCCGAAGGAGCCGGCTTCCTCTACGCCCCCGGAAGCGGCGTCGACCTGCGCGGCCACGTCACCCGGCTGGCCGGGGACCCGCTGCTGCGCCAGCGGATGGCGATCACCGCACGCCGCAGCGTCGAGGAACGCTCCTGGCCGCGGGTCTGCGACCTGCTCATGGAGAACTACCGCCAGGTCATCGTCGGAGGCGACGGAGTCCGGGCCGTGGCGTGAGGCCCGGAAGCGGGTTTCGACCAACCACCTGCGTGGCATGCTTCCCTGCGGCACTGACCGGAACCGCAGGAGGAACGCATGTCGGCAACACCCCGCACCATCGAGCAGGTGGAGCTCACCAAGGCGAAGGGGATCCTCGACGAGATCTCCGGCGCCTTCTCCAAGCGGGTTGTCGGCCAGGAGCAGCTGCGCACCTCCCTCCTGGTCGCGATGATGGCCGAGGGGCACATCCTGCTTGAGAGCGTCCCGGGGCTCGCCAAGACACTGGCCGCCTCCACCCTGGCCAAGGCAGTCCGTGCCGACTTCGCCCGGATCCAGTGCACCCCCGACCTGCTGCCCTCCGACATCATCGGCACCCAGGTCTATGACCCCCGCAACCACGAGTTCGAGACCCAACTCGGCCCGGTCCACGCCAACTTCGTCCTCCTCGACGAGATCAACCGCGCCAGCGCCAAGACCCAGTCTGCGATGCTGGAGGCGATGCAGGAACGCCAGACCTCCATCGCCGGCGTGATCCACCCGCTGCCCACCCCGTTCATGGTCCTGGCCACTCAGAACCCGATCGAGGAGGAGGGCACCTACCTGCTGCCCCAGGCGCAGATGGACCGCTTCCTACTCAAGGAAATCGTGGAATATCCCCGCGACCACGAAGAACTCGAGGTCCTCAACCGCTTCGACAGTGGAGCACTCGGCACCGGCAGCACCATCGCCTCGGTGGTCACCCCCGACCAGGTCGGCTACCTGCAGCGCCTCGTCGAGCGGGTGTACGTCGACCCGGTGATCAAGCGCTACATCGTCGCCCTGGTCCACGCCACCCGCGACACCGCAAACGTGCTCGGCCCCGGCTTCGGCAACTGGGTCGAGATCGGCGCCAGCCCCCGGGGCACCATCGCCTTCTACCAGGTGGCCCGCGCCCTGGCCATCCTCGCCGGCCGCAACCACGTCATCCCCGAGGACGTGCGGCACCTGCGCCACTCCATCCTGCGCCACCGTATCCACCTGACCTTCGAGGCGCTCGCCGAGCGGGTCATGCCGGAGACGGTGATCGACGCCGTCTTCGCCGCCGTACCGGCGCCCTGAGGAACCGCGGATGACCACCCACCTGACCCGGGTCAAGGCCCGCATGACCATCCACGCACACCGCAAGGTGCGCGGGTTGCTGGAGGGCGAATACGCCTCCCTGCAGACCGGTCGCTCGATGGACTTCAACGACCTGCGCGAATACGTGCGCGGCGACGACGTCAAGGACATCGACTGGAAGGCGTCGGCGCGCACCCGCGCCCTCCTGGTCAAGAGGTACGCCGCGGCCCGCAAGCACAACATCATGCTCGTCGCCTCCACCGGTCGCTCGATGGCCGCGATGAACGACCTGGCCGTGCCCAAGCGCGACCTGGCCATCACCGTCGCCGGCGTGATCGGCTATCTCGCGGTCAAGCACGGCGACCAAGTCGGCCTGGTCCACGGCGACGCCGACCGCTGCCGCCAACTGCCGCCGGCCGGGGGAGAACTCAACCTCGAATACCGCCTGGCCGCCCTGCACGACGCGATCGACGTCGCCGCACCGCCCACCGACCTCAAGGCGGTGCTGCGCCACGTCACCCGCACCGTGCGCCGGCGCACCATCATGTGCGTGATCTCCGACGAGTACGACGTCGACGAGGAGATGCGCCAGATCCTGCGCCGCCTCGTCGTCCAGCACGAGATGCTCTACGTCTCGATCGGCGACCTCGACCCGACCAGAGCCGCCGGCGCCTCGGCCCTGGTCGACATCGACTCCGGCGGGCTGGTTCCCGACTGGGCGCGCGACGACGAGCAACTGCGCGCCGAGTACGCCGCACTCCTGGCCGGCCAGTCCAGCGACATGCGCCGCGAACTCGACGGGCTCGGCATCGTGCACCAGAGCGTCCATGACCACGAGAGCGCCGTGCACGCGGTGCTCGCCATGCTCGAGAGGCACCGCCATGCCGGCCGCCGATGAATTCACCGGCCCGGTCGGCTACTCCTCGCTGTGGGTGTGGCTCTCGATCCTCGCCGTCATCGCCCTCGGACTGTGGTTCCTGGGCGTGTGGGCATGGTCGATCAGCGGCCACCCCAAGCCCCCGCCACCCCGTGACCCGGCCCGCGCGCGCGGCGAGGCGCTCGGCGAACTGGACAGGATCGGCCACCGGGTCGCCACCGGTGAACTGGGCGAGCGCGAGGGTTACCAGCAGATGAGCGGCGTGGTGCGCGGCTTCGTCGCCGAGGCGACCGGCCTGCCCACGCACACGATGGCCCTGGCCGACCTGCGCGCCCTGGGCATCGAACCCGTGGCGGAGACGATCGCGCTGATGTATCCACCCGAGTTCGCCCCGGAGGACGACGCGGCCCCCGAACCGCTGGCCGACACCCTGGCTCGTGCCCGGAACGTGGTGGCGACATGGAACTGAAGTGGACCTGGCTGGTCATCGTCCTGGTCGTCGTCACGATCGCCTGGATCCTGCTCTGGTCGTTCCCCTCGCCGTTGAACCGCGCGCCGCGCAACGCACTGCCGGTCGCGCACGCCGCACGACTGCGCCGGATCCCGCGCTACCGGACCCTGGCCGCGCGCCGACGGGTGGAGATGGCGCTGCGGGTCGCCGCAGTGCTGGTCCTGATCGCCGGCTGCATCCTGCTCTCCGGTCGCCTGGTGGAGACCAAGACCCACCAGGCGGAGAACACCAACCGCGACATCATGCTCTGCCTGGACGTCTCCGGATCGATGATCGATTACGACGCCCAGGTGGTGGAGGAGTTCCAGCGGATCACCGAGGGCCTGGAGGGCGAACGGATCGGGCTCACCATCTGGAGCGGCGTCGCGGTCACCGTCTTCCCGCTCACCGACGACTACGAGTTCATCGTCGACCAACTCGACCTGGCCACGGAGAAGTTCAACTCCTACGACTACAACTACGTCGCCGGCACCTACCTAGGCGACGAGCGCGCCTCGCTGGTCAGCGACGGACTGGTCTCCTGCGTCGAGCGCTTCGACCGGCCCGACGAGGAGCGCGGGCGTGCCGTCGTACTCGCCTCCGACAACGACCCGCAGGGTGAGCCGATCTACACCTTCGACGAGGCCGCGCAGTACGCCGCCGACCGCAACGTCGTCGTGCACGGACTGGGTACGCCGGAGATGGACTACCTGCCCGGCTCCGTCGAGGAGTTCGAGCGGGCGATGAAGACCACCAAGGGCACCTTCTCGGTCTTCGGTGAGGACGGTACGGCGGCGAGCATCGTCGACCAGATCAACACCCTCGAGCAGGCCCGCAGCAAGCAACCGGCCCGCACCACCATCCTGGATCGCCCCGGCCTCGGCGCCGCCCTGATGGGGGCCGGGCTGTTGCTGGTGGTCGCGGCCGGCGTGAGGAGGAAGTCATGACCAGCGTCCTCCTGCTCCGCCCGATCATCCCCGCCTGGCTGGTGCTCCTGCTGGCGTTCGCCCTGCTCGGCGTGGCGGCGTACTTCCTCCAGACCCGTCCCCGTGAACGGACCACCTGGGTGATCCGCGCCCTGATGATCGTCGTCGGCGCCACGGTCCTGCTCCGTCCCGGAGTGGGGCAGGCACACGTCGAATCGGTCAACACCAACCTGGAAGTGCTCGTCGTCGTCGACCGCACCACCAGCATGTCGGCCCTGGACTGGGACGGCGACCAGCAGCGACTCGACGGCGTACGCGAGGACCTGGCCGCAATTACCGAGGCGCTGCCGGGCGCCCGCTTCGCCCTGCTCACCTTCGGCCGCTTCGTGCGCACCGAACTGCCGTTCTCCAGCGACAGCGGGGCGTTCCTCGCGGCTGCGGAGACGATGCGGCGCGAGGAACCGTTCGACGGCGTCGGCTCGACCCCCTCCATCGCCCTCGACGAGATGATCGCCACCCTGGAACGCTCCGCGGACCAGCACGAGGACCGCGAGCGGGTGGTCATCTTCATCTCCGACGGGGAGAACACCAGCGAGAACCCGCAGGAATCCTTCGCCCCCGTCGCGGACCTGATCGCCGGGGGAGTGGTCCTCGGCTACGGCACCACCGAGGGCGGCAGGATGCAGATCGACCTGGAACGCCCCGACGCCGGGTGGGTGCGCGACGAGGCCCGCGCATCCGACGCACTGTCGAAGATCGACGAGGAGAACCTGTCCCGGATCGCTGACGAGATGGGCGTCTCCTACCTGCACCGCACCGGACCGGGCGGCCTCGACGAGTGGGCCGAGGACTTGCGCAGTGACTTCCGTGCCGCCGGTGGCGGGGATGCCCAGGCCAAGCACGAGCTCTACTGGATCTTTGCGCTGGTCCTCTTCGGCCTCGCCCTGGCCGAGTTGAGGATCAGCTGGCGCGGGTTGCGCGCCGCGCACAAGGAGGTGGCCTCGCTGTGAGCATGACGAACCGGGCCCGGGCCCACACCCGCAACATCCTCTTCGCCGTCGGCATCGTCCCGGCGGTGCTGGTCCTGGTCTTCGTGACCAAGGTCGGCCTGATGCTCTCCGCGCAGGCCGCCGGCGACTCGGCGTACGACGATGGCGACTACACCAAGGCCGGTGAGGAGTTCGATGCCAACACCGGCACCAACATCTTCCAGTCGTGGATCGCCCACTTCAACCGCGGTGCAGCGCTCTTCCAGGCCGAGGACCACGAGGGCGCCATCGCATCCTTCGAGAAGGCACTGGCCAACGTCCCCGACGACAAGGAGTGCAAGGTGCGGATCAACATCGCCCTTGCCCACGAGGCGATCGGTGACGGACTGGTCGAGACCGACCCCCAGGGCGCGATCGATCGCTGGCAGTCCGGGCGGGACGTGCTCGCCGAGGGCGAGTGCCCCGACCGGGACGAGGACGCGAAGACCGTCGACGAGCGGCTGAAGAAGAAGATCGAGCAGGAGCAGAAGAAGCAGGAAGAGCAGCAGGACCCCGACGAGAACGACCCCGAGGAAGAGAAGAAGAAGCAGGAAGAGGAGGAGAAGAAGAAGCAGGAGCTCGAGGAGCGCAACAAGCAGGGGCGCGAGGACCGCAAGGACCTCGAGCAATACGAGGAATACCCCTACGAGGAGCGCCAGCCCGGCTACAGCTGGTGAGCCTCAGCCGATGATTGCGGCGGCCTCGTCGAGCGAGTCGACCAGGTGCACGTGCTCGCCCATCTCCCGCTCGGCGGCCAGCGCCTGCAGCAGCGGCCAGGCCGGCAACTCCCGGGTCCAGTGGTCCACCCCGACCAGCACCATCGGTGCCACCGAGTCGGCGTCGGCGTAGTAGTTCTCGCACGCGTCCTGGAAGATCTCCTGCACCGTGCCGGCCGCACCCGGCAGGAAGACGATCCCGGAGCGGCAGATCTCCAGCAGGATCGCCTCGCGCGTGGCGTTGCGGAAATACTTCGCGATCGCGGTGGGGAACGCGTTCGGCGGCTCGTGGCCGTAGTGCCAGGTCGGGATGCCCAGCGACTCGCCGCCCGCGGGCCACCGCTCGCGCACCGCGAACGCGGCCCCCACCCAGGCGCCGACGTCGGGCCGGAAGTCGGGCACCCGCCCCAGCAGCGCCAGCGCGGCGTCCAGGTCGGCCTCCGGGGTCCCGGCAAGCCAGGCACCCAGGTTCGCCGCCTCCATCGCGCCGGGCCCGCCGCCGGTGGCCACCGTGTGGCGTGCCCCCAGCAACTGCCCCAGCCGGGCGGCCCCGGCGTACGCCGGAGTGTTGCGCGCCAGGGCATGCCCGCCCATCACGCCGACCAGGCTGCGCCCCTGCACCCATTCGCCCAGCGCGTCGTCCATCGCGTGGTCGTGCAGGGCACGGGCCAGGGTGGTGTCGGTGTTCTCCGGCTGTTGTGACCAGCCATAGACCCGCGCATCGAGGGAGTCCGGATAGGCAGCCGTGTCGTAGAGGTCGCCGGCGGTGTAGAGGCGCCCGCGATAGGTGTCCAGCGGCACGTCGGGGATCGTCGGGAAGACGATGCCGCCGCGCGCCCGCACCGACTCCTCGTCGCCCTCGGCGAAGGTGCAGCCCAGGAAGAGGGCCCCGGCCACGGGCACCTGGGCCAGTTCGGCGCTGCGTTGCGAGACGTCCACCGACTGCAGGTGCCAGCCGGCCAGCGACCGGGCACGCATGATGCGACGATCGAAGTCGGCCAGCGACTCGACCTCGATGACGGGACCACTGCTACGGCGCACGAGACGAACCTAGCGGCTCAGAACGCCCCTGCGACCAGGTGGGCGAAGAGGGCGTCCTCGTCGGCGATCTCCGGGGCGAGTCCGTGGTGGCGGAACCAGGTGCACACGTTGCGACAGTCGCGCATCAGGAAGTCCAGGCCCTGCCGGTTGCCGGCCAGGTCGACCGCCTGCGGCAGGTCGATGACGACCAGCCGTTCACCCGTGGCCAACAGGTTGTACGCCGAGAGGTCACCGTGTGCGATCCCGTGCCGGGCCAGGATGGCCAGGGCGGCCCGTAGCTGCTCGAAATAGTCGCGGAGGAGCCCGGGCCCGGGCCGTGCCTGCGCGAGGCGCGGTGCAGGCAGCCCGTCCGTGTCCGTGATGAACTCCATCAGGATCTCGGTGCCGTCGAGCTGGACCGGGTAGGGGACCGGTGCGCCGGCCAGCCAGAGTCGACACAGACATTCCCATTCAGAGGCCGCCCACTGACCGACCGCGACGTGGCGCCCGAAGTTGGACTTGGCCTTGATCGCCCTGGCGTCCCGGGAGCGTCGGGTGGACCTGCCCTCGGTGTAGACCTCGCTGCGGTGGAACGCCAACTGGTCACGGCCCTTGTACCGCTTGGCGGCCAGCACCACGCCCGGTTGGCCGGGAACTGCGCGCTCGAGGAGGAAGACCTCGGCCTCCTTGCCGGTCTTGAGGATGCCCAGCTCGGTGTCGAGTGCACCCTGGCTGGTGACCACCCACCCGGGCCGGGGCTCGGGACCACGGCACAGTGGCTCGACCGAGGCCCAGGTGGACCAACGCTGGTCAGCGCCGGGTTCGTCGAGTGGTTGGAAATCGAAGTGGAATGTCATGCGAGGAGCTCCGAACGTGAGAGGTGTGGTCTGCGGACAGGCCAAGGACGCTGGGTGACATGTCAGCTCCTCTCAGTCGGCACGGGTCCTCGCCGGGACGCCGTAAGGTTGCCCCGAGTCTTGTCCCGCCATCGGGACAGCGCAACTGAATTACCCGAGGAGGAGACCGTGCCCCTGGCGTGGTTCCGCACCCCGAGCGGCGAGGAGCCCGGTTCCCTGAACCTGGCCTACAACGCCGTGGACCTGCCCGTGATCCGGGGGCAGGCCGAGGAGCCGGCCCTGATCGGCGACGAGCCGATGGACCGTGCCGGGTTGCTCGAGGTCTCCGCGGCCCTGGCCGGTGCGCTGAAGGCGCTGGGCACCGCGCCCGGCACCCGCGTCGGCGTGGCACTGGCCGATCCGGTCCGCGAACTCCTGGTCTTCCTCGCTGTCGCCCGCCTCGGCGCGGTCCACGTCGACCTCACCCCGGACCCGGTGGCACGCCTGGCGGAGCACGCGCCCCATGTCGTGGTCACCGACCGGCCACTCGACCTCGCCGGCCACGCTCCCGCAGCCGTGGTCACCCTCGACATCGACGCCGTGGACGGACCACGCGAGGAGGCACGTGACCTGGACTGGGAGACGGCGCTGCGGGCCGGCCGCACCGACCCGGCCGGATGCGAACCGGTGGCGCCGGGCACCACGGCGTACGTGCTGGAGGCCGCGGTGGTGCTGGGCGACGAACTGGCCGATGACCGGTTCGGGGCGATGATCGCGGACCTGGCTGCAGGACGGCCCGTGGACCCGGCTGGCAAGATGGGCCGGTGACTTCCCGCGACATCGTCATCCTCGGCTCCACCGGCTCCATCGGCACCCAGGCGCTCGACCTGGTCCGTGCCAACCCGGACCGGTTCCGTGTCGTCGGCCTGACCGCGGGCGGGTCCAACCCGGAACTCTTCGAGGCCCAGGTCGCCGAGTTCTCACCCGTCTTCTCCGGGCTGGGGGAGGAGGCCTCCGTGAAGGCTGCGTCGATGGGATGCGACGTGGTGCTCAACGGGATCACCGGCGCCGTCGGCCTGCGGCCCACCCTGGCTGCCCTCGACGCCGGCACCACGCTGGCCCTGGCCAACAAGGAGTCCCTGATCATCGGCGGCTCCCTGGTCACCGACCGCGCGGCACCCGGCCAGATCGTCCCGGTCGACAGCGAGCACTCGGCGGTGGCGCAATGCCTGCGCGGCGGCACGCCCGACGAAGTACGCCGCCTGGTGCTGACCGCCTCCGGTGGCCCGTTCCGGGGCCGCACCCGGGTCGAACTGGACGGCGTCACCCCCGAACAGGCGCTGAACCACCCGACCTGGTCGATGGGCCCGGTGATCACCGTCAACTCCGCGACCCTGGTCAACAAGGGCCTGGAGGTGATCGAGGCCCACCTGCTCTTCGGCATCGACTTCGACCGGATCGAGGTGGTCGTCCACCCGACCTCGGTGGTCCACTCGATGGTGGAGTTCGTCGACGGCTCCACGCTGCTCCAGGCCAGCCCGCCGACGATGATGATCCCGATCGCGCTCGGCTTGGACTGGCCCGACCGGGTGGCCGACGCGGCACCGCCGGTGGACTGGTCGCGCCCGGAGACCTGGCAGTTCTTCCCACTCGACGACGATGCCTTCCCCGCGGTCGGCCTCGCCCGGCGCGCCGGACAGGCGGGCGGCACGGCACCGGCCGTCTACAACGCGGCCAACGAGGTCTGCGTCGAGGCGTTCCTCTCCGGACAGCTGGCGTTCAACGGCATCGTCGACACGGTGGCGGGTGTTCTGGCGGCGTACGACGTAGATTTGGGCCAGGAGATGACCGTCGAGACGGTCCTGGCCGCAGACGCCTGGGCCCGCCAGGCGGCAGCAGACGCGATCACCGCAGCAGGCGAAGGGAGCCACCGGGCATGACGGCGCTCTACTACACGCTCGGCGTGGTGATCTTCGTCGTCGCGATCCTCGTCTCGATCGCCCTGCACGAGCTCGGCCACATGGTGTGGGCCAAGAAGTTCGGCGGCAAGGTCACCCAGTACTTCGTTGGGTTCGGCAACACGCTGTGGTCCAAGCGGATCGGCGAGACCGAATACGGCATCAAGGCCATCCCGCTCGGCGGGTTCGTCAAGATCGTCGGCATGCTTCCCCCGGAGAAGGAGGCGAGCGCCGAGACCGTCATCGATGAGCACGGCAACGAGGTGGTCCGCCTCCGCCAGTCCAACACCGGCATCTTCACCCAGCTGATCAGCGACGCCCGCTCGGCCGAATGGGAGCTGATCCAGCCCGAGGACTCCGACCGCCTGTTCTACAAGATGCCCTGGTGGAAGAAGGTCATCGTGATGGCGGCCGGACCGTCGGTCAACATCCTGATCGCCTTCTTCATCTTCGCGGCCCTCTTCGCCAGCTACGGCAACATCGGCGACCAGCGCTCGGACCCGGTGGTGCGCGCCGTCCAGCCGTGCATCGTGCCGTACGCCGAATCCGGCCGCGAGTGCACCGCCGACGACCCGGTCAGTCCCGCCGTCGATGCCGGCCTGCAGATCGGCGACGAGATCGTCGCCTTCAACGGCACCGAGATCGACGGCGACTGGGCCCTGCTCACCCAGATGATCCGCGACAACGCCGACGGCGCAGCAGCGCTGACCGTGGTCCGTGACGGCCAGCGGGTCGAGCTCACCACCAACACCGTGATCAGCGACCGACCCACCTCGATGACGGACGAGACCCTGCGCGCGGTCGGCTTCCTGGGCGTGGTCCCCGAGTCGCACCTGGCCACCGGAGGTGTCCTCTACACCCTGGACCAGATGGGCGACATGACGGTGCGCACCGTCGAGGCGCTGAGCACGCTGCCGGCCAAGGTCTGGGACGTCGGCCAGGCCATCATCGGCCTGGAGGAGCGCGACCCCGAGGGCCCGATGAGCCTGGTCGGTGGTGGCCGGATCGCCGGCGAGACCGCCGCGCACCAGGAGTTCCCGGTCAAGGAGAAGGCAGTCCTGCTGCTGATGCTGATCGCCGGGTTCAACTTCTTCATCGGCATGTTCAACTTCGTGCCGCTGCTGCCGCTCGACGGCGGCCACATCGCCGGAGCGCTGTGGGAAGGGTTCCGCCGCCGGCTGGCGAAGATCTTCAAGCGGCCCGACCCCGGCTATGTGGACGTGGCGAAGCTGCTGCCGATCGCCTATGTGGTCGCCGGCGCCTTCCTGTTGATGAGCGTCGTGCTCATCATCGGTGACCTGGTGGTCCCGATCTCGATCAGTTGACCACCAAGAAGCCCCCGATCCCCTCGGAGATCTGGGTCCTGGTCGCCGCAGCGTTCGTCATCGCGCTCGGCTATGGCCTGATCTCCCCGGTGCTGCCGGCCTATGCGCGCAGCTTCGACGTCGGGGTCGCGGCCGCCTCGGTGGTGGTCTCCGCGTTCGCCTTCTTCCGGCTCGTCTTCGCCCCCGCCGGGGGCGCCCTGGTGTCCCGGCTGGGGGAGCGGCCCGTCTATCTCACCGGCCTGCTGATCGTGGCCGCCTCCTCGTTGGCCACCGCCTTCGCCCAGTCCTATGCGCAACTGCTGGTGCTGCGCGGCCTGGGCGGGATCGGGTCGACCATGTTCACCGTCTCGGCGATGGCGCTGCTGGTGCGCCTGGCCCCGCCCGCGATCCGGGGCCGGGTCAGTTCGGCGTACGGCTCGGCCTTCCTGGTCGGCGGGATGATCGGTCCGCTGGTCGGGGGTGGCCTGGCCGGATTGGGGCTGCGGGTGCCGTTCATCGTGTACGCCGCGGCGCTGGTGGCGGCCACCCTGGTGGTGGGCATCCGCCTCTCGGGCACCCGGCTGCGCCCCGACCCCACCCGATCGGCGCCGCCGCCGATGCTGCTCGCCGAGGCGCTGGCCTCGCCGACCTATCGCGCAGCGCTGGCCTCCGCGTTCGCCAACGGCTGGTGCAACTTCGGGGTCCGGGTCGCGGTGCTGCCGCAACTGGCCGTGGCCATCCACGACGACACCTGGGTGGCCGGCGTGGCCCTGGCCTGTGCCGCGGTCGGCACCGCGATCACGCTGCAGTTCAGCGGCTCCCTGGCCGACCGGCTCGGGAGGCGGCCGATGGTGCTGGCCGGGCTGGTCGTCACCGCCGTGGGGCTGGGCGTCATCGGGCTGGTCACCGACCTGGCCGGCCTCCTGGTCCTCTCCGCCTTCTCCGGGGTCGGTGCCGGCCTGCTCAACCCGGCCCAGCAGGCGGCCGTGGCTGACGTGGTGGGCCAGGACCGCTCGGGTGGCAAGGTGCTCGCCACCTTCCAGATGGCCCAGGACGCCGGCGCGATCGTCGGACCGGTGCTGATCGGGGTGGTCGCCGACCAGGCCGGCTATGACTGGGCGTTCATCGTGACCGGTGTGGTGGCGCTCGTCGCCGTCGTACCGTGGCTGAGGGCACCGGAGACCGCACCTGTCCCACCGGGCGCAGCCACGTAGACTCGCCACCATGACCGCGATCAGCCTGGGCATGCCTGAAGCCCCACCACCGGTGCTCCATCCGCGTCGCAAGAGCCGCAAGATCAAGGTCGGCAAGGTCGACGTGGGCGGGGACGCGCCCGTCTCGGTGCAGTCGATGACCACCACCGTGACCTCGGACGTGAACTCCACGCTGCAGCAGATCGCCGAACTCACCGCCGCCGGGTGCGACATCGTCCGGGTCGCCTGCCCCAGCCAGGACGACGCGGACGCGTTGCCGGCGATCGCGCAGAAGGCGCAGATCCCGGTGATCGCCGACATCCACTTCCAGCCGAAGTACGTCTACGCCGCGATCGACGCCGGATGCGCTGCCGTCCGGGTCAACCCGGGCAACATCCGCCAGTTCGACGACCAGGTCAAGGAGATCGCGCGCGCCGCGAAGGACGCCGGCACCTCGATCCGGATCGGCGTCAACGCAGGCTCGCTCGACAAGAGGCTGCTGGCCAAGTACGGCAAGGCGACCCCGGAGGCGCTGGTCGAGTCCGCGGTCTGGGAGGCCAGCCTCTTCGAGGAACACGACTTCCACGACTTCAAGATCTCGGTCAAGCACAACGACCCCGTGGTGATGTCGCGGGCCTACGAGATGCTCGCCGAGCGCGGTGACTGGCCGCTGCACCTGGGCGTCACCGAGGCCGGGCCCGCGTTCCAGGGCACGATCAAGTCCAGCGTCGCCTTCGGCTACCTGCTCGGGCAGGGGATCGGCGACACCATCCGGGTCTCCCTCTCCGCACCCCCGGTGGAGGAGGTCAAGGTCGGCATCCAGATCCTGCAGTCGCTCAACCTGCGCCCCCGCAAGCTCGAGATCGTCTCCTGCCCGTCCTGTGGACGCGCCCAGGTGGACGTCTACAAGCTCGCCGAGCAGGTCACCGCCGGCCTGGAGGGCATGGAGGTGCCGCTGCGGGTCGCCGTGATGGGGTGCGTGGTGAACGGGCCCGGCGAGGCACGCGAGGCCGACCTGGGCGTCGCTTCCGGCAACGGCAAGGGCCAGATCTTCGTCAAGGGCGAGGTGATCAAGACCGTGCCGGAGTCGCAGATCGTGGAGACCCTGATCGAGGAAGCGATGCGGATTGCCGAGACCCTCGAGCCGGTCGAGGGCGGCGCTGCCGAGGTCACTGTCGGGTGAACCCGGTTCGGGTGCTCGGGCCCGAGGACGTCGAGGCGTTCCTCGCCCTCACCGCCCAGGACCCGGTGGTCAACGTCTTCGCGGAGTTCCGCGCTCGCACCACGCGCCTGGACCCCCGCTGGCTGGGCGGCCAGGTGGTCGGACTGCATCGCAGCGGTGAACTCGTCGGTGCGCTGCACCTGGGCGCGAACCTGGTCCCGGTCGGCATCCAGACCGACGACGTAGCGGCGTTCGCCGAGGCGGCCATGCGGGCCCGGGGGAGGGTCTCCACCATGGTCGGCCGATCGGCGCCGGTCGAGGCGATCTGGCGCCAGGTGGGCCCACGCTGGGACGAGCCACGCGACGTACGCCCGGGCCAGTTGCACATGGAGATCGCCGGGCCGGCCCAGGTTGAGCCACACCCCGACGTACGGCGGACCAACGCGGACGACTTCGACGCCGTCTATCCGGCATGCGTGGCGATGTACACCGAGGAGGTCGGGGTCTCGCCGGAGCTCGGCGGCGCCGCGATGTACCAGACCCGGGTGCGCCAGCTGATCGGGCGCGGCTGGCAGTTCGCGATCATCGAGGGCGGCCGCGCCATCTTCAAGGCCGAGGTCGCCTGTGCCTCGCCGTACGCCGCCCAGGTCCAGGGCGTGTACGTCGTCCCCGACCGCCGCGGGGAGGGCCTGGCCAGTCACGGGATGGCGGCGGTCGCGGAGATGATCCGCGCCGACGTCGCGCCGGTCGCCTCGCTCTACGTCAACGCGCACAACCTCTCGGCCCGGCGCGCCTATGAACGGGCCGGCTTCACCGAGACCGCGAAGTTCACCACGATCATGTTCTGAGCGCGCTGGCGCCCGATCAGGATGACCCGGTGAGCATTCCCACGGACGTCCTCGGCCTGGCCGGCATCTTCGCGGTCTCCGGCACCATCCACCTGGTCCGTCCCCAGGTCTACGAACCGATCGTTCCGAAGTTCGTCCCGGCGCACCGTGAGATGGTGCTCGGGTCCGGCGTGGCCGAACTCGCCTGCGCCGCTGGGCTGCTCCACCCGCGCACCCGGCCGGCCGCCGGCTGGGCCAGCGCGGCGCTGCTGCTCGCGGTCTATCCGGCCAACTTCAAGATGGCCGCCGACGCCCAGCGCAGCCACAACACCGCGCTCAAGGTCGGCACCATCGCCCGGCTGCCGCTGCAAGTGCCGATGATCCGTTGGGCACTCAAGGCGGCACGTGGGACGGACCGGGCCTAGGGCTGCCAGACCACCTCGAACTCCTCCAGCACCACCATCGTCTCGTCGGTGACCTCGGGTTCGGCGCCGGTGATCGCGGCAGTCTCCGCGAAGAAGGCACGGTGCACCTCGCGCCAATGCGCCAGGCTCAGGTCACCCTCGCCCTCGCGACGGGCATGCTCCTCGTCGACCGTGCCGAACGGGACCACCCGCACCCCGGTGGTGGCGATCAACACCCGGGGCCGGCCCGAGCCGTCCAGGATGATGGAGAGGTTGCCGG
The DNA here is from genome assembly GCF_031844485.1 of Nocardioides sp. AE5. Taxonomy (NCBI): domain Bacteria; kingdom Bacillati; phylum Actinomycetota; class Actinomycetes; order Propionibacteriales; family Nocardioidaceae; genus Nocardioides; species Nocardioides sp. AE5. The sequence goes on from NZ_JAUZVI010000002.1 coordinate 210,787, forward strand.
TCCGCGGCAGTTCTTCCTCGCCGTAGTCGCGCAGCGCCGAGGCGGTGGCCGTCTTGGTGCCGTCGAGCACCAGTTCCACCAGTTCGTCGGCGGTCTCCGGATCCGCGCCGAACGCCCAGGCCGGCGGACGCATGGCCTTGCCGGGGTCGGCGCCGAGGTAGAAGCCGAGCGGATTGACCCGGGCGTGGACGTGCGCGTCCTCCCAGAAGGCTTCGATCCAGGCGTCGTTCCCGGGCTGGTCCGTCTCCTCGTCCATGGTCGGAACCCTACGGGTGAAACCCGGATGAATGCGGCAGCGCGCGGCGGATAGCCTTGCCGCCATGAGTGAAACCACCGGGACAGGTCGATCCGCTCGCGTCCTGCGCATGTCGAACCTCTTCGTCCGCACGCTTCGCGACGACCCCGCTGACGCAGAGGTGCCCAGCCACCGGCTGCTGGTGCGGGCCGGCTACGTACGCCGTGCCGCGCCGGGCATCTACACCTGGTTGCCGCTGGGCCTGCGGGTGCTGCGCAACGTCGAGGGCATCATCCGCGACGAGATGGACGCGATCGGCGCCCAGGAACTGCAGTTCCCCGCGCTGCTGCCGCGCGAGCCCTACGAGGCGACCAACCGGTGGACCGAGTACGGCGACGGCATCTTCCGGCTCAAGGACCGCAAGGAGGCCGACTACCTGCTCGGCCCCACCCACGAGGAGATGTTCACCCTCGCGGTCAAGGACATGTATTCCTCCTACAAGGACCTGCCGGTCTGGCTCTACCAGATCCAGAACAAGTACCGCGACGAGGCGCGCCCCCGCGCCGGGATCCTGCGCGGGCGTGAGTTCGTGATGAAGGACTCCTACTCCTTCGACACCACCGACGAGGGCCTCGACGCGTCGTACGCCGCCCACCGCGACGCCTACATCAAGACGTTCGACCGCCTCGGCTTCGAATACGTCATCGTCAAGGCCACCTCCGGTGCCATGGGTGGCTCCCGCTCCGAGGAGTTCCTGGCCAAGGCGGACGTCGGCGAGGACACCTACGTCCGATGCACCGACTGCGACTACGCCGCCAACGTCGAGGCGGTCGCCGTACGTCCTCCTGCGAAGCAGGCGTACGACGACGCACCCGCGGCCCACGCGGAGCAGACCCCCGACACGCCCACCATCGAAACGCTCGTGGCACACCTCAACGAGGCGTTCCCCCGTGACGACCGGCCCTGGGCTGCAGGTGACACCCTCAAGAACGTGCTCGTGGTGCTCAAGCACCCCGACGGCACCCGCGAGCCCCTGGCGATCGGCGTGCCCGGCGACCGCGAGGTCGACCAGAAGCGCCTCGAGGGACAGTTGGAGCCGATCGAGGTCGAGCCGATGGACGAGGCCGAACTGCGCAAGCACCCCGCCCTGGTGAAGGGCTACATCGGCCCCGCCGTGCTCGGCGAGGAGTCGCAGTCGAAGATCAAGTACCTGGTCGACCCCCGCGTGGTCGAGGGCACCCGCTGGGTCACCGGCGCCAACGTCGACGGCCAGCACGTCATCGACCTGGTCGCCGGTCGCGACTTCACCCCCGACGGCACGATCGAGGCCGCCGAGGTGCGCGACGGCGACGCCTGCCCCAACTGTGAGTCCGGCACACTCCAGGCCGCGCGTGGCATCGAGATGGGCCACATCTTCCAGCTGGGTCGCAAGTACGCCGAGGCGCTCGACCTGAAGGTGCTCGACGAGAACGGCAAGCTGGTCACGGTGACCATGGGCTCCTACGGCATCGGTGTCTCGCGTGCGGTCGCCGCGATCGCCGAGGGCAACAACGACGAACTGGGCCTGGTCTGGCCCCGCGAGATCGCCCCCGCCGACGTGCACCTGGTCGCCACCGGCAAGGACCCGGACGTGTACGCCGCAGCCGAGCGGATCGCGGCCGACCTGGCCCGTGCCGGGGTCGAGGTGCTCTTCGACGACCGCCCGACCAAGGTCAGCCCCGGCGTGAAGTTCAAGGACGCCGAACTGATCGGCGTCCCCACGATCGCCGTGGTCGGCCGGGGCCTGGCCGAGGCCGGCACGGTCGAGGTCAAGGACCGCCGCACCGGCGAGCGGCAGGACGTGCCGCTCGGCGACATCGTCCGCCACCTGACCGAGATCGTCCGGGGCTGAGCCGACAGCGTGGTCGCCGACCTGCTCCGGGTGGCGGGCGCGCTGGCGCTCCTGGCCCTGCTCGTCTGCCTGCTGCTGGCGCTCTTCGGCAAGGGGCCGGTCGGGCGTGAGGTGGCCCGGCGGAGCAGGGAGCGCCGCGACGACCTGGCCCGGATGGCTGCCGGGCACGGGTGGTGGAGCGGCCAGGACGACGACGTCGCGGATCGGGCCTGGGACGACACGCTCTCCGGCTCGCGTGCGCCGCTGTGCTGTGAACTCCTGATCGACGGGGGAGACGACGGGTTCGTTGCCGAGACGTGGCTGCTCCCCGGCAGGCACCACCAGCACCTGCTGCGCCTGCCGTGCCCGGGAGCGGGGAACTTCCTGGTCCGCGGGCTGCCGCGCAAGGACGAGTTGCGCCTCTTCCCGGCCAGGTTCCGCAACGATGCCGGTTTCGTCCAGTTCCACACCCCGATGCTGGTCGGCGGCGACTTCGCCGGCGTCCAGGACCGGCTGGGCCCCTTCATCGAGGCCATCGAGGCCAGCCGCGCCTGGGTGGTCGGCACCGGGGACGAACTGGTGGTGATGACCGGCAGCGATCCGAGCCCGGCGGACTTCGAACTGCGCCTGGCCCTGGGACGTGCCCTGGTCCGGGCCCTGGCCGGCGAGGATCGGGTGGATTCCTCGCCACCAGGTGACTGAGAATCCACCCGATCATGCTGCCAGTGCGCAGCGTGGGCAGGGTCGGGGTGCGCCGGCCCAGCCGCGAAGCTGCAGGAGGCGCCCGATCTTGGCGGCCGTGGCGCATGCCCGGTCGAAGACCTGCCCCCACCCCAGGCGCACACTGGCCAGCGCATCGATGGCGGCATCGAGGTCGCGGTCGAGGTCGGCGTCGCGTTGGTGGGGACCTGCATGGAAGATGCGTCCGTCCAGTTCGACTATCTGGCCGAAGTCCTCGTAGAGGACGTCGCGATACAGGGACTCCTGCCCGGGAGGTCGTGCCTGGCGCACGGCACGGGGCAAGCCATGGGGACGTTCGACGAGGGTGAGATAGCCGTGCTCCAGCACGGAGCAGGTTCCCTGGGTGACATCGGTGAGCACGCCGTTCAGGAAGGTACGCCGGCCCACGCGGCTCCGACGGGACAGTGCCGCCAGCAGGCGGGGCGCTGTCGTCTGGCGCGCGGAGACCACACCGGCCAGCACGCCAATGGCATCCAGGTCGCACCTCGCGGCCGCAGCAAGGTCAATGGCGGCTTCCTCCAGGCGCATCCGTGGTGGCGACAGGTTCCACTGGACCCGCTCGTCGAACTGGTGGGTGCGATGGATGACGATGCCGGGCCTGCTGACCACCGTGCGACGGTGGTCGATGGCCACGTGGATGGCATGGTGCTCGCGCAGGATCGGCGAGGCAAACCGCGAGGCCGGTTGGGCTGCGCGCATCGCAGACTCGTGCGAGAGCACGGCGGGCCATGCGTAGAGCACCGCGGCCCACGCCTCCTGCAGCCAGGTGAGCGGTCCGGTGTGATCGGCGTAGACGCCTGGGTGCACGGCCCTGAGGTCGTTGTGCCGCAGGAGCCGGCGCAGGTCGTGATCAGCGAAGCCGTGTGCCAGCGCCTGTTGCCGGCTGATCATGCCTGACTGGCGATGGCTGAGTTCCGAGATGCTTTCCATCCCTCGATCGTCGTCAGTCGAGCGCTGGGGCGCCACCGCGATCTGGCGACCTGTGGACAACCGCGCACCGCCTCCCGAGGATCGGGTGGATTCCTCGCCACCAGGTGACTGAGAATCCACCCGGTCAGGGATCCGCGGCGGCATCCCAACAGTTGCGGAAATGTGCAATGCAAGAACCTGCAGCAGACAAACAGTGGGTTTTGCATGGGTTGTAGGGAAAGATCATTCCCGGCGGTGTTCACATCCTGGTGGACACACCGACGTCGGGGCAGGTCTCGGGGCTACCCCGGCGTCGGTACACCGCCCCATCGCCTCGGTGTCAGTCCGGAATGCCGGGCAGGACCCGCGCAGTCCCGCCGAAGGCCATCTCCCGCTTGGCGGCATCGACCAGGGCGCTGATCGCCCAGGTCCGCAGGTGGTCGCTGGAGCGGCCGACCAGGTCGGCGTACGCCCGGGCGCAGCCCTGCTCCACCGACTGCGCCGTGGCCTGGATGCCAGCAGGGGTGGCGACGTCATGCGTCAACTCATAGGCGACCTCGGCGGCGACCGGGTCCTGGTCGAGGTCGCGGATCCACCGGATCACCTGGTCGCGCCGCCCGCGGTGCACCGTGTAGGCGCCGGTGATCGCGGCGGCCAGTGCCTCCTGGCTGGAGCGGGAGACCTGTCCACCGAGCACGCCGTGGATCCACACGGCAGCGTGCTCGGCGGCCAGGGTCGTCTGGAGTGCCTCGATGCTCACGCCTGCTCCTCGGGTGGCGGCGGCAGGGCCGCGATGTGCTGGGCCACCCCGGCAGCCATCGAGGCCAGGACCCGCGCCAGCGGCCCGCTCCCCACCGATCCGGCGAGCCGGACCAGCGTCTTCTGCAGTTCGTCCTCGCTGAGCACGACCAGCTTCCGACCGTCGCGAGCGGTCTGGGGCGGGGCGGGCGGCTCCGAGGCGCCCGCGGACGGCGGGGCCGATGCGTCCACGGCGGGAGGCGCTTCGAGCAGGGCCAGGTCGGCCGCATGCATCGCCGCCAAGGGCGCCAGCGCGTCGGCCAACACCGGCAGCGCAGCCTCCACGTCGACCAGCACGGCGTCCGCGGCCCGCAGTGCGGCGATCGCCTCATCGACCTGTGCGTCGTCGTCCGGCTCGGGCGGTTGCTCCGCCGTCGGGGAAGGGCTGCCCTCGGTCCACTTGCAGGCAGTCAGGGCCGCCAGCAGGGGTGCCCCGACCAGCGTCGTACGACGCAGCACGGGGACGGGGGAGGACGGCACGCGCAGACTCTAGCGCCCGGTGTGCGCCGCTGGGGCAAGCCGCTATGGTTGTCGCTCACAACAGCACACGGAGGTCGCCCATGAGCAGCGCCAAGCCTGACGCAACCAGGGAACGCATCGAAGCGGAACTCACCGACCCCCTGTCAGCCCTCGGCCTCGACGTCGAGGCGGTCGAGATCACCCCGGCCGGCAAGCGCCGCGTCCTGCGGGTCGCCGTCGACAAGGACGGCGGCGTCACCCTCGATGACGTGGCCGCCGCCACCCGCGAGGTGGAGCGGGTCCTCGACGAGGGAGACGCGATGGGGGAGCACCCCTACACCCTCGAGGTCACCTCCCGCGGTGTCGACCGTCCGCTCACCTTGCCGCGCCACTGGCGCCGCAACGCGGACCGCCTGGTCAAGGTGGACCTCGTCGAGGGCGACGGCTTCGAGGGCCGGATCCAGGAGGCCGCCGAGACATCCGCCACGGTGCTGGTCGACGGTGCCGTGCGCGAGGTCGCCTATGCCGACGTGGCAAGGGCGAAGATCCAGATCGAGTTCAACCGAAAGAGTAAGGACGCCTGATGGACATCGACATGAGCATTCTCCGCATGCTGGAGAAGGAGAAGGAGATCAAGTTCTCCGTCCTCGTGGAGGCCATCGAGCAGGCCCTGCTCACGGCGTACCACAAGACACCCGGCGCCCAGCAGCGTGCGCGGGTCGAACTGAACCAGAAGACCGGCCACGTCACGGTGCTGGCAGCCGAGGTCGACGAAGAGGGCAACGTGCTCACCGAGTACGACGACACTCCCGACGGGTTCGGCCGGATCGCGGCGACCACGGCGAAGCAGATCATGCTCCAGCGCCTGCGTGACGCCGAGGACGAGGTGAAGTTCGGGGAGTTCTCCGGCAAGGAGGGCGACATCATCTCCGGGATCATCCAGCAGGGGCGCAACCCTGACGACGTGATGGTCGACCTGGGCAAGCTCGAGGCGATCCTGCCGCTGGGCGAGCGGGTGCCGGGGGAGAACTATGACCACGGCACCCGGATCAAGTGCATGGTGGTCTCGGTGCGCAAGGGCATGCGTGGCCCGCAGATCACCCTGTCGCGGACCCACCCCAACCTGGTCCGCAAGCTCTTCGCCCTCGAGGTCCCCGAGATCGCCGACGGCACCGTCGAGATTGCCGCCATCGCCCGCGAGGCCGGCCACCGCACCAAGATCGCGGTGCACTCGAAGGTCCCCGGCGTCAACGCCAAGGGGGCCTGCATCGGGCCGATGGGCCAGCGGGTGCGCAACATCATGTCCGAGCTGCACGGCGAGAAGATCGACATCGTGGACTGGTCCGAGGACCCCGCCGAGCTCGTCGCTGCGGCGCTCTCGCCGGCCCGGGTCAGCAGCGTCGAGATCGTCTCGCTCGCCGAGCGGTCGGCGCGCGTAGTGGTCCCGGACTTCCAGCTCTCACTGGCGATCGGCAAGGAGGGCCAGAACGCCCGCCTCGCCGCCCGCCTGACCGGGTGGCGCATCGACATCCGCTCGGATGAGGCGTGAGGGCCGGTTCGGTATCGGCGCGGCCAGGGGCTAGACTGACCGACGGTGGATTCCACGACTGACATTCCTGCGCGCCCCGGCCCGGTCCGGACGTGCATCGGGTGTCGGACGAGGGCCGCCAAGGCTGAGTTGATGCGGGTCGTTGCCGGCTCGGATGCGCACGGGACAACCGTCGTACCCGATCCTGACGGCACGGCCCACGGTCGCGGTGCGCACCTGCACCCCACGGCCGCATGCTTCGCACTGGCACAGCGCAGACGTGCTTTCGGAAGGGCCCTGAGGCTCACCGGAGGCGCTGACGCGAGTGCAGTCGGGGCGTGGATCGACGCGCTGGAAGAGAATCCGTGATCAACCGACCAGGAACTGGAGCAGCAGCTCATGAGCACTCGATGAGTACTTCCCGATGAGTTTGCACACCCACTAACGGCCGCGCATCACCCTCCCTGCACTCGGCAGGGACCGGGGCGTGGCCAGAAGGAGAAACGTGGCCAAGCCCCGAGTACACGAACTAGCCAAGGAATTCGGCGTCGAGAGCAAGGTTGTTCTCGAGAAGCTGAAGGAGATGGGCGAGTTCGTCAAGTCCGCTTCGTCGACCGTGGAGCCCCCGGTCGCCAACCGGCTCAAGAAGGAATACGGCGAGCAGTTGAAGTCTGCTGCCGCTCCTGCCGAGCCCGCTGCCAAGAAGGCAGCCCCCAAGCCTGCCAAGAAGGCAGCAGCCAAGAGCGCCGAGCCCGAGGCGACCGCGGCAGCCCCCGCCGAGGAGGCTCCTGCGGCGAAGAAGGCCGCGCCCAAGCCGGGCGCACCCAAGCCCGGCCCCCGCAAGGCTGCGCCGGCCGAGGAGCCGCCGGCACCGGTGGAGGAGAAGGCGTCCGCGCCTGCGCCCGAGGCCCCGAAGCCCGCGCCCAAGGCTCCGGCCCCCAAGGCGCCTGCGCCGCGTCCGGTCGGCAAGCCCGGCGGTACGCCGCGCCCGGGCAACAACCCGTTCTCGTCCAGCCAGGGCATGGGCCGCCGACCCGCCCCGGCCGACCGTGGACCGGGTGCCGGCGCCGGCGACAACCGTCCGCCGCGCCCGCCTGCCGCGCGTGAGGGTGGCGGTGCCCCGGGTCGTCCCGGCATGCCCCGCCCCAACCCGGCGATGATGCCCAAGTCCCCGGCAGCCTTCGGCTCCGGCCCCGGTGGCCGTGGTCCCGGTGGCCGTGGTCCGGGCGGCCCCGGCGGCCGTGGTGGCGCACCCGGTCGTGGTGGCCCCGGTGGTCGCGGTGGCGCACCCGGTGGCGGTGGCGCTCCGGGCCGTCCCGGCGGCTTCGCCGGTCGTCCCGGCGGCGGTGGCCGTCCCGGCCAGCGTGGCCAGACCCAGGGTGCCTTCGGGCGTCCGGGTGGTCCGTCGCGCCGTGGTCGCAAGTCGAAGCGGGCGCGTCGCCAGGAATTCGAGGCCATGCAGGCCCCGACGATCGGCGGTGTGCGGGTCCGCAAGGGCGACGGCGAGACCGTGCGCCTGGCCCGCGGTGCGTCGCTGACCGACTTCGCGGAGAAGATCAACGTCGACGCGGCTGCCCTGGTGCAGATGCTGTTCTCGCTCGGCGAGATGGTCACGGCCACCGAGTCGGTCAACGACGAGACGCTGGAGCTGCTCGGCGAGGAGCTCAACTACGTCGTCAAGATCGTCTCGCCCGAGGACGAGGACCGCGAACTGCTGGAGTCCTTCGACCTCGAGTTCGGCACCGACGAGGGCGACGAGGAAGACCTCGAATACCGTCCGCCGGTGGTCACCGTGATGGGTCACGTGGACCACGGAAAGACGCGCCTGCTCGACTCGCTCCGCAAGGCCAACGTCGGCGCCAAGGAAGCCGGTGGCATCACCCAGCACATCGGTGCCTACCAGGTCTCCACCGAGGTCGACGGCGAAGATCGCCGGATCACCTTCATCGACACCCCGGGCCACGAGGCGTTCACCTCGATGCGTGCCCGTGGTGCCCAGGCGACCGACATCGCGATCCTGGTGGTCGCAGCCGATGACGGCGTGATGCCCCAGACCGTCGAGGCGTTGAACCACGCCAAGGCGGCCGAGGTGCCGATCGTGGTCGCGGTCAACAAGATCGACAAGCCCGACGCCGACCCGACCAAGGTCCGCGGCCAGCTCTCCGAATACGGCCTGGTGCCGGAGGAGTACGGCGGCGACACCATGTTCGTCGACGTCTCGGCCAAGGCCGAGCTCAACCTGGACAAGCTCCTCGAGGCCGTCGTGCTCACCGCCGACGCGTCGCTGGACCTGCGGGCCAACCCCGACCAGGACGCCCAAGGCCTCGTCATCGAGGCGCACCTGGACCGCGGTCGCGGCCCGGTGGCCACGATCCTGGTCCAGCGCGGCACGCTCCGGGTCGGCGACTCGCTGGTCGCCGGTCCGGCCCACGGCCGCGTCCGGGCCATGCTCGACGAGTTCGGCGAGAACATCGAGGAGGCCGACCCGTCGCGCCCCGCCATGGTGCTCGGCCTCAACACCGCTCCCGGTGCCGGCCAGAACTTCATCGTGGTCGAGGACGACCGGATGGCCCGCCAGATCGCCGAGAAGCGTGAGGCGCGCGAGCGTGCGGCCATGCAGGCCAAGCGCCGGGTGCGGCGTACCCTCGAGGACTTCATGGCCTCCATGGAGAAGGGCGAGAGTCAGGAGCTCAACCTCATCCTCAAGGGCGACGTGTCCGGTTCGGTCGAGGCCCTCGAGGACTCGCTGGCCCAGATCGACGTCGGCGACGAGGTCTCCCTGCGCGTCATCGACCGCGGTGTCGGTGCGATCACCGAGACCAACGTCGACCTGGCCGCTGCCTCCGACGCCATCATCATCGGCTTCAACGTCCGCCCGCAGGGCAAGGCGAGCCAGATGGCGGACAAGGAAGGCGTCGAGATCCGCTACTACTCGGTCATCTACCAGGCGATCGAGGAGATCGAGGCAGCGCTCAAGGGTATGCTCAAGCCGGAGTTCGAGGAGGCCCGCCTGGGCCAGGCGGAGATCCGCGAGATCTTCCGCTCCTCCAAGACCGGCAACATCGCGGGCTGCATGGTCACCGAGGGTGTCATCCGCCGCAACGCCAAGGCGCGCGTCCTGCGCGACGGCTCGGTGGTGGCGGACAACCTCGACCTGGCCTCGCTGCGCCGCGAGAAGGACGACGCCTCCGAGGTTCGCGAGGGCTTCGAGTGTGGTCTGGTGTTGAAGAACTTCGGCGACATCAAGATCGGCGATGTCGTGGAGTCCTTCGAGATGCGCGAGATCCCGCGCAGCTGATTCACCCCGGATGAGTGCCCAGGTGGTTGCTGCGGCGACCACCTGGGCACTCGCCCCTTTTCTGAGAGAGTAGGAACATGGCCAGCCCACGAGTCCGCAAGATCGCCGACCGGATCAAGATCATCGTCGCCGAGATGTTGGAGCGCCGGATCAAGGATCCCCGCCTCGGCTTCGTGACGGTCACCGATGTCCGGGTCTCCGGCGACAGCCAGCACGCGACCATCTTCTACACCGTCCTCGGTGAGGAGGAGTCGCTGGCCGGCACCGCCGCGGCACTGGAGTCGGCCAAGGGTGTGATCCGCTCAGAGGTCGGCAAGCAGCTCGGCATCCGCCACGTGCCGAGCCTGGAGTTCATCCACGACGCGCTGCCGGAGACCGCCCGCCAGCTCGACGACGTACTCGCCCGTGCCCGGGCCATCGACGAGCAGGTGGCCGCCACCCGGGCCAACGCGCAGTACGCCGCGGGGGAGGACCCCTACAAGAAGCCGCGCGCGGTCGAGGAGGATCCGGCCGAGGATGACTGAGGTCACCGACGGCCTGGTCGTCGTCGACAAGCCCGCGGGCATCACGTCACACGACGTGGTCTCGCGGGTTCGTCGTCTGGCCGGCACCCGCAAGGTGGGCCACGCCGGCACCCTGGACCCGATGGCCACCGGGGTCCTGGTCCTGGGCGTCAACCGTGCCACCCGGCTGCTGGGCCACCTGATGCTCACCGAGAAGGCCTACGACGCAACCGTGCGGCTCGGGGCCTCCACGACCACCGACGACGCCGAGGGGGAGGTGCTGGCCACCACGCCGGCCGGGCACCTCACCGATGCCGCGGTGCGGGAGGCGATCACCGCGTTCGTCGGTGACATCGAGCAGGTCCCGACTGCCGTGTCCGCGATCAAGGTGGACGGCAAGCGCGCCTACCAGCGGGTGCGCGACGGCGAGGAGGTCGCGTTGAAGGCCCGGCCGGTCACCGTCCACGAGATCGTGGTGGGGCAGATCCGTCGCCCCGACGAGGCAGGACTCGACGCGGACCTCTCGGTGCGCTGCTCCAGTGGCACCTACATCCGGGCGATCGCCCGCGACCTCGGCGCGGCCCTCGGGGTCGGCGGACACCTCACCGCCCTGCGTCGCACCGCGGTCGGCCCCTACGCACTGGAGCAGGCGCACACCCTCGACGAGCTCGCCGACGAGTTCCGGCTGCTGCCGATCGGCGAGGCCGCGCGCCAGTACTTCCCGGCCGTCGACCTTGACGCGGAGCAGGCAACCGATGTCGGCTTCGGTCGCAAGATCGACCTGGCCCTCGACGGGCTGACGGCGCTCTTCTCCCCGGAGGGCGACTTCCTCGCGCTCTACGAGCCGCGTGGGGGGCAGGCGGCCGCAGTCGCCGTGTTCCGATGAGCAGCCTGCTCTGGCTGCGCCGAGACCTCCGGCGCCTCGACCTGCCAGCACTGGGTGCCGCCCGCGACGAGGGCGGGCCGGTGGCGGTCGCCTTCGTGGTCGATCCACGGTTGTGGAACGCGGCAGGGGCCGTACGACGCGCCTGGGTGGCCGCCAACGTGCTCGCCGTCGCGGAGCGTTTCGACCAGCAGCTGGTGCTGCGTGTGGGGAACCCGGCCGAGGTGCTTCCCGCGTTGGTGAGCCAGCTCGAGGTCGGCGGCGTCCATGTCAGCGCCGAGACCACGCCGTACGGAGCTGCCCGAGACGCCGAGGTCGAGCGAGCCCTGTCGGTGCCGCTGGTGCGCACTGGATCGCCCTACGCGGTGGGCCCCGGCCTGGTTCGCAACGGGACCGGCGGCCGCTACAAGGTGTTCACGCCCTTCTCTCGCGCCTGGCGCGAACGTGGTTGGCCCGATCCGGCGCCCGAGGTGCGTGCGCTGGAGCTGGTCGAGGCCGGCAGCGGCAACGAGCAGCGCCACGCCGAGAAGCTGCTGCGCGACGCGGTCGCGGACTGTCCGATCGAGCTGCCCGCAGCCGGCGAGGAGGCCGCCCGCCGCCGGTGGCGGGAGTTCCTCGACGAACGCCTGGATGCCTATGCCGGGGCGCGCGACAACCCCGCTGTCCCCGGGACGACCGGGCTCTCGCCGTACCTCAAGGTCGGCGCGATCCACCCCCGCACGATGCTCGCCGACCTGGCCGGGGAGCAGGCAGAAGGCGCCCGGACGCTGCGCGACGAGATCGCGTGGCGTGAGTTCTACGCCGACGTCGTGCATCACGAGCCCAACAGCGCCTGGCGTGACCTTCGCCCGCTGGGCATCGAGTACGACGACCCGCGCGACGCCGCCGGGCTGGTGCAGGCCTGGCGGGAGGGACGCACCGGCTTCCCGATCGTGGATGCCGGCATGCGCCAGCTCGCCGCGACTGGCTGGATGCACAACCGGGTACGGATGATCACCGCCAGCTTCCTGACCAAGGACCTGCACCTGTGGTGGCCCGTGGGAGCGCGGCACTTCCTCGACCTGCTCATCGACGGCGACCTCGCCTCCAACAACCACGGCTGGCAGTGGGTGGCCGGCACCGGCACCGACGCGTCGCCGTACTTCCGGGTCTTCAACCCGGTCACCCAGGGGCTGCGGTTCGACCCGAACGGCGACTACGTGCGTCGGTGGGTGCCCGAGCTCGCGGGTCTCGCCGGCAAGGCTGCCCACGAACCTTGGAAGCACGGGGGATCCCCCGGTTATCCCGAGCCGATCGTGGACCACGCCCAGGAGCGGGCCGAGTCCTTGGAGCGCTACGGCAGGCGGTCCGGATGATCGGCTGGCTGCACAACACGCTGTGGCACCAGGTGCCCCGTGACCACCGCGACGCACCGCACGTGCTGCGCCGACGCCAGGTCGTCTGCGTGGTGGTCGTGGTCCTCGGCGCGGTCCTGCTGGGCGTCGCGCTGCGGATCCCTCCGGGTGACGATGCGTTCCTGTGGTCCTCGCTGGCGCTCAGTGCGCTGTGGATCGCGGGCGGGTTCGCCTCGGGACCGTTGCACCTCGGCTTCGTCACCGACGACGAAAGACTGGTGCGCCCGGTCGTTCCGGCGGTGGCCCTCGGCCTCGCGCTGGCCGGCATCTTCTGCGTCGGTGGCCTGGTGGTGCGCGAGATCCCGTGGCTGGGGGAGCAGGTGCGCAACGTGCTCGAGCACGGGTCCCAGGGTGCGGGCCCGGCGGTGCTCGTGGTGGCAGTGCTCACCGGCATCGCCGAGGAGGTCTTCTTCCGGGGCGCCGTCTATGCGGCCGTGCCCAGGCGGCCCCTGCTGGTCACCACCGTGGCCTACGTGGTGGCCACGCTGGCCACCGGCAACCCGATGCTGGTCTTCGCCGCCGTTGTCCTCGGGCTGGTGGTCGGCCTGCAGCGGCGTGCCAGCGGTGGGGTGCTGGCGCCGATCCTCACCCACGTCACGTGGTCGGTGGTGCTGTACTTCGCCCTGCCGCAGATCTTCGGGGTCTGAACCACCGCCTCACTCGCGGTGCCCGCCCTCCTCGAGCGCACGACGTACGGCCTCGGCGTAGTCGACCGGCTCGCCCGGGACGATCTCCCGGATCGAGTCGTCGGTGACCACGACCTCGATGTCCATCGAGTCGATCAGGTTGCGCCCAGTCGTGATGTCGACGTCGGTGACCAGGGCGAGCCAGTAGGACGAGAGCCGAGGGGTGAGCACCGGGACGGAGACGATCGGGCGACGGCGGCCGGTGCCGACCTCCGAGGCAACCTGGAGCATCTGCACGTAGTCGAGTGCGTCCGGACCGCCGATCTCGAAGACCCGGTCCAGTGCCTCGGGGCGGCCCAGGACACCGGCCAGGTAACGGATCACGTCGTCGACCGCGATCGGCTGGGTGCGGGTGCGCGCCCAGCGCGGCGTGACCATGGCCGGAAGGTTCTTGACCAGCTGCCTGGTGATCTCCCACGAAATGCCCCCGGCGCCGACGATGACCGCTGCCCGCAGCACCGTGACCGGCACCGTGCCGGACTGCAGGATCCGCTCGACCTCACGGCGCGAGCGCAGGTGGGCCGAGAGCTCGTCGTCCTCCGCCCCCAGGCCACCGAGATAGACGATCTGCTCCACGCCACCCGCCTCCGCGGTCGCGACGAAGTTGCGCGCGGCCCGCGCGTCGACCTCCTCGAAGTCGGGCCGGTCCAGCGAGTGGACGAGGTAGTAGGCCACCCGGACCCCGTCGAGGGGCTCGATCAATGACTCGGCGTCGGAGACGTCACCGTGCACCGCGGTGCCGGGACCGTCGTAGTCCGACGGATGGCGCGTCATCGCACGCACGTCGTGACCGTCCTCGACCAGTTGCTCCACCAGTCGGGAGCCTATGAATCCGGTGGCGCCCGTGACCAGGACCGGCGATGTGGATGGCATGCGCGCCATCCTCGCACGCGGTCCGAAACGGCCTCGGTATTGTGCAGCCCGTGCAGATCTGGCGTTCACTGGGCGAGGTGCCCGACGACCTTGCGTCGACGGTGGTGACCATCGGCAACTTCGACGGCGTCCACCTCGGCCACCAACACGTCGTACGCCGTGCCCGCGAGGTGGCCGAGGAGCGTGGCTGCAGCACGGTTGTCGCGGTGACCTTCGACCCGCACCCGATGGCGGTCCTGCGCCCTGAGCACGCCCCCAGCATGTTGACCACCGTCGAGCAGCGGGCCGCCCTGTTGGGCAAGGCTGGCGTCGACCACGTCCTCGTCGTTCCGTTCGACAGGGAGATCGCCGGCTGGACGCCGGAGGAGTTCATCGACCGGATCCTCGTGGACGCCCTGTCCGCGTGCGCCGTCGTGGTGGGAGCCAACTTCCGCTTCGGGAACCGGGCCCGCGGGGACGTCGCGACGCTGGCCGCTGCCGGCGCCGAGCGCGGCTTCACTGCCGAGGGCATCGAGCTCGATGGGGGGCCGCAGGTCTGGTCCTCCACCTATGTCCGCACCTGTCTGGCGGCAGGAGACGTCACCGGAGCGGCCGAGGCGCTCGGGCGCCCGGTGACGGTGCGCGGCGCGGTCGTCAAGGGGGACCAGCGCGGTCGAGACCTCGGCTTCCCGACCGCCAACCTGCCCTCCCTGGACGGTGGTGGGGTGCCGGCCGACGGGGTCTATGCGGGCTGGTTGAGGCGGCTCGACACCGACGAGACATTCCCTGCCGCCATCTCCGTGGGCACCAATCCCACCTTCGACGGAGAGCGCGACCGCCGGGTCGAGTCCTACGTCCTGGACCGGACCGACCTGGACCTGTACGGCGTGGAGGTCGAGGTGACCTTCGTCGAGCGGATCCGTGGGATGGTGCGGTTCGAGGGTGTCGAGAAGCTCGTGGAGACGATGAAGGACGATGTGGTCAGGACCCGCGAGATCCTCCACGCGCCGCCGACGACGCCGTAATCTGGCGCGATGAGCTCGGGAATCACAGACGGATCAACGCAACGACAGGTGCTGCTGCCAGGGCTGGCCGTGGGCGTGTCCGTGGTCGTCGCGATCGTCGGCACCCTCGTCAGCGAAGTCCTGGCCAAGAGCTGGGACCGGTTCGTCGAGGACTACGAGAGCGTGCTGGCCGTCTGGGTCCTGCACTCGTTCACGCTCTTCGGCGTCAGCGGCCTGGTGGTCGACCAGCCCGAGTTCGTGTCCGGCGGGTTCCCCGGGTTCGTCGCCGGCATCCTCGTCCTGGCCCTGGTCGGCTTCGGGGTTGCGGCGATCGGCACCATCATGGCTTCTCCGCGTGGCTGCCCGGCTATCTCGTCGGGGCGGTGGTCTTCGCGCTCGTCGTGTTCCTGATGACGTGGGCGGGGCTGCGTCGGGGCGCGTCCGAGGTGACGACCCTGGTCCACACCTGGCTGGGCGTGGTGATCGGCGCTGCCGCAGGCGTACTGGCCGTGGCGAGCATGCGGGTCCTCGACAACGAGCTGAGCGACCGCCAGTTCACCGACTGGTCGTTGCTGCTCATCGGGGCGCTGCCCGGCGGCTACTACTGGGGCATGGTCGCCGGCCTGCTGGTCGGCGCGTTCGCGATGGTGGTCGCGGCCGTGACGGGCTCGAGACGACGCAGGGCCGAGTGGGCGGCGTCGAGTGCCCCTGATTCGGAGAACCACCTTCCGCACTGATAATCTCGTCCGGTTGCCCGCGAGGGCACGACTGTTGACTGCCGTGAAACGGCCGCGGATCCAGAGAGCCCCGGGGACAAGCCCCGGAGCGCCGCGCAACGGAGAACCCGGAAGGAGCCCGCAGATGTCCATCGGTACCGACGCGGAGACCAAGAAGAAGATCATCGCTGAGTACGGCAAGTCTGAGGGCGACACCGGTTCGCCCGAGGTCCAGATCGCTCTCCTGAGCCACCGCATCTCGCACCTGACCGAGCACCTCAAGCAGCACAAGCACGACCACCACAGCCGTCGTGGCCTGCTGCTCCTGGTCGGCCAGCGCCGTCGTCTGCTGAACTACCTGCAGAAGACCGAGATCGAGCGCTACCGCTCGATCGTCGAGCGCCTCGGCCTCCGCCGCTGATCCTTGAGGGAGCGGTCACCCGCCACGGGTGACCGCTCCTTCGCTTTTGTCGGGTCCGGGCGATAGAGTCGGCCCCGGCAACACAACTGAAAATCCAGAATCATCACCAGGAGCGACCCGCACCACGTCCGGCCCGGTCCTCGGTAGTGGCCTTCAGAGCAACAGTTCTGCGGGCCTCGATCGAAGACCGGCCCCAGTCCCGCAGCAGCGGGACAGGCGGGAAGCACTTCGATGCACCGCACATCGGCGGGCCCCTCCGCGAGAGGGGTCAATCGAGGCGGACGCGCGGATCGCTCCGCGAACAGAACAGGGATTGAACCCTTGACAGAAATCAACGCGGACGGACCCGTCATCTCCGCAGTCGAAACCGTTCTCGACAACGGCAAGTTCGGCACCCGCACCGTCAAGTTCGAGACCGGGCTGCTGGCCCGCCAGGCCGCCGGATCGGTGACTGCCTACCTCGACGACGAGACGATGCTGCTCTCGGCCACCACGGCCGGCAAGCACCCCAAGGACCACTTCGACTTCTTCCCGCTCACCATTGACGTGGAGGAGCGGATGTACGCCGCGGGCCGGATCCCCGGCTCGTTCTTCCGCAGCGAGGGCCGCCCGGGCGAGGACGCGATCCTCACCTGCCGTCTCATCGACCGCCCGCTGCGGCCCACCTTCAAGAAGGGCCTGCGCAACGAGGTCCAGGTCGTCATCACGGTGATGGCGCTGGACCCCGACCAGCCCTACGACGTGCTGGCGATCAACGCCGCGTCGCTCTCCACCCAGCTCTCCGGCCTGCCGTTCTCCGGCCCGGTCGGCGGCACCCGGATGGCGCTCATCGAGGGCCAGTGGGTGGCATTCCCGACCCACAGCCAGCTCGAGCAGGCCGTCTTCGACATGGTCGTCGCCGGTCGGGTCACCGAGTCCGGTGACGTCGCCATCATGATGGTCGAGGCCGAAGCCACCGAGCAGACCTGGGACCTCGTCCAGTCCGGTGCCCAGGCGCCGACCGAGGAGATCGTGGCCAGCGGCCTCGAGGCAGCCAAGCCCTTCATCAAGCAGCTCGTCGCCGCCCAGGCCGAGCTCGCCAAGGAGGCCGCCAAGCCGGTCGCCGAGTTCCCGATCTTCCTCGACTTCGAGGACGACGTGTACGCCGCGGTCGAGGCCGAGGTGGGCGAGGCCGCTGCCGAGCTGTTCAGCGTCGGCGGCAAGCGTGAGCGCACCCTGTCCAAGCAGGAGCGTGACGACGAGCTCGAGAACATCAAGGCCCACCTGGTCGAGAAGATCGCCGGCCAGTTCGAGGGTCGCGAGAAGGAGATCGGTGCCGCGTTCCGTGCGCTGACCAAGAAGCTGATCCGCCAGCAGGTGCTGCGCGACAAGGTCCGCATCGACGGCCGTGGCCTCGCCGACATCCGCCCGCTGCACGCGGAGACCGCGGTCATCCCGCGGGTTCACGGCTCGGCCCTCTTCGAGCGTGGCGAGACCCAGATCCTGGGTGTCACCACGCTGAACATGCTGACCATGGAGCAGAAGCTCGACACGCTCTCCCCGGAGACGAGCCGCCGCTACATGCACAAGTACGTCTTCCCGCCGTTCTCCACCGGTGAGACCGGCCGGGTCGGCTCCCCGAAGCGTCGTGAGGTCGGCCACGGTGCGCTGGCCCGCCGCGCGCTGCTGCCGGTGCTCCCGACCCGCGAGGAGTTCCCCTACGCGATCCGCCAGCTCTCCGAGGCGATGGGCTCCAACGGCTCCACCTCGATGGGCTCGGTCTGCGCCTCGACGCTGTCGCTGCTGCAGGCCGGTGTGCCGCTGCGCGCTCCCGTTGCCGGCATCGCGATGGGCCTGATCTCCGACCAGGTCGACGGGGAGACCCGTTATGTCGCACTGACCGACATCCTCGGCGCCGAGGACGCCTTCGGCGACATGGACTTCAAGGTCGCCGGCACGCGTGACTTCGTCACCGCGCTCCAGCTCGACACCAAGCTGGACGGCATCCCGGCCGAGGTCCTGGCCGGTGCGCTGACCCAGGCCCGCGAGGCTCGCCACGCGATCCTGGACGTGATGGCCGAGGCCATCGACGCTCCCGAGGAGATGTCGGTGCACGCCCCGCGGATCATCAGCGTGCGGGTGCCGGTCGACAAGATCGGCGAGGTCATCGGCCCCAAGGGCAAGGTGATCAACCAGATCCAGGACGACACGGGCGCCACGCTCTCCATCGAGGACGACGGCACGGTCTACATCGGTGCGACCAACGGCGAGGCCGCCGAGGCTGCCCGCCAGGCCGTCAACGCGATCGCCAACCCGACCATGCCCGAGGTCGGCGAGCGCTACCTCGGCACCGTCGTCAAGACGACCAACTTCGGTGCGTTCGTCTCGCTGCTGCCGGGCAAGGACGGGCTGCTGCACATCAGCAAGCTCCGCGCCCTGGCCGGTGGCAAGCGGGTCGACGCCGTCGAGGACGTCGTCTCCGTGGGCCAGAAGGTCCAGGTCGAGATTGCCGAGATCGACGACCGGGGCAAGCTCTCGCTGATACCCGTGGTCGAGGAGGCAGACTCCACCGACGAGGCAGCCGAGGCAGTCGAGGACGGCGCCGAAGGCTGAGCGTGACCACGAAGAACAACCCGTCGACCGGCCAGCAGGCAACTGCTGGCCGGTCTTCGGTTCCCCAGACCCAGCCCCAGGCCCAGCGCCGGCCCCGGCAGCAGACCTCGACCGTGCTCACCGTCACCGACGACACCGGCCAGGTGACCTCCACCGTGCGGCGTACGGTGCTGCCCGGAGGGCTGCGCGTGGTCACCGAGCAGATGGTCGGTGTCCGCTCCACCGCGATCGGGGTCTGGGTGGGCGTCGGTTCCCGCCACGAGACCCCGCGGCTGCACGGTGCCTCGCACTTCCTCGAGCACCTGCTCTTCAAGGGCACCTGGGAGCGCTCCGCGATGGACATCTCGGTTGCCCTGGACGAGGTGGGTGGCGAGTTCAACGCCTTCACCGCCAAGGAATACACCTGCTTCCATGCGCGGGTGCTCGACCACGACCTGCCGATGGTCATCGACGTGCTGGGCGACATGATCACCAACTCGCTGATCACCGCCGAGGACGTCGAGGCCGAGCGTGAGGTGATCCTCGACGAGATCGCCATGCACGACGACGACCCGGACGACGTGGCGCACAACCTGTGGGCAGCCCAGGCCTGGGGGAGTACGCCGCTGGGGCGCCCGATCGCCGGCACCGAGTCCTCGATCCGCGGCCTGGGCCGCGACCAGATCGCCCGCTTCCACCGCACGCACTATCGCGGCGACAACATGGTCATTGCCGTCGCCGGCAACCTGGACCACGCCACCGTGGTGCGCCAGGTCCGGGCCGCCTTCGGCCGCAACGGCTTCCTGGCCGGCGCCGGGGCGCCGCGCACCGTGCGCACCGCGGCCAGGCCACGCCGGCTCACCCCGGGCGTGGCCCGGGTCCAGCGTCCCTTCGAGCAGGCGAACGTGGTGCTCGGGGTCAACGGCCTGGTCCGCGGCGACGAACGACGCTTCGCGCTCGGGGTGCTCAACACCGCGCTGGGCGGGGGCACCTCGTCGCGCCTGTTCCAGGAGGTCCGCGAGCGACGCGGACTGGCCTATTCGGTCTTCTCCTTCGCCAGCCACCACGCCGATGCCGGCATGGTGGGCGTCTCGGTGGGTTGCCTGCCGGCGCGCCTGGACGAGGTGCTGGCAGTGGTGCGGGCCGAACTGGCCACCGTCGCCGAGCACGGGATCAGCGCCGAGGAACTCGAGCGCGGCAAGGGCATGCTGCGCGGGGGACTGGTGCTCGGCCTGGAGGACTCCGGGTCACGGATGTCGCGCATCGGCAAGGCCGAACTCGTCGGTGACGAACTGCTCGGCCTCGACGAGGTGCTGGCGCGCATCGATGCGGTCACCCTGGACGACGTACGCCGGCTGGCGGCGGACTTGTTCGCCCAGCCGGAGGTGCTGGCGGTCGTCGCTCCCTGACCCCGCTGGGCCTCAGGCGGCCAGGGCGAGCCAGGCGGTGCCGGCGCAGGCGCTGGCCCACAGCACGCTGGAGAAGGTGCCGATGATGAACCGCTCGGCTGCGCCCGGCGTCTGGCTGCGTAGTTCCGCATAACGGCCCAGGCCCTTGAGCGCGAGGATGATCGCCAGTCCGCTGGGCCAGCCGGCGACCACGCAGACGAAGACGCCGGCCCGTTCCAGGCCTCCGATCCATGCCCCGCCGCGCAGCACCTCGCCGGCCTGGCGCATGGATCCCTCGGCTGCGGTCTCCTTGCCGTCGATGAGCCGGAAGATGCTGGTGGTGACCACGCCGCCGCCGGCGATGGCGAGCAGTCCCAGCAGCGCCACCGTGCAGGAGAGGCGGAAGTCGTCGCCGGGCAGGGCCGAGGCCCGGAAGCCGAGCAGGGCTGCACTGGTGGCCAGGCCGGCGACGAGCAGGAGCGAGAAGGCTGCCTGGGCGAGGCCGGGGACCCGCCACGAGGCGAGCGCGACGGCACAGGTGAACACCAGCAGCGCCAGCACGAGCACGTCCACGCCTTCCTCCTCCTCCTCCTCCTCCTGTGTTCGTCCTATCTTGCCGGGTCGGCCAGGGCTTCGCCGATCAGGTCGGTGACCAGGCTCCGGGCCCGCTGGTCCTCGACCAGTCCGGCGGCCCGACCGCGCTGGCTGACCGCGGACTGGCTGACGCCGAGCCGTTCGGCGACCTGGGTGTGGGTCAGGCCCTCGGCGACCAGGTCCGCAACCTCCCACCCGCCGCGGGTACGCCGGGCGAGGAGTGCGGCCCAGAGCCAGAGCACCGTCTCCAGTCGTTCACCGTAGTCGCTGTCGGTGACGACACTGATCCGGCCGGGTGCGTTCTTCGCCCGGGTCACGGCGCTGCGCGCGTGGACGTACGCCGTGCCCCGGCCGGCACGGGCCGAGTCGGGGAGTGGTTCGTCCACGGCGCCGATGCCGATGCCGATGTGCCACGCGTCGCTGCGGATCAGGTCGGCCAGGGTGGTGGCCACGGCCCCGGGGTCGACGAAGAGCGCCTGGATCTCGTCGCCCGCGGTGCGCTCGAAGCCAAGCAGGGCGCCGGCGCCGTACTGGGTCACCGCGTCGGGGACCAGGTCAGTCCCGGCGCGGCTGGAATGCTGGTCGACGGTGAGTACGCAAGCCTTCATCCACCCTCCATAAGGTTGTAACCTGATATCAGATCATATCAGGAAATAAACTTATGAGTCAGCGGCGACCGATCAGGCCGACGGCGGCCGGGTTCTTGCTCTCCACCACCGAGACCCGGAACCCCGCCTGGACCAGCGCCTGGGAGGCCTTCTCCAGGGCAGTCGGGAACTGGTCGGGACGGGCTGCGTCATAGAAGAGATGGATGCTGCCGCCGGGGGAGAGGCGCTCGTGGAGCAGGGTGAGTTCGTCCTGGCAGTCGCGCACCCAGAAGAGGTTCACGTTGAAGGCGAAGACCTTGTCCAGGCGCTTGACCGGGATCCGCAGGGTGGCCAGGTCGATGTGGCGCACGGAGAGCCGGCCGGCTGCGACGTACTCCGCGCAGCGCCGCTTGGTGCGGTCCACGCCGGACTCGGAGCGGTCGATGGCCAGCAGCTTCCCGGTCTTCAGGCGGCTGCAGATGACCTCGGCGGCGTACCCCTGGCCGCATCCCACTTCGAGCACCTGGTCGGCCGGCTGGACGTCGAGGACGTCCACGGCCCAGAGGATGCGTGCTGGAATTGTCTGCCTCACCATGGGCACAAGATTGCCACTAGTCGGTGCGGATCGGCTGGACTGACCCCCGGAACGCGATTCGGGTCGCGTAGGTTTGCCCCCGTGACTGCACAGATTGCGAAGGTGGGCGTGCTCGGTGCACGCGGCAAGGTCGGCGCGGAGATCTGCCGTGCCGTCGAGGATTCCGACCGCTTCGAACTGGTCGCCCAGATCGACGTCGGGGACGACATCGCTGCCCTGGTCGAGTCCGGGGCCGAGGCGATCGTCGACTTCACCCACCCCGACGTGGTGATGGAGAACCTGCGCTTCTGCATCGAGAACGGCATCCATGCCGTGGTCGGCACTACCGGCTTCGACGAGGAGCGCCTGGCCCGGCTGCGCGCCCTGCTCGACGATGCGCCCGGGGTCGGCGTGCTGATCGCGCCGAACTTCTCCATCGGCGCCACCCTGATGATGCGCTTCGCCACCATCGCGGCACCCTTCTATGACTCGGTGGAGGTCGTCGAGCTGCACCACCCGACCAAGGCCGACGCGCCCTCGGGGACCGCCCGGCGTACGGCGGAACTCATCGCCGCGGCCCGGCGCGAGGCCGGCTGCGACCCGATGCCCGACGCGACCTCGACCGCCCTGGACGGCGCCCGCGGCGCGGACGTCGACGGCGTTGCGGTGCACAGCCTCAGGATCCGCGGCATGGTCGCCCACCAGGAAGTCGTGCTCGGCGGCCCGGGGGAGACCTTGACGGTGCGCCACGACTCGATGGACCGCGCCTCGTTCGCCCCTGGCGTACTCACCGGCCTGCGCGAGATCGCGGCACACCCCGGCCTGACCGTCGGCCTGGAGCACTTCCTCGACCTCGACTAGCCCACGAACGCTCACTCGTTGATGTCCGAAAGCTCAATCGTTGATGGGTTCGTGAACGCATCGGGAGCGTTTTGCGGCGTTTTGCAGTTTGTCGCAATGCAGGAACCTGCAGTGGCTCTGCCCTTCACAGTTACCCGGGGGTAATGGAACGCTGGTGGTGGGGAGGGAGACCCCGCACTGCAACGGAGGCTCAACCACCATGCGAATCACTCCAGCTTGGGCAGGACTCGGTCTGGCCACGCTCGCCACCGGACTGCTGTTCAGTACGCCGGCCACGGCCGACCCGACTGACCCCGGCTCTGAACGTCCGACGGCCGTCGACGCACTCCAGGCGAACCCGGAGGCGGCGCTCGACTCCGACGGACAGGCATTCACGGTCAGCCAGGTGATGACCGACCCGGACGGCACCACCCACGTGCGCGTCCAGCGCAGCTATCGCGGCCTCGAGGTCGTCGGTGGCGACATGGTCGTCCATCAGGCCGCGGACGGCACACTGGAGGCGGTCAGCCAGAGCCTGGAGCGGGTGCTCAACCTCGGCGTCAAGCCGACCGTGCACGGCACCACGGCCGAGCGTACGTCGCTCGCCGGGCTGCTCGACTCGATCACCGGACTGGAACTGCTGGAGAAGGCCACCCTGCTCATCGACGCCACCGGCGCCACCCCCACGCTCGCGTGGCGCGTCGTCACCGGCGGGATGCAGGCCAACGGCACCCCGAGCCGCCTGGCCACCTATGTGGACGCCAAGACCGGCAAGGTGATCCGCGAGGAGCAGCAGATCGTCAACGTGGAGGGCGAGGGCCACACGCTCTACAGCGGCACGGTGGACCTGCACGTCACCCAGTCCGGCTCGTCGTACACCCTGACCGACCCGGTGCACGGCAATGCCAAGGTGACCGACATGGGTAACGGGACTGACAGCATCCTGTGCACCCTGCTCGGCATCGGGTGCAGCAACGGGTCGACGATCACCAGCAGCGACCCCGTCTTCGGCAACGGATCGAACTCGGACCGGCAGACCGCTGCTGCGGACGCCGCCTATGGCCACGCGCAGACCTACGACTACTTCAAGAACGTCCACGGTCGCAACGGGATCTTCGGCAATGGCGCCGCGGCACCGAGCCGGGTCCACTACGGCAACAACTACGCCAACGCCTTCTGGGACGGCGAGAAGATGACGTACGGCGACGGCGACGGCGTCAACGTCGGTCCGCTGGTCTCGCTCGACGTCTCCGGGCACGAGATGAGCCACGGCGTCACCGAGAACACCGCCAACCTGACCTACTCCGGTGAGTCGGGTGGCCTCAACGAGGCGACCTCGGACATCTTCGGCACGATGGTCGAGTTCCACGCCAACAACTCCGTGGACCAGGGCGACTACTACATCGGTGAGCAGTTCGACCTGAAGAACGGCGTCGGCTTCCGCCGGATGGACAAGCCCAGCACGGACGGCAACTCCCAGGACTGCTGGACCACCGGCACCAAGAACCTGGACGTGCACTACTCCTCGGGCGTGGGCAACCACTTCTTCTATCTGCTCGCCGAGGGTTCGGGCGCGAAGACGATCGGCGGCAAGGCGCACAACTCGCCGACCTGTGACGGGTCGACGATCAACGGCATCGGCCGCGAGAAGGCCGCCGCCATCTGGTTCCGCGCGCTGACGACGTACTTCACCTCCAGCACCAACTACGCCCAGGCCCGCACCGCGACGTTGAACGCGGCCAAGGACCTGTACGGCGCTGGCAGCACCGAGTACAACGCCGTCGCCGCGGCCTGGACCGCGGTGAATGTGAACGGCTGAAGCCTCGCTCAGAGCGAGGTGTGCAGCCGCACCTGCTTGACCTGCACGGCGCCGTCGCCGTGCAGGTCAAGTTCGCGGTGGGCCGAGTCCGGCGCCCAGCCGGACTCGGTGAGGAAGCCACGCAGTACGTCGTCGGTGGCGTTCACCCAGACCACCGCGCGGGTGAACCGGTCCGCGGCCAGGGTGTCGGCACAGGCCTGCAGCAACCGGGATCCGTGCCCGCGACGCCGCTCGGCAGGGTGCACGTGGAACTCTCCGACCTGGCCATCGGCGACCGGATCGGCGTCGGGGTCGCCGGCAGGGGAGGTGACCGCGAAGCCGACCACCCGGTTGCGCTCCAGCGCGACCAGCACCCGGTTGCGCGCGTCACCGGGGCGACCCAGCGCCTCGGACCAGGTGCGTGCGAAGTCATCGGTGTCGAGCCCGGCCAGCACGTCTGCTGGCAGCAGGTCGGCGTACACCTGGCGCCAGGCGGCCACCTGGACGCCGGCAATGCCCGCGGCGTCGTCGCGCCAGGCGATCCGGACGGAGACGTCGGCTGAGGGGCGGTCCATGCCGGCCATCCTGACAGGTGGTTGTCGCTCCCGGCGGCCCCGGGCCGGACATCTTGTTACGCACGCCCTCGTCGGGTGGACAAATTCGTAACAAGGACTGTTACCCTCGTCACATGTACGGCAACGACTTCTCGACCCCTGTCACCGGGGAGCAGGGGACAGAGTCGTTCCGTCGGGTCCTGGCCGATGGTGGCCGGATCGAGCCCCGCGACGAGATGCCCGAGGGCTACCGTCGCACCCTGGTCCGCCAGATCGCCCAGCATGCCCACTCGGAGATCATCGGGATGCAGCCGGAGGGCAACTGGATCTCCCGGGCGCCGAGCCTGCGGCGCAAGGCGATCCTGATGGCCAAGGTCCAGGACGAGGCAGGGCACGGGCTCTACCTCTACGCGGCTGCGGAGACGCTTGGTGTCGACCGCGCGGACCTGCTCGACCAACTCCACGACGGCCGGCAGAAGTACTCCTCGATCTTCAACTACCCGGCGCTGACCTGGGCCGACACCGGCGCCATCGGCTGGCTGGTCGACGGCGCAGCGATCGTCAACCAGGTGCCCCTGTGCCGCTGCTCCTACGGCCCCTATGCGCGCGCCATGGTCCGGGTCTGCAAGGAGGAGTCGTTCCACCAGCGGCAGGGCTTCGACATCCTGCACACCTTGGCCCACGGCACCCCGGCCCAGAAGGCGATGGCCCAGGACGCGGTCGACCGCTACTGGTGGCCGAGCCTGATGATGTTCGGTCCTCCCGACGACGACTCGCCCAACTCGGCACGCTCGATGGCCTGGGGGATCAAGCGGTTCAGCAACGACGAGTTGCGCCAGAAGTTCGTCGACATGACGGTGCCCCAGGCGCAGGCCCTCGGCCTCACCCTGCCCGACGACACGATCGCCTGGAACGACGAGCGCGGCCACTACGACTTCGCCACCCCCGACTTCGCCGAGTTGTTCGACGTCGTCGCCGGCAAGGGCCCGTGCAACGCCCAGCGGATCGCACACCGGGTGCAGGCACATGCCGACGGCGCCTGGGTCCGCGAGGCCGCCGCGGCGTACGCCGAGCGGCAGGCCACGCAGGAGGGTGCCGCATGAACCGCGAACCGTTGTGGGAAGTCTTCATCCGTTCCCGGCGCGGCCTCTCCCACGTCCACGCCGGATCACTGCACGCCGCCGACGCCGAGATGGCGCTGCGCAACGCCCGCGACGTCTACACCCGCCGTCAGGAAGGCGTCTCGATCTGGGTCGTCCCCTCGGCCCAGGTCACCGCGA
This sequence comes from Nocardioides sp. AE5, assembly GCF_031844485.1. Classification (NCBI taxonomy): domain Bacteria; kingdom Bacillati; phylum Actinomycetota; class Actinomycetes; order Propionibacteriales; family Nocardioidaceae; genus Nocardioides; species Nocardioides sp. AE5. Next base: position 237,270 of record NZ_JAUZVI010000002.1, read on the forward strand.
GCAGCCCGGACGAGAAGGACTCCTTCTTCGACCCTGCAGCGGACAAGGCCTATCGCCACCCGACCTTCTACGAGGTCCCCGAGAGGGTGCCGCACCTGTGACCACCCGGCTCCACCCCGACACCGCCACCTATGCACTCGCGCTGGCCGACGACGCCCTGGTCTCGGCCCAGCGACTGGGCTGGTGGATCAGCCGGGCACCGATGCTGGAGGAGGACGTGGCGCTGGCCAACATCGGCCTCGACCAGCTCGGCCAGGCCCGCGCCCTGCTCTCGTACGCCGGCACTGCCGACGGGCGTGACGAGGACCAGTTGGCCTACTTCCGCGACGAGCGCGAGTTCCGCAACGTCTGCCTCGTCGAGCGGGAGCAGGCGGACTTCGGGGTGACGATGGCACGCCTGCTCGTCCTCGCCACCTGGCAGCACACGCTGTACGACGCGCTGCGGGGGAGCAGGGACGCCACCCTGGCCGCGGTCGCGGCCAAGGCCGTCAAGGAGACCGCCTACCACCTCGACCACGCCCGCTCCTGGGTCGTGCGGTTGGGGGACGGGACGGAGGAGTCCCACCGGCGCATGCAGGCAGCGCTGGACCACGAATGGCCGTGGCGCGAGGAGCTCTACGACAGCTCCTTCGTCGCGGGAGAGTTGATCGAGTCAGGCGTGGCTGTCGACCCGGCCGCCCTGCGGACATCAGTGGAGGAACAGTTGGAACAGGTCCTGGCCACCGCCACCCTTGCCGTCCCCGACGTGCCACCGGTCATTTCCCGGGGCCGCAGCGGACTGCACACCGAGTCCATGGGCTACCTGCTCGCCGAGATGCAGCACCTTGCCCGGTCCCACCCGGGAGCGACGTGGTGAGCGCCCCCAGCATGGTCCGCACCCGTGCCTGGTCCCTGGTCCGCTCCATCCCCGACCCGGAGATGCCGGTGGTGACCATCGAGGACCTGGGCATCCTGCGTGACGTCGTGGAGCACGACCAGGGATCGGTCCACGTGACGATCACCCCGACCTACTCGGCCTGCCCGGCGATGGAGACGATCCGCGATGACATCATCCGGGTGCTCACCGAGGCCGGCTTCTGGCATGTCGACGTCGAGTTCGTGCTGGCCCCGGCCTGGAGCAGTGACTGGGTGACGCCGCTCGGTCGCACCAAGCTGGCCGCCAACGGGATCGTCCCGCCGCAGCGGGCCCCGGGCGCCCGTGGTCAGGCCGCCAGCGATCCGGTGGCGCTGCCCCTGGGTGCCCGGTGCCCGCGGTGCGACAGCAGCCGGACCAGGGAGACGAGCCGCTTCGGGGCCACCTCCTGCAAGGCGCTGTGGGTGTGTCGCGACTGCCTGGAGCCGTTCGAGTCGTTCAAGGCCATCTGAATGGCAGGCCCCGCCACCAGCCACGCCCTGCTGGTGGCCCGGGTGGAGCCGCTTGCCGAGGACGCGATGGCGCTGACCCTCGACGTACCCCCGGAGCTGGCCGACGCCTTCGCCTTCGAACCCGGCCAGCACCTGACCCTGTGCTGCGCCGACGGCGTACGCCGCAGCTACTCGATCTGCGCGAGCCCGGCCGCCGGCCAACTGCAGGTCGGCATCCGGCAACTTCCTGACGGCTGGTTCTCCACCGGCGTGCTGCCGCACCTGCACCCGGGCGACACGCTCGAGGTGATGACGCCGACCGGCCGGTTCGTTGCCCGCCCGGAGGTCGGTGCCTGCAAGGAGTACGTCGCGATAGCGGCCGGCTCGGGGATCACCCCGGTGCTGCCGATCGCCCGGGCCCTGCTCGAGGGCGAACCTGCCTCCCGGGTGACCCTGGTCCAGGCCGACCGCACCCATGCCTCGGCGATGCTGCTGGACGAGGTCCACGAGGTGAAGGACCGGTTCCCGGACCGCTTCCGGGTGGTGCACGTGCTCTCCCGCGAGCAGCAGGAGGCCGAGCTCCTCTCCGGACGGCTCGACGGCGAGCGGCTACGGCAGCTGGCCGCGACCCTGATCGACGTCGACACGGTCGACGAATGGTTCCTGTGCGGTCCGCAGGCGATGGTCGTCGACCTTGCCGCGACCCTGGCCGACCTCGGGGCCACCCGGGTGCACACCGAGCTCTTCCATGCCGAGCCCGGCCCCAGACAACCGGGGAAGGTTGGCGCCGCGGTGGATGAGGGGAGCGGGGCGGCGGAGTGCGAGGTCACCATCCGCCTCGATGGACGCAGCACCACGCTCTCCCTCGACGGCGCCGGTGAACCGGTGCTCACCGCGGCACTGGCCCGCCGGGGCGACCTGCCGTTCGCCTGCCGCGGTGGTGTCTGTGGCACCTGCCGCGCCCGCGTGGTCGAGGGCACGGTGGAGATGGAGACCAACTGGGCCCTGGAGCCCGATGAGGTCGCGGCGGGGTACGTGCTCACGTGCCAGGCCCACCCGACCTCGGCCAGGGTGGTCCTCGACTACGACGGCTGAGGCCGCGGGTGGATCAGCGGTAGCGCTCGGGCAGCGCCTCGCCGATCTTCCGCTGCGGCTTGGGCAGGCGCAGGAAGCGCATGTTCACCGCACGCATCACGGCGTACCAGACCACGCCCTTGAGCGACTCCTCAGGGAAGCGGGCCCGCACCTCGCGCCGCACCCGGAACCGGAGCCAGCCGATGTCGAGGATGACCAGGATGATCGTGACGATCCACAGCGTGGAGGAGAAGAGGCGCATGTTCTCGCCCAGGACCCCCGTGCCGAGGATGATGATCAGCAACAGCATCGGGGCCAGCAGTTCGGTGAAGCCCAGGCGCGAGTCCACGAAGTCGCGGATGAAGCGGCGTACCGGCCCCTGGTCGCGGGCGGGGAGGTACTTCTCGTCGCCCGACTTGAGCGCCTGGCGGACCTGGCGGCTCGACTCGACGCGCATCTCGCGCTGCTTCTTGCGCATCGCCTTGGGGTCCTGGGCGAGCTTGGCGCGCTCCCGTGCCGCGGCCTCGGCCTCCTTGCGGGTCGGCGTCGGTCGGCCCTTGCTGCCGGGGCGCTCGGGGCGGGGCTCGGTCTGCGCGGGCACTTCTTCGGTGGTCTTGCGACGGAACAACTCAGGCGGCCTTTGTCGGGAGGGGATGCGGCGGTCGGCCCAGCCTACCGCGCCCCCGCCTGTCGCCCGGCTTGGCGTTTGGCCCTAGGGTTGACGGGAGAAAGAGCCATCCCGACCAGACAACACACGTCGTACGACGACGAACCAGAGGGGATCCGCATCCGATGAGCCTGTGGCAGCGATTCACGATGATCTTCAGGTCCAAGGCCAACGCCGCCCTGGACAGGGCCGAGGACCCGCGCCAGACGCTGGACTACAGCTACCAGCGGCAACTGGAACTGCTCTCCAAGGTACGCCGTGGCGTGGCCGACGTGGCCACCAGCCGCAAGCGCGTCGAGTTGCAGATCAACCAGCTCGAGCAGCAGCAGGCCAAGCTCCAGTCCCAGGCGCAGAAGGCGTTGGACATGGGCCGCGAGGACCTCGCCCGTGAGGCGCTGACCCGCAAGTCCGCCCTGACCAGCCAGATCAACGACCTCAAGGTGCAGCACGCGAACCTGCAGGGCGAGGAGGAGAAGTTGACCCTGGCCCAGCAGCGACTGAACGCCAAGATCGAGTCCTTCCGCACCCGCAAGGAGACGATCAAGGCCAACTACACCGCTGCCGAGGCCCAGACCAAGATCAACGAGGCGCTCTCCGGCATCGGCGAGGAGATGGGCGACGTCGGGATGGCGATCCAGCGCGCCGAGGACAAGACGGCCAGCATGCAGGCACGTGCCGGCGCCATCGACGAGTTGCTCGCCAGCGGCGCACTCGACGACATGTCGAACCCCGGCGGACAGGACGACATCGCCCGCGAACTGGAGTCGATGAGCTCCCAGGCCGACGTCGAGGCCGAACTCGCTGCCCTCAAGGGTGGCGGCGCGGCCCCGCAGGCCATCGACGCACCTGCCGCCGAGGGGGACATCCTCCGTGCCGAGGGGCAGAAGGTCGAGGAGTCGAACGGGGGCCAGGCATGATCGTCAGGATCCTGGGCGAGGGCCAGTTCGACGTCGCCGACAGCGCCAACGACCGACTCAACCGTCTCGACGAGGCGGTCGAGGCCGCCGTCGAGTCGGGTGACGAGACGGCCTTCCGGGCCGCCCTCGGCGAGCTGCTCGAGGTGGTCCGCAACATCGGCAGCCCGCACGACGCCGAAGGGCTGGAGACCTCCGACGTGGTGCTGCCGCCGGCAGACGCCACCATCGACGAGGTCCGCGACATGCTCAACGACGATGGCCTGATCCCCGGGTGAGCTGACCGCACGTGGCGCATTCGAGATTCATCAAGGATCGTGGCCTCACCTTCCGGATGACGGTCACCATGTTCTTGCTGGGGGCGCTCTTCGTCGTCTTCATGGTGGTCCTGATGGGCGCCGCATGGGGTTCGGGCAACGCCGGCCTGGTCCCGATCATCGGCGTGATCGGGCTCGGCATCGCCTTCTACCAGTGGTGGAGCTCGGACAAGGTCGCGATGCGGGCGATGCGCGCCCGCGAGGTCTCCCCGGCCGAGGCCCCCGAGTTGCACGGCATGATCGACCGGCTCTGCGCCATGGCCGACATGCCCAAGCCGCGGGTGGGCGTGGCCGACATGGACCTCCCCAACGCGTTCGCCACCGGGCGCTCGCCCGAGCGCGCCGTGGTCTGCGTGACCACCGGCATCCTGCGCACCCTTTCGGCCGAAGAGCTCGAGGGCGTCCTGGCCCACGAGCTCTCCCACGTGGCGCACCGTGACGTGATGGTGATGACCGTCGCTTCCTCGGCCGGGATCGTGGCCGGCATGATCACCCAGTCCATCCAGTACGGCGGACTCTCGCTGCTCGGCGGGCGGGGCCGGAGCAACAACAACAACAACGGTGCGCTGCCGTTCTACCTGGTGGCGATCCTGGTCAGCCTCATCGTTTACGCGGTCAGCTTCGTGTTGACCCGGATGCTCTCGCGCTATCGCGAACTCTGCGCGGACCGGGCTGGTGCCTACCTGACCATGAAGCCTGCCGCACTGGCTTCGGCGCTGCAGAAGATCACCGGCGAGATGGCCGCTATCCCGCAGAAGGACCTGCGCGCCACCGGCGCGATGAACGCGTTCTTCATCGCCCCGGCGATCAGCGGTGCGAGCCTGAAGACGCTCAGCTCCACCCACCCCTCGCTGGAGCAGCGCCTGGAACAACTGGCGCGGATCCAGGCCGAGCTCGGAAGGCAGATGGGCTGATGGGCTTCTGGAGTTCCGTGCTGGGCCGTTCGAAGCAGGCGCCGGCGAAGCTCGACTCGCTCTTCATGGTGCCCAGCGCCGCGGTGACCCTGCAGACGGCGGCCGGCCTTGCCCCGACCGGGACCGGGTCGGTCTGCTATCGGGCAGTGGTCGGTGCCGCCTTTTCCCAGGCGCAGGAGGAGATCGTCTCCCTGCTCAACGACGCCCCGGACGCGCCTGCGGTCGAGGTGAGCACGGACTCCTACGGCTACACCTGGCTGGTGGTGCACCGTGACCCCGAGGACACCGCAGGGTTGTGCACCGACCTGCACGCGGTCAACACCATCCTCGAGCAGCAGGGGTTCGGCAGCGGCCTGCTCTGCTCCCTGATCTCCTTCGCGGACGCATCGGGGCGCCGGGCCGGACTGGTCTACCTCTACAAGCAGGGCACGTTCTATCCGTTCGCCCCGCAGGACACCGACGGGCAGCGCCGCGACAACCTGCTCGAGATCCAGGTCCGCGACACACTCGCCGCCGAGTTGCCGATGGAGAAGGAACTCTCCCGGTGGCTGGCCCTCTGGGGCGCACCCGGCCTGTGAGGGACACCAACCGCTAGGGTTGGCGCCATCCAAACGGGGAAAGGTGCCTGGCGTGTTCGCGTTTCTCATCATCGGTGCCGTCGGCATCCTGCTCCTGGTCTTCTCGCTCGTCCTGGGCGACCTGCTCGACGGTCTCTTCGACTTCGGCGGTGACCTCTTCTCCGGTGCCGCACTGGCTGGCTTCCTCGGCGCCTTCGGGTTCGTCGGCGCGTTGGCCTACGACAGCACTGACAACCTGATCGCCTCGATGGCGATCGGCATCGTCTCCGGCCTGGTCGTCGGCGCCGGCGCCGGCTTCGCGTCGTACCGGCTCAAGCAGGGCGGCGACGAGGCCAACGTGCGCACCGGTGACCTGACCGGTCACCCCGGCACGGTGATCAGCACCATCCCCGACGACGGTTATGGCGAAGTCTCCATCGTGGTCGCCGGTCACATCACCAAGCTCAACGCCCGCGCCGAGGGCGGACTCGCGACCGGTACGCCGGTCACCATCACGGCCATCCTCTCCGCCACCGCGGTGCTCGTCGAGCGCCGCGCCTGATCCCACCCAGGAGTCCCCATGTCCCCGACCCTGCTTGCCGTCGTCGGCATCATCGTCCTGCTGGTCCTGCTCGGGGCCCTGGTCACCACCCGCTACAAGGTGGCTGGTCCCAACGAGGCCTTCATCATCACCGGCCGCAAGGGCAAGGCGGTGAAGAACCCCGAGACCGGACAGATCTCCACCGACCTGTCCGGCCAGAAGGTGGTGATGGGTGGCGGTGTCTTCGTCATCCCGTTCGTGCAGAAGGCACACACGCTCGACCTCTCCTCGCGCCGGATCATGGTGCAGATCCGCGGGGCCATCTCCGGCCAGGGGGTCAAGCTCAACCTCGAGGGCGTTGCCATCGTCAAGGTGGGTGGCAACGAGGACTCGATCCGGGCTGCCGCCCAGCGCTTCCTGACCCAGCAGTCCGAGGTGGAGACCTTCACCCAGGAGACCCTGGCCGGGTCGCTGCGCTCCATCGTCGGATCGCTGACCGTGGAGCAGATCATCCGTGACCGGGCCGCCTTCGCCCAGCGCGTCGCTGACGAGGCCGAGGCCTCGCTCACCGGCCAGGGGCTGGTCCTGGACACCTTCCAGATCCAGGACATCACCGACGACGGCTCCTACCTGGCCGACCTGGGCCGCCCCGAGGCAGCGAAGTTGATCCAGATCGCCTCCATTGCCGAGGCGGAGGCACGGCAGGCCTCCGAGCAGGCCCGGATCGCGGCCGAGCAGGAGATCGCTATCGCGCAGCGGGAGTTGGCGCTGAAGGAGGCCGAGATCAAGGCCGAGACCGATGCCGCCCTGGCCACTGCTGCCGCGGCCGGCCCGCTGGCCCAGGCCGATCGCGACCAGGCCATCCTGGCCGAGCAGGAGAAGGTCGCCGAGCGCCAGGCCGCGCTGAAGGAGCGCCAGCTGGACACCGAGGTCCGCAAGCCCGCCGACGCCGAGCGCTACCGGGTGGAGACCGAGGCGGAGGGGCGTCGCAACTCGCAGGTCTTCGACGCTGACGCTGCCAAGCTGGCCGCGATCGCCAAGGCCGAGGCCGAGGCCGAGCGTGACCGGCTCACCGGTGTCGGTGAGAAGTCGCGGCGTGAGGCGCTCGCCGAGGCCGAGGCGATCGAGGGCGCCAAGCGCGGTGAGGCCGAGAAGGCCCGTCGTGTCGCGGAGGCCGATGCGGTCCGTGCCGAGGGTGAGGCAGAGGCTGCTGCGATCCTGGCCCGCGGTGAGGCCGAGGCCGAGGCGATGAACAAGAAGGCGGAAGCGTTCGAGCAGTACAACGACGCGGCCGTGCTGCAGATGCTGATCGAGATCATGCCCAAGGTGGCCGGCGAGGTGGCGGCCCCGATGTCCAACATCGACAAGCTGACCATCGTCTCCACCGAGGGCGCCGGCGAACTGCCCCGGCAGGTCACCAACAACATGTACCAGGTCATGGAGTTGCTCAAGAACATGACCGGGGTTGACGTGGAGCGGATGCTCCAGGGGTTCGCCCAGCGCGCAGAGGGCGAGCCGGGGCAGGACGCCCAGGGCGACGTCGTACCCCTCGGGGAGGCCTGAGGCCCCGGCCGCCTCAGTCCTTCGCCGCGGTCCGGCCGGGCAGGTCGAGCATCCGCTGCAGGGCGACGTCGGCCTCGCGCATGGTCGCGGGATCGACCTCGATCACGTTGACCTCGTTGCCCTCGACCAGCGACTCCAGGGTCCAGACCAGGTGCGGCAGGTCGATCCGGTTCATCGTGGAGCAGAAGCAGACGGTCCGCTCGAGGAAGGCGATGGACTTGTCCGGGTGGGCGTCGGCCAGGCGCTTGACCAGGTTGAGCTCGGTGCCGATCGCCCAGCTGGAGCCGGCAGGCGCCGCCTCGATGGTCTTGATGATGAACTCGGTCGAGCCGACGTAGTCAGCCTTGGTCACTACCTCGTACTTGCACTCGGGGTGGACCAGGATGTTGATCTCGGGATCCTGGGCGCGCAGCTCGTCGATCACGTCGGGGCTGAACCGCCCGTGCACCGAGCAGTGGCCCTTCCACAGGATCATCTTCGCCGCGCGCAACTGCTCGGCACTGAGCCCGCCGCCGGGCAGCAGCGGGTTCCACACCACGCAGTCGTCGAGGGAGAAGCCCATCTTCAGCACGGCGGTGTTGCGGCCCAGGTGCTGGTCGGGGAAGAAGAGGACCTTCGCGTCCTCCTTCTGCTCGAACGCCCACTCCAGGGCGACGTCGGCGTTGGACGACGTACACACGGCGCCGCCGTTGCGCCCGCAGAACGCCTTGATGTCGGCGCTGGAGTTCATGTAGGTGATCGGCACGACCCGGTCCTGCACCCCGGCATCGGCCAGCGCGTCCCAGGCGTCCTCGACCTGGCCCAGGCGGGCCATGTCGGCCATCGAGCAACCGGCTGCCAGGTCGGGCAGGATCACCTTCTGTGCCGGCGAGGTGAGGATGTCGGCCGACTCGGCCATGAAGTGCACACCGCAGAAGACGATGTATTCGGCCTGCGGACGCGCCGCCGCGTCGCGGGCGAGCTTGAAGGAGTCGCCGGTGACGTCGGCGAACCGGATGACCTCGTCGCGCTGGTAGTGGTGGCCGAGGATGAAGACCTTGTCACCGAGCTTCGCCTTGGCCGCCTCGGCACGCGCGACCAGGTCCGGGTCGGAGGCCGGCGGCAGGTCGCCGGGGCACTCGACGCCACGCTCCGCGTCGAGGTCCTTGTCCTTGCCGAGGGGGAGGAGGGGGAGTTCCACGGTGGTCATGCGCCCCATCCTAGGCCCGCCCCCTTCTGCTCAGAGCAGCGAGCCGTGGTGGATGTACGGCGCAGGCGGCTTCATCCCACGCAGGCACAGGTAGCCGCCCTGATGGATCGAGAGGCGCGCCGCCACGGCGACGTCGAGTGCCCACGCATTCACATCGGTCAGGTGGGCGATCTCTAGGGGCACCTCGGGGGAACTGGCGGCCAGCGCCTCCCAGGCCAGGTCCACAGCAGTACGCCGCGTGGTGGCGGCGAGCAGCACCGGCGCGCCGGTGGCGTCGACGTACGCATACCCCTGGCCACTCGGACGATCCGCGACCAGCAGGCGGTATTGGGCCAGCAGCAACTCGTGGTCGCTCAGGTGTGCGGCGCCCCGGGTGCGCCGATCGAGTGAGTCGAGCAGGTCGACGTCGCCGGCGCTGCCCTCACGGACCCGGTCGACCACCGGCAGCACGCTGCGCTCAACGGTCCCGCGCACCTGCATCTGCGGGTGCAGGGTGAAGCCGGCCAGGCGATAGCGGCGCACCGCGGCCGGATCGGCGGAGGCAGCCAGCATTCCCCGCAGGCAGTGCTCGCCGTGCTGCATCGAGGCAGCCAGCAACTGGGCACCGATGCCCCGGCCCTGCAATTCCGGGGAGACGGCGAAGGACGACAGGATCCACATCAGTTCCCGGACCCGGGAGATCGCGCAGCCGACCACCTCGGAGTCGACCTCGGCCACCCAGCAGCCGCCCGGATCGGTGCGCAGGGTGTGCCGGGTGCGACGGATCCAGTTCGCTCCCGCTGCGGCGGTGCGTTGCTCGGGCACCGGGAGTTCGCGGGGCATCAACCGCTGGTCGACCAGGTGGAAACTGAGCGCAGTGAGACGCTCCATGGCCTCCAGGTCATCCTCGCGGGCAGGGCGGATCAGCATGATGGCTCAAACCATGCCAGATCCGGTGGCGCCGGGCCCCGGGTGCAGGATGGGGCCATGCGTGTCCTCATCGCCCCGGACAAGTTCGCCGGCACCCTGACCTCCCTGGAGGCGGCCGAGGCGATCGCGACCGGCTGGGCCGAGCATGCGCCCGATGACGAACTCGACCTGTGCCCGATGGCCGACGGCGGCCCGGGGTTCGTCGACGTACTCCACGCCGCCCTGGGCGGGGAACTCCTCGCGGTGACGGTCCGGGGGCCGTTCGACTCCCCGACACCGGCCACCATCCTGGGTGTCGGGGACACCTTCTATGTCGAGTCCGCGCAGGCCTGTGGCCGCGACCTGGTCGGCGGCCGGGATGCGGAGCGGGCCAACACGTACGGCGTGGGCGAACTGCTGGCGCGTGCCGTCGACGCGGGTGCCCGCACCGTCGTGGTGGGCCTGGGCGGTTCGGGGACCAACGACGGGGGAGCGGGCCTGCTCGCGGCGCTCGGCGCGGTGGGGGACGAGCCGCTCGACCAGGGGGTGGCCGGGCTGATCGGCCTCTCCACCCTGGACCTGTCCGGGGCCGCGGACAGGGTCGACGGCGTACGCCTGGTGGTCGCCAGCGACGTGGACACCGTGTTGACCGGGCTCTTCGGCGCCACCAAGACCTTCGGCCCGCAGAAGGGGATCAGCGAGGAGCGACTGGTTGCTGTCGACGCGATCCTGACCGAGTACGCCGCGGTGGCCGGTCGGCGGATGGCGCTGGAGAAGGGCGCGGGCGCGGCCGGCGGACTGGGTTTTGCGCTGATGTTGCTCGGCGCCACCCGTACGCCGGGCATCGAACTGGTCGCCGACGCGGTCGGCCTGGCCGAGCGGGCGCGCCGGGCGGACCTGGTGATCACCGGCGAGGGCGCCTTCGACTTCTCCAGCCGCTCGGGCAAGGTGCCCCACGGCGTCGCGACGATTGCCGGCGAGGCGCTGCGCCCGTGCGTGGCGCTGGCCGGGCAGGTGATGATCGGGGCGCGCGAGATGCGCGCGCTGGGCATCGAGTCGGCGTACTCGGTGGTGGACCTGGTCGGCGCCGGGCCGGCGTTCGCCGAGCCGGGCCCGTCCCTGGCCCAGCTCGCCCGGCGGGTGGCGCGCTCCTGGTCCCCACAGTGAGGTTCGCAATGATTCGGTCGCAGCTGGGGGAATAACCACGCGTGTGGGAGGATTGGGTCCATTGAAGAGCCAAGATTCCTTGGGCGACACCTGATTGGGAGCAGAGATGACTGAGCAGCTCGACACGGCCGGCGAGCACCGCACGGACCAGATCAACCTTTCGTCGGTGGCGGCGACCAAGGTGAAGAGTCTCCTCGAGCAGGAGGGCCGCGATGACCTGGCCCTGCGGATCTCCGTGCAGCCCGGTGGCTGCTCGGGCCTGCGCTACCAGCTCTTCTTCGACGAGCGGAGCCTCGACGGCGACGTGGTCACCGACTTCGACGGCGTCAACGTCGTGGTCGACCGGATGAGCGTTCCCTACCTCAACGGTGCGGTGATCGACTTCGTCGACACCATCGAGAAGCAGGGCTTCACGATCGACAACCCCAACGCCACCGGCTCGTGTGCCTGCGGCGACTCGTTCCACTGAGCCGAAGCGGCACAGACGAAGCAACACAGACGAAGCAACACAGAGGAAGCAACACAGACGAAGCCCCCGCCGAACATCGGCGGGGGCTTCGTCATGGGTGCCCGGCGCGCGGGTGAGGGAGGGGCCCAGGGAGAGGGGCTTGCGCGCCGGAAGTCTCAGTCGAGGTGCAGGTGCAACCCCGAGGCGAGGTGGGCTGCCCGGTCCGAGACCTGCCACTGGGTCGGCGGGTGCTCGACGGGGGCCGCGGCGCGGTCGACGGCCCGGGGTGCGGGGATCCGCAGGCGGGCACCGACGGCCCGGCAGTCGGCGTGCATCTGGGTGGGCGTCTCGGCCTCTGCGTACGGCGTGCTGCTGCCGGCAAGAATGCTCATGACGTCGACGCTATTCGTTACCAATTGGTACTCCAACCGGTACCGACTAGTAGTGTTCGGCAACATGTCACTGCTGATTGCGGGCTCCATCGCGACCGACCACCTGATGACCTTCCCGGGCAAGTTCTCCGACTCGCTCGTGGTCGATCAACTGGACAAGCTGAGCGTCTCCTTCCTGGTCGAGGACCTCGAGGTACGCCGCGGTGGCTGCGCCGCCAACATCAGCTTCGGGCTCGGCAACCTGGGCCTGCGCCCGATCCTGGTCGGCGCCGTCGGCGAGGACTTCGCCGACTACCGCGCCTGGCTGGAGCGGCACAACGTGGACTGCGACTCGGTGCACGTCTCCGAGACCCGGCACACCGCCCGCTTCGTGTGCACCAACGACGCCGCCCACGCCCAGATCGCCTCGTTCTATGCCGGGGCGATGAGTGAGTCGCGTGAGATCGAGCTCAAGCCGATCGTGGACCGCGTCGGCGGTCCGGACTACGTGCTGATCGGGCCGGACGACCCGGAGGGGATGCTGCGCCACACCGACGAGTGCCGCTCGCGCGGCTACCGCTTCGTCGCAGACCCGTCCCAGCAACTCGCCTTCGGCGAGGGGCCGCTGATCCGCCAGCTCATCGACGGTGCGCACATCCTCTTCTCCAATGAATACGAGGCCTCGCTGATCACCCAGAAGACCGGCTGGTCCACCGAGGAGGTCCTGGACCGGGTGGGCACCTGGGTGGTGACCCTGGGCGCCGCGGGCGTCCGCATCGAGCGCAAGGGCGAGGAGACCATCACGGTCGCCGCGGTCCCCGACGTACAGGCAGTCGAGCCCACCGGCGTCGGCGACGCCTTCCGTGCCGGCTTCCTGGCGGCCCTGACCTGGGACCTGGACCTCACCCGCGCGGCCCAGTTGGGCTGCCTGCTGGCAGTGCACGTGGTGGAGCAGGTCGGCACCCAGGAATACACGCTGGGCCGGGCGGCCTTCCTGCAGCGCCTCGAGGACACCTACGGTGCCGAGGCGGTCAAGGACATCGAGCCGCACCTGGTCACCATCCGCGGCTGACGCGGGGCGGGGGTCAGCGGGCGTCGGTCCGGCGGACCAGGAAGACCGGTACGCCGTCGTCGGCGGTGGCCTCCCCGGCGTACTCGTGGCCCCGCATCCGGCACCACGCCGGTACGTCGATCCGTGCGGCGACGTCCGTGGCCGCGACCCCGATGAGCTGGCCGACCGCCACGTCGCCGATGTGGCGGGCGAGTTCGATGATGGGTGCCGGGCACCGCATCTGCCGGCAGTCCAGTTCCAGCCATTCCTGGGCCCCCGGGGCGCCGTCCGTTCCGTTCACAGCCCGGCCTCCGCACGCAGGTCGCGTACGACGTCGGGCAGCGCGGCCAGGAAGGCGGCCACGTCCTCCCGGGTGGCATCGCGGGTCAGGGAGAGGCGGACGTTGCCGTGGGTGAGCACGCCCATCGCGGCCAGGACATGGCTCGGTTCCAGCGCGGAGGAGGTGCAGGCGGACCCGGAGGCGATCGAGAAGCCGCGCCGGTTGAGCTCGCCCACCAGCGCTTCGCCGTCGACGTAGAGGCAGGAGAAGGTGACCAGGTGCGGCAGGCGGTCGTCCGGGTCGCCGACGACCTCGACGTCGGGGACGGTGCGGGCCACCTCGGCGCGGATCTCGTCGATCAGGGCCGCCTGGTGGGCCGCGGTCTCCTCGCGCTCGGCGACCACGGCCTGGAGTGCGGCTGCTGCGGCGAGTGCAGCGGGGACGTTCTCGAAGCCGGTGCCGTGCTCGTCGACCCGGTCGTCGCCGGGGAACGGGTTGCGCCACCGGGTGCCCTTGCGGACCAGGAGTGCCCCGACGCCGGCCGGGCCTCCCCACTTGTGCGCCGAGACCGCGGCGGCGGCCCACCCTTCCGGGAGCGCGACGCGGCCGGCCGAAGCGCACGCGTCGGTGAAGAGCGGAGCGTCGGTGGAGGCGGCCACCTCGGCGACGGGCTGGAGGGTGCCGACCTCGTGGTTGGCGCTCTGCAGGGCGATCACTCCGACCGGCTCGTCGGGCAGGCCGGGCTGGACGCGTCCGGTGGCGTCCACCTCGATCCGGGCCACCCGGCCGCCGCGGGCCTCGTGCCACCTGCCGGCGTGCACGACCGAGGAGTGTTCGACCGCGCTGTGCACCAACAGGTCGCTGGTGCGGGTGCGGGCGGCCAGCAGGCCGAGCACGCCCAGGTGGACGGCGTGGGTGCCGCTCGGGGTGAAGGTCACCTCGTCGGCACGGACCGCCAGGCAGTTCGCGATCACCTCGCGTGCGTTCTCGAGCATCAGGCGGGAGTTGCGGGCCTGGTCGTGCAGGCGGCGGGGGTCGGCGTACCCGTGTTCCAGGGCGGCCAGGAGCGTGTCACGGGCCGCCGGATGGAGCGGCTCGGAGGAGGCGGAGTCGAAGTATCGGGAATCAGCCACGAGGGTTGGGCTCCGAGGTTTTGCTCACAGCCGGGAACATACCCGTGCCCTCCTGCCCCAACCCGGCTCGGGGTCCGCTAATGTTCGTTGTAATTCCGTGAAGTCTTAGAGAGAGGCTCGTTCGTGGGTCTGCAACTCCCGAAGCGTGTCCAGCGGGTGGCAGCTGGCACGATGCTGGGTTCCAGCCTCCTGCTCGTTGGTTCCTGTTCCGCCGAGGACAAGGCCCAGGCAGAGCGCTGGGCCATGCCGGCGACGTCGCCTGCCACCGAGCAGGCCGTCCACATTGCCGAACTGTGGAAGTGGGCGTGGATCGCGCTGCTGATCACCGGTGCCGTGGTCTGGTTCCTGATCTTCTTCGCTTCCTGGCGCTTCCGGCGCCGCAGCGAGGACGAGATCCCGGTGCAGACGCGCTACAACCTCCCGGTCGAGGTCTTCTACACGATCTTCCCGGTGATCATGGTCCTGGTCTTCTTCTTCCACACCGTAGAGGTGCAGAACAAGATCCTCGAGCACGACCCGGACCCGGACCACGTGGTCCAGGTGGTCGGCCAGCAGTGGTCGTGGACCTTCAACCACAGCGATGACCCGAAGGACCTGGAGGGCCCGGTCCACTACACCAGCGGCACCGCCTCCAAGATCCCGACGCTGGTCCTCGAGGTGGACAAGACCACCGAGTTCAAGCTCTCCTCGCCCGACGTGATCCACTCGTTCTGGATCCCGGCGTTCCTGATGAAGATGGATGTCATCCCCGGCCAGGCCGGTGAGGAGCGCAACTCCTTCCAGGTGACCCCCACCAAGGTCGGCACCTTCAAGGGCAAGTGCGCCGAGCTGTGTGGCACCTACCACTCCCGGATGCTCTTCGATGTCAAGGTCGTCACCGCTGACGAGTACGCCGCCTACCTGGCGCAGCTCGAGGCCGACGGCTTCACTGCAGACGCGCCGCTTCTCGGTGGTTCGGACGCCGTCACGCAGGCAAATGCCAACACCAACCACGGAGGCGAAGAGTGACCGCCACTGCCGCACGGCCATCCACTGATGTGGAACTGCCCGAGCGCAAGCCGCTGGGCAAGCAGATCTTCAAGCTGCTCACCACCACCGATCACAAGCTGATCGGCAAGATGTACCTCGTCACGTCGTTCGCCTGGTTCATCCTGGGCGGCATCATGGCGCTGATGATCCGCTCGGAGCTCGCGTTCCCGGGCAACCAGGTGGTCTCCGACGAGACCTACAACCAGCTCTTCACGATGCACGGCACGATCATGCTGCTGCTCTTCGCGACGCCGCTCTTCGTCGGCTTCGCGAACGTGATCATGCCGATCCAGATCGGGTCGCCCGATGTGGCCTTCCCGCGCCTCAACATGTTCAGCTACTGGCTGTTCCTGTGGGGCGGCCTGATCGCCGCAAGTGGCTTCCTGACCCCGCAGGGCGCGGCCTCGTTCGGCTGGTTCGGCTATGCACCGCTGTCGAGCTCGCTCCGCTCGCCGGGCATCGGTGGCGACCTGTGGATCATGGGCCTGTGGATGGCCGGTATCGGCACCATCCTCGGTGCGGTCAACTTCATCACCACGATCGTGTGCATGCGCGCACCGGGCATGACCATGTTCCGGATGCCGATCTTCACCTGGAACGTGCTGATCACCAGCCTGCTCGCCCTGCTCGTCTTCCCGATTCTCGGTGGCGCACTGCTGATGCTGGAGGCCGACCGAATACTGGGCGCCCATGTCTTCGACGCCAGCCATGGCGGCGCGATCCTGTGGCAACACCTGTTCTGGTTCTTCGGACACCCAGAGGTGTACATCATCGCCTTGCCGTTCTTCGGCATCGTCACCGAGATCCTGCCGGTCTTCAGCCGCAAGCCGGTCTTCGGGTACGTCGGCCTGGTCGGCGCCACCCTGGCGATCGCGCTCCTCTCGGTCGCCGTGTGGGCGCACCACATGTACGTCACCGGTGAGGTCAACCTGGCCTTCTTCTCCGGCATGACATTCCTGATCGCCGTGCCAACAGGTGTGAAGTTCTTCAACTGGATCGGGACGATGTGGGGTGGATCCATATCCTTCGACACCCCGATGCTGTGGACCGTCGGCTTCCTGACCACCTTCCTCTTCGGTGGCCTGACCGGCGTCATCCTGGCCAGCCCGCCGCTGGACTTCCACGTCTCGGACTCCTACTTCGTGGTGGCGCACTTCCACTACGTGGTCTTCGGCACCGTCGTCTTCGCGATGTTCGCCGGCTTCTACTTCTGGTGGCCGAAGATGACCGGCAAGATGCTCGACGAGCGACTGGGCAAGCTCCACTTCTGGCTGCTCTTCGTCGGCTTCCACCTCACCTTCCTGGTCCAGCACTGGCTGGGTGTCGAGGGCATGCCGCGCCGCTACGCCGACTACCTGCCCGATGACGGCTTCACCGTGTTGAACCAGGTCTCCACCGTGGGTGCGTTCCTGCTCGCGGCCTCGACCCTGCCGTTCTTCTACAACATGTACATCACCTCGAAGAAGCCGATGGTGAACGTCGACGACCCGTGGGGTTGGGGCCGCTCGCTCGAGTGGGCCACCAGCTCGCCGCCGCCGCGCCACAACTTCCACTCCATCCCGCGGATCCGCTCGGAGTCGCCTGCCTTCGACCTCCACCACCCGGAGATCGCAGCGCTGGAGCTCGAGGAGAACGACGCGATGCGCGAGGGTGAACTGGCCGACGCGCCGACCGTCGATGGCCGTGAAGCCATGCTCGACGAGCGCACGAACGACAAGCCGGAGGGCAACGCCTGATGAAGTCAGAAACACTCGTCTTCGCCGCCTGCACGATCTTCTTCGGCCTGGTGGCGCCGGCGTACTGGTTCATCACCGAGGCCGGTGACACCGGCGCGGACTGGACCGGCACCACGGCCCTGGTGATGACCACCCTGCTGGTCGGCATGATCACCATCTACCTGGGGCTCCACGCCCGCAAGATGGACGCCCGTCCCGAGGACCGCAAGGACGGCGAGATCGCCGACGGCGCCGGAGAGCTCGGCTTCTTCCCACCGTACTCCTGGTGGCCGCTGTGGTGCAGCGTCACGATGGCGACCTGCACGATCGCGGTGGCGTTCGCCGCCTGGTGGCTGCTGATCATCGGGCTCGCCTTCGGTGTCCTGGCCCTGTGCGGCTGGATCTTCGAGTACTACCGGGGCGAGTTCGCCCACTGATCGACCCGTTGCGGATCCCGCGGAGCGTGTGAGCACCTTCACCCGGTCCGCGGGATTCGTGCTGTCGGTGCTGGCGAGTACCCTGTGATGGTTGCGCCGACCGCGCACATCCCTCCAGTCCGCCCCCGGGAGCACGAGAATGTCCCCATCGCTGGCGCACCAGCGCCTCCGCCGTACGCTCGGCATGGCCGCTGCGACGGCCCTCGTCGTCGGTGCCCTCTCTGCCTGCACCGGTGCTGATGCGGACCAACGCAGCAACGCCCCCGGTGACACGCGTTCCTCGCACGAGCCGAGCCCGACGACCGAACCGGTCCAGCTGGCGTCGAATGTCGATGACATGGCCGAGGTGCCGGTCGACACCCTGGTCAGCTTCGAGGCGATCGGCGGCGTGCTGGAGAAGGTCACGCTGAGTGACGGCGAGGGCAACCAGATTGCAGGGGACCTTGCCGAGGCGGGTGCCGGATGGACGGCCAGCGAGCGCCTCGAGCCCGGCACGACGTACACCCTGGCCGCGGTGGCCCGCAACGAGGCCGGTGGCACCGAGCAGTTCTCACGCGAGTTCACCACCGAGGAACTCACGCTCGACCAGCAGACCTTCGCCTCGATCGCCCCGCTGGACGGCGAGACGGTCGGGATCGGCATGCCGGTGGTGGTCCACTTCGACCTCGCGGTGAGCGACCATGCCACCTTCGAGGAGCACATGAGCGTGACCAGCACGCCTGCCCAGGAGGGATCCTGGCACTGGGTCAGCGACCACGAGGTGCACTACCGCCCGGCCGAATACTGGCAGCCGGGCACGAAGGTGCAGGTCGACCTCGACATCAACGCGCTCCCGGCCGGCAACGGCATCTATGGACAGGACGCGCGCAACATCTCCTTCGACGTCGGGGAGGCGGTGGTGAGCAAGGTGGATGCAGCCGCGCACACCATGCAGACCTACGTGAACGGCAAGCTCGTGCGCACCATGCAGATCACCACCGGCAAGGACGGGTTCACCACCCGCAGCGGCGTGAAGGTGATCATGGAGAAGCACCGCCGCAAGCGGATGAACTCCGAGACCGTCGGCATCCCTGCGGGTTCCGCAGAGTCCTATGACATCGCGAACGTCGAATACGCCATGCGGGTGACCAACAGCGGGGAGTTCATCCATGCCGCGCCTTGGTCCGCCGGCTCCCAGGGCAGCGCCAACGTCTCACACGGGTGCACCGGGATGAGCCTGGCCGACGCAAAGTGGCTCTACGACCTCTCCAAGCGCGGTGACGTCGTGGAGTTCACCGGCACTGACCGCCCGATGACCCTCTACAACGGCTACGGTGACTGGAACGCATCCTTCTCCGAGTACGCCGAGGGTTCAGCGCTCTAGCTCCATCCGGGTCAGGCGGACCTCGTCCGCTGCAGGTACGACGGTGATCACCACGTTGGCCGGGCTGCCCAGGTCACGGCGTACGCCGGGCACGTCGACCATCCAGCCGTCAGCGGTCTCTCGTGCCGTGGCGGGTTCGTTGTTGACCCGGAAGGCGACCGGTCCGTCGGCAGTCCCGGTGAGCCGCACCTGCAGGTCGCGTCCGGCCAGGTGGTCGGCGAAGCCGAGGCTGGCTGGACCGGTCGCGGTGATCCAGGTGTTGCCGCTGGGTCCGCCCCAGCCATCCAGCAGCCAGGGAGTGGTGCTCTGGGTGGGTGCCAGGTCGACCGGGCCCCGATAGGGGGGCAGCACCAGGGGGCACAGGAATCCGCGCGACATGATCACGTCGGTCAGCAGCCGCTTGCGGGTGACGCGCCCGATTTCCTCACACCCCTGGATCTCCTGGTCCGGATAGATGGTGAACGCGACGAAGTCAGCATCCACCATGCCGTCGTCGGTCGACGGCTCGAGGAAGGGGGCCAGGACGCTGAGCGGGCCGCGCGCGCAGTCGTGGCCCAGGACCAGCCAGGACTGGCCCCCGGGCGGCATGTGGCGCAGCGGCCGACCAGCAGCATCCGCCATCACCCCACAGACGATGAACGAACCCGCCGGCAGGTCATCGGCATACTCGCGCAGGCTCGCCTGCCAGAAGTCGGGCGCGGACTTCTGGACGTCCAGGAACGATGAGGAGACGTTCGCGTACCCGTAGGCGTAGGGGAAGAGTTGCACCATCGCCACAGTCGGCAACAGCATGCCGGCGACAGCGACCCCGGAAACCGCCTGGCGCGCCCGGGCACGGAAGGTTCCCATCAGCGTGGCGGTGCCGAGGGTGATCAGGATGGCGACGGCCGGGATGGCGAAGAGGACGTGCCGCAGGCCGCCGCTCACATGGGAGGCCTGGAGCCAGATCAGCGTGGGCAGCAGGAGCGCTTGCGCGGCCACCATGGCCACCTTCGTGTGTTGCGCGTCCCACCTGGGGAGCCGCAGGCACCAGGCACCGAAGCCAACCAGGCAGCCCACCACGCCCAGGAGCAGGAGCAGGTCCGGGACCGTGCCCACGGCATAGCCCGGCAGCAGCGTCCAGGAGCGCACGCCCTCATAGCCGGCGGATTCGGTGGCGGAGTCGAGGAGCCAGTGGGGGTTTGTGTAGAGGTTGGGGTAGGTGAGGGCGAGGGTGGTGAGGGCGAGTGCGGTGGCGACCAGGGGTGGGGTGAGGGGGCGCCAGGGGTGGGGGGTGGTGGTGCGGTGGAGGGTGAGGTGGAGGACGAGGAGTGCTCCGGTGGCGCCGAGGCCGGGCCAGAGGGCGGGGCGGGTGCCGAGGGTGAGGAGGATGCCGGTGTAGGCGAGGGCGAGGGTGGTGAGGTGGTGGCGCCAGGGGCGCTGGTGTGTGTGGGTGAGGGTGTGGATGCAGGCGAGGGTGAAGAGGGTGTAGCCGGTGGCGACGGGGATGTCCTTGATGTTGAACATGGCGTGGCCGGTCCACATGGGGAGGCTGAGGAGGATGGCGGTGGTGATGAGGGCCCAGCGCCAGGTGCCGGTGATGATGCGGGTGATGGTGGCGGTTGCGGTGGTGCCGGCGATGGCGATGGTGGCGATGGTGAGGTGGCGGATGAGGTAGGCGTTGGTGGTGGTGGAGACGGTTGTCCAGGTTTCGTTGCCGGTGAGGGTGTTGGCGAGGTGGGCCAGGAGTGCGGTGATGGGTCCGTAGACGTAGCGGTCTTCGACCCAGGTGCCGGGGGTGCCGTGGGTGGTGAGGTCGTCGTCGAGGAGGTACCAGCCGTGGGTGAGGTAGTTGTGGAGGCGGGCGGTGTGGAAGGTTTCGTCGACGGTGACGCCGGTGCGGATGGCTCCGGTGATGAGGATGGCGAGTCCGGTCAGGCTGATCGCGCCGGCGATCCAGAGGAGCCACACTGGCGGCGCCGGCCACCTGCTGCCTGCAGCGGCCGGTTTCGTCTCCTCGTGCACGCCTGTCCTCGTCGTCGTGGGCATCGCTCCCACATCCTAGGCGGAGCCTGATCAGCCGCCGATGACCTCCACCCGGGTGAGCCGCACCTGGTCGCCTGCCGACGGGTCCGCGCCGTGCGTGGGGTCGACGGTGATCACCACGTTGCCGGCCATGCCCACCTCGGGACGGTCGCCAGGGACCTCCAGGATCCACCCGTCGGCGACGGGCGTGACCGCGGCGGGTTCGTTGT
This sequence comes from Nocardioides sp. AE5, assembly GCF_031844485.1. Classification (NCBI taxonomy): domain Bacteria; kingdom Bacillati; phylum Actinomycetota; class Actinomycetes; order Propionibacteriales; family Nocardioidaceae; genus Nocardioides; species Nocardioides sp. AE5. Next base: position 258,466 of record NZ_JAUZVI010000002.1, read on the forward strand.
TGATCCGGAACGTCGGGGCACCCTCCGCGGTGCCGGTGACCATCACCCGGACGCCGCCGTCGTAGGGGAGGTGGAAGCCGAGGCTGGCCGGTCCGGTCGCGGTGATCCAGCCATCTCCACCCGTGCCACTCCACCCACCCAGCAGGGTCTCCGCCCCGTTGCCGGCACCGTCGAGGGCGACCGGTCCGGCGTACGTCGGCAGCACCAGGGGACAGCGCCACGCGGTGGCGATCCGGACGCGCTCGGCGAGGCGGTGGCGGGTGACCCGGGCCAGTTCGGTGCAGCCACGGACCGGGTGTTCCTTGACCACGACGGCGATGAACTCGCCCTCCACCCGCTCGTACGACGACCCCGCGTCACGCCACGGCGCCAGTTGCCCGGTGCCGGGATGGGCGCAGTCCTGAGCCAGGTCGAACCACGACTGGCCACCGAAGGCGACCATCCGCAACGGTCGTCCGACCTCGTCGACGTCGGGGCTGCAGACCACGAAGGCGTCAGCTGGGAGCGCCCGGGCCACTTCGCGCATGCTGGCCCGGTAGTCATCGGGAGGCAGGCTGAAGCTGCCCGGGGGATCGAACCCGGAGGAGGCCAACACGTTCTGGTAGGCGTACGCATACGGGAAGAGCTGGACGCTCACGATCATCGGCGCCACCATCCCGAGACCGATCAGGGATGCGGTCCACTTGGGGCGGGATCGAAGCAGGTGCGCACAGCCGAGGGTGATCAGGACGGCGACCGCAGGCGCGGCGAAGAGGACGTGGCGCAGGCCGCCGCTGATCGGCGCCGCCTGGAGCCAGACCAACGTGGGCAACAGGAGTGCCTGCGCGGCCACCATCGCCACCTGGGCATGTCGGGCAGACCAGTCCCGCTGGCGTAGCCACGCCGCCAGGCCCGCCAGGGTGCCCACCACGCCCAGGACGAGCAACAGCAACGGCACCGTCATCACCACCGCTGAGGGCAGCATCCACCACGAGTTGGTCCCGCGATATCCGGCGGATTCGGTGGCGGAGTCGAGGAGCCAGTGGGGGTTTGTGTAGAGGTTGGGGTAGGTGAGGGCGAGGGTGGTGAGGGCGAGTGCGGTGGCGACCAGGGGTGGGGTGAGGGGGCGCCAGGGGTGGGGGGTGGTGGTGCGGTGGAGGGTGAGGTGGAGGACGAGGAGTGCTCCGGTGGCGCCGAGGCCGGGCCAGAGGGCGGGGCGGGTGCCGAGGGTGAGGAGGATGCCGGTGTAGGCGAGGGTGGCGGTGGTGAGGTGGTGGCGCCAGGGGTGGTGGGGTGTGCGGGGGTGGGTGAGGGTGTGGATGCAGGCGAGGGTGAAGAGGGTGTAGCCGGTGGCGACGGGGATGTCCTTGATGTTGAACATGGCGTGGCCGGTCCACATGGGGAGGCTGAGGAGGATGGCGGTGGTGATGAGGGCCCAGCGCCAGGTGCCGGTGATGATGCGGGTGATGGCGGCGGTTGCGGTGGTGCCGGCGATGGCGATGGTGGCGATGGTGAGGTGGCGGATGAGGTAGGCGTTGGCGGTGGTGGAGACGGTTGTCCAGGTTTCGTTGCCGGTGAGGGTGTTGGCGAGGTGGGCCAGGAGGGCGGTGATGGGGCCGTAGACGTAGCGGTCTTCGACCCAGGTGCCGGGGTTGCCGTGGGTGGTGAGGTCGTCGTCGAGGAGGTACCAGCCGTGGGTGAGGTAGTTGTGGAGGCGGGCGGTGTGGAAGGTTTCGTCGACGGTGACGCCGGTGCGGATGGCTCCGGTGATGAGGAGGGTGAGGCCGGTCAGGGTGATGGCGCCGGCGAACCACACCAACCACACCGGCGGCACCGGCCACCGATGATCGTTGGTCGGCGACGTCGCCGAGCGGTCCTGCTCCTGCACGCGGTGCAGCCTAGCCGCCGGCCCGGTCGGCGCCTCGCTCAGCCGATCAGGGCTCGCACCCGGGGGAGCACCTCAGTGCCGTAGAGCCCGATGGAGTCCATCAACTGGCCGTGCGGCATGGTGCCGTTGCTGTACTTGAGGTCGAAGCGCTCCAGCCCGAGCGTCTCCACGGTCGTGGCGATCTTCTTCGCCACTGTCTCGGGTGAGCCCACGAAGAGGGCCCCGGAGTCCGCCTCGGCCTCGAACTGCTCGCGGGTCACCGGCCCCCAGCCCCGTTCGCGCCCGATCCGGTCCCGGTTGGCCTTGAAGTGCGGGTAGAGCTGCTCCCGGGCCAGCGCGTCGGTCGCGGCGACGTGGCCGGGGGAGTGCGCCCCGATCGGAAGCGGTGTCGAGCCGAACTCGTCCAGGGCACGGCGATAGAGATCGGCGTACGGCGCGAAGCGGGCCGGGGCGCCGCCGATGATGGCCAGCATCATCGGGATCCGGTGGCGTGCAGCACGCACCACCGACTCGGGCGAGCCGCCGACACCGACCCACGCCGCCAGTGAGCCGGCCTCGGTCTTCGGGAAGACCTGGGTGAGCGGCAGTGGCGCCCTGGTCGTGCCCTGCCAGGCGATGGGCTCCTCGGAGCGCAGCCGGGCGAAGAGGTCGAGCTTCTCCTCGAAGAGGACCTCGTAGTCGGCAAGGTCGAAGCCGAAGAGCGGGAACGACTCGGTGAACGAACCGCGTCCCAGGGTGACCTCGGCGCGGCCGTTGGAGAGTGCATCCAGGGTGGCAAAGCGTTCGTAGACGCGGATCGGGTCATCGGAGCTGAGCACCGTCACGGCGGTGCCGAGGATGATCCGTTCGGTGCGGCTCGCCGCTGCGGCAAGGACCATGTCGGGGGAGGAGACCGCGAAGTCGTCGCGGTGGTGCTCGCCGACGCCGAACGCGTCGACCCCGACCTGGTCGGCCAGGGTGATCTCCTCGACCACGTTGCGGATCACCTGGGCATGGCTCAGCGGTGCGCCGTCCTGGTCATGGGTGACGTCGCCGAAGGTGTCGAGTCCGAACTTCACGTGCTGGGCCATGGGGTTCCTTCCAAAGAGGTTGAAGGATCAACCACAAGGGGTGTGTAGTTCATTCCCGGAGACGTGGAAGGCCCCGTGCCCCCAACGGGGACACGGGGCCTTGGATCACGCTCGATCAGTGATCGCCGCGCAGGGTCTCGCCCTCGACCTCGTGGCGGCCATCGAACTGGTGGCCGTCCGCGGAGTGGTCGAGGCCCGCCTCGTGCTCGTGCTCGAGTTCGTGGGCCAGGTGCTCGGCCCCCTCCTCGATCTCGGCCGTGGTCGGCTTCTGGACGTTGTCGCCGAACATGTACGCCGACAACTTGCCGCGCAGGCCGTCCATCTTGCCGGCGCCCCCCTCGACGCCATTGGCGTCCTCGGAAGCACCGGGCACGTAGACCTCGTCACGCTCACGCGCAGTGAGGGTGTAGGCACGCTCCGGGTCGATCGGCAGGTGCCGCTCGGAGTAGCCGCCCTCGGGCGAGCGCATGATGATGCCCGACTCATAGCCGTGGGTGAGCATCTCGTTGTCGTGGCGCTGCAGCGAGATGCACCAGCGGCGGACGAGGATGAACACCAGTGGCGGGATGATGAAGATGGCAGCCCGCATGAAGTACGTGATGTGGTTCAGGTTCAGGTGGAACAGGACCGCAACCACGTCGTTTCCGCCAGCGATCCACAGCAGGCCGTACAGCGACATCAGCGAGACCAGGAACGCGGTCCGCGTCGGTGCGTTGCGGGGCCGCTGCAGCAGGTGGTGTTCCCGCTTGTCGCCGGTCACCCAGGCTTCGAGGAACGGCCAGGAGAGCACCAGTGCCAGCAGCGCGATCGGAGCGAACATGCCGGGCAGGAAGATGTTCCACGAGATCGTGATCCCGAAGATGTGCGACTCCCACCCGGGCATGATCCGCAGCATGCCCTCTGCGATGCCCATGTACCAGTCGGGCTGGGATCCTGCGGTCACCTTCGATGGGTCATAGGGACCGTACTTCCAGACCGGGTTGATGGTCATCAGCCCACCCATGATGGCGCTGGCGCCGAACACGATGAAGAAGAAGCCACCGGCCTTGGCCATGTAGACGGGGAGCATCGGGAAGCCGACGACGTTCTCCTCGGTGCGGCCGGGGCCAGGCCACTGCGTGTGCTTGTGGTAAACGAGCAGCAGCATGTGGGCCGCGATCAGGGCCAGGATCAGCGCCGGCAGCAACAGGATGTGCGCCATGTAGAGGCGCGGGATGATCACGTCGCCGGGGAACTCGCCACCGAACATGAAGAACGACATGTAGGTGCCGACCACGGGCGTGGCCTGGACCATGCCCTGGGCGATGCGGAGACCGGTGCCGGAGAGCAGGTCGTCGGGGAGTGAATATCCGGAGAAGCCCTCGACGATGCCGAGCAGGATCAGCAGGCCACCGATGACCCAGTTGATCTCGCGCGGCTTGCGGAACGCGCCGGTGAGGAAGACGCGCATCATGTGCACGAGCATCGAGGCGATGAAGAGCATCGCCGCCCAGTGGTGCATCTGGCGCACCATCAGGCCACCGCGGATGTCGAACGAGATGTCCAGCGAGGAGGCGAACGCCTCGGACATGTACATCCCGCGCAACTGGTCATAGGTGCCCATGTACTGCACCTCGGCCATCGACGGCTTGAACCAGAAGGTCAGGAAGACGCCGGTGATCAGCAGGACCACGAAGCTCCACAGGGCGATCTCGCCCAGCATGAAGGACCAGTGGTCGGGGAAGACCTTGCGCAGGTTCTTCTTGGCAGCGGTCGCCAGTCCGAGTCGCTCGTCGGCCCAGCCGACGACCTTGCCGCCCTTGCTGGCCTTCTTCGGCGCAGCAGCGGTCTTGCCGTTGGTCGTGGCAACGGTTTCGGTGCTCACTTCGAGTCACGCTCCCAGTAGCTCGGGCCGACAGGTTCGGTGAAGTCGCTCTGGGCGACCAGGTAGCCGTCCTCGGAGACCTTGATCGGCAGCTGCGGCAGCGCCCGGGCGGCGGGCCCGAACACGACTCGACCGCTGTCGGCGAGGTCGAAGGTCGACTGGTGGCACGGGCAGAGCAGGTGGTGCGTCTGCTGCTCGTTGAGCGAGATCGGGCAACCCACGTGGGTGCAGATCTTGGAGTAGGCGACGATGCCCTGGTGGGTCCAGTTCTCGCGGCCCTTGCCGTGGGTGATGTCCTTCGGCTCCATCCGGAGCAGGATCAGCGACGCCTTGCCCTTCTCGATGTGCAGCGGAGCACCTTCGAGGTAGTCGACGCCCTCGCGCTTGAGGGAGGCGTCGTGGAGGTGGACCAGCCCCTCGGGCTGGGCGTTGAGCAGGTCACCGACCTCGAGGTCCTCTGGGCGGATCGGCGTACCGGTCACGTCCCGCACGATCCGGGTGCCCTCCTTCCACACCGTCTTCTCGAGCGTCTTGCGCCGCACGCTGGAGGTCGCCACCGGCCCCAGGTCGGTCAGGCCGACGATCAACGGCAGCCCGGCGAAGGCAAGGGCACCGAGCAGGGTGTTGCGGACAAGGGGGCGCCGGGCGATGCCCGACTCCTCGAGGCCGGCCTGCAGGGCGGCGAGGGTCTCCTCGCGGTCCTCCTCGGAGGAGGCGGCCGGGTGGCGCTGCTCGCTGATCTCCACGTCGGACATCAGCTTGCGGGCCCAGTGGATGACACCGATGCCGATGAACATCATGGTCAGGCCGAGGGTCACGCCCAGCGCGACGTGGGAGGCACCGAGGCCCCAGAAGGTGTCGGTCGCCTCGCGGGTGCCGTCCTCCTCGAGCTTGCCGAGGTCGAGGCTGAAGTAGGCCACGACGAACAGCACGGCCATCACCATGGAGAGCAGGAAGAAGAAGGCCACCTGCCTCTCGGCACGGCGCTCCGCCTTGGGATCGATGTCCGTGGGGCGCGGGGTGTGCGCGGGGAGACCTGGGTCAGCGATCGGTTCCTGGACTGCTGGCAGGTTGTCGGAGTGGTCGCTCACGCCTCTTCTTCCTTCTTCTGGGAGCGAGTGGTGTGGGCCGCGATCCAGTAGGCGAAGCCCACCAGTCCGCCGATGCCCACCAGCCACGCGAACATGCCTTCACTGACGGGGCCGAGACCGCCGAGGCTGAAGCCACCGTAACCGGGGTTGTCCTCGATCGAGTTCAGGTAGGCGATGATCGCCGCCTTGTCCTCGGGGGCGATGTTGCCGTTGGAGAAGACGTCCATCTGCGCCGGGCCGACCAGCATGGCTTCGTAGATGTGCTTGTCCGAGGTGTTCTTCAGCGTCGGTGCCACCTTGCCCCACGGCATGGCGCCACCGGAGGCGTCGAAGTTGTGGCACGCCGAGCAGTTGGCCAGGAAGAGCTGGCCGCCCTTGACGATGGCTTCCTGGCGCTCGTCGCCGGTGAGGTTGAGGGTGTATTCGCTCTCGTCCGGGATGGCGGGGCCGGGGCCGAGCGAGCCGACGTACGCCGCGATCGCCTCGATCTCGTCCTGGGTGTAGACCGGGTGCTTGGGCGGGCCCTGCTGGCCGGGGATCTGCAGTGGCATCCGGCCGGTGCCCATGAAGAAGTCGACCGAGGCGGGGCCGACACCGATCAGCGAGGGGCCGTACTGGCCGTTCTGGCTGCTGACGCCCTCGCCGTTCTGGCCGTGGCAGAAGGAGCAGCCGACCAGGAAGAGGTCACGACCTTCCTGGATGAGTGCCTCGTCGCTCTTGGCCTCGTTGTCGGCGTTGGCCGGCGAGAACGCGGCGTACAGGGATCCAGTGAGGAGCAGCCCGAGCAGCATGACCATCAGGCCAGCAAGGGGTCCGCGGCGGAGTCGTGAGACACGGCCGGCGGAACGATTCAGGAGACGCACGAAATCAGTCCTAGTTCCTAGTACGGAGTTACTGGATCAAGTAGATGGTCGCGAACAGGGCGATCCACACCACGTCGACGAAGTGCCAGTAGTAGGACACGACGATCGCGCTGACGGCCTGCTCGTGGGTGAACTTGCGGGCCAGATAGGTGCGCCCGAGCACGAAGAGGAAGGCGACGAGCCCACCGAACACGTGGATGCCGTGGAAGCCGGTCGTCAGGTAGAAGACCGACCCGTAGGCGTTCCCGCTCATCGTCACGCCGTGGTGGACCAGCTCGGCGTACTCGAGGGCCTGGCCGCCGATGAAGACGGCGCCCATGATGTACGTGAGGATGAACCACTCACGCAGGCCCCAGCCGCGCACGTTGAGGATGGACCCAGTGCGCCCCACCTGGCCGCGCTCGGCAGCGAAGACACCGAGCTGGCAGGTCACTGAGGACAGCACCAGGATCGAGGTGTTCGTCGCCGCGAACGGGAAGTTGAGCAGCGCGGTCTCGCTGGCCCACAGGTCAGGGCTCTGTGCCCTGATCGTGAAGTAGGCAGCAAACAGCGCAGCAAAGAACATCAGCTCACTCGAGAGCCAGATGATCGTGCCCACGCTGACCATGCTGGGACGGTCATGATGCCCGTGTAGACGGGACGCCGGAATCGCAGTTGCAGTCGCCACGGGCCTCATTATGGCTGTTCCTCGCGCCGAGGGCACCCCGACCCCCTGAACTTGTACGTCATAAAGTTCACACTGTGCTGAATTTTGCCTCGATCGTGCCGTTGGTGAGCGAGCTGGACCTGCCTCGATTCACCTTCTCCAGGGTCTTCACGGAGTGGGCCATCGACCCGTTCCTCTTCGTGGCGACGGTCTGGGTGACCGGTGCCTACCTGATCGGGGTGGAGGTGCTCCGGCGCCGGGGGGACCGCTGGCCGATCGGACGCACCATCGCCTTCGTCGGGCTCGGGATGGGCGGATTCTTCCTCGCGACCACCTCGGGCGTGTCGGTCTATGACACGACCCTGGTCAGCGTGCACATGGTCCAGCACATGATCCTGTCGATGTGGGTGCCGATGTGGCTGGCGCTGGGTGCGCCGGTGACGCTGGCGCTGCGCACCCTGCCGGCCACGCCGCGCCGCTGGCTGCTCGCCGTGCTCCACTCGCGGGTGGTGAAGGTGCTCTCCTTCCCGCCGCTCACCCTGGTGCTCTACATCGTCTCCCCGTGGGCGCTCTACTTCTCCGGTTGGTACGACGCCTCGCTGGCCTCGACGTACGTCCACGAGATGATGCACGTCCACTTGGTGCTGGTCGGGGCGCTCTTCTTCTGGCCGCTGATGGGCGTCGACCCCATCCCCGGTCGGGTCGCCTATCCGTTCCGGCTCCTGCTGATCTTCATCACCCTGCCGTTCCACGCCTTCCTGGGCGTCACGATCATGGGCCAGGGCACGGTGATCGGCGAGGAGCACTACACGATGCTGCGCGAATCGACGCCGATGGCGGCCTGGTTGCCCGACATGCTCGCCGACCAGAAGGTTGCCGGCGGCATCCTGTGGAGTTCCGGTGAGTTCGTCGGCCTCTTCTTCTTCGGGGCGCTCTTCGTGCAATGGATGCGCCAATCCGTGAAGGAGGCCGAACGGGAGGACCGACGCCTCGACCGGGAGGACGCGCGGGCCGCGGCTGCAGCGCGCAAGCAGGACGGCTAGCATCGACCTCGTGACCGACACCACTCCGCTCCAGATCCTGGTCTACAGCGACGACGTCGACACCCGCCAGCAGGTGATCCTCGCGCTGGGCCGCCGCCCGCACCCGGACCTGCCCGAGTTCGAGTACGTCGAAGTCGCCACCGAACCGGTCGTGATCCAGCACTTGGACGCCGGCAACATTGCGCTGGCGATCCTCGACGGTGAGGCGGTGCCGGCTGGCGGCATGGGTATCGCGAAGCAACTCAAGGACGAGATCTTCGAATGCCCGCCGGTGCTGGTGCTGATCGGCCGCCCCCAGGACGCCTGGCTGGCGACGTGGTCGCGTGCCGAGGCTGCGGTATCGCACCCGATCGATCCGATCGAGCTCTCCACCGCCGTCGTCGACCTGCTCCGTTCTCGGACCCCGGTGCGATGAGTGCACTGAACTGGCCAGACGTCCTCACCACGGCCGTCGGCCGGATCGACCTGTCGAGCGAGCAGACGCGCTGGGCGATGGGCGAGATCCTCGCAGGTGAGGCGACGCCGGCACAGGTGGCTGGTTTCGCCGTGGCGCTGCGAACCAAGGGGGAGACGGTCGACGAGGTCACCGGCCTCGTGGAAGCGATGTTCGAGAAGGCGGCGCCACTCGACATCACGGGACGCAGCCTCGACATCGTCGGAACGGGAGGGGACCGCTCCTTCTCGGTCAACATCTCCTCGATGTCGGCCATCGTGGCCGCCGGTGCCGGTGCACAGGTGGTCAAGCACGGCAACCGATCCGCGTCGTCGAAGTCCGGGTCCGCTGACGTACTCGAAGCACTCGGTGTCCGCCTCGACCTCGATCCTGCCGGCGTGGCCCGGGTGGTCCAGGCTGCAGGCATCACGTTCTGCTTCGCCCCGATCTTCCACTCCGCCCTGCGCCATGCCGCCGTGCCGCGCAAGGAACTGGGCATCGCCACCTTCTTCAACCTGCTCGGCCCTCTGGCCAACCCGGCACGACCCGCCGCCCAAGCCATCGGCTGTGCGGACCAGCGACTGGCGCCGGTGCTGGCTGGTGTCTTCGCGCAACGCGGTGTCGATGCCCTGGTCTTCCGCGGGGATGACGGACTGGACGAACTGACCACGACCACCACCTCGGCGGTCTGGGCGGTCCGTGACGGTCACATGGAGCGGACCACTGTCGATCCGCGTGAGTTCGGCATCGCGCTCGCGACTCCCGAGGACCTGCGTGGCGGCGACACCAGCCACAACGCCAACGTCGTACGCCGCCTCCTGGACGGGGAGACGGGGCCTGTGCGTGACGCGGTGGTGCTCAACGCGGGTGCTGCCCTGGCGGTCTACGACTCCTATGGCGATGACCTGCAGACCGCGCTGGTCGCCGGGATCGCCAAGGCGTCGGAGGCCATCGATTCAGGCGCCGCCAAGGCAGCGCTTGACCGGTGGGTCGAAGCCTGCGCGCAGGCCTGAGTCGGGGGCTCAGGGCCCCTGGAAGCGTGGTTTGGCTGCAGGAGACGGCGTGCGCGTGATGGAATCACGCCATGGTTGCGTTCACGTCGTCGACTCGGCGCTCGGCATGCGCAGTCTTCGTGGTCCTCTTCGGGATCTTCGGTCTGACCGCTCACGCGTCCAGCTTGGACGTGGCCAGCGCCGATTTCGCGGCCTGGCAGGTAGCAACCGCAGGCGAGCGAACCTTCGTGGGTGACAGATGGCCGGGGCTGGATGAACACCCGATCCGTCACATCTGGATCGTGGACAATGCCAGCGGTGACGAAGCGATCGGGAGATCGTCTGGGGTCATCGCAGCTTCCATCCCGGCCTATTGGCTGACGCAACCGGACAACCTGGTCCACTGGCCCGCGAACCTGACGGCTGCTGGCCTGAGCGCAGTCGCCATCACCCTCTTCTACCTCCTGTTGCTCCCGCGATTGGGCCAGAAGAACGCCATGGTTGGTGCGGCTGTCCTGGGGCTGACCACTCCGGTCTGGAGCGTCGCAGCTGACGGGATGTGGCCGCACACACTGACAGTGCTCGGGATCATCGGCATGGCCTGGGCCGCGGACAGGGAACGCTGGTGGCTCGTCGGGTTCTTCGGGGGAGTCGCCCTATGGGGACGATTGCATGTTGCGCTGATCTGTGCGGTCCTCGGCATCGCCGTAGCACTGGCCAGGAAGTCGCCGATCATCGCGGTGAAGGTGGGTGCGGCGAGTAGCGCCATGCTGGCCTTGAGTTGCGTGTGGACCCGCTGGTTCTACGGCACCTGGGACCCGACTGCCGGATACCGCGTCGGTGACTTCGGGGACTACGCCAGCTCCAACCGGTTCGACGTCCTCAACCACCTCGGCTTCTGGCTAGCCCCCGATCGAGGACTCCTCGTCTGGACTCCGATCATCCTGGTGCTGGCTCCCTCCCTGATTCGAGGTTGGCGTGAACTTCCTGACTGGTCGCGTCACCTGCTGCTCGGTGGACTCGCCTATCTGGTCCTGCAAGGTGCGATGAATCGCTACAGCGGCGGGAGTTCCTTCTTTCCCTACCGACTCCAACTTGAGACGTTGGCCGCTGCCGCACCGGCCTTGGCGTTCTCGGCAGTTCGGATGACGGCAGTGACCAAGCGAATGTTCGCCGACGTCGCCATTCTCCAAGGCGGCGTCATTGCGGCGGGCGCGGTCGGCCTGCTCGTGATGGGTGAGGTGAACGGCGACCGGAACGAACTGCTGTTGCAGGCAACCACGCTCGCGTTCCTGGTGGTGGTGTCGTTCCTGGCATGGCGCTTGGCCCAGTTCGTGGTGCGCCGCGAGGCGGCGTTAGTGCCTCGGACTGAAGGGGAGGGCTGAGGTCGTGCGTATTGTCGTGCAGGTGCCGTGCCTCAATGAGGAGGAGACGCTGCCCAGCGTGCTTCAGGCGATTCCTGACAGCATCCCGGGAGTGGACGAAATTCTGGTGCTCGTCATTGATGATGGGTCAACCGATCGCACATCGGAGGTTGCACGGGCGCATGGGGCGGACCGGGTGCTCCGGCACACTGCGCCCCAAGGCCTCGCACGATCGTTCCATGACGGGGTGCGGGTGGCTCTTGAGATGGGCGCGGACATCCTGGTGAACACGGACGGCGACAATCAGTATCCCTCCGAAAGTATTGGGGATCTGGTGGCTCCCATCGTCGCCGGTGAAGCCGACATCGTCGTTGCTGATCGTCAAGTGCACCTGGTCGAGCACTTCTCCCGCACCAAGGTCTTCCTTCAGCACCTTGGCAGCCGTGTGGTCAGTCGGGTGGCAGGGGCGACGATCCCGGACGCAGCGAGTGGTTTCCGCGCCTACTCCCGCGAGAGCCTCATGCGGCTGAACTCCGTCACCCGGTTCAGTTATGCCATGGAGACGATCATCCAGGCTGGCAGTCAACGGTTGGCGATCGCCAGTGTGCCGATCCGGACGAACCCAAAGACGCGCGAGTCACGCCTGTTCAAGTCCACCGGCCAGCACGTAACCAAGTCAGCCGCGGCGATCATCCGGTCGTACATCATGTACAAGCCGTACACGATCTTCGGGTTCCTGGCGGCAGTCGCCGCCATCCTGGGCATCACGCCGTACGTGCGGTACGCGATCCTGCTCTATCTCGGTGAGCAAGGCGGACACCTTCAATCGCTGCTCGTCGGCGCAGTCCTCCTCATCCTCGCGTTCCTGGCCGGGATGCTGGGCATCGTCTCTGACCTGATTCGCACCAACCGGATCTTGCTGGAGGCGGGTTTGGAGCATGCCAAGCGAAACGAGTTCGAGCGCAGGTCACTCGGTGGTGGGCGGCTTCATGAGGACCACGCCATCTGACTCGCGCGACACGGTCCAGCCCGAGGTATGGATGAGCGCATAGGCAAGGCGCGACTCTGCGTCGAGGAGGGCAACCGTTGGCCCGATCTCGTCGAGGCGGCTGTCCCACCCGGGGTCAACCTTGGTCAGCGTGACGTTCCGGTCGAGTTCCTCGGTGGTGTAGATGTCGCCGTAGCCGCTGACCACGAAGTCGAGTTCGGGGTGCTTCCACATCAGGTAGCCGCCCCACTTCCATTCGTTCAGTACGACGGCCCCGGCGGGGAGGGCAGCGAGGTCCTCCTCGATGCGGTCGGGGAGTTCTGGCCCCACTTTGAGGGTGTGCGGGGCGATCAGCGGCAGGGCTGCGACAGCCACCACCCATCCGACCCACGCGAGACGGCGATCGCTTCCGGTGGTGGCTTCATCCTGTTCGGGGACCAAGCGAGTTAGTGCGGCCGCCGCTACCGGAGCGACGAGAGCGGCACCGACGGGAACAGTGCGCATCGAGTAGAGGCACCACGCCCCGGCGATCAGGAAGAGCAAGCCGTGCAGCCAGCTCACCTGGCCGGTGCGGAACCAGGCCAGCAGGACGAGCGCCAGCAGTGCGCTGAGGATCATGGGTGAGCCGTCAGTGAAGTCGGTCGGTCCCCACTCGGCGAAGTAGCTCCCTCGAGAGTTCACGGTGAGCACCTCGGTCAGGAGGCGAGGTCCGACCGGGGTGAGTGCGCAGGCCAGCAGGCTTCCCAGCGGGACGAGCAACGCCTTGAGGCGCCGCAGGTCGCGTTCATCGAGGCTGATGCCCACCGCCGCAACCACGGAGATCACGATGCCAACTGGCCACAATCCGTGCAGGCTCGCCCACGCCCACGTCATCGGGATCAGCCACCACCGGAGTTTCCCGTCACGTGCGGTGGCCAGCCATGCGCCAACGGTGCAGGTGATCAGGACGTAACTGATCACCTGTGGTCGTGCCGAGAGCCCGTAACTGGATCCCAGGAAGGCCGCGCCCGCGACCAGGGTTGCTACCAGCGGTGCAGACCACGCACGACAGGTCAGATAGAGGACCAGCAGGTAGGTCACGTAGGCGACGCCAGCTAGCACGGCAACTGCGGTGGTTCCGCCCGGATCCTCGGTCCGCGCCATGGTCATCTGGCTGAGCCACTGGGTGGGGACCCAGTCACGGGTTCCGAAATCGGTGACGCTGCCGGGGGAGCGGATGCTCCAGTCGGCCAGGAACTCGGATCCGAACCGCAAGTGGAAGAACGTGTCGTCGTTGGTGAGAGTCAGCGCTGCACGTCGTACTGCCACAGCGAACAGGATCGCCAGCGCCACGAGGGGGAGGACCTGGCGCACCAGGCGCGTCACGAGATCAGGCGCGGGAGGGGTCTCTGCGGGGTGGTCCACCGGCACACCTTCCCACGATGATGTGCTTCCCGAGGCTGCTTTGGTCAATCGAGCCCGAGGGAGAAGGCCGACTCCAGATCGTGTTGGGAGTAGGCACGGAAGGCGATGTGCGTCTCGGTGGCGAGGACGCCATCGACCTTGTTGAGCTTGTCCGCCACCACCGAGGCGATGGCCTCGTGGTCGCTGACCCGGATCATCGCGATCAGGTCGATCTGTCCAGTCACCGAATAGACCTCACTGACGCCGTCGAGGGCGGCGATCTGCTCGGCAACTTCCGGGATCCGATCGACATCGGCGTTCACGAAGACAATGGCTGTGATCACGCCCACCACCGTAGCGGGTGAGGGCCTGTTCAGCGGGCAGGTTGATGGACCGGAGTGACGTCGCGCCTGTCGTCGAAGGGGACCAGGTCGCGACGCGAAGCCTCGACTGCTTCGTGAAGGGCCACATGACTCCGGGCCCCGCCGAGGGGACTCGACCACTCGCCGATGACCTCCACCAAGCGGATGCCCTCGCCCTCCAGCCAGCCGAGCACCTTCTCCGACTCCTCGGCCGAGGCTGCAGGGACAGGCCCAGGGCCACCCATCACGGTCTCGGCGCTCGCCCTCAACTGTTCCACGAAGACCTGCGCGTCCATCCCAGATGGGATCACCCCGGCCGCGGCCAAGCGGCCGAACCTGGCCACGTGGACATGCCAACGGCCATCTGCCTCCCGGCGGGCTGCGACCAGTTCTGGGCACTGGGTCAGGGCGCGCAGGCGCTGTGTCCGCGCCGCGGCACGGATGAAGGCAGCCAGCCGGTCCCGGTGGATGGTGGCCTCCTCATAGCGCTCGTCGGCGACATGATCCGCCATCCGCTTGTTCAGCGCATTGATGACCGGTGCGGGGTCGCCGTGCAGTGCATCCTTCAGGTTGGTCACGACGGTGGCGTAGTCCTGCGGATCTACGCTGCCGTCGCACGGTGACAGGCAGCGTCCCATCTCGGCCAGGACGCAGGCGCTCCGCGAGGGCGCCAGGGGCAGGCGGCCGCTGCACTGGCGGATCGGGAACGCCTCGTGCAACGCGGCAAGACAGCGTTCGGCCGACGGGCGCGATCCGAAGGGGCCCAGGTAGTCAGCATCGTCATCGAGGACCTTGGTGACGATGGACAGGCGCGGCCAGGGTTCCCGGGTCACCTTGATGAAGCGTCCCTTCTCGGGAAACTTCGAGCGTCGGTTGTAGGGCGGCTTGTGCTCGGCGATCAGGCGGAGTTCGCGGACCTGCGCCTCGAGGACGGTGGCGCACTCGATGCCGGTCACCTGCTCGGCAATCGCGACCATCTCACCCATCCGTGAGCGGGTCTCCGAGGCAGTGAAGTAGGAGCGGACTCGGGTCCGCAGGTCGCGTGACGTCCCGACGTACAGCACCCGGTCCTGGCGGTCACGGAAGAGGTAGACCCCGGGAGCGTGGGGGAGCGGATCGGCCAGGTGCCGCTTCTTCCGCTGGGCCGTGGTCACCTTGGACGTGAAGGTCTGCAGTTCCTCCAGTGTCACCACCCCGAGGTTGCCCAGCCGCTCCATCAGGCCATGCAGCACGTGCACGGTTGCCTGCGCGTCGGCCAGTGCGCGGTGGTTGGGCGTGGTCGGGCTGTTGAACAGGGCCGCAAGCGAGGAGAGCTTGCAGTTGGGGGCGTCATCGCGCGTGATTACCCGGCGGGCGAGACGAGCGGTGTCCACCACCTCGAACTTCGGCCACGGGCGTTCCTGCTGGGCGGCGAAGTGTTGCAGGAACCCGACGTCGAACGGGGCATTGTGGGCGACCAGGACACACCCCTGGGCGAACTCGAGGAACGCGGGCAGGGCAGCCTCGATTGGCGGTGCCGTGGCCACCATGTCGTTGGTGATCCCGGTCAGCACTGCGATGAACGGCGGGATGTGGCCATGGGGGTTGACCAGGGTCTGGAACTCGCCGAGCACTTCGCCGCCGCGCACCTTGACCGCGCCGATCTCGGTGATCATGGAACCGGCCGCGGCCGATCCACCTGTCGTCTCGAGATCCACCACGCAGAAGGTGATGTCGCGCAGGGGACGACCAAGTTCGTCGAAACTGCGTTGCGCCTCCCAGCGCGAGGACACAATCTGATGGGTGCTGCTCATGTCCACCGACGCTAGACGTGGGCACCGACAGAACCCGGCAACCACGCCCCCTAGGCTTGGAACGTTCGCCCAGAGACACGACCAAGGAGTCACCGTGACCGTTGAGATCCCCGACACCACCAACCGCTGGCGGTGTGGCGGCTGTGGAAACCTCACGCGCTTCGACGTGACCCGCACCCGCAAGACCGAGGAGTACTGGCACTTCGACCTGGCCGGTGAACCGGTCATCGAGTCCACCGAGGTCAAGGCAGAGGTCGTCGAAGAGGTCACCTGCCGCTGGTGCGGCCGTAGCGATGCGATCGAACTGATCGCGCGCAACGACGCGCCGGTCGCCGACGACCCGGCCAAGGACGCCGACGGAGCCTGACCCGATGAACAGTGACGTACCGACCCCGGGGCCGATGCCCGCGGCGGTGCGTCTGCGTTTGATCACGCTGACGGCCGACGCGTTGCCGGCGATTGGAGATCCTCCTGCCGCGCTGCGGAAGGTGGCAGACTTCGCCCCCGCCAAGCGGGCCCGGTTGGGCGGCAACCAGATCGCGGCCGCACTCGAGGCTGACCCGGACTTCCGGTCGCATGTCGCGACCCAGGTGGCGCTCGTGCTCCCGGCACTCTCGGAGTGGGTGGAGCAGGGGCAGGTGCCCCAAGCCGCGGACCCCGTCGATACGGCGGTGGTGCTGTGGTTGAAGCGGCCCCAGGGCTGGGAGGAGGCCTATACGGACGCCCTGCGCGGCGTACAGGTGGCAGGTGCACCCCAGGACAACTCGCGGCTTGGGAAACTCGAAGCGCGCCTGGCCAAGGCTGAGCAGGCCACACGGGACTTGAAGAGTGAGCACCGGGCGCGGATCGACGAGATCAAGGCCGAGAACACCGCCCTGCGGCGCAAGCTGGGGGAGGCCCGAGCAACGCTGCGCGGCTCGGGTGAAGAAGCCCAGGAACAGGTTCGCCAAGCCCAGGAGAGGGCAGAGCGTGCCGAGGCGGAGCGGGCCACGGCTGAGGCCGAACTGCGACGGGTCAAGGCCACCCTTGCCGAGGCGCAGTCACAACTCGGCGCGGTGCGCTCCGAGGCACGGACCGAGCGTGACGCGACGGCGTTGCGTGCCCGGTTGCTCCTCGACACCCTGCTCGAGGCAGGCCAGGGCCTGCGCCGCGAACTTGCCCTGCCGGCCGTGTCGGGGAGCCCGGGTGAGCACGTGGAGGCAGAGGTCGCCGCAGCAGGCACCCGCGAACCCTCCAGCGCCGGTGCGCTTGGACCGGCAAGCCCGGCGTTGCTCGAGCAGCATCTGGCGATGCCACGGGCGCGGTTGATCATCGACGGTTACAACGTCTCCAAGTCGGCCTGGCCCACCTCGTCACTGGAAGCGCAGCGAGTCCGGTTGCTCACTGCGCTGGGCCCGGTGGTGGCGCGCTCAGGAGCCGAGACCACTGTCGTCTTCGACGCGGCCTCCCAGAGCCACCGCGGCGTCGCCAACGCGCCGCGCGGGGTGAAGGTCCTCTTCAGCCCTGAGGGCGTGATCGCCGATGACGTGATCCGTGATCTCGTTGCTGCCGAGCCGCAGGGGAGGGTCGTGGTCGTGGTGACCTCGGATCAGGAGATCGTGCGCGACGTACGGCGGAACGGCGCGCGAGCAGTGGCATCAGCCGCGTTGATAGCGCTGCTCGGAGGGTGAACCGGGGCGATCGCCGAGCAAGTGTCGGTGCCCTCTGCGAGTCTCTGGACAGCCGGGATCCCTGCCCGGAACCCTTCGAGACGAGGAGCAACGGATGACCTTGCGAATCGATTGCGACACCTGTGAGGTGCGCGGCCTGGCCTGCCACGACTGTGTCGTCACTGTCCTGCTCGGGCCACCTCCGGAACTGGCCTTCGACGACGAGGAATGCCGGGCACTGGATGTGCTGGCCTCCTCGGGCCTGGTGCCGCCGCTGAGGATGGTAACGCCAGTGAGCGGACCCCAGGTCGAATCGGCCTGACCAGCGGCACTCCGGGAGTGACGAATGGGACGGATGTGACACACGTCATCTGAAATGCTGAAATTCATCCACGACATGGGTCACATGGGTTTGCTCGGGCCTGCTGCCCCGTCTAGCCTGTGTGCTTGGTTGCCTGTACCAGTTGGTCACACCGGACCAGCTCAGGCGCCACGCCGAATCCAGACCCGTGTGGCGGGGAAGTCGTGTCGGGTCTGGAGCCGGGGAACCAATCCCCTGGGGTGAATCACGCACGAGGCAGCACCACTGCGGAATGCGTGTAGGGAAACTTTGTGCCCGAACCCGACAGCTCACCTGGTAGGCGTAGAGCAAAGAGGAGTACGTCCGCCCCCATGCATCACGGACGGAAGCGTGCCATCGCGGCACTCGCCAGCACCACCGCAGTCCTTGCAGTTAGCCTCATGCCGGCCGCTCCGAGCTTCGCCGACCCGGACATCGATGACGTCCGCGCGCAGGTGGACAAGCTCGAGCACGAGGCCGAGGCTGCCACCGAGCGCCACCACGACGCCAAGCTCAAGCTGGACGAACTGACGGCCGACCTCAAGGCACTCAAGGCCGACGAGGCAGCCCAACAGGCCACCGTCGACGAGCTGAGCGAGTCGGTCTCCGACTCGATCGCCGCGCAGTACGAGGGCCGCACCCTGTCCAACGCCGGACGCCTCGTGCTCTCCGCGGACCCCGAGCAGTTCCTCGACGACCTCACCACCCTGTCCGCCTACAACGACGTCCAGGCGCAGCGTCTCGAGAGCTACAACCGCGAGGTCACCGCGCTGGAGATTCGCCGCGAGGCCACCCAGAAGCGGGCCGACGAGCTGGCCTCGACCGAAAAGACGCTGGCCGCCAACAAGGCCGAGGCAAAGGAGAAGCTGGCCAAGGCCGAGCAGCTCCTCTCCCGCCTCAGCGCCGCCGAGCGCGCCACCCTTGCCGCTCCGGCGGGAGGCAACTCCACCAGCAACTCCGCCTCGCGCAGCACCGAGCGCGTCGAGATGAACGTGGAGGTCTCGGGCCGCGCTGCTGATGCGGTGAACTACGCGCTCGCCCAGGTGGGCAAGGGCTACCGCCACGCCGGGGTTGGCCCCAGCTCGTTCGACTGCTCCGGCCTCACCATGAAGGCATGGGCCCAGGCCGGCGTCAGCCTGCCGCACTCCTCGCGCGCACAGATGGGTTCCGGCACCCGGGTCTCCATCGACGCGCTGCAGCCAGGTGACCTGGTCTTCTACTACAGCCCGGTCAGCCACGTTGGGATCTACATCGGCAACGGCAAGATCGTCCACGCGGCCAACCCGCGTACCGGGGTCGCTGTCGCCGGCGTTCGCTCCATGCCGTACAGCGGCGCCGTCCGACCCGGCTGATCCAGCTGAACAGTCTCCTGCCGAAGGCCGGCCGTCCACGATGGTGGATGGCCGGCCTTCTGCTCGTGTTGGCAGCAGTGCTGCTGGCCGTCCTGTTCGCCGTGGTGGGCCGCGACGCCGAGCCCCTCACCGACCCGCGCCTCTCCTCGCCCGCGGGACGACAGGATCTCGCGGCTGTCGCGCTCTCCGGTGTCGTGGACGGCGTACGGACCGGCGATGCTGCCGACTTCCGCGCGGTGGCGACTCCCGAGGTGGCGCAGCGCTTGTCTGACAATGCCCAAGCGCTGCACGTGGCGGATTTCTCACTGCGCTATGTCGACGAGGACCGCGCCCTCTCGGCCGGCCTCCAGCAGGGACAGTGGGCAGCCGCTGTCGATGCCAGTTGGCGCTTCGACGGATTCGACCCCGGCCCGGCCTGGGCGGAGATCACGGTGACCTTCGCGCTCGAGGACGGCCAGGCGCGTATCACCGGGTTCGGCGGTGGCTCCCGGCGTACTCCGTTGTGGCTGTTGGCTGGCCTCGCCGTTGATCGCACCGATGACGCACTGGTGATGGTGGCGGGGGAATCCGTGGGTGAGTACGCCACGCAGGCGCGCGAAGCCGTCCGGGTGGTGCGGGCCATGCTCCCGGACACCGAGCAGGGACTCGTCGTCGAGGTGCCCGCCAACACCGGCCAACTCAACGCGATGCTCGACGCCGACGAGGGCGAGTATGACAACATCGCCGCCGTGACCACGACCGTGGACGGATCCCTGACACCAACATCGCCCGTGCACGTGCTGGTGAACCCGCAACTGTGGTCGGGCTTGAAGGCGCAAGGTGCCCAGGTCGTGATGAGCCACGAGGCGGTCCATGTCGTCACCGGAGCCGCGACCACATCGGGAGTGCCCCTGTGGCTCCTGGAGGGATTCGCCGACTATGTGGCGCTGCGTGACGTGGACCTGCCGCTGACCACTGCCGCAGCCCAGGTGATCGCCCGGGTGCAGGAAGAAGGTGTCCCCGATGCGTTACCCGGCAGCGTCGAGTTCAACTCGCGCACCAGCCACCTGGGTGCCGCCTATGAGGCGGCATGGCTCGCCTGCCGGGTCCTGGTCGGCGAGGGCGGCGAGGATGCGCTGGTGGACCTTTACAACGACGTCTCGGCAGGGGCGTCGCTGCCCGATGCGCTGCAGGAACACTTCGGGCTGACCGAGGATAAGTTGGTCGGGCTGTGGCAGGACGAACTCGAGGCTCTGGCGCGATGACGGACACGCCTGCACACCACACACGGGTCGCCTGGCTGGTGACGGCCGTCGGGGCAGTGGGCTTCCTCGGCATGGCCGCCCTGCTGGTGCCGTGGAACCCGGCGCCGGGAGGATGGCCCGAGCCGGCGGCGGCAGCCTCCGTCTTCTCTGCCGATGAGGTCGCGCGCGGCGAGGAGTTCGCTCGCTGGAATCGGGTATTGAGTTGGAGCGCGCTGGGCGTTTCGTTGCTGGTGGCTTGCGGGCTCGGGTTCACTCGGGTTGGTGCTGGACTCCTCGGTGGGCGTGCAGAGCAGGGATGGCGCAGTCACTGGACAGTCAAGGTCACGTGCCTGAGTGCTGTCGTCCTGCTCATCGGCGAACTCGTCACGCTTCCCTTCGGGCTCGCCCTGCGCTCCCGACGGGTCAACCACGGGCTGACCCAACAGGCGCTCCCTGACTGGGCGGTGGACCAGGTTAAGGGCTACCTGCTCTCGGTGGTGGTCGCCGCTGTCGCCTTGATCGTGCTGGTCGGATGTGCGCGCAGGTGGCACCGATGGTGGCCAGCGGTGGCCGGGGGGATCTGCGCGGGGTTGGTTGTGGCCGGCTCCTTCGCCTATCCAGTGGTCGTCGAGCCCCTCTTCAATGACTTCGCCTCGATGGAAGAGGGACCGCCGCGTTCCGAGATCCTCGACCTAGCTCGGGTCGAAGGAGTCGCGGTGGACGACGTGCTGGTTGCCGATGCCTCCCGTCGGACCACCACGTTGAATGCCTATGTCTCGGGCTTCGGAAGCACCCGGCGCGTGGTCGTCTATGACAACCTGCTCGAGTCGCAACCCGAGGACCAGGTGCTCTCCGTGGTGGCCCACGAACTGGCCCATGCCAAGCACGACGACGTGCTGGTCGGCACGGGACTGGGCGCGTTCGGCGTGATGGTCGGGATCGGCCTGCTGGGAGTGATCACCGGCAGCGGCCTGGTGCGGCGCCGGTCCGGGACAGACGGACTGCGTGACCCGCGCTCGGTGGCGCTGGTCCTGGCCTTGATGGCGGTGGCGACGGTGCTCTCCAGCCCGGTGCAGTCGACGATCAGTCGCCACGTGGAGATGCGGGCGGACACGGACGCACTTCGGGTGACGGCACCGGAGGCGATGGTGGAACTGCAGCGGCAGTTGTGCCTGCGCTCGCTCTGCGATCCGACGCCGCCAGCGTGGTCGCAGTTCTGGTTCGGAAGCCACCCGACGGTCCTGGAACGGGTCGCATTGGCGCGCGTCGCAGCAGGGGATCAGTCGGAGGGATAGACCGACTCGATCTCGGAGGTGTCGAAGAGGTCGAGCACCTCGCGGCCGAAGAAAAAGACGGCGGCGAGGATCACAATGGCGATCAGGGTCACCAGCAGCGCGTATTCAGTCGCGGTCGCGCCGCGCTCGTCCCGCTGGCGATGCGGGTCTGCTGGTGCCATGAGGATCCCCAAGCCGTGGGCGGTCGATGTGTTCAGCGAAATTGCGACTGCGGCCACGCGGGGTGCGTGGCCGCAGTCGATGACCGGATGAGGTCAGTTGCCTGTCGGGTTGTCGATGGAGGAGCCTGCCTCGGTGAACATGTCGCTGAGGGTGCCACCCAGGAAGTAGACCGCGGCGATGATCACGACGGCGATCAGGGCGACCAGGAGGCCGTACTCGACGGCGGTGGCGCCGCGCTCGTCGCGCTTGTTCTGCTCGACGGTCATGAAGGCCAGGAACTTGGCGTAGAACTCGATCATTTTGTTTCCCCTTAGAGATGAAGCGAACCCACATGTTCGGCTTGTTTTCTCGAGCCCCTCGACTCGAACAAGACAATCATCACCCGTCGGGGACACCCGGTACATCGGGAGTTCAGCCGCGAGGACATAGTCATTTATGACTATTCCGCGCCTAGTCATTTCAGGGTGAGACCGAGCTGAGCAGGTTGAGCCGCATCGCCGTGACAAGAGCCTGGGCCCGGTTGGTGGCTCCGAGTTTCTGGTAGATCTTCGCGATGTGCGTCTTCGCCGTTGACTCGCTCATGTAGAGCTTCCCGGCGATCGCAGCCGTGCCCAGGCCCTCGGCCAGCAGCGTCAGCACCTCCTGCTCCCGCTCGGAAAGGCGTGGACGGTCGTCGTTGGCGCGCCGGAGCATGGCGCCGGCCAGATTGGAGCACAGGAACGTCTTGGGGGAGACCGCCGCGTGCTTGGCGGCGCTCACCACCTCCTTCGACGGTGCGTCCTTGCCGACGAAGGCAGAGGCGCCGGCCTCCATGGCGGCGAAGATCTGGTCGTCGCCCGAGTGCATGGTGAGCACGACCAGGCCCATCTCCTGGTTCTGCTTGCGGATCGCGCGGATGATGTCCAGGCCGGTGCCGTCTGGCAACTGCAGGTCGGTGACCACCACGGTCGGACGCTGGGCGGAGATCACGCTCAATGCCTGGGCGACGCTGCCGGCCTGTCCGACGATGGTCATGGCTGGGTCCCGCTCGAACGAACGGGCGAGCCCGGTCCGGATCAACTCGTGATCGTCCACCAGCACGACCGTGGTCGTGGGTTCAAGGTTCTCCTGGGCAGTCATGACTGCCATCTTGCCGGAGATCAGGCGCGCGTGGGAGAGTTCTGCGCCGACAAGGTCACGGTGAGTTCGACCCCGCCGTGCTCGGTCGAGTTCTGCAGGGTCAGCTCGGCACCGACCCGGCGGGCACGCTCCCGCATGATCCGCAGCCCGTGCGAGTCGTCGCGTGCCGATTGCAGGCCCCGACCATCGTCCACGACCCGGATCATCGCGTGCGGCGGATGGACCGTGCAGTGCACGATGATTCGCGATGCCCGGGCATGCTTGACCGCGTTGTTCATCGCCTCCTGGGCGATCCGGAGCAACTCCGACTCCACCCCGGCACGGAGCCGGGTCTCACCCTCGTCGAGGACGACCTCGACCGGGATCCCGGCACGGCTCTGGATGTGTCCGGCCAGGGCCCGGATGCCCTCGCCCAGGCTCGCCGCGCCGGCGGCATCGTTGCGCAGGCTGAAGATGGAGCGACGAAGCTCAGCCACCACCCGGGTCAACTCGGTGC
Organism: Nocardioides sp. AE5; assembly: GCF_031844485.1. Taxonomy (NCBI): domain Bacteria; kingdom Bacillati; phylum Actinomycetota; class Actinomycetes; order Propionibacteriales; family Nocardioidaceae; genus Nocardioides; species Nocardioides sp. AE5. Next base: position 281,861 of record NZ_JAUZVI010000002.1, read on the forward strand.
GCAACTCATCGACCTGCTCAGTCTGCTCCTGATCGGTCGCGGTCTCCTCGAGGCCGTCGATCAGGTAGCCGAGTGCCGCCAGGTCCTGCGCCACGCCGTCATGCAGGTCGCGGGCCAGCCGGTGCCGTTCCTCGGCGGTGGCCTCGTCGCGCACCGTGGTGAAGAGGAGCGCCGTGTCGAGCTGGATCGCCTCGGCGGCGAACTTCCGGCTCAACTCCTCCATCTCTGCCTGCAGGCGTGACGCGTTGGGGCGATCGTCGGCCAGGATGCCCCCGACCACGGCCACCACGCCGGCGTCGGTGAGCAGTGGAAAGGCGAGTTCACTGCCGTCCTGGACGGGAGCAGCCGTGGTGAAGACGCGATCGATGAGAGACTCGCGCAGCGCCATGCCGCTGGTCTTGACGTCCCCCTCGACCAGCGGCGTCGGACCATAGAGGGAGGGCGTGTAGAGCACCGCACCCACCAGGGGGAGTTCCTCACGTGCCTGGTCGAGCACGTTCTGACTGATCCCCACCGGATCGAGGCCGTCGACCAGGTCACCCGACAATTCGATCAACTGCGCGATCAGGGCGCGTGCGTCGCGATAGGAACTGGCCGTGGTCGGTGCCTGGAAGCGCAGGTTGTGTACCAGCGCCGCGATCGCGCCGAACCCGAGTCCTACCATCAACCAGGTGAAGACGGCGAAGAAGGTCTCCGAAGTCTGCTCGATGCCGGAGTTGGGGACGATAGTGGCCACCAGCACGACCACCTCGGCCAGCGCGACCTCCAGCATGCCCCTGCTGCCGCGGACCATGCCGCCGATGAAGATGGGCAGGGCAATTGCCGGGAGCAGCACGCGGGAATCGGCAAGCGTCCAGGCAGCGAGGAAGGTCACCAGGCTCGCCTCGAGGACGAGTGCCGGCATCACCGGGATCCGGTGCAGGCCTTCGACGAAGATGGCCCCCATCCAGACTGCCGCGACCAGGATCACGTTGAGGATCGGCCCGTATTCGCCGGTGAAGGCGACCGGGGCGGCCAGGAGGATCAGGGCGAAGACCCGGGCCCCGGCTGTCACCGAGGCATAGCGGGACCTCTCGTCGACCTCGGTCATCGGTCGGAGAATGCCTCGATCATGCTCAGGATGCCTGGCCCCATCACCACGATCATCAGGCAGGGCAGGATGAAGAGGATCACCGGGACCATGATCTTCACCGGCACCTGGGCGGCCTTCTCCTCGGCGCGCTGGCGTCGCTTGGTCCGCATCTCGTTCGACTGCACCCGCAGCACCTGGGCGACCGGGATGCCGACCGCATCGGCCTGGACCATGGCACTGGTGAACGACTTCAGGTCGGGGACCGTGCTCCGCTCACCGAGTCCGCGCAGGGCATCGCTGCGGCTCCGTCCGATCTGCATCTCCTGGAGCGCCCGGGTCAGTTCGCCGGCCAGGGGGCCGCCGGTGTTGCGGGCGACCTGCTGCAGGGCGGCATCGAAGCCGAGGCCGGCCTCCACCGAAATGGTGAGCAGGTCGAGCGCGTCAGGCAGGTCCTTGAGGATCTGCTCGTTCCGCTTCTCTGCGGTGTTGTAGAGGTAGATGTTCGGCGCATAGAAGCCGAGCACCAGGCAGACTGCCGCGATCAGCACGCTGATCGGCCACGGCGGGCCAGCCAGCAGGATGACGTACGCCGCCAGGCCCGCCCCGACGAAGGTGCCGAGGATCTTGCCCGAGGAGACCCGGTCCACGGTCCACCCCTTGGGGTTGCCGGCCCGGTCGAGTTGGCCGCGGATCCGTTCGGCCTGGTCCGCACCGGTGATCCGCCGACCGAAGCGCTGCAGGCGGTCGAGCAATGGGTTGAGCACCCGCTCGGTGAACGGCTTGTCCGCCTCCTTGGTCAGTTCCTCGGGGCTGCCGGTCATTGCCTCCAGCACCTCGAGCGAGCGGCTGACCCCGCTCCGCTCGGGGGAGAGGCCCCCGATCGCGGCGAAGACGATGAAGAGGGCGACGAAGATCAGGATTGCGCCGAGCAAGAGTTCCATCTCAGACCTCCACCTTGACGATCTTCTTGATCACGACGCCGCCCAGCGCCAGGGCAACCACGGCAGCGACCAGCATCAACAGGCCCAGCGGTTCACTCCACAGGCGGCTCACGTATTCGCGACGGAAGAGCAACATGTAGAAGAACATCCCCACCGGAAGCGCAGCCAGGATCCATCCCGACAGGATGCCCTCGGCGGAGAGGGTCTTCACCTGGCGCCGCAGGTAGTCGCGCTCGCGCAGCGTGTTGGCGACCGTGGAGAGCAGTTCGTTCAGGTTGCCGCCGACCTGGCGCTGGATCCGGATCGCCATCACGACCCAGGCGAAGTCCTGGCTCTCGGTGCGCACCGCGACCTCTTCGAGGGCGTCGACCAGCGGCACTCCGAGACGGCTCTGGACCAGCGCCTGCTTGAACTCGCCGGCCACGGGCTCGCGGCCCTCCTTGACCACGCTGTCGATCGACTGCGCCAGTGACATCCCGGCGGAGAGCGACCCGGAGATCAGCGTGAGGGTGTCGGCCAACTGCGAGTTGAACGCATCCATCCGCTTCTTGCGCTGCCTGCCCAGCCACAGCCACGGCACCAAGCCACCGACCGCCAGGAAGAGGATGATGAAGAGCGGGTCGCCCTGGCCGAGCAGGGCACCGATCAGGCCCGCGACGATCGTGATGCCACCGTGGATCAGCACCCACTCGGCTGCCTTGAGCTGTGATCCGGCTGCGACCAGGCGCTGGCTGATCCGGGCCTCGAGTCCCTTGTTCCGCTGCAGCATCGAGGCCGCGGCACTCTTGGCGTTGTCGAGGGTGAGCACCGGCTCGCCGCCCTGGCTGGCGGCAGCGGCAGCGGCCTCACTGCTGCCGCCCATGCCGTACGCCGCGATCCGCTGCTCGGCGGTCGGGCCCTTCTTGGGCTTGCCGGCCGACCACATCAGGCTGCCCAGGACCACCAGGAGACCCAGGCCGATGGCCGCCAGTCCGGCGTACATCATGTTCTTGCTGATCGTGGTGCCCGAGCCTTCGGAGGTATTGTCGGTCTCCGCCGGGGCGACAGGCTCCGGCAGCGCCTCGTCGCGGATCTTGGCGTGCGTGCTCGTGCTCAGCTCGCCCGCGCTCACCTCGATCGTGGCCGCCGTGCCGCGGATCGCCTCCGGGATGGTCGCCGTCACCACGAGTTGCCGGTTCAGGGACTCCGCCTCGGCCTCGAACGCGTCGGTGAGTGCTTGCGCATCGGCGGCGATGACCTCGCCGCCACCGGCCGTGGCGAGTTCCTGGAGCGGGGCCAGCTCGTCGTCGTCGAAGTCGAGGGCGACCACGTCGACCCGGACCCCGGCTTCCTGGACTGCGGAGATCGCGGCGGCGGCCTCGGTCTGGCTGTTGTCCTCGCCATCGGAGAGCAGCAGGATGTTCCGCTGACCCTCAGTGCCAGCCAAGGCGGCGGCCGCGATCAGCGCGTCGTTGAGGTAGGTGTCCGCGCCCAGGTCGAGGTCCTCGATGATGGCCCGGGCGGCGTCGCGATCGGTGGTCGGCTCCAGGGCTGTGGCCACCGTGCCGTTGAAGGTGACGATGCCGACCCGGACGTCCTCGGGCACCGAGTCGAGGAAGGTGGTCGCCGCCTCCCGCGCCGAGGAGATCCGGCTGCCCGACATGCTGGTGCTGGTGTCGATCGCCAGGATCGTGGTGCGCTGGATCTGCGGCGCCCCGCCAACGGGGGCCACCTCGATCTCGGCGGGTTCCCCGTCGAAGGTGACGCTCAGGTCGTCCGCGGTGACCGAGCCGTCCTCGGGCGTCGAGACGAGCAGCTGGACCGTCTCGCCCTCCGGCTGCACGTGGGCGATGGCCAGTTCGTCGGCGGCAGCGGCAGGGGACAGGCCCAGGAACGTGGCGCCCAGGCCGACCGCAGCAGCCGCGGCGATGGCGCGCAGGCCACGCACGGTGCGGGTGGCGTCCGAGCGGGACGAGGTGGCCATCAATTGCCGTCCACGGCAAAGAGCACCGGGTCGACGGTGACGTTGGAATAGGCCATCTTCTCCAGGAACTTCGGGCGCAAGCCGGTCGAGCGCAGGTGTCCACGCGAGCGTCCGCTCTCGTCGAATCCTGCCGAGTGGTCATAGACGAAGACGTCCTGGAGGGTGATCACGTCACCCTCCATCCGCTCCACCTCGGTGATGTGGGTGATGTGGCGCGAGCCGTCCTTGAAGCGGGTCTGGTGCACGATCAGGTCAACCGCCGAGGCCACCTGCTCCCGGATCGCCTTGATTGGCAGGTCCATCCCGGCCATCAGCACCATCGTCTCGATGCGGGACAGGGTGTCGCGCGGACCGTTGGAGTGGACCGTGCAGATGGAGCCGTCGTGACCGGTGTTCATTGCCTGGAGCATGTCCAGTGCGGAGGCGTCACGGACCTCACCGACGATGATCCGGTCGGGCCGCATCCGGAGGCTGTTCTTGACCAGGTCGCGGATGGAGACGTCGCCGCGGCCCTCGATGTTGGCCGGGCGGGACTCCAGGCGCACCACGTGCTCCTGCTTGAGCTGCAGCTCGGCGGCGTCCTCGATGGTCACGATCCGCTCGTCGCTGGGGATGAACGAGCTGAGCACGTTGAGCGTGGTCGTCTTGCCGGCGCCGGTGGAGCCGGAGACGATGATGTTCAACCGGCCCCGGACGCAGGCGTCCAGGAAGTCGGCGGTGCGCTGGCTCAGCGAGCCGAACGAGATCAGGTCGGCCACGGTCAGCGGGTCGGCGGCGAACTTGCGGATCGTCAGTGCCGATCCGTCGATCGACAGGGGTGGGATCACCGCGTTGACCCGGGACCCGTCGGGCAGGCGGGCGTCGACCAACGGGCTCGACTCGTCCACGCGGCGACCGATTCGGGAGACGATCTTGTCGATCGTGCGGCGCAGGTGCAGTTCATCGGCGAAGCGGGCGTCCACGGCTTGGAGGCGACCGTGCTTCTCCACGAAGACCATGTGCGGGCCGTTGACCATGATCTCGGTGACCTCAGGGTCACGCAGGAACGGCTCGATCGGCCCATAGCCGAGGATGTCGTCGGTGATCTCCAGGGTGACCTTGGTCCGGTCGGCGTTGCTCAGCGGCCGCTCCTGGGAGCTGAGCACGTCCTTGAGGACCTGGCGGACCCGGCTCTCCAGCTCGGCCTGGTCCAGGTTGGCGTCGTACAACTGGGGACCCAGTTGCTTGAGCAGCTCGGCATGCACGTTGCCCTTGAGTTCTTCGAGGCGGTCCTGCTGTGCGCTGGCGGCACTCGCCAGGCGACGGCTGACCACCGTCTCCACCTCCGGAGCGGCGGGTGGCGGGGTGGCCACGCGCTTGCCGGTCACCGGGGTGGCGGGCGCGGCGGGCTCGGCCTGGTGGCGCGGGTTCGGCTCTGCCGGAGCAGCATGGCTGCCGGCGCCAGCATCGGTGCCGTCGGCTGCGGCCCGGGCCCGGGCGATCCGATCTCCGAGACTGCTCATCAGGTCACCTCTTGTTCCGGCGCCAGCGACCGCGTCGCTCGGCTTCGTCGTGGTCGGCCACGCGTGCGCTGGCCAGGGTCGGAGTCGGGACAACGGGCTTCAGGGAGTCGCCGACGCCCTCGGCCAGTGTCGTCGCCAGCGCGTTGAAGGCCTTGCTGGCAGGGTGGGACGGGTTGCTGATCACGATCGGCTTGCCGGCATTGGTGGCTGCGGCAATGTCGGTCGACGACGGGATCATCGTGGTGATCGGCATGCCGAGGATCTGCTGCACCTTCTCCGGGTCCAGGCCCACTGCGTCGTCGGCGCGGTTGAGGATCAGGTGGCGACTGCCCTGGGCGATGTTGAGCAGGTCGAGTGTCTCCAGGGCGACCTTGACGTTCTTCAGCGTCGGCACGTCCAGGGTCGCCACCACGACGCAGTCATCGGTCTCGTCGAGCGCCTGCAGGGTCTGCTCGTCGAAGTTGGGGCAGGTATCGACCACGATGTAGTCGAACTCGTCACGCAGGGTGCGCAGCATCCGGGAGACCAGGGTCGCGGTGACCCGGTCGCGGGCGTCGGGCAGGCTCGGCGCGGCCAGCACCATCAGGGACTGTTCGTGGCGGGTCAGCAGTGACTCGACCATGGTGAAGTCGATGACGTTCTCGCCGCCGATCGCCTCCTCGATGGTGTGGGCCGGGAAGAGCTGCATGGTGATCGCCACGTCGCCGAAGGCCAGGTCGAGGTCCACCAGGCAGACCTTGCGCGCGCCCTTGTTGGCCAGGGCTAGCGCCAGGTTCACCGACGTCGTCGTCTTCCCGACACCGCCCTTGGGGGAGAAGACGGTGATGATGTGGCCGGTGCGCGGCTTGGCTGCGGCAGCAGCGGCCGGGCCGGTGTGCAGCGCGGACCACAGCTGGTGGGCGCGCGAGATCGCGTTGGTGATGCCGTCGTAGTCGCTGGTGCGTACGACGTCACGACATCCCGCCTGCATCGCCCGGTAGAGCAGGTCGGTGTCCACCTCGTGGCGGACCAGGATCACGCTGGTCGACGGGCGGGTGTAGCGCAGGCTCTCCGACAGGGTCGTCGCTTCCTCCAGTGCGACACCGGGGCCGATCACCACGGCGTACTCCTCGCCCTGGTGGGCGAGCCAGGAGTGCAGCGTCTCGCTGCTGTCGACCACGTGCGAACCTGCCGGGAGCAGGGCACTGAGCTGGTCGACGGTTGTCGGGTCCTTCTCGACGATGACTGGCATCAGTTCCTCACTGGAAGAGGTTCTCTCCGTTGACTCCGCTACCGCGGCGGTTGACCTCGCTGCTCTCGGTGAGCAGGCCGAAGGCGAGGTCGCCGTTGCTGGTGGCGAAGATGACCTTCTCCGCATCCTGCTGGCTCAGCGCCAGGGTCAGCAACGTCTTGGGCAGCTGTTCGGTCGTGGCCTGTCCGGACCCGTCGACCCGGGTCGAGGTGATCGTCGACGTGGTGCCCACGCCGAGCACCTGGACCCGCTCCAGCAGCAGCTGGGTGGCCGGGCCGCCGGTGGTGGTGGCGGTCAGGAAGACGGCCACCTCCGAGCCGGGGCTCACGAAGCCGGCGACGCGGGCCGGGTCGCTCAGGTTCACCGAGATCGCCAGCATCCCGTCCGGGATGGCCAGGGACGTGTTCTCCACGGTGCCGCCCCAGCGGTTCGCGGTCAGCTGCTCACCCTGGAAGATCCGGGTCACCGCGATCTGGCCGCTGAGCGCCTCGAGGTCGGTCTGGGCGCCGTCGAGGACCTGGTCGCGCGGGACCGGCGTCATCTGGAACTTGCCGGCCGCCACGGCGTCGTCGAACTTCTCGCCGGGCTCGATCGGCTTGATCACCTTGAGCACGTCGGTCGCCTCGATCTCCTCCTTTGCACGATCGTCGGCAGCCTGCACGTAGAGGAACACCAGCAGGGTCCCCAGGGCAGCGATGACCGCAGCGAGGACGAGGAGGATCTTCCGACGGTCCATGACACCTTCTTCGAGGTCGAGCGTGGTTGAACACCGACAACGGCCGGACCGTGGGGACCGGACGCGTCATCATTGTGGTGGTTGTTACTGCAAGGTTCCACCATCTGCCCCACACGTGACCACAGGTTTCGTCCATATAGCCCAGATGGACTAGTCCTATCTAGTCATTTCGGATAGGGCTGCTCCCCAATATGGGAGCCTCAGCCGTCGTAGAGCGCGGCCACGTCATCGCGGTGCTCGCGCATGACCACGTTGCGCTTCAACTTCAGCGACGGCGTCAACTGGCCGTCCTCCTCGGTCCAGTCGATCGGCAGGATCGTGAACTTGCGGATCGACTCGGCCTTGGAGACGGCCTTGTTGGCCTCGTCCACGGCGCCCTGGATCTCGGCGACCAGGTCCGCATCGTCGACGTTGTCGCCGATCGACCCGGACTTGCCGTTCTCCTTCGCCCAGTGCTCGAAGTGCTCCGGGTCGATGGTGACCAGGGCGGCGATGAACGGCTGCCCGTCGCCGACCACGACGCACTGGCTGACCAGCGGGTGCGCCCGGAGCCGGTCCTCGAGCACCGCTGGGGCAACGTTCTTGCCGCCGGCGGTCACCAGGATCTCCTTCTTGCGGCCGGTGATCTTCACGAATCCCTCGTCGTCGAGCTCGCCGACGTCCCCGGTGTGGAACCAGCCATCGACCAGGGTCTCGGCGGTCGCCTTCTCGTTGTTCCAGTAGCCGGCGAAGACCTGGCCACCCTGGAAGAGGATCTCGCCGTCGTCGGCGATCCGTGCCGTGGTGCCGCCGAGCGGACGGCCCACGGTGCCGACCTTCTGGGCATCCGGCAGGTTCACCGTCAACGCTGCGGTGGTCTCGGTCAGGCCGTAGCCCTCGAGCACGTTGACGCCGATGCCGCGGTAGAAGTGGCCCAGCCGCTCGCCCAGCGGCGCCCCGCCGGAGACGGCGTACTCACAGTTCCCGCCCAGCGCCGCGCGCAACTTGCCGTAGACGAGCTTGTCGAACAACGCGTGCTGGCCGCGCAGCAGCAGCGGGACCCGCCCACCGTCCTGGGCCCGGCTCCACGCGATCGCCGTGGCGGCTGCCTTCTCGAAGATCTTGCCCTTGCCATCGGCGGCTGCCTTCTGCGAGGCGGTGTTGAAGACCTTCTCGAAGACCCGCGGTACGGCGAGGATGAAGGTCGGCTTGAAGACCCCCAGGTCGTCGACCAGGTTCTTGATGTCGGCCGAGTGGCCCAGGCGCACGCGTGCCTTGATGCAACCGACCTGGATGATCCGGGCGAAGACGTGGGCCAGCGGCAGGAAGAGCAGCGTCGAGGCGTCCTCGTCACCGAAGAGGCGCTCCAGTTCGTGCACGGCAACGCCGAGCTCGAACATGAAGTTGCCGTGGGTCAGCATGCATCCCTTGGGGCGGCCGGTGGTGCCGGAGGTGTAGATGAGCGTGGCCAGGTCCAGCGGCGTCGCCGTGGTACGCCGTTCCTCCAGCGCCTCGTCGCTGACGTCGGCACCCAGTTGGGCCAGGGTGTCGACCGCGCCGTCGTCGATCGACCACACGTGTGCCAGCTCGCCCAGTCCCTCGCGCAGCGGCTCGACGCGGGAGAGGTGGTCGGCGCCCTCGACGATGATCGCCCTGGCGCCGGAGTCCTCCAGGATCCACTGGATCTGGTCGCTCGAGGAGCTCTCATAGATCGGCACCGTTGCCGCACCGGCGAACCAGATGGCGTAGTCCAGCAGGGTCCACTCATAGCGGGTCTTGGCCAGCAGGGCGACCCGGTCACCGACCCGGACGCCGGCAGCGATGAGCCCCTTCGCCGCGGCGACGACCTCGTCGTGGAACTCGGACGCGGTCACATCGCTCCACCCGGAGCCGTCATTGCGGCTGAAGACGACCGTGGTGCCATGCTCACGCGCATTGGTCACCACGTCATCAGTGAGGTTGCCCGTCGCGGGGATCGTGACGGGCAGCGGCGAGGCGAATTCGCGCATGTCGGTCTCCTGGAAGTCCGGTGGAAGCTGTCATCGGAACGTTACCGCCACGCGGCGTGACCGGGGGATCCGGTACGCTCGCCCCAGCAGCGACCCAGCCCACCACGGGAGCCCGGAATGGCCGAACAGACTTCTTCCTCGATCGTCGTCGACGCGCCTCCGGCCGCGGTGATGGACGTGATCGCCGACTTCCCGGCGTACCCGGCCTGGGCGAAGGGGATGAAGAACGTCAAGGTCGTCGAGGACGGCGCCGAGGGACGCGCGAAGCAGGTCTACTTCGAGCTCGACGTCGCCCCGATCAAGGACGACTACACACTGGCCTACACCTGGGACGGCGACCGTGAGGTCACCTGGACCCTGGTCGAGGGCAAGATGCTGCGCGCACTCGACGGCACCTATGCCCTGCGTGACCTCGGCAACGGCTCGACCGAGGTGACCTATCGCCTCGCCCTCGACGTCGCGATCCCGCTGATCGGCATGCTCAAGCGCAAGGGCGAGAAGATCCTCATCGACACCGCGCTCAAGGGACTGAAGAACCGCGTCGAGTCGCTGTGAGCGACCACTGAGCGTGCGGATCCTCCTCTTCACCGGCAAGGGTGGCGTCGGGAAGTCGACGGTCGCTGCCGGCACCGCGGCCCTGTCCGCCTCCCGGGGCCTGCGCACGCTGGTCCTCTCCACCGATGCCGCGCATTCCCTGGCCGACGCCTTCGCCGCACCCGTCGGGGCGGAGCCGACCCGGGTGGCCGAGAACCTCTTCGTTCAGCAGGTCGATGCCCAACGCCGCTTCGAGCAGTCGTGGGCCGACATCCAGGGCTATCTGCTGACCGTGCTGGACGTGGTCGGCGTGGACCCGGTCGCAGCCGAGGAACTCACCGTCATCCCCGGGGCGGAGGAGATCTTTGCCCTGCTCGAGTTGCGCCTCCACGCGAGCTCGGGGGAGTGGGACGTGATCATCGTCGACTGCGCCCCGACCGCGGAGACGCTGCGCCTGCTGGCCTTGCCTGAGGCGCTGGGGTGGTACATGGAGCGGATCTTCCCCTTCGGGCGCCGGATGGTGCGCACCCTCAAGCCGGTGCTCTCCAAGGCGGCCGGCGTGCCGATGCCCGAGGACACCGTCTTCGATGCCGTGCAGCGCCTGCACGGGGAACTGGACGAGGTCCGCGCCCTGCTCAGCGGCCCCGGGGCCAGTGTCCGGGTCGTGCTCACGCCGGAGACGGTGGTGCTGGCCGAGGCCCGGCGTTCGTTCACCACGCTCTCCCTCTTCGGCTACCGCGTCGACGGCGTCGTGGCGAACCGGATCTTCCCCGACGAGGGCGGTGACGCGTGGCGCTCGGGCTGGGTCGCGGCCCAGGAGAAGGTGCTCCTCGAGATGGAGCAGTCCTTCGCCGGCCTGGCCCGCTGGCGCTCCACCTATCGCACCGGTGAACCGGTCGGCGTCGAGGCGCTGCGCCTCCTGGCCGAGGACGTGTACGCCGGCACGGATCCGCTCGCCGAGCCTTCCGGCGACGGGCCGCTGCGGGTGGAGCGGACCGCCTCCGGTGCCGTGCTGAGCCTGGCCCTGCCGTTCGTGACCAAGGGTGAGGTGGATCTCAAGCGGCACGGCGACGAACTGGTCGTCACCGTGGCGTCGTATCGTCGGCTTCTCTCCCTGCCCGCCGGGCTGGCCCGCTTCCGGGTCAGCGGTGCGCGTGTCGAGGGTGGAGCACTGCAGGTTCGATTCGAGGAGACGGCAACGTGAGCGACGACCACAAGGGTCCCGACGAGGTCGGCTCGGTCGCGGAAGAGGCGGCCAAGCTCTTCGGTGCGCTCTCGGAGTGGGCCAAGGAGAACGGTGACGGCATGGCCGACGGTGTTGCGGGCATGGCCCAGGGCGCCGCGCACGCGTTCAAGGACGCGAGCGAGCACATCGCCACCGACGCCGAGGAGTGCAAGTTCTGCCCGGTGTGCCGCACCATCCACCTGGTCCGTGACCTGAGCCCCGAGGTGAAGACGCACCTGGCCGTGGCCAGTGCGTCCCTGATGCAGGCCGCGGCCGCCCTGCTGGCGACGGCTGTGCCCGACGAACAGAAGGCCTCCTCGGCGCGCGGCGACGACATCGAGCCGATCGACCTGGACCAGGACTGGCCCGAGGACTGATGGGCGCCACCATCGGCATTGACGTCGGCGGCACCAAGATCGCCGGGGCTGTCGTCGACGACCGGGGCACGATCGGTGAGCGGCTCCAGGTGCCCTCGCCGGCAACCGACTCCGACGCCCTGGTCGACGCGATCAGCGACATGGTGGCAACGCTGCAACGCGGGGGCCGGGCCGACGCGGTCGGGATCTCGGCCGCCGGGTTCGTGGCCGCGGACCGCTCCACGATCCTCTTCGCCCCGAACCTGGCCTGGCGCAACCTGCCCCTCGGCGCCGAGATCGCCCGGCGTACCGGCCTGACCGCGGTCGTCGAGAACGACGGCAACGCCGCCGCCTGGGGCGAATACGTCCACGGAGCAGGTGCCGGGACCGGCTGTCGCGACCTGCTGCTGGTCGCCATCGGCACCGGCGTCGGCGGCGGCATCGTCATGGACGGAGCCCTGCAACGCGGCGGCTTCGGCATCGCCGGCGAGATCGGCCATGTGCGCCTGGTCCGCGATGGATTGCCCTGTGGGTGCGGCCGCCGTGGCTGCCTGGAGCAGTACGGGTCCGGCACCGCGCTGGTCCGGTCCGCGCGGGCCGCTGCCGCTGCGCACCCGGAGGCCGCTGCGGCCCTGGTCACGGCAGCCGGAGGCAGGGTCGAGGAGATCGATGGCCCGGTGATCACCGACCAGGCACGACAGGGCGACCCGTTCGCGGTCGACCTGCTGGCCGGGCTCGGCACCTGGCTCGGTGAGGGACTGGCGCAACTGGCCTCGGTCCTCGACCCGCAGCTGATCGTCGTCGGCGGCGGAGCAAGCGATGCCGGCAACCTGCTGCTGGCGCCGATGCGTACGACGTACGCCGAACACCTCGGTGGCGGGAGCAGCCGTCCGGTCGCACCGATCGTCGTGGCCACGCTGGGCAACCAGGCCGGCATCGTCGGCGTGGCGCACCTGGCAGCACGGGCCGCGGGCGCCGACGCCTGACAGGATGGGGCGATGGGCGTCTACATCGGCATCGACGTCGGCGGCACCAAGGTGCTGGCCGGTGTGGTCGACGCACGCGGGCGGGTGGTGCGCACCGTCCAGCGCTCGACCCCGGGACGCAGGGTTGACCCGGGCCTGGTGGAGCAGGCACTGAGCGACGCACTTGTCGAGGTCGCCGGCGATGACGAGGTGCTGGGCGTGGGCCTGGCTGCTGCCGGCTTCGTGGACGCTGCCGGACAGAAGGTGATGTTCGCCCCGCACCTGCCGTGGGTCGAGGCGCCGGTCCGCTCCCGCCTCGAGGAGTGCTGGGGCGTGCCGGTCGCACTGGAGAACGACGCCACCGCAGCGGCGCATGCGGAGATGACGCACGGCGTGGCTGCCGGTGCCGAGGACGCGATCATGGTCACCCTGGGCACCGGCATCGGCGGGGGACTGGTCATCGGCGGTCGCCTGCATCGGGGGCGCAATGGGATGGCCGGCGAGTTCGGCCACATGCAGGTCGTGCCCGACGGCGCCGAGTGCGAGTGCGGCGGACGCGGTTGCTGGGAGCAGTACTGCTCGGGGCGGGCCCTGGTCCGCTTCGCGCGTGACCGGTTCGGGAGCCAACCCAGCGTGCTGGAGGAGTCCTGCGGCGGCAATCCCGGCGCCCTGACCGGGCCGATGGTGACCGACGCAGCGGGCGAGGGAGACCTGCTGGCACTGGCGGCGTTCCGCCACGTGGGTGACTGGCTCGGCGTCGGCCTGGCCAACCTCAGTGCTGCGCTCGACCCGGACTGCCTGGTCGTGGGCGGGGGAGTCTCTGCCGCCGGTGACCGGTTGCTCGCCCCAGCGCGCACGGCGCTGCAGCGCTCACTGGTCGCTTCGGGTCATCGACGGGTGCCGCCGCTGGTGGCGGCACGGTTCGGCCCCCAGGCCGGCCTGGTCGGGGCTGCCGACCTGGTCCGCCAGCAGGTCGCCCGGGCCGGGCAGTGAGGACCCTCAGAGGCGGGCGCCGTCGTCGCCCGGGCGTCGCGGCTCGTCCGACATGGTCTTGACCAGGTAGACGAATCCACCCACGAACGCCGCCGCCAGCAGCACCGCCCAGATCCCGCGGAACGGGCGACCGGCCACCAGCGCGACCAGCATCAGGAGCGGTGCGCCGAAGAGGCCGAGCCAGGCCAGCAACCGGCCGGGTTCCGGTGCCGGCACCGGGGGTGGTGGTGGCGGCACGAAGCGGTCGTCGCCCTCCCAGACCGACCGCAGCGGGTCCGGGTCGGGTTCGGCGTCAGGTTCGGGTTCGGGATCGGGCTCCGGGTCGGGGGTCGGCGGCTGCAACCGGAGGGTGAACGAGATCCGTACGCCGGGGCTGGGCTCAGGCGGGTCCTCCACGGAGGGCACGTCCCCGTAGTTCTCGACGATCTCCTTCCAGAGTTCGTCCTCGTCGCGCGGATCCACGCCACCAGCCTACGTGCGACTCGGTGGCCGGCTCAGGCGTTCTCGGGGCGCAGGGGGTGGGTGACGGCGTGGATGAACTCCAGCGACTCCTCGAAGATCACCGGGGCGTCGTTGTCCAGGGTGGCCACGTGGTAGCTGTTGCGTAGCACCCGCTCGACGACCTCGTGCGAGCTGACCGAGGCGGCGATGATCCGGGCGGACGACGGGTCCACCACGTGGTCGACCGCGGAGCGGAAGAGCCGGATCGGCGCCACCACGCGCGACAGGTCCGCCCGCAGCGGCTTCCACGCCTGCACCATCGAATGCAGGGCGTGCAGCGGGGTGCGGTCATAGCCGCCCTCGTCGACGCCGGGCTTCTTGATGTCGTTGCCGATGCCGGGCATCGACGCGAGCACCTTCTTGACCAGCGGCACCGCCAGCAACTGCTTGTTGTTCGAGGCCACCGCAGGGTTCACCAGGAGCAGGCCGGCCACGTCGTCGGGCCGGTCCACGGCCAGTTGCAGCGCCAGGGCGCCGCCCATGGAGAGGCCAGCGACGACGACCTTGTCATTCTCGGCCAGGAGCTTGTCGAAGGCCCGGGTCACCTCGGCGTACCAGTCGTCCCAGCGGGTGTCGTTCATCTCCTGCCAGGTGGTGCCGTGGCCGGGCAGGCGCGGCACCTCCACGGCGTACCCCTGGAGGGCGAGGAACTCGCCCCACGGGCGCATCGAGGCCGGGGAACCGGTGAAGCCGTGGCTGAGCAGCACCCCGACACGCTGGGTGGGCGCGCGGGTCGCCTCGGGTCGGGCCGGGATGGAGAGCGGGGCTAGCCGGTCGTCAGTGGGCACGCCTGTGATTGTGCACCATGCGGACCGTCGAGGGGGACTGAGGTGGTTGATGGGATTTGCGGCTACTGTTTCCGTGTCACCGCATCGGCGGCGATGTTCCGCGTACGTCCCGGGAGGTCAAGGCGAGTGTTCTACTGGTTCCTGAAGTTGATCGCTCTCGGGCCGTTGTTGCGTGTCATCTTCCGGCCGACGTCACAGGGGCTCGACAACGTCCCCGCCGACGGTCCGGCCATCCTGGCCAGCAATCACCTCTCCTACTCCGACTGGCTCTTCATGCCGCTGACCCTGCCGCGGCGGGTCTCCTTCGTGGCCAAGGCGGAATACTTCAACACGCCGGGCATCAAGGGCTGGTTCCAGAAGCACTTCTTCCGCGGCTCGGGCCAGATCCCGATCGACCGCTCGGGTGCCAATGCCGCCGAGGGCGCGCTGATCTCGGCCAAGCAGGTGCTGGGTCGGGGAGAACTGTTCGGGATCTACCCCGAGGGCACGCGCTCGCACGACGGCCGCCTCTATCGCGGCAAGACCGGTGTCGCCCGCCTGGCGCTGGAGACCGGCGTCCCGGTGATCCCGGTGGCCGTGGTCGGCACCGACGTGGTCGCCCCGCCCGGCAAGACCTTCGGCAAGTTCACCCGGCCAGAGGTCCGCTACGGCGCCCCGCTGGACTTCTCCCGCTATGAGGGCATGGAGAACGACCGCTACATCCTGCGCTCGGTGACCGACGAGATCATGTACGAGATCATGCGTCTGTCCGGGCAGGAGTACGTCGACATGTACGCCGCCCGCGCCAAGGAGGAGTCCAAGCGCCAGGAGAAGGCGGCCCGCCAGGCGGCGGAAGGCTCCCCGGGCGCGGACGAAAAGAAGGCGTCCTGAGCGCCACCACCGTGGCGCCAGGCCGACCGGCGGACGTTGCCGTCGAGGATCGGCTCTTCCGCGGACTGGCCGTCCTGCGGATCATCCTGCTGGCCAACGCCATCGGGGTGAACCTCTACCGGCTCGACAACTTCCACCATCCGCGGATCGGCCTGGCCGTCGTGGCGGCGATGGCGCTCTGGACGGGCGTGGCGATCTGGCTCTTCGCCGACCACGCCCGTCGTACGCCGTTCTGGCTCGGCGTCGACCTGGCGCTGGCCCTGGCCGCGCTGGTCGCCACCCCGGTGGTGAAGACGGAGTGGTTCAACGCCTCCATCCCCGGCTTCTGGATCGCCGGGGCGCTGCTGGCCTGGGCGGCCCACTGGCGCCTGCCTGGCGGGCTCTTCGCGGCACTGCTGCTGTGCACCGCGGACCTGCTGTTGCGCAAGGAGATCAGCCAGACCAACTATGGCCACGTCTTCCTGCTGGTCCTGGCCGGGTCACTGGTCGGCGACCTGTGCGGGTCGCTGACCAGGATGGCCCGCGAGCGTGACGAGGCCGAGCGCGCGGCGGCGGTGGCGAGCGAGCGGGAGCGCCTGGCCCGGGCTGTCCATGACGGTGTGCTCCAGGTGCTGGCGCTGGTCCAGCGCAAGGGTGTCGACCTCGGCCCCGAGGGCGCCGGCCTGGCCCGGTTGGCGGGGGAGCAGGAGGAGGCGCTGCGCGCGATGATCCGGCAACAGGACACCCTGGCCACCCCGGATGCGCTCACCGACCTGGCCGGAGCCCTGGAGCGACTGGGCACCCGGCAACCACCGCACACGCGTGTGGTCACCCCGGGCCACACCCTCGACCTGCCCGCGCACACCGTGGCCGAGGTGGTCGCGGTGGTCCAGGCCTGCCTGGACAACGTGGTGGCCCACGTCGGCGAGGACGCACCGGCCTGGGTGCTGCTGGAGGACCTGGGCGACACCGTGGTGGTCACCGTCCGCGACGAGGGCCCGGGCATAGCGGAGGGCCGCCTCGACCAGGCTGCGGCCGATGGCCGCCTCGGCGTCACTTCCTCGATCCGTGGACGGATCGCCGACCTCGGTGGCACCGCCACCCTGGTCACCGGCCCGGGGCAGGGCACCGAGTGGGAGTTCACCCTGGCCCGGCAGAACCCCTAGGTTGGCCTCGTGACGATCCACAAGGAGCACCCCTTCCTCGAGCCCGAGGCGAACCGGGATCCGGTACGCCGCCTGCGCGGTCGCCTGGGCGGCCCGGTGACGCTGTGGACCAGCGGGGAGGACGGGAGTCGTGCCGGGCTCACCGTCTCCTCGATCATGGTCGCCGCCGGGGAACCAGGGCGCCTGATCGGCCTGATCGACCCCCACGCGGACCTGATGGACCGCCTCGAGGAAACCGGCCGGGCGGTGATCCAGTTGCTCCACTATCCGCACCACAACCTGGCCGACGTCTTCGCCGGGCAGGTGCCGGCGCCGGGCGGGATGTTCGCGCAGGCATCGTGGAGCGAGAGCGAGTGGGGCCCGGTGCTCGACTCGGTGACGTCGTGGGCCGGCGTACGCCTGGAGTCGGCGACCGAGGTCGGCTGGTCGAACCTGGTCACCACCGTGATCGAGCACGCCGTGATCGGCGAGGAGGACGACCCGCTGGTCCACCGGCGGGGGCGTTATCTGGCCCCGTCGCGGACCCGCACCTGAGCACCCTGCCCAACCTGCTGGAGGAGAGCCTGATGGACCCGATCCGGGTGATGGTCGTCGACGACCACCCGATGTGGCGCGACGCGGTCGAGCGCGACCTGGCCGCCGCCGGCCTGCAGGTCGTGGCGGTGGCCGCCAACGGCGCCGAGGCGCTGGCCCGCTTCGGTGCGGCCCGGCCCCAGGTGGTCGTGCTCGACCTGCAGATCCCGGCGCCCAACGGCGTCGAGGTCACCGCGGAGATCGTGCGCCAGGACCCCTCGGTGCGGGTGCTGATCCTCTCTGCCTCCGGCGAGCAGGCCGATGTCCTGGCAGCGGTCAAGGCCGGCGCTACCGGCTATCTGGTCAAGTCCGCCTCCCGGGAAGAACTGCTCGACGCCGTGGGGCGGGTGGCCGCCGGTGACACGGTCTTCACGCCGGGGCTGGCCGGACTGGTGCTGGGTGAATATCGCCGGATGCTCAGCGAACCGGACGCCAACGACCAGCCGCAGTTGACCGAGCGGGAGACCGAGGTGCTGCGCCTGGTCGCCAAGGGGTTGTCCTACAAGCAGATTGCCGAGCGGCTGGTGCTCTCCCACCGCACCGTGCAGAACCATGTCCAGAACACGCTGCGCAAGTTGCAACTGCACAACCGGGTGGAGTTGACCCGCTATGCCATCGAGCAGGGCCTGGACGACTGATCCGTCCCGTGCCGGCGTCAGTGGGCGCGCGCGGGGTGTGCCTTGCCGCCTGCAGGTGAGTCGTCGACCAGGTCGTGCTGTACGCCGTACCGGGTGCGCAGCCGCTCGTCCTGCTTGTCGCGATAGCGCAGACCCAGGCGGGTGCGCAGTGGCTTCACGCCCGGCATCCGGTCGAGCAGTGCGTTGAGGGTGGCCAGGATCGGGCCGAGCACCCGCAGCACCGCGGTCATCCGTGGGGCCCGGTCGACCCCCAGTTCGTCCGCGATCTGGTCGCCCAGGAAGATCCGCTCCAGCGCGGCCACTGTCGGGGGTGCCATGTGGTGCAGTTGGCGGGGGAGGATCTCCTCGATCTCGGGGACCAGGAACTCCTCGTTGATCGCGGCGACGAGGCTGCGGCAGTAGTCGTCGACCTCGGGCCGGGTGAGCAGGTAGAGGTCTTCGAGCACCTCCTGGTCGTGCTGGTTGACCGGCAGCAGGTTCTCCTCGATGCCGAGCAGGTGCCCCACATAGCGCCACGAGCGGTAGTATGCCTCGACCTCGTCGGGCTGGTACGGCGCGCCGATCGCGCGCATTCCGCGCAGCGGGATCAGGCAGAACTCGATCAGGGTGTAGGCCAGGAATGCCTGGCAGATCGGCACGCCCCAGGCGTCCTCGTCCCATTCGGGGGAGCGGGAGAGGCTGTGCCGGACCAGGGCATGGATGATCCGCACCCGCACGGTCAGTTCGAACCCGTGGGAGTAGCGGCGCAGCCCGCCGCGCTCGTTGATCGCGATCAGCCAGGAGCCGACCTCGATGGTGCGCATGCCGGCGTTCTCCACATAGCGGCCGGTCAGTTCCAGGGGCCGGGAGGCTGCCGAGTTGGCATAGCCGCTCACCAGCGAGGCAGCACCCAGGGTGATCCCGGCCTGGCGGGTGTAGCGCGGCAGGTGCCGGGTGTGGTCATCGATCCAGTCGAGGTCCAGCCAGGCGGGGATCGTGTCGAGTTCGGCGAAGAGGTCCCGCAGCGACTGCGGCGCGTTCGGCACGGCGTCGATCCCCTTGCGGCAGGCGGTGCGCAGCATCTTCATCGCCTTGCCGTGGCCGATCTCGGCGAAGTCGGCGACGAAGGCGTCGGCGAGTTCGTCGCCGCGCCACATGCCGGCGAAGTAGGTCTCGGCCTTGGCGCCGAAGCGACGCACCGCCTCATCGACGTTGCGTGCGGTGGTCGGGATCTCCGGGTGGGCCTCGGGGCGGATCTGTGGTGTGGCTACCATGCAGTGATCATAAAAGTGGATAACTCTCATCTTCTATTCACTTTTTCTGGCAGGTCGACCATCGGAGCGAGGCGGCACTTCCATGGCTCAGAAACAGCGGATCAGGCCCCGGCAGGAGCGCGCCATCCAGATGCGGCGCGACCTGCTCGATGCGACTGTGCAACTTCTGGGTACTGTCGGGGCGGATCGATTGACCACCTCGGCCATTGTCGCGCAGGCGCATGTCAGCTCGGGCACGTTCTATCGCTACTTCAACGACAAGGCCGAGATCCTCGAAGTGCTCCGTGACGAGGCGGTGGTCGCGATCCGGGCGGACCTGATGGCTGGCGTGGCCCGGGCCATCGACATGGAGTTGCACGCCGCGATCCACGAGGTGGTCCAGACGCTGGTCGTCGCCTTCGAGCAGCACCGCGATGTGCTGGCGGCGATGGTCAACTCGGTCGCCAGCGGGACCCAGTCCAACATCATGCCCGAGCTCGAGCACGACCTCTTCCAGTTGGCTCGGGTGATCCCGGCACGCCACCTGCCGGAACTCCCGCCCGGGCAGATCGACGAACTGGTCTTCATGACGATGGGCGTCACCAACGCCACCTGCCTGCGGATCGCTCTGGACCGTCCCGAGGGTGCCTCGCGGGAACGCCTGATCGACATCGCCGCGGCCATGCTCGCCGCGGGCTTCACGGCGTCCGCCTGATCGACCTGCCTAGAATCACCCAGGTGACGACGCTGCTCGAGGCTGCCGATGGGCTCTATGCGCTGCCGCTGCCCGAGTTCACGCAGGCGCGCGACGCGCTGGCCCGCCAGGTGCGCGAGGAGGACCGTGACCTGGCCGCCCGGGTCAAGGCATTGCGCAAGCCGTCCACCGCTGCCTGGGTGGTCAACCTGGTCGCCCGGCGCGAGGCGGAACAGGTCGACCAGGTGATCAGCATCGGTGCCGCGTTGCGTGAGGCGCAGTCCGGCCTCGACGGCGACGAACTGCGTGCGCTGACCCGGCAACGGCGCCAGTTGACCGCCGCGCTGGCGCGCCAGGCCCGCGGTCTCGCCTCGGGGCACGGCGTACGGGTCAGCGGCGCAGTGGCCGACCAGGTGGAGGCGACCCTGACCGCGGCCATCCTCGACCCGACGGTGGGCGCAGCAGTGCGGAGCGGGCTGTTGGTCGCACCGGTGGTGGCCACCGGCGTCGGCGAGCTCGACCCGGGCACGTACGTCGCCGTGCCCGACGCACTCGGCTTCACCCCGATCCCTGTTGCCGAGCCGGTGCCCGGCCCGCCGGACCTGCACGTGGTGCCGGACCCGGACGCGGAGGCGAAGCGGATCGCGGCCGCACGCGAAGCGCTCGCCGAGGCAGACGCCGACCTGGCCGGTGCCGAAGAGGCCGTTGCCGCCGCCACCGCCCAGGTGGACGAACTCGAGGCCCACACCCTGCAACTGCAGGCAGAGATTGACGAACTGCGACGGCGGGTCACTGAGCTCGAGACCGAGCAGGACGAGATCGACGACGAGCTCGGCGAGGCCCGGAGCGTGGTGGCCGAGGCCAATGATGAGCTCCGGGCCGCACGCGCAGCACGCGACAGCGCCGCCGCGAGGCTGGACCGGCTCACCTGCCGCCTCGGCGTCCTCAGGTGTCAACTGGTGCCGTCTCGGCGCAGGTCAGGCCCAGCCCTTCGAGCGCTCCACCGCCTCCAGCCACCGTGCATGTGCCGCCTCGGCCTTCCCGCGGTCAGTGGCCGGGGTGAAGTCACGGTCCAGCTGCCAGGTCTGGCGCAGGTCATCGGTGGAGTCCCACACCCCCGTGCCGAGCCCGGCCAGGAACGCAGCGCCGAGGGCTGTGGTGTCCACGATCCGGGGACGCTCCACGGTGATGCCGAGCTGGTCGGCCTGGAGCTGGCAGAGCAGGTCGTTGCCCGCAGCGCCGCCGTCCACCTTGAGGCGGCTGACCTCGGGCATCGTAGCGAGCACGTCGCGCACCTCGAAGGCGATCGCCTCGAGGGTGGCCCGCACGATGTGGGCCCGGGTGGTGCCGCGGGTCAGGCCGATGATCATGCCGCGCGCCTGCGGGTCCCAGTGGGGGGCGCCCAGGCCGGTCAGGGCCGGGACGAAGACGACCCCGTCGGAGGAGTCGACGGTGCCGGCGATCGCGGCGGTCTCCGAGGCCGAGCCGACGACCTGCAGGCCGTCGCGCAGCCACTGCACCGCGGCGCCGGTGACGAAGATGGATCCCTCGAGCGCATAGGTCAACTCACCGTCAGGCGAGCGCCAGGCCGCGGTCGAGAGCAGCCCGGCATCGCTGCGTTCGAGGGTGGTCCCGGTGTTGGTCAGGATGAAGGACCCGGTGCCATAAGTGCACTTCACCTCGCCGGGATCGAAGCAGGTCTGCCCGAAAAGGGCCGACTGCTGGTCCCCGGCCAGGCCGGCAATGGGCAGGGAGAGGCCGCAGAACGACTTCGGGTCGGTGACGCCGACCTCACCCCAGTTCGGCACGATCTCGGGCAGCGCGTCACGCGGCACCCCGAAGAGGTCGCACAGCTCCTCGGACCAGTCGCCGGTGGACAGGTCGAGGAGCAGCGTGCGGCAGGCGTTGGAGACGTCCGTGACGTGCCACGTGCCCCGGGTCATCCGGGCGACCAGGTAGGACTCCACGGTGCCGATCGCATAGCGGCCCGAGGTGACCAGCGCCCAGGTGTTCGGCTCGTGCTCGGCCAGCCACATCAGCTTGGTCGCAGAGAAATACGGGTCCAGCCGCAGCCCGGTCAACTCACGAACCCGGTCCTCGTGGCCGGCGTTGCGCAGGCGCTCGCAGATGTCCGCCGTACGCCGGTCCTGCCACACGATGGCGCGCCGCGGGGAGCCGAGCGTCTCGCGGTCCCAGAGCATCACCGTCTCGCGCTGGTTGGTGATCCCGATCGCGGTGAGCTCCCCGTCGTACGCCGCGAGCACTTCGCGGGTCGCCTCCAGGGTGGCCTGCCAGATCTCCTCGGGTGCGTGCTCCACCCAGCCGGGTTGCGGGAAGTGCTGGGCGAACTCCTGGTAGCCGCGGGCGGCGATGGTGCCCTCGGGGGTCACCGCCAGGGCGGTCACCCCGGTGGTCCCGGCGTCGATCGCGAGGATGCTCACTGGTCCGCTCCTGTCGTGGGTCCGGAGGCGCGCAGGATCGCCAGCACCCGCCGGTCGATCCACGACCCGGTCGGCGCGACCCGCATCTCGTAGTTCTCGGTGCCAGCCCACTCGAGCAGGTCGTCGTGGCCCAGGGCCCGGACCAACGCGGTGATCTCGGCATCGAGTTCCTCGGTGACCGGGATCTTGTCCTCCTCCACCGTGGCGGTCAGGAAGAGGTCGTTGAGCTCGAGGAGGCGGGCGAGCTCGGGGATCGGGGTCGCGTGGTCATCGACGCGCAGGTCGACCGCCACGTCGTCGTGGCCGCCGTACCCGGCGCCGTCACGGACCACCAGCAACGCTGCGGACTGCCGGCCGCGGCGATCGCCACCGGCATCGTCACCGGCGCGCAACGCCGCCAGCAGCCGGTCAGCCAGTGGCGCACCGGGATCGGAAGCGGCCCAGGCCTGCTCCATCGCCTCGACCACCTCGGGGCCGGTGAGGATGTTGCCCTGGATCGCGTAGCCGTCACCGACGATGCCGCCGGCCCAGTCGTGGCACGCCGGCCCGGTGTGCGAGGCAGCGACCCCGTCCATGTCCACGATGCCGACCTGGCGATGGTCGCGGTCGGGATCCTCGACGAGCAGGTGGTCCAGCGCCACCGGCGCGGTCGCGCCCTCGTCGAGATGGGCCAGGGCGAGCCCCTTGTACGCCGTGTTCGCATTCGCCTGGGTCGCCACGGCACCGATGCCCGCCACTGCCGCCGGGACGGCGTTGCCCACCGCGAGGAACTTCGAGGCAACCGCCACGCCCCAGGACTCACCATCTGCCGACCTGGCCACGATCGAGAACGTCATGGCAGGGAGCCTATCCGCACCTCGCGCGACACACCGGCGGCACGAGGGGGTGCCCAAGAACGCCGATTGGCGACATGATGGGGGAATGCGGCACCGGTGCACCGGTGCCGACGGATCTTGGGAGGACCTGATGTCTGCAGCGTCGGAAGAGAGCACGGAAGCATCCGGAATCGGCGAGACCGAGCTCAACCGGGCCATCGGGCCCAGGTTGTTGTTGCTCTTCATCGTCGGGGACATCCTCGGCACCGGCATCTATGCGCTCACCGGTGACGTCGCGGGCCAGGTCGGCGGTGCCGCCTGGGCCCCGTTCCTGGTGGCCTTCGCCGTGGCGACCGTGACGGCGTTCTCCTACCTCGAACTGGTCACGAAGTATCCCCAGGCCGCCGGTGCGGCGCTCTACACGCACAAGGCTTTCGGGATCCACTTCGTCACCTTCCTGGTCGCCTTCACGGTGATGTGCTCCGGGATCACCTCCGCCTCGACGGCGGCCAGTGCGGTGGCCGGCTTCTTCAGCGATGCGTTCCAGCTGGGCTACGAGGCCGGCAGCACCCCGCTGCTGCTGATTGCGCTGATCTTCATGGTGCTGATCGGCCTGCTCAACCTGCGCGGCGTCAGCGAGTCGGTGATGGCCAACGTGGTGCTGACCCTGGTCGAGCTCTCCGGACTGCTGATGATCATCTTCATCGGCCTCTATGCGATGAGCGACGGCAAGGCCGACTTCTCCCGGGTGGTGGTCTTCGAGGCGGCCGGCGACAAGTCGCTCTTCCTCACCGTGACCACCGGCACCGCGCTGGCCTTCTTCGCGATGATCGGGTTCGAGGACTCGGTGAACATGGCCGAGGAGACCAAGGACCCACAGCGCGACTTCCCCAAGATGATGCTCAGCGGACTGGGCCTCGCTGCAGTGATCTATGTCCTCGTCGCGGTCACGGCGGTGGCACTGGTCCCGGTCGGTGACCTCACCGACCCGGACAAGCCGAGCGCACTGACCCAGGTGGTCGCGGCCGGGGCGCCGGGCATGCCGTTCGACCGGATCTTCCCGTTCATCGCGATGTTCGCCGTCGCCAACACGGCACTGATCAACATGCTGATGGCCAGCCGGCTGCTCTATGGCATGGCGCGCCAGGGCGTGCTGCCCGCAGCGCTGGGCAAGGTGCACCCGGGGCGGCGTACGCCGTGGGTGGCGATCCTGTTCACCACCGCGCTGGCCATCGGCCTGATCACCTATGTGGTGCTGGCATCGCGCTCGGAGTCGTCGGCCAACACCGTCAAGCTCCTGGGCGGCACCACCGCGCTGCTCCTGCTCGCCGTCTTCACCGTGGTCAACATCGCGCTGCTGATCCTGCGCAAGGACAAGGTCGCCCACAAGCACTTCAAGTCACCGACGGTGTTGCCCTACGTGGGTGCGGTGACCTGCGCCTTCCTGGTCGGGCCGTGGGCACGGACCGAGGACCAGATGGACCAGTACGAGATCGCCGGCATCCTGATCGCGCTGGGTGTGTTGTCGTGGCTGATCACCTGGGCCTTCACCCGTGGCAAGCGGAAGGTCGAATACACCGGGGAATGACCGTGGCGGCGCCGACGTAGGATCGCGGTGTGATCCCAGACCTCGCTGCCCTGCACGCCCAGGGCGCCGCACAACAGCCGACGTATCCCGACCCGACTGCGGTCGACGCAGCGGTTGCGCGCCTGCGCAGCTTCCCGCCGTTGGTCTTCGCCGGGGAGTGCGACGACTTGAAGGGGAAGCTGGCGGCCGTCTCCCGCGGCGAGGCGTTCCTGCTCCAGGGCGGCGACTGCGCCGAGACCCTGGCCGGAGTCACCGCGGAGAACGTGCGCAACAAGCTGCGCGTGCTGCTCCAGATGGCCGTCGTGCTTACTTATTCCGGCTCCGTTCCGGTGGTCAAGCTCGGCCGCCTCGCCGGCCAGTACGCCAAGCCCCGCTCGAGTGACTTCGAGACCCGCGAGACCCCTGAGGGTCCGGTGACCCTGCCTGCCTACCGTGGTGACGCGGTCAACGGGTTCGACTTCACCGCCGAGGCGCGGATGCCGGACCCACACCGCCTGGTCGACGTCTATAACGCCTCCGCGGCTACGCTGAACCTGATCCGTGCCTTCGTCAACGGTGGGTACGCCGACCTGCGCCAGGTCCACACCTGGAACACCGACTTCGTCCGCGAGTCGCACCATGCGCAGCGCTATGAGCAGATGGCCAACGAGATCGAGCGGGCGCTGACCTTCATGAAGGCGATCGGTGCGAACCCGGACGAGTTCCATCGCGTGGACTTCTACTCCAGCCATGAGGCGCTTGTCCTGGAATACGAGCACGCGCTGACCCGCATCGACTCGCGCACGGATCTCCCGTACGACGTGTCCAGCCACTTCGTGTGGATCGGGGAACGCACCCGCCAGATCGACGGCGCCCATGTCGAACTGCTCAGCCGGATCCAGAACCCGATCGGGGTCAAGCTCGGGCCGACCACGACTGCCGACGACGCCCTGGCGCTGGCCGCGAAGTTGAACCCCGCCAACGAGCCGGGCCGGCTCACCTTCATCACCCGCTTCGGTGCCGACAAGATCCGTGAGGGCCTGGCGCCGGTCGTGGAGAAGGTCACCGCCGCGGGCACCAACGTGGCCTGGGTCTGCGACCCGATGCACGGCAACACGTTCACCGCCTCCTCGGGCTACAAGACCCGCCGCTTCGACGACGTGATCGAGGAGGTCCAGGGCTTCTTCGATGTCCACCGCGCCCTGGGCACCTGGCCCGGAGGCGTACACGTGGAACTGACCGGCGACGACGTGACCGAGTGCGTCGGCGGCGGCGAGGAACTGGCCGAGATCGACCTGGGCAACCGCTATGAGTCGGTCTGCGACCCGCGTCTGAACCGGGTCCAGTCGCTCGAGTTGTCGTTCCTGGTCGCGAAGATGCTGCGCCAGGCCTGAGCGGACCAGTCACCCGGCGGACCGAACGGGTGCACATGCACCGGAACGGCCCCGGAAACCTCGCTTCAAGGGCCGATCGGGTGCACATGCGCCGGTGCGCGCTCGGCGGCGTACGCCGGTGCGGCAGGATGGTCGGGTGAGTGACATCGTTGACCTGCGCAGTGACACCGTGACCAAGCCGACGGCGGCGATGAGGGCCGCCATGGCCGCTGCCGAGGTGGGTGACGACGTGTACGGCGAGGACCCCACCGTCCGCCAACTCGAGGAGCGGGTCGCGGACCTCCTCGGTCACGAGGCAGCACTCTTCACCCCCTCAGGCTCGATGGCCAACGTGCTCGCGGTGCGCACCGTGGCCGGGGTCGGCCAGGAGGTGCTGTGCGAGGCTCGCGCCCACATTGCCCGTGCCGAACTCGGTGCGCACGCGGCGCACACGGGGGTGACCATGCGCACCTGGAGCGATCCCGGGGGTGGCATCGACCTGGCCGCGATCCGCGACCTCTATGCGCCGGACATGGGGCCGTTCTTCGTGCCCACCGCGGCGATCTCCGTGGAGAACACGCACAACTTCGCCGGGGGAGCGGTGCTGCCCTGGGAGGACCTCGAGGCATTGCGCACGTACGCCGACGACACCGGCGTCGCGATCCACCTCGACGGGGCACGGATCTGGAACGCCCACGTGGCCACCGGCCGGTCGCTTGCCGACTATGGGCGCATCGCCGACGTGGCGGCGGTCTGCCTCTCCAAGGGTCTGGGGGCACCGATCGGGTCCCTCATGGTCGGCTCGGCCGAGGCCATCGCGGAGAGCAGGGTGTGGCGCAAGCGGATGGGCGGCGGGATGCGCCAGGTCGGCATCCTGGCGGCCGCCGGCCTGCATGCGCTGGACCACCACATCGATCGGTTGGCCGAGGACCATGCGCATGCAGCGATCCTGGCCGAGGCGATGGGAGTCACCAGCAGCACCAACATCATCCTCGCCGAACACCCGGAGGCGGCGCGCGTGGTGGCAGAGGCCGCGGAGGAGGGCATCCTGGTCTCCGCTGTCGGCCCGACCTCGGTGCGCGCCGTCACCCACCTGGACGTGGACCGGTCAGCGGTCGAGCGTGCCGCTGTCGTGCTCGCGCGGATCTTCGCCCAGCAGTGAGGTTGCCTGCGGCTGGCTCGGGGGAGGGGCGGAGGATGCTGTCTGCGGTGCAAATGACCGACAGCCGCCGGCCACGGGAGTGGCCGACGGCTGCCGGTGCGGTTCGCTACTGCTGCGGGGGAGGCTGCTGTCCCCACTGCTGCTGGGGCGGCTGACCGCCCTGCGGCGGGGGCTGCTGGCCCCACTGCTGCGGCGGCTGGCCACTCTGCGGGGGAGGCTGCTGGCCCCACTGCTGCTGGGGCGGCTGACCGCCCTGCGGAGGAGGCTGCTGACCCCACTGCTGCTGCGGTGGTGCCTGCGGGGGAGGCTGCTGGCCCCACTGCTGCTGGGGCGGCTGACCGCCCTGCGGCGGGGGCTGCTGTCCCCACTGCTGCTGCGGCTGGCCCTGTCCGCCGGCCTGCTGCTGGACCGAGTTGGCCATCCCCTTGGCCTTGGCGCTCAACGCGTTGAGGTCAAGGTTGTTGGTGACCAGCAACAGGATCGCGCCGATCACGAGCGAGAACAGGAAGATGAACGCGGTCGTCTGGACAGCTTCCAGGCCTATCCAGGTCGTTGACTTGGTGTCGTCGTCCCTGTACGCGACGTGGGCGTTGGAGAAGCGAACCAGGAACGGGATGAAGACCAGCAGGCCCCCGACATAGACGAGCACGTTGCGCAGCACGCGCGACTGGTCGGTCGACTTCCAGATCACCACATAGAGGGCCACCGCGATCACGGCCAGGGCAATGACGGGGGAGATCCACATGAAGCCGTTCTCGTCACCGATGTCGCCGAGGCGATCCAAGTTGTCCTTGGACTTGTTGTCCCCG
Source organism: Nocardioides sp. AE5 (assembly GCF_031844485.1). NCBI lineage: Bacteria > Bacillati > Actinomycetota > Actinomycetes > Propionibacteriales > Nocardioidaceae > Nocardioides > Nocardioides sp. AE5. Next base: position 309,975 of record NZ_JAUZVI010000002.1, read on the forward strand.
CCGTATCCGCTACCGAACCCGGCAAAGACGCCGATCCCGGTCATCCACGTTCCGAGGGCTGGCAGCAGGGCCAGCATGCCCATGAACTCGGGGAAGCCTCGGCTGTCGTCGTCGCCGATCATGATCGCGGCGATGAAGAAGAGCCCGGCCACCAAGGCAAGCGCCACGAAGGCGACGTAGCCGAGCAGCGGGGTGGCAACCCAGTCGTGGACCACCGCGAACTTCGCGGAGAGCCAGTCACGGCGCGCCAGGATGGCCAGGGCGAGCAGGGTGAGCAGGAGGAAGAAGCCCAGGAAGATGGCACCGGGGATGGACGACCAGGTGCCGTCGCCGCCGCCGGGCATGGACAGGGGGGTTTCCGCATACGCGTCGATCTCCGGAGACCAGATCCGCAGCGCGATCATCAGCACAACCAGTCCACCGGTCAGCACCAGTGCGGCGCGGATCGCGTCGAAGAGCGCGTCCTTGGCATTCGGGTAACCCGCGGTGACCTTGCGGAACAGGAAGACCGCGGCCCCGAGGGCGAGCACGGTGGCCAGGAACGGGTGTTGGCCGATCGAGAGGCTGGCGTCATCCCCATGGCTCTCGACGATGTTCACGCCGAACGCGGCTCCGGTCAGCATCAGGGTCATTGCCAGGCCCTGGACGAAGTCGAAGTCGTCCATCGTGGTGAAAGCGGCCAAGGCGCCGAGGAGCAGGGCGACGCCGAGTGCGGCGCCGGCAACCAGGGCCATGCCACCCCAGTTGCCGACCAAGAGCTTGGAGAAGTCGAACTGCGGCGCTGCATGCGGCGGCGGGGTGAACTGCGGTCCCTGCGGACCACCCTGCGGGGCGCCGTACATCGGCTGGTCCTGCTGCTGTGGCTGTCCCCACTGCTGCTGGCCCTGCGGAGCGCCCTGCTGCGGTGCACCCTGGGGAGCGCCGTACGCCGGCGGAGCAGCTGGCGGTGGGCCCGGGGGAGCGGCCGGGGGCGGCGTCCACTGCTGCTGTGCCGGTGGCTGGTTCTCTGGCCGGCCCGCGGGCCGGACCTGGGTCACGTCCTCACTGCTGGCCTGCGGGGCGAGGGAAGCGCCGCAGGAACCACAGAAGGGACTGTCACCGCCGACCTGCGCACCACACTGGGGGCACTGGCTCATGGTTGACTCCGATCATTTCTCGTCGGGGAGAGAATTTCTTCATCGACACCCTAGACGGTGCAGCGCCCCGTAAGGGCAGGAGTCGACCAATTGGAGGCCTTCCTACCCAGTGAAGAAGCGGAGAAACCGTCAGCCGGTTCGTCCGCGCACCACAACCTCGCCCATCGCAGTCACGTCCTTGGCCAGCTCGCCGGTCGGCTCGTCGCTCACCTTGGTGATCTTCATGATGACCTTGCCCGAAGCGATGGAGTTGACCGCCAGCACCTGCATCTCCGTGGTCTCCGCCAGGGTCTGGGTGACCGTGGTCCCGTCGTCGAAAGTCCACTCGACCTCGAGCACCCGGCGATTGCGGTCATACCAGTCAACGGTGCGGTCACCGGCCTTGTCCTTCTTGGCGTAGCCGTTGACCAGGCCGACCTCCATCACCGTGGTCCCTGCGGGCAGGGTGAAGGTGACCGTCGCGCCGCTGGCATCGCCGGCCAGCCGGTATGCGGTCGAGGGGTCGCCGTCGAGGAGGTTGGTGGCCGGGTAACTGACCTTGTCGCCCTTGAGGTCGACCCCGGGCGCGATCGGGTCCGGGCCACTGGCCTTGACCTGCTTGCTGATGTCGAGCGGGGGACCGCCGGGGTTGGTTGGTGCGGTCGGCTCGTCCTCGTCTTCGCTGGGCGGTTCGCTCGCAGGTGGGTCCGAGGGGTCCTCGTCATCGGGCTCGGCATCCGCCGGGGAAGAGGGAGTGTCCTTCGCGACCGTGTTGTCGGAGTCGTCGTCGCGGGTGGCCAGCCAGATGCCACCTGCGGTGAGTAGGAGCAGCACCAAGACCAGGGGAACGGCCCACAGGGCCGGACTGCGGCGGCGTTCTTCGTCGTCGGGGCCGCGATGGATGCCCCCTGCGGGGGCGGGTTCCGGATTGCTGAGCCATGCCGGAGGAGCCTGGTACGACGGGGACTGGGGCGGCGCGGCGTGTGGCTGCGGGGCCTGTGGTGGTTCGTCGGCGAAGAGTGGATAGCGTGCGCCGGTGGCCGCGTCAGGCTGCACGGCGGGCATCCGCGGATTGGTCCGCTCCGCGGGGCTCTCCTGGTGGTTTCCGGGAACAGCCGGCGCGGCGGGGGAGACGGCAGCGCCACAGTTGGTGCAGAAGCGGCCGACGCCCAGCACGGCGCCGCAACTCTTGCAGAAACTCATGGTCCTCCCTCGTGTCAGCGAGGCAAAGCCTAGGCGACACCCCGAAACGGACGAAATGCAGATCCTGGACCGGGAGAGGCTCAGCCCTTCCGCGCCAGGGACGACGAGTCCACGCGTCCGAGGGCCGGCGGGAGTTGCCGCACAGCCTTGGCCAGGTCACGCAACTCGGTGCCCAGGAGGGCCTGGGGACCATCGCACAGTGCAGTCTCGGGCTGTGGGTGCACGTCGACGATCACCCCGTCCGCGCCGACGGCAATCGCAGCACGCGACAGGGGTACCACCAGGTCCTTGCGCCCGGCCGCATGCGACGGGTCGACGATCACCGGCAGGTGCGTGGTGGCTTGGGCCACTGGAACCGCGGAGATGTCGAGCGTGTTGCGCGTGGCCGGTTCGAAGGTACGGATCCCGCGCTCGCACAGGACGATGTCGAGGTTGCCCCGCTGGGCGACGTACTCCGCGGCCATCAGCCACTCCTCGATGGTGGCACTCATCCCGCGCTTGAGCAGCACCGGCTTGCCGGCCTCGCCGACGGCCTGGAGGAGGCCGAAGTTGGCCATGTTGCGGGTGCCGATCTGCAGCAGGTCGGCGTGCTCGGCAACGGCCGGTACGTCGCGTGCGTCGACGACTTCGGTGACGATCGGCATCCCGGTCGCCTCGCGCACGCTGGCCAGGATCTCCAGGCCCCGCTTCCCCAGGCCCTGGAAGGCGTAGGGGGAGGTGCGCGGCTTGTAGGCACCGCCGCGCAGGATCGTCGCGCCGGCCGACTGCGCCATCCGGGCCGCCTCGACGGTCTGCTCGGCCGACTCCACGGCACACGGACCGGCGATGAAGGTGAACGAGTCCGGGCCGATCGGCACCTGGTTGCCCTTCGGGCCGATCCACACCGTCGAACGCGCCGGGTGGTGCTGGCGGCTGACCAGTTTGAACGGATCGGAGATCCGGTGCACGTCGGCGACACCGGCGAAGGTGCGCAGGTTTAGGTGGTGGAACGACTCGATGTCGCCGACCAGGCCGATGATGGTGCGCACCTTGCCCCGGGAGACGAACGCCTCCCCGCCCACGTCCTCCACCCGCGAGACGACACGCTCGATGTCCTCTTCGGTGGCTTCGGGAGACATGACGACGACCATGCCTCGAGCCTAGTGGCGCGGGACGTCGCCGGCCGCGCGGAATCAGGATGCGGGACTACCGGGCAGTAATCACGGCAGGGCGGAGCCGCCGCGGGGCGAGGCGCCGGAGGGTGCCGGTCAGCCTGCCTGTTCGCGGAGCTTCTTGAGCAGGTCCACGTCCGGGTTGCCCGCCTCGCGCGAGCCCGGCGTCTCCAGGATGAACGGCACGCCCTCGGTGGCCGGGTGGGCGAACAGGTCCCGGAACGCGTCCTCGCCGATGTGTCCGGCGCCGATGTTCTGGTGGCGGTCCTTGAAGGCGCCTCGCACATCCATCGAGTCGTTGGCGTGGATCAACCGCAGGCGCTCCGGCCCGCCGATCTCCACGATCCGCTCCAGCGTCGCCGCGGTGCCGCCCGGTTCATCCAGCGGTGCTCCCGCGGCGAAGACGTGGCAGGTGTCCAGGCAGATGCCGGCCTTCGGGTGGAAGTCGACCGCCGCCAGGTAGGGGTCCAGGTCGTCGACCCCGGCGCACAACGAGCGCCCCTGCCCGGCGGTGGGCTCGAGCAGCAGCCACGGGGCGTCGTCGTCCTCGAGCGTCTCCAGCAGGGGCAGCAGTCCTTCGCGCACCTGGCGCATAGCCGCGTCGTACTTCTCGCTCGAGTTGCTCGGATCGACGTACGACCCGGTGTGCACCACCACGCCCTCGGCGCCGATCTCGGCGGCACGCTTCAGGTTGTGCGCCACGGTCGCCACGGACTTCTCGTACGTCGAGGCGGTGGGCGAACCGAGGTTCACCAGGTACGGCGCGTGGATGAACGAGCGGATCCCGGACGCCGCGCACTCCTCACGGAACCGTGCGTCCTGGGCCGGGTTGCCCGCAGAAGCCGCCCAGCCACGCGGGTTGCCGACGAAGACCTGGAGCGTCTCGCAACCGAGGTCGCGCATGTCGGCCAGCGCCCCGGAGGCCAGTCCCTTGCCGACGGTGACGTGGGAGCCGATGGGGTTGCGGAGCGAGAGATCAGGCATGGGAGGAGCCTAGCCCGGCTCACTCCTCTCACACGATGCTGATGGGTGCGAGCCTGCGGGGCTTGCCTGCGCCGGACCTCCTCCGTCGGCCCGACTCCGGCTCACTCCTCGTCTCACACGATGACAATCGTCACCGTGCTGCCCTTGGGTGCCTTGCCGCCGCTCGGCGACTGGGTGAGCACGAAGTGCAGGCCCACATAGTTCTGGTGCTGCTCGACCTTCACCTTGAACCCGGCATCCTCCAGCGCCTTGGTGGCAGCCTCCACACCCATCCCGCGCACCCGTGGCACGTCGACCATCTGCGGTCCCTTGGAGACCTCGAGGGTGATCGTGTCGCCCTTGAACACCTCGCCGCTGCTGGGGGACTGGCTGATCACGTTGCCCTCGGCGACGCTGTCACTGAACGCCTCGGTGGTCTCCACCTTGAGGTCCAGTTCCTCCAGGGCCTTGGTCGCCTCGCTGGCCTTCTTGCCGGTCCAGTCGACCACCGGGATCGGTTCGGGGCCCTTGCTCACCGTGATGTCCACGGTGGTGCCCGGCTTGAGTGAGGTCCCGGCCGCCGGATCGCTGTCGATGACCTGCCCCTCGGGCACCTCGTCGTGGTAGACCTCGATCGCCTTGCCGAAGTCGAGGTTCGTGTCCTGGATCGCCTTCTGGGCCTCGTCGACACTCATCCCCTCGACGGTGGGCACGTCATAGCGTTCCTTGCCCAGGGAGAGCACCACCGTCACCTCGCCGCCGTCGAGGACCCGGTCGCCGGGCTTGGGGTCGGTGCTGATCACCAGCCCCTTCTCCACGGTCTCGGAATAGACCGGATCACCCTCGACATAGGTCAGCCCGGCGCCCTCGAGGCGATCCTTGGCATCGGCGGCGGAGAGGGAGAGCACGCCGGGAGTCGTGGTGTAGCGGGCGAAGCCGAACCACCACGCCCCCAGGCCCACGGTGAGTGCCAGCACGATCGCCACCAGCACCACGACGAGTCCCTTGCGCGAGTGGCGCTGGGATGCGTCGGGGGCTTGCTCCGGTGCGGCACCGGGACCGACCGGCCCTGCGGCGTACGGGCCCTGGGGAGGGGGCGTCGCGCCGACGGCGATCATGCTGGTGTGCTCCGCGGCAGGGGCGGCGCCAGACTCCTCCAGGGGATCCTTGGCCGTGTCCTCGCGGGGAGCCGGCGGCGCCGGGACGGGCGCCGCCACGTCCTGGTCGGCGGCATCGGGGGCGTCCTCGACCTCGCGCGGAGTCGCGGCCGGGGAAAGGTCGGCGACCAGGTCCGGATCGTCGACGACGCCCTCGGCCAGGGCCTGCTGCACCCGGTGCACCTGGTGCAGCAGCACGCCGGCGTCGGCAGGTCGCAACTCACGATCGCGTGCGGTAGCCCGGGCGACCAGTGCATCGACGTACGCCGGGATCCCCGGCGCCAGTGCTGAGGGGGGACCGATGTCCTCGTGCACGTGTTTGTAGGCCACCTGGATGGGGGTCTCGCCCTCGTGTGGCTTGCGGCCGGTGAGCAGTTCGTAGAGGACCACCCCGGCGGCGTACACGTCGGCTCGGGCGTCGGCGCGACCGTCGACGACGAGTTCCGGAGCGAGGTAGGAGACCGTGCCGATCAGCACCCCACCGGTGGCCGTGTGCTGGGTGTCGGCGCTGATCGCCTTGGCGAGGCCGAAGTCGGCCACCTTGATCCGGGGGGCGGCTCCGTGGGAGGCGCCGGTGTCCTCGGCGATCAGCACGTTCTCCGGCTTGATGTCGCGGTGGATCAGGTTCGCCCGGTGCGCCGCACGCAGGGCGGAGAGGACGGGCTCGATCAGCGCCAGTGCCTTCTGCGGCGCCATCGGTGCGTCCTTGGTGATCACGTCACGCAGGGTGTGCCCGGGCACGTACTCCATCGCCAGGTAGACGGTGCCGTGCTCCTCGCCCTGGTCGAAGACGTTGACCACGTTGGGGTGCGAGAGCCGTGCGGCGTGCCGGGCCTCGCGCACGAAGCGGGCAGCGAAGTCGCCGTCCTCGCCCATGCCGGGGTGCATCACCTTGAGCGCCACGACGCGGTCCAGGCGCTCGTCGTGGGCCTCGTAGACCGAGGCCATCCCACCGCTGGCGATCCGCGCATCGATGCGATAGCGCCGGTCCAGGACACGCCCGATCAACGGGTCGCTCGGATCCCGTTGGGTGCCTGGCTCCACTGTTCGACCTCCGTGCACGGCTGGATGGGGAAGGATCCGCCTCGCCCAATCCTACGGATCGGGCGATGGTGACCGTCGCCATGAGGCCGTTCCGGCGTGGCGTCCGTGGTACGCCGGAACGTCTGCGGAGCGGGTCAGGCGGGGTTCCAGCCGCCCTTGAGGCGCTCGCGGAGTGCCTTGACGTTCTTCACGTATGGCTTGCTCGCCTGGTAGATCCCGTGGCGGCGGACCGCCCCGATGCCCTGGTAGTACGCCGCGATCTGGTTGTCGAGGCTGGACGTCTGGCGATCGAGCACCTTGAGCAGGAGGACGCCGGCCAGGACGTTGTCCCGGGTGTTGCGCAGGTCCAGTTTGCAACCGGCGTACTGCTCCATCCAGTCACCGGTGCTCGGCAGCACCTGCATGGCGCCGATCGCGTTGGCCGAGGAGACGTGGTGCATCCGCCAGCCGGCCTCCTGCCACGAGATGGCGAGCGCCAGGTAGGGGTCGACGCCCTGCGCCCGGGCGGTGTCGATGATGATGCGGCGTACCTCCGCGCGGGACGGATCGGACGCCTTGGGGGTGGCCTTCGCCGGCTGCTTGCGCGTCGCGTCGTTCTTCTGCGAGTCCGCCTTGGGCTTTGTCGTGCCGACAGCAGCGTCCACCACCGGGATCTTGATCTCCTGGCCGACCCGAAGGGTCCCCTTGGAGTCCAGGTTGTTGTAGCTGATCAGTTCCCTGGTCCAGGCGCGGTACTTGACGGCCAGGCCGGTCGCGGTGTCGCCGGGCTTGACCGTGTACGGGACCAGTGTGCGGCCGGGCGGGAGTTGCTCGTCAGCCGAGGCGGAGGAGGTCAGGCCCGGTGCGAGGGTGACCATCAGCAGGCCGGTCAGCACAGCGGCGGCGCCCCTGGCCAGGCGATGGACCGAGCGCGGGGCACCGGGGTTTCGACGGTTGCGGGCAGTGGGCTGCATGGCGCGGTCCCTTCGTCCGTCGCCCGGTGCCCGGAGATCCGAGTCCTCCGTCTGGTGCACGAGGGCAACCCCACGACGGTAACGGAAGTGGCTGCTGATGCTCAAGGGGTGCATGTGGCGGGACGGATCGTGGGCCGAGGATGTGGAAGAGTTGGCCCCATGAATGACCTCGCTTCCCTGGTCGACGAATGGCTCGACTGGTCCCAGGCCGCAACCGCGCTCGGCGTCAGCGTCAACAAGGTCCGCACCATGATTCGCGAACACGACCTGGCGGCTGCGGTGCCTGCCGAGGGTGCTGGACAGCAGGTGCCTGCGCTCTTCATCCAGGACGGTGTCGTGGTCAAGGGACTCCCCGGCCTGCTCACCCTCTTCCACGACGGAGGATGGGACGACCGGGAGTGCATCGAATGGATCTTCACCGACATGGACCTGCCCGGACGCCCGATCGACGCCTTGCGCGAGAACCGGGGCTCCGAGGTGAAGCGGCGCGCCCAGGCCGCCGCACTGTGAGGCAACCCCAGTGATCCTCGACCAGCGCTCCGGCTGGCAACGCTGGGCGATCACGGTCGTGGTCGCCCTCGTCGTGGGCCTGGGCTGGTTCCTCACCACCGACTGGTCCGGTGACCCGGACCAGGAGGAGCGCACCGACCCGGTCTCCGGGCTGGCCTGGGTCGACGTGGACGACCTCCCCGTTGAGGCACACGACACCCTGGAACTGATTGACGCCGGTGGACCGTTTCCCCATGACCGCGACGGGATCACCTTCGGCAACCGCGAGGGGATCCTGCCCGAGGCCCGACGCGGCCACTATCGTGAATACACCGTCGAGACGCCGGGCCTGGACCACCGCGGCCCGCGGCGCATCGTGACCGGGGGCGAGGACGCGGGCCACCCCGACGAGTTCTACTGGACCGAGGACCACTACGAGTCCTTCGAGAGGATCGCCCGATGAGTGGGTTGGCGCACCGATGAGCGGGTTGGCGGGGCTCCTGGCCGGCCACGACGCACCGGCAGTCCATCTCTGGGAGGCGGCCTTCCCCCCGGAGGAGGTGGCTGCGGCGGTCGACGGCGCCGGCTGGTCGTTCGGGTACGTCGACGGGTGGCGCGACCAGGAGAAGCGCGCCGTCCTGGCTGCGCTCGGCGAGGCGCTCGGGTTCCCGGCGTACTACGGACGCAACCTGGACGCGCTGGCCGACTGCCTGGCGGACCTGGAGCACGACACCGTGCTGCTCTGGGACGGATGGGCGACACTGGCCCGAGGCGACCACGGATCGTTCACCGCACTGCTGGAGGTGCTCGCCGAGCGGACCCGCGCGACGGGCCCCCGGTTCGCCGTCCTGCTGCGGGGGAGGGGACCGGAACTGCCCGGGGTCACCCTGTTGCAGTAGCCCCCGGCCGGTCAGATCACCCGTTGGGTGACCGCGGCGGAGAGCAGGCGGAGCGCGTCGCGCGCCTCCTCGCGCAGGGGGGCACGCTCGAGAGCCGCCACCGAGTCGCGGGCCAGGTCGGCGATCATCTCCTCGACCCGGTCATGGGCGCCCGAGTCGACGATGATCCGGCGCAGGCGGTCCACCGTGGCCAGGTCCAGGTCCTGGCCGAGGGAGGAGTCGAGGAGGGCAGCCTCGTCGGCCGGACTGCTGGACAGTGCCTCGGCCACCAGGACGGTGCGCTTGCCCTCCACCAGGTCGTCCCCGGCCGGCTTGCCGGTGACCTCCGGGTCGCCGAAGACCCCGAGTTGGTCATCGCGCAACTGGAACGCCTCGCCCAGCGGCAGGCCGAATCCGGTCAACGCGGTGATCATCGCGTCGTCGGCCCCGGCGAGCGCTGCCCCGATGTGCAGGGGACGCTCGATCGAATACTTCGCGGACTTGAAGCGCAGCACCGTCATCGCGGTGGCCACGTCCGCCTTGCCCCGCGCCTGGACCGAGACGTCGAGGAACTGGCCGGCGACGACTTCGGTGCGGCAGATGTCGAACATCCGCATCGCGGCCTCGACGCGTTCGGGAGGCAGGCCGCAGGTGCGCAGCATCTCGTCGGCCCAGGTCAGCAGCAGGTCGCCGAGCAGGATGGCCGCCGCCGCGCCGTACTGCTCGGGGTTGCCACGCCAGCCGGCCGTGCGGTGCTCGCCCTCGAAGGCGCGGTGGGTGGCGGGGTGGCCCCGGCGGGTGTCGGAGGCGTCCATGTAGTCGTCATGGACCAGGGCGCTGGCATGGAGCAATTCCAGGCTGGCGCACGCCTTGAGGAGGGCGGTCTCCTCGTCGGGGGAGGGCGCGGCGACCGCGCGGTATCCCCAGTAGCAGAAGGCGGCGCGGAACCGCTTGCCGCCGGTGATCGCCTCGCGGGCGGCATCGAGGAGTCGGGCAGCATCCGGGCCGAGCGGCGCCAGGCGCGTGGTCTGTGCGGTGAGGAAGTCGTCCACCACCGCCTGGAGTCCGGCCCGGAACGCGTCGGTGTCGGCGGCGGGGGTTGCGCTGGCTTCGGTCACGCCTCGACCCTAGCCAACGGTGTTCTGACGGGTGGACAGCGGCTGGGGCGTACGGGAGTGCTCCCTATGCTTCGGCCATGGACACCGACGAACGCCCCGGCATCGGGGAGTTGATCCGCACCGGCGAGCGCTCCTTCTCGTTCGAGTTCTTCCCGCCGAAGGACGAGGCCGGCGAGGCCCAGTTGTGGCAGGCAATCCGCGAGCTCGAGCCCTATCGCCCCACCTTCGTCTCGGTGACCTATGGCGCTGGCGGCACCACCCGTGACACCACGGTGGCGATCACCGGACGGATCGCCCGGGAGACCGCGATGGTGCCGTTGGCCCACCTGACCTGTGTCGGACACACGGTCGAGGAACTCCGCGGCGTGGTGACCTCGCTGGCCGAGTGCGGCGTACGCAACGTGCTCGCCCTGCGTGGGGACCCGCCGGGCGGCCCCGGCTCGCCCTGGGTGGCCACCGACGGCGGGGTCGACCACGCCTCCGACCTGATCCGGGTGATCAAGGAAGCCGTCGACGTCACGGTCGGCGTCGCAGCATTCCCCGAGGGGCACGTGGATGCACCTGACCTGGATGCCGATGTCGCCGTGCTCAAGGCGAAGCAGGACGCAGGCGCGGAGTTCGCGATCACCGACATGGTGCTGCGCGCCTCCGACTACTTCGGGCTGCTGGAGCGCGCTGCCGCGGCAGGCGTCGACTTCCCGATCATCCCCGGTGTGATGCCGATCCTGAACATCAACTCGATGCGACGGATGGCCGAGTTCTCCCGCCGCGAGATCCCCGCCGAGGTCGTTGACCGCCTCCGTCCCTTTGAGGACGACAAGGACGGACTGCGGGCCGAGGGGATCCGGATCGCGACCGAGATGTGCGACGAGATGCTCGCTGGCGGCGCGCCAGGCCTGCACTTCTACACGCTGAACCGCTCCAAGGCGACCCGGGAGATCTTCGAAGCACTCAAGATCACCGCCTGACCTTCCCGGTTCAGCCGGCGCGCTCGATCTCCTGCACGACCAGGGCTGCGGAGAGGCCGACGAAGGGGATGCCGGCGCCCGGAGTGGCGTGGGTCCCGGCGGCGTACACGCCCGGGATCGGGGTCGTGGTCTGGAGCCGGTGGCGCAGCGTGTTGCGCCCCTGCCACAGCACGCCCATCGGGGAACCGTTGAACTCGCTGACCTGGGTCCGCGGCGAGCGGTCCACGCGGACCTCCACATGGGGGCGGATGTTGATGCCCTTGCGTTGCAGCCCGAGCACGATGTCCTCGGCGAGCAGGCCTCGGCCGAAGAGGGTCCACGCCTGGCCGCCGTCGGGTGCGGTCCCGGAGCGACGGACCACGATCAACGGATCGCCGTGGAAGACGGTCTCGTGGCCGAGTTCGGGGATGTCGTCGCCGGTCAGGCCGACATGGCAGACTACCGGCGGGATGGCCGGCATGGTGCGGCGTACGTGCGTGGCCAGGGCAGGGATCTGGCGTGGGTCGACGGCGCAGACCACCACGTCGGCGTCCACTTCTCCCTCAGGGGTCGCCACCGCCACCGCACGACCGCCACGGACGACGATGTCGGTGGCCGGGGTGTTGAGCCGGACGGTGACGCCGCGGGTCTCCAGTCGCTTCGTGAGGACGTCGGCCAGGCGCCCCAGCCCGCCCTCGATCCGCCAGCCGCCGAAGCGCTGCTCGATGTAGGCCTCCATGCCGAGCCAGGCCGGTACGTCGCGGGGGTCGTGGCCACCGAAGACGAACGGATGGGCGGCGACCTGGCGCAACCGGTCGTCCTTGAGGGACTTCTTCAGCCGCTTGGCGAGCACCTCGCGGGTGAACAGCCTGGCGGTGAGTTCCTTGTCGGCCAGGTCGGCGATCCAGGGGCGCTCCAGGTAGTTGCGGCGGATCGCCTCCCAGTCCTCGGTGAAGGACTCGACGTGGTCGCACCAGCGTTGCCCCAGACCGGTGCCGAGCTCCTCGAACGCGTCGTACTGGGCGGCGCGGGAGCCCCCGGGCAGGGCCAGGACGCTGCCGTCGGTGAAGTGGTGCTCGCGCAGGACGTCCTGCGGGACCAGGTCGATCTCGCGCTCGAGCGGTCGTCCGGACTTGCGGAAGAGGTCACGTACGACGCCCGGCAACAAGGTGGTGGAGGGGCCGGCGTCCCAGGTGAAGCCCTCGGCGGAGACCGTGCCCAGCGCGCCACCGAGGCTTTCGCGTGCCTCGAGGAGGGTGACCTCGTGGCCGAGCTTGGCCAGCCGGGCAGCCGTGGCCATGCCACCGAAGCCGCCACCGATCACCACTGTTCGCGTCATGCGCCGAAGACTAGTGGTCACCATCCGTGGTTCAGGGGAGGGCCGCACGGCGCCGTTGCCGACGCCGTTGCCAGAACCGGCGGACCAGCCGCGCGACGTAGGCGAGCACGACCATTCCGATCAGCAGGAAGGCGGCTGCGAGGCAGGCCGCGGCGATCGGATGCTCGATGGCGAACCAGACCACACCGATCACTGCCGCGTCCTCGACCAGGCTGGCGAAGATGTTGCTGGCAGGTTCGGGTGAGGTGTTGATCGCCATGCGCCCCCCGGTCTTGACCAGGTGCGAGGCCAGGGCGGAGCCGCCGCCGACGACACCGCCCACGGCTGCATTGAGGGAGTCGGCATCGCCAGCGAGCATGATGCCGACCACGGCGCCGGCGATGGGCCGGATCGCGGTGGAGATGATGTCCCAGGCGGAGTCGACCAAGGGAATCTTGTCGGCCACGAACTCCATGCAGTAGAGCAACGCCGCCACGCCCAAGACGTCCCAACGCCCGAGCACGTCGGGCACTTCGGTGAAGTTGCCGAAGCGGTCACTCAGCCCCAGGACCAGGACCACCAGATAGGCATTGACGCCGCTTGCCCAGCCGCTGGAGAAGACCAGGGCGAGTGATTCCATGTCGTGTTCCCGGCACGGGCCGGCTCAGGCCCCGGTGACCCGGGCCAGGGTCTCCTCGTCGCGGGCGATGACCGCGGTGCCGTCGTCGAGCGTGATGATCGGGCGCTGGATCAACTTCGGGTGCTCGGCCAGTGCCTTGATCCAGTCCGCACGGTGCTCGGCGTCCTTGGGCACCTGCTTGAGGTTGATCTCGCGGGCGATCGGCTCGTTCATCCGGACGATGTGCCACGGTTCCAGGTCCAGGCGGGCGAGCACGTCCTCGATCTCGGCCACCGTGGGAGGGGCGTCCAGGTAGCGCCGCTGGGTGTACTCCGCGCCGGCCTCGTCGAGGGCCCCGACGGCAGTGCGGCACTTGGAACAGGCCGGGTTGATCCAGATCTCCATGTCCTCAATCCACCTCGATCTCGGTTGCGCCGGTCATGGTGACCAGCTCGTCGTACGTCGTGCTGAAGACCGCGGCCGGATGGCCGGCGGCAGCCCAGATGGTGTCATGGCGGCGCAGCCAGCCGTCGACGTACGTCGTGATCGGGGTGGGGTGCGCGATCGGGGAGACGCCGCCGATCACCTGACCGGTGGCGGCCTTGACGAAGTCGGGCTTGGCACGCCGCAGCGGGCCGGGCAGGGCGGTGCCGAGCCTCTGCTCAACGGCGGCCGTGTCGACCCGATGGGCGCCGCTGGTCAGGATCAGGACAGGGGTGTCGGAGGCATTGAAGAGCAGGCTGTTGGCGATCGCGCCCACCTCGCAGCCCAAGGCCTCGGCGGCCAGGGCGGCTGTGTGCACGGAGTCGGGGAGCACGACGATCTCGCCGCGTCCACCCTTTTCGGCCAGGGCGTGGCGGAACCTCGCGATCGAGGGGTGTTCGGACATGTCCCGAGACTAGTCCGGGAGAAGAAGGGGTTGAGCGGCGGGCGCAGGAGGTATACCTTGGACTTGTTCGAACGTGTGTTCGAACTGCTCCCGGCGGGGCGCCCTCGACCCCCGCCCCCGCCGGGAGCAACTGTCGGGGGTGGGTGGTGACCTCGGGGCAGACGCGCGACAAGGAACCCAAGGAGACGACGATGACCATGGCCCCCAACCCGTACTGCCTTCCCGCGACCACCCACTCCTACCTTGAGCGAGCGGCGGAGTCGTTGCGCGAGGCCATCACGACCACCGAGGTCCCGACCCGTTATGCCTGCGCCCATGTGGCGGCACTGCGGGCAGCGGCCGCCCTGATCGCAGCCCGGTCGGTCCCGGTGGCCGCAGGCAAGCGCCGCCGGCCGCAACGGAACGCCTGGGTCCTGCTCGCCGACCTGGCGCCGGACCTTGCCGAGTGGGCGGGGTTCTTTGCAGCCGGCGCCAGCAAGCGGGCCGCGGCGGAGGCAGGATCGAGTCGCGCCGTGACCGAGCGTGAAGCCGACGACCTGGTCCGTGAAGCCGATCGCTTTCTGGCGATCGTCGAGCAGCACCTCGGCCTGGCAGCCCACGTGCCCTTCGAGCAGCAATTGCCCTGGCGCCCCGGGCTCAGCGCCTGACCTGCTCCGTGCGGCGACTCGTCCAGTGGCGATTCGTCTAGTGTTGACGGCATGTCAGCCAGTGAACGCAGGGGAGCCGCCCGGACGTCGATCGTGTGGGAGTCGCTGCAGGGGATCCTCGGGTCCGACAGTGACGTCCTCGACATCGGGGGCGGCACCGGAGGCTTCGCGGTCCGGGTGGCTGAACTCGGTCATCGGGTCCGTGTCATCGACCCCAGCCCGGACGCACTGGCCGCGCTCAGCCGACGGGCCCAGGAAGGTGATGTCGCCGACCGCGTCACCGGGCAGCAGGGAGACATCTCGACCCTGCTCGAAGCAGTCGGCCCGGAGAGCGTCGACGTGGTGCTGTGCCATGGGGTGCTGGAGGTCGTCGACGACCCTGCATCCGCCCTCGCCACACTTGCCCAGGTGCTCCGCCCGGGAGGCACCCTCAGCGTCCTGGCCAACCAGCGCCACGCGGCCGTGGTGGCCCGCGCCATTGCCGGCCACTTCGGCCAGGCCCGCGAGATCCTCGACGGGGCTGCAGTGGGCCGCTCCGGGCACCGCTTCACCAGTGACGAGATCACCGGCCTGCTGGACGGTGCCGGCCTCCGGGTGACCTCGATCCATGGCATCCGGGTCTTCGCCGACCTCGTTCCCGGATCGTTGCTCGACCTCGAACCCGGCGCCACCCAGGCACTGCTGGACCTGGAGCGCGCCGTGGCCACCCGGAGTGAATACCTGCCCCTGGCCACCCAGGTGCACGTGCTCGCCACGCGCTGAATCCGGCGCGGCATGAACGTCGTGTGTGTTCGTGCAGTGGTCAATTTCGCCCGGGAGGTACCACCTTTGCGTGGGGCTGCCTAGACTTGGCCATGAAGGACCACATCCACGCACCGCGCAGGGGAGGAAACCGTGCCGCTCTCGGAAGAAGAATTGCGTCTGCTCGAGCAGATGGAGCGCGCCCTCTCCGAGGAGGACCCCAAGTTCGCCTCGGCGCTGCGCGGGACCACGTCGCGGCAGGCCGCACGCCGTAAGGCCGTCGCCTCCGGTGCGGTCTTCATCGTCGGCATCGCCCTGCTCATGTCAGGCGCGATCTTTGCGGTGATCCCGCTCGGCATCATCGGCTTCATCGTGATGCTGGCCGCTGCCACCTATGGACTGGCCGCCCTCCGCGGCGGAAACGCCGCGCCCAGCGCCGAGGCGCGTCCCAGCGGACGCGACGGCTTCGGTGTCATTGACGGGGGTCGTGCCCACCGCACCCGCAAGCCGCGCTCGTCCACTCCGTTCATGGAGCGGATGGAAGAGCGCTGGCGTCGCCGGCGTGACGACGGCGGCTTCTGAAGCGGGAGCCTCCCGGTCAGTCCGCGTGGTCCCCGACCAGGGGTTCGTCCTTGTCGTCCAGCGGTACGTCGCGACGCAGCAGTGAGCGCGGGGTCCAGGTCGCGCGGATCCGGGTGTCGCGACTGACGCCGTTCTCCAGTGCCTGTGTGCAGAGGGCGACGTCGCTGCGCAGCACGCTCACCTCGTCCTGATCGGGGCGGGCCGCATAGCGGTGCGCCTCCAGTGCGACGACCAGTCGCCGGATGGCCGCCGTCGCTTCGGGATTGATCTGGGGACCGGTCTGGGGGAGTCGCACCGTCCGGTCCTGCTCGGGCGGGCCGAACCACCGGGTCACGGCGGCTCCGGTGGCGCGCGGCGACTTGCCCGCGGGCCAGCCCCGACCCAGGTCCAGGCACACGTCACGCAACTCGGACCATGCCGCCTCAATGGGGGGCAGGTCGCCGTTCCAGCGCCGGGCAGTGCGACCGCGGCGCAGCAGGCGAGGTGCGAGCAGCAGGGCGACCAGGACGAGCAGGATGCCCAGCACCCACAGCACAGGGGTCCAGGAGAAGTTGTCCTGGTCCGTATTGCCCTGGGCCTCGGGGACGTCGGGGGCCTGGCTCGGCGCGGCGGAGGACGGGGCTGCCGAAGTGGGTGCTTCGGTGGGTTGATCGGTGGGTGCCTCGGTGCTGGTCGGATCGTCGACTTCATCGGTGGTGTACGGCGGGACTGTGCCGATGTGGGAAGCGGGGGTCGGCTCGAAGCGCACCCAGCCATAGCCCGCGAAGTAGAGCTCGGGCCATGCATGCAGGTCGTGCGAACTGAACTCATAGAGCCCGTTGTCGAGCACCTCGGCGCGGTAGAACCCCACCGAGACGCGGGCCGGGATGCCGAGGTGGCGCGCCATCACGGCCATGGCCGAGGAGAACTGCTCGCAGTAGCCGACCCGGTCCTCCAGGAACTCGGCCAGGGCGTTGTTCCCGTTGCCTGCGTTGGGCTCCAGCGAATAGGTGAAGCCCCCGGAGTTGCGGAACCAGTCCTGCAGGGCGAGGGCCTTCTCGAAGTCGGTCTCGGCGCCCTCGGTGACCTCCTCAGCCGCCGCCGCGACGGAGCCCGGGAGCCCCGCAGGGGGAGCCCCATAGGTGCTGTTGATCCGCGAGGGCGGATCACCGGCCTGGGCAAGGTCATCACCGGTGATCCGGGGAATCATCTCGGTCAATGAATAGGTGAGCCCTGCGGTGGTCGTCCTGCTGTTCGCGGAGTGGATGTCCAGCACCGCGGCGTCATAGCGCCAGTCCTTGCCGGCGCGGACCGCGCTCACCGAGCCGGGGGTGGGCAACCAGAGGGACTTGAGTTCGGGGAGTGCCGCGATCGTCCACTCCTGGCTCGACGTGGGCACGTCGAAGCCGAGTCCGATCGGACGGGGCATCTCGCCGTCGGCGGTGTTGTTCTCCGAGAGCGAGCGGTCACCGGGGCGCCATGCCTCGCCGTCATAGACGGTGAGCACGGCGGTGCGCAGGTATTCCGGCTCGGCTCCGGTGGTGCGCACCCGCAGCAGTCCGATGTCCTCGCCGCGGACCAGGTCGCGCCGCAGGTCGGTCATCGGGTTCATGATCCGGATCTCGTCGTCGCCGGGGTTGTTGCCGTCGTCGGACCCGAGGAGGTCCAGCCCCATGGTGGGCAGGGCCAGCGGGACCACCAGGGCGAGCAGGACCGCCGCGACGCCGAGGGTGAGTGGGTGGCGCTGTGGGTCGTGCGACGCAAGGGGGCCAGTGCCACGGGTGGTGCCGTCCGCGCCGAAGCCACGTCCCCAGCGGCCCACGACACTGTTCTCCTCCAGCGCCAGCATGGCCATGAAGCCGACCGCGGCGAGCACGAAGACCCACCACTGCACCGACCGTTCCAGGATGCTCACAGGCAGCGCGTGGACCACGAGCAGGGGCAGTCCGGCCAGTGCGGCTCGCCCGATGGTCACGGCCAGCAGGTCGACGAACAGGTGGCACAGGAGGCCACCGCCGACCAGGACGGGCAGGGCGTGGTGCAGTTCGGCCGGGACAGGGGCCGCATAGGTCTGCAGGATGTCGACGGAATCGACGAATGCCTGCGATGTGGTCCGCACCGAAGCAGGGGTGGGCAGCGGGCCCGATCCCCAGATCCCGTTGAGGTAGACGAGGATCCCCAGCAACTGGCTGCTCACCACGAAGGGCAACGGCATCCGCACCCGGCGGGCGACGGCCCCGACCGCCGAGGTCAGCCCGATGCCGAGCAGCAGGAGGACCAGCAGCTTCGAACTCGGCGCAGCGAAGCCGCGCCAGGCCAGCAGGGCGACCCACGACGTGGCGGCAGCGGTGAGGACGATGGCGGCGGTGGCCAGCCCGGACCGGCGTCGACTCATGGCGTGCCCGCCTTCGGGGCCGTCGTACGGCGTTGGGCGAGGTCCTCCCACAGTCGTGGCAGGCGGTCCTCCGGTCCGGCAACCACCACGCGCCACCCGAGACCGGCCAGGCGGGTGGCCGCGGCGTCCCCGGCCTGGGCCAGCTGCTGGCCCCTGCCCGTGCCCCAACGGCCGACGTCCAGTGCCACGGCCATCGGGTTCGAGCCGTTCAGGCGCATCCTGCGCAATGCCTCGTGGTCGTGGTCGTCCATGGCTCCGAGGATCCCCACCAGCATCCCGGTCCTGGAGGAGTCGCCCATCCAGGACGTGTCCAGGTGTGCCTGGTGGGACAGGTTGACGACGGCGAGTGCTTCGAGCAGCGGGAGGACGTTGGCCGAGGTGCTCCGTTCGTGCCACGGGATCGAGGGGTCCTCGCCCTCGGCCGTGACCAGGCGGACGATGAAGCCGCGCTGGGCCAGGTGGACCGCGACGGAGGCAGCCATCGAGACGGCCGTCTCCAGGGATGAGGCTGCACCGCGGCCCTGGTGGGCGCTGGAGCGGTTGTCCAGGAAGATGGTCGCCCGTGACTGCCAGGGCTGCTCCTCCCGGCGCACCATGAGTTCGCCGGACCGGGCCGAACTGCGCCAGTGCACCCGCCGCAGGTCGTCGCCGTGGCGGTATTCCCGGACGGTGACGTCCTCGGCAGAACCCGTGGCGAATGCCCGGGGGCGGTTGTCCCCGGACCCGGTCCAGGCCCCGGCGATCGGGACCGCGGGCAGGTCGATGGTCCGTGGCGTGACGGTCACGGGCACGGTCGCGTGGAAGGCGCGCACCACCTCGACCAGGCCGAACGGGTCCCGCAGGCGAACCGTCATCGGACCGACCGGGAAGCGGCCGCGGACGTCGGAGCGGATCTGATAGGTCACCGTGCGGCGTTCCCCGGGGCGCACGCTGGGGAGGACGAACCGTGGATGGGATCCGAGGACGAAGGGCAGGGTGTCCTCGAGCAGCATCAGTCCGGTGCGGCGACGCCCCTCGTTGACCAGTTCCAGGTGGACCTGGGACGTCGCGCCTGCGCCGACCAGTTGGGGTTCGACGGTGCGGGTCAGTGCGAGTTGGTAGCGACTGCGACGGACCACCAGCACGGCGACCAGGGCGAGCGCGGCCACCAGTACGCCGATCCGGGCCAGCGAGCGCTGGTCCAGCAGGATGGCGCAGACCACTGCCGTCGCACCGGCCGCGACGAAGGCGCGGCCGCGGACGGTCAGGGTGGAGCTTCGCGCAGCCATCCGGCGCCTAGGAGGTGGGGACCGGGACCGAGGCGAGGATGCCGTCCACGATGGCGCCGGTGTCCCGGTTGCCCATCGATGCCTCGACGCTGGGGATGAGCCGGTGGCTGAGCACCGGGCGGGCCATGGCCGCGATGTCGTCGGGGATCACGAAGTTGCGGCCCGCCATGGCCGCGGTGGCCTTGGCTGCCCGGACCAGTTGGAGCGAGGCCCGTGGGGAGGCGCCGAGGTTCAACTCGTGGGTATTGCGGGTGGCCGTTGTCAGGTGGACGGCGTAGCGCAGGACCGACTCCGCGGTGTGCACTTGGCTGACCACGTCCACGGCCCGGCGGATCTCCTGGGCGGTGGTCACCGCACGCAGGTCGTCCAGGGGGCTGTGGAGGGAGTGGGAGGCAAGCATGGCGATCTCGGAGGAGACCACGGGATAGCCCATCGAGACGCGGGCCATGAAGCGGTCGCGCTGGGCCTCGGGTAGGGCATAGGTGCCCTCCATCTCGATCGGGTTCTGGGTGGCGATCACCATGAAGGGAGCCTCGAGTTCCCAGGTGCGGCCATCCACGGAGACCTGCCGCTCCTCCATGCACTCCAGCAGTGCGGACTGGGTCTTGGGGGATGCCCGGTTGATCTCGTCGCCGACCACGATGTTGGCGAAGATGCCACCGGGGCGGAACTCGAACTCGCGCGTGTCCTGGTTGAAGATGCTGACTCCGGTCACATCCGAGGGGAGCAGGTCGGGGGTGAACTGGATCCGCTTCACGGTCGAGTCGATGGAGCGGGCAAGCGCCTTGCTCAACATCGTCTTGCCGACGCCGGGCACGTCCTCGATCAGCAGGTGGCCCTGGGCCAGCAGGACGGTGACGGCGGTGTTGACCACCTCGTCCTTGCCGGCGATGACTGCGTTGATGTTCTCGCGGACCAGGTCGGCCACGTGCCTCACACCGGAGACGTCTACCTCCACCGCCACGGTCATGTCCTTCCGGGAGTCGCTGCGGCAGCCCTGTCGGGGTGGGTGCCGGATCCGTGCCAGTCAAGCCTAGGGGTGGTTGACCCGGACGCCGATCTCGCCACCCGACACCGGAAGTCCTGCCGCGGCGCACCACTTTGCTCCACCACCGCTCGCCATTTCTCCCCACCGGCACACCACCATTCTCGGTCGATGGCCCGAAAACCGGCCCTGGCCTGCGCAAACGCAGATCCGGGGCCAGGCATTGCCGAGCGAGGGCTGCGGGCGAAGTGCGCGATTCCCGGGCGAGAAACGCAGAAAAACACGCATGGAATGGTTGACGGGGGAGGGAAGTGGAGTAAAGTGGTGCGCAGTGGAGGAAGACGGGCTCGAAGGGGTGGTGCCGGATGTTCTTCGGCACCTACACGCCAAAGCTCGACGAGAAGGGCCGGCTCTTCCTCCCGGCAAAGTTCAGAGAGGACCTGGCCGAGGGCCTGGTGGTCACCCGAGGGCAGGAGCGCTGCCTGACGGTCTGGTCGCTGGAGGACTTCGGACGCCTGACCGACCGGCTCCGCGAGGCGCCGGTGACCAACAAGGGCACCCGTGACTACGTCCGCATGTTGTTCGCGGCCGCGTCGCAGGAAGTCCCGGACAAGCAGGGTCGGATCGGCATCCCGGCAGTGCTGAGGGAGTACGCCTCACTCAGCAAGGACGTGATGGTGATCGGCGCGATGAACCGGATCGAGATCTGGGATCCCGCCTCGTGGCAGTCCTACTCGGAGGAGCAGGAGCAGAAGTTCTCCGAACTCAGCGACGAGGTCTTCCCCGGGATCTGAGCCAGGCCCGACACAGCACGACTCAACTCAACAACGGATCGCAGGACGAGGTCTCGAGCCCGCTCCCCGCACGTCGTCTGGGGCACCTTCCCCGGTTCCAGAAGACAACTTCCCCCTTGGGGAGCGGGCAGGGACCTGGCCTTGCGATCCGGATCAGCACCTTCTTGATGAACCACGCAGTCCTACAACCACCAGCCAGGGGTCGAGACCATGAGCCTGAGTGTCAGCGGCACAGCACGACCGACACCACGTGTGCGCCACCAGGTGCGCGACGCGGTGAGCGTGATGCTCTTCTCGGTCGGTGCCTCGCTCGCCCTGACGGCTCTCCTGGCCGTGGTGATGACGTTCGGGCAGCTGGGCTGAGCAGATGACCAGCCCGCAGCACGTCCCGGTCCTCCTCGACCGGGTCGTGGAGCTCATGGCTCCCGCCCTCGAAACTCCCGGCGCCATCATGGTCGATGCAACCCTCGGCCTCGGCGGCCACAGTGAGGCCCTCCTGGAGGCATTCCCCCAGGCCAGGTTGATTGGCATCGACCGCGACACCGACGCGCTCGCCCGGGCCGGTGCCCGGCTGGCGCCGTACGCCGACCGGACCGACCTGGTCCACGCGGTCTATGACGAACTGCCCCGGGTGCTGGCCGAGCGCAACCTCGACCACGTCGACGCGGTCCTCTTCGACCTCGGCGTCTCCTCGATGCAACTCGACATGGCCGAGCGTGGCTTCGCCTACGCCCAGGACGCCCCGCTCGACATGCGGATGAACGACCAGGACCCGCGCACCGCAGCCGACGTCCTCAACACCTACCCGCTCGACGAACTGACCCGGATCCTGCGCGACTACGGCGAGGAACGGTTCGCCCGGCGGATCGCCCAGCACGTGGTCCGCGAGCGCGAGCAGGCGCCGTTCACCACCTCGGGCCGCCTGGTCAGCCTGCTGTACGACGCCATCCCGGCGCCGGCGCGGCGTACCGGGGGACACCCGGCAAAGCGCACCTTCCAGGCGCTGCGGATCGAGGTCAACGACGAGATCAACGTGCTGCGCCGCGCGATCCCGGCAGCCCTGGCCGCCATCGGCCCCGGCGGACGCGTCGTGGTCGAGGCCTACCAGTCGCTGGAGGACCGGATCGTCAAGCAGGCGTTCGCCGAGGTCTCCAGCAGCGACGTACCGCCCGACATGCCCTTCATCCCGGCCGGCCACGAAGTGGACTTCCGCGTCGTCACCCGTGGCGCGGAAAAGGCAGTGGAACCAGAGATCACCAGCAACCCACGCGCCGCCTCGGTCCGGCTGCGCGCCATCGAACGCCTGCAGGCCCGGGGCGGAAAGGACAAGGCATGAGCAGTCCGCTTCCCCTGAGCAGGGTCCGCGTCCAGCGGATCGCCGAGTCCGCCGTCGAGCGGGCCCGCCTCAGCGTCGTGCCGCGCCTTGACCCGCACGCGCCGCGGGTTCCGTTCGTCACCCTGGTCAGCCTGCTCCTGGTCGCCGGGGTCGTCGGCCTCCTGCTCTTCAACACCACCATGCAGCAGAACGCGTTCGCCAACACCGCCCTGGAGAAGCAGGCGCGGGAGCTGAGCGACCGCCAGCAGGGGCTCCAGATGGAGCTCGACGAACTGCGCAACCCGCAGCGGGTGGCCGAGAAGGCACAGGAGCTGGGCATGGTGCCCTCCCTCAACCCGGCGTTCATCAACCTCTCCGACGGAACGATCCTCGGCAACCCCGTGCCGGCCAAGGCCGAGGACGGCATCGACGTACGTCCGCCGGAGGCCAAGAAGCCCGCTGAACTCGACCCGGCCCCGCTGGTGATCAAGGTGCCCGCACAGCCCGAGGCGAGCGCCGACACGGACCCAGCCTCACCGGATCGGGACGCGGCGGCGGGTAGTAATGACTCGTCCAGCAACGACCGAGGAGACCGGAGCAGCCAGTGAGCCGTCGACCACCTGCGGCCCGCACCCGTGGTGCGCGCCCGGGCGACGCCGACCGCGGCAGGGCGATGTTCCGGCTCCGATTCGGCTTCATCATCATCGCGATGGTGCTCTCGGTCTTCGGTGCCCGGCTGGTCCAGCTCCAGGGCCTCGACCCCAACGCGTACGCCGCGATGGCGGCCGCGGAGGGCATCGTCAAGGTGGAGTTGCCGGCCACCCGTGGTGCGATCGTGGACCGCAACGGGGTGGAACTGGCCAGCTCCATCGACGGCATGATGATCGTCGGCGACCCGCAGATGACCCGCGCGCACGCTGCCGAGATCGCCACCCGCCTGGCTGACGAGGTCGGCGTCGACTACTTCACGGTCCTGGACCGGTTGCGCCGCCAGGACACCCGTTTCCAGTACCTGGCCCGGCGGGTCCCGGCGACCCTGGCCACCAGGGTGGTCCGCGAACTGACCGCCGAGGGGTACAAGGGTCTCTCCACCCGGCGCGACCCGATGCGTGACTACCCGGCCGACGACGTGGCGGCCAGCCTGATCGGCTTCATCGGCGAGGACGAGGCCCTGGCCGGCTTCGAGCGGACCTTCGACGAGCAACTCTCCGGTGTCGACGGCTCCACGACCTACCAGGTCGGCGCCGGCAACCGGATCCCACTCGGGGAGAACACCACGGTCAACCCGGTCAACGGACAGGACCTGGTCCTGACCATCGACCGCGACCTGCAGTTCTATGCCCAGCGGGTCCTGGCCGAACGGGTCCGCGAGGTCAAGGGGGAGTCCGGCACGGTGATCGTGATGGACACCCGCAGCGGCGAGATCCTGGCGGCCGCGGACTATCCGACCTTCGACGCCAACGATCCGCTCGGCTCGCCCAAGGAGGACCTCGGCGTCCGGTCAGCCAGCGAGACCTACGAGCCCGGCTCGGTGCAGAAGGTGCTCACCTTCGCGTCCCTGATCGATGCCGGCAAGATCACGCCGCGCACCCGGCTCGAGGTGCCCGAATCCCTGCGCCGCAACGGCCACACCGTCCGTGACCACTGGTCCCACGGCGACATCCGGTTGACCGCAGCCGGCGCCCTGGCCAAGTCCTCCAACATCGGGACGATCCTGGCCGCGGAGGAACTCGGCCACGAGGAGCTCTACGACTACCTGAGCAAGTTCGGCCTCGGCCAGCACACGGACCTTGGCATCCGCGGCGAGACCCGTGGCGTGCTGCCGGCTCCCGAGACCTGGTCGGCGATCAGGCACGCCACGATCGCCTTCGGACAGGGCCTGAGCGTCAACGCCTTCCAGATGACCGCAGCGATCAATGCCATCGCCAATGACGGCGTCCTGGTCAGCCCCAGCCTGATCCAGGGCAAGGCAGTCACCGACAGTGGCAATGAGGTCGGCACCGACACGACGACGCGCACCCGGGTGGTCAGCGAGGACGCAGCCCGGCAGACCGCGGAGATGATGGAACTGGTCACCGATGCCGAGGACGGCATCGCCAAGGTCACCAACATCCCCGGCTACCGGGTCGCCGGCAAGACCGGCACCGCGCAGCGGGTGGGCAAGGACTGCGGCTGCTACGACGGCACCTTCACCGTCTCCTTCGGCGGCTTCGCGCCGGCCGACGACGCCCGGTTCACCGTCTACGTGATGATCCAGAACCCGGCCAAGGGGTACGGCGGTGGTTCCGCCGCCGGTCCGGTCTTCAAGAAGGTGATGACCCACCTGCTCAGCAAGTACGCCGTCCCCCCGACCGGCACCCCCGATCCGGCCCTGCCCGTCGAGTGGTGAAGCAGGAAAGCGGCGCACGCCGCGATAGCCTCGCGCCGTGGTGAGCAGTGACGCCCTGCGGGCGACCCGACCGAGTGCTCCGACCGCGTCGACGCTGGCGCAGGTGGCGCAGTGGCTGGACCTGCCGTCCCCGGACGATGCCGGCACGACCCGGGTCACCGGCCTGAGCCTGGGCTCGCAGCGCGTGCTGCCCGGAGACCTGTACGCCGCCCTGCCGGGCGCCCGCGTCCATGGTGCGACGTACGCGCGTGATGCGGTGGCTGCCGGCGCGGTGGCGATCCTGACCGACCCGGCCGGCGCAGCACTGCTCCGCGACCCGGCCGGAGGGCCGGGCAATCCGGGCGTGCCCGTGCTGGTCGTCGACGACCCCCGCGACAGGCTGGGTGCGCTCGCCGCGCGCGTGCACGACAACCCGGCAACCAACCTGGCGATGATCGGGGTCACCGGGACCCAGGGGAAGACCACCACCACCCGGTTGCTGGAGATCGCCCTGCAGGCCGCCTCCGTCCCGGCGGCCGTGGTCGGCACCGTCGGCACCCGCATCAACGGTGTCGACATCCCCACCACGCTGACCACGCCGGAGGCACCCGACCTGCACGCGCTGTTCGCGTTGATGGTCGAGCAGGGCGTGCACACGTGCGCGATGGAGGTCTCCAGCCACGCCCTGGTGATGGGGCGGGTGGACGGCATCGTCTTCGATGTCGCCGTCTTCACCAACCTGGGTCGCGACCACCTCGACTTCCACACCGACGTCGAGGACTACTTCGCCGCCAAGGCACGGCTGTTCACCCCGCAACGGGCCCGGCGCGGGCTGGTCAACCTCGACGACGACCACGGCCGGCGCCTGCGCGACGAGGCCAAGATCCCGATCCGCACCTTCGCGCTCAACGACGCCTCCGCCGACTGGCGTGCGGTCGACCTCGACCTGCAGCCCCAGCGCTCGGAGTTCACCGTGCTCGGGCCGGACGGGATCCGGGTGCGCACCTCGGTGCCGATCGCGGGCGACTTCAACGTCGCCAACGCACTGGCCGCGATCGCCGCGGCAGCGGAGGCCGGGCACGACCCGGAGCAGGTGGCGCAGGGCATGGCCCGCGGTGGCGGTGTCCCCGGACGTCTGGAGCGGGTCGAGGTCCCCGGCGGGATCACTGCCGTGGTCGACTACGCCCACAAGCCCGACGCGGTCGAGGCCGCGCTGACCACCCTGCGTCCGCTGACCAGCGGCCGGCTCATCATCGTGATCGGGGCCGGCGGCGACCGGGACAGTGGCAAGCGTCCGGTGATGGGCGAGATCGCTGCGCGCCTGGCCGACCTGGTCGTGGTCACCGACGACAACCCGCGCACCGAGGACCCGGCCGCGATCCGCAGCCAGGTGCTTGCCGGTGCGGCCGGTCCCGGCGAGGTGATCGAGGTGGCCGGCCGCCGGGCCGCGATCCGGTCTGCACTGGAACAGGCCGTGGCCGGCGACATCGTGCTCGTGGCCGGCAAGGGCCACGAGACCGGACAGGAGATCAACGGGGTGGTCCACCCCTTCGACGACCGCGTCGTGGTCGCCGAGGAGGCCGGTCGATGATCACGATGACCCTGGCCGAGATCGCCACCGCCACTGGCGGCACCGTCGACGGCGATCCGCACCTCGAGGTCACCGCACCGGCCAGCCAGGACAGCCGCACCGTCGAACCCGGCGGGCTCTACGTGGCCATCGTCGGCGAACGGGCCGATGGCCACGACTTCGCGACCCAGGCGGTCCAGGGCGGCGCAGCGGCAGTCCTCGGCACCCGCGTCACCGGCGTACCGACCGTGGTCGTCGATGACCCCGTCGTCGCACTCGGGCGCCTGGCCCGCCACCTGCTGACCCGCCTGCCCGACGTCACAGTCCTTGCGCTGACCGGCAGCCAGGGCAAGACCGGCACCAAGGACTACCTGGCCCAGGTGCTGGCCCGCTCGGGGGAGACCGTGGCCACCGCAGGCAACAACAACAACGAACTCGGCGTGCCGCTCACCGTGCTCCGCGCCACGGCCGACACCCGCTTCCTTGTCGTGGAGATGGGAGCGCGGGGCGTCGGCCACATCGCCTACCTGTGCTCCATCGCCCCGCCCGACGTAGCCGCCGTGGTCAACGTCGGCAGGGCGCACCTGGGCGAGTTCGGCTCGCGCGAGGCGATCGCGCAGGCCAAGGGGGAGATCATCGAGGCGCTGGGCGCCGACGGGGTCGCCGTACTCAACGGGGACGATGCCCTGACCGCGGCGATGGCCGAGCGGACCGCCGCCCGGGTGGTCCGCTTCGGTACGACGCCCGGCTGCGAGGTCACCTGGGCCGACGCCCGCCGCGACGACCTGGGCAGGCCCGGCGCGACGTTCGGGATCGGCGCGGAGACCGGCTGGGTCCAGTTGCGCCAGATCGGCGACCACCAACTGGCCAATGCCGCCGCCGCAGCGGCCATGGCCACCGCAGCCGGCCTCGCCCCCGACCAGGTGCGCGAGGGACTGGCCGAAGCCGTCTCGCTGTCGCGCTGGCGGATGGAGACCACCGAGGTGCCCGGGGGGCCGGTGGTGATCAACGACGCCTACAACGCCAACCCCGACTCGATGCGGGCCGCCGTCGCCACCCTGGCCTCGATCGGTGCTGCCCGGGGCAGCCGCACGGTCGCGGTGCTGGGCGAGATGCTGGAACTGGGCGAGGCCACCGAGGCCGAGCACCGGGCGCTGGGGGAGGCCGTGGTCGCAGCCGGCATCGACGTGCTCGTGGTGGTCGGGGCCGAGGACGGAGGAGCGGCACCCATCGCAGCAGGTGCGGAACGCGTCACATCCGACCACACGCTCGTGGTGTCCGCGCCGGATCGTGACCTGGCTCTGGCATGGTTGCGGCACAATGTTGGTGCCGGAGACGTGGTCTTGGTGAAGGCATCACGCGGACCGGCGCTCGAAACGATCGCCGACGGCCTCGTGGCTGCCGCCCGACCAGGACCAGGAGCGGAGGAACCCCAGGCATGAGAGCAATCCTGTTCGGTGGCGGGATCTCGCTGCTGGTCTCCCTGATCGGGACCCGCTATGCGATCCGCCTGCTCGCTGCCAAGGGGTATGGCCAGGAGATCCGTGAGGACGGACCGACCAGCCACCACACCAAGCGCGGCACCCCGACGATGGGCGGCATCGTCATCATTGCCGCCACGGTCCTCGGCTACACCTTCGCCAAGCTGATCACCCGGGACCTGCCCACCGCCTCGGCATTGCTGCTGCTCTTCCTCTTCGCCGGGATGGGCCTGGTCGGCTTCCTCGACGACTTCATCAAGATCTACAAGCAGCGCAACCTCGGCCTGCGCAGCAAGGCGAAGATGATCGGCCAGACGCTCATCGCGCTGGTCTTCGGCATCCTCGCGCTCTCCCCGTGGCTGGAGGACGGCCGCGGACAGACCCCGGCCTCGCAGCACCTCTCCTTCATCCGCGACACGTCGTGGGTGCTGCCCAGCGTGCTGGTCGTCGCTCTCTTCTGGGTGATCATCACCGGCACCAGCAACGCGGTGAACCTCACCGACGGACTGGACGGGCTGGCAGCCGGCGCCTCGGCACTCGTCTTCGGTGCCTACACCCTGGTCAACATCTGGCAGAACAACCAGTGGTGCGGCCAGGCCGACATCAGCTATGGCCAGTGCTACGAAGTGCGCGATCCGCTCGACCTGGCCATCGTCGCGGCCGCGATCACCGGGGCCTGCTTCGGCTTCCTGTGGTGGAACGCCTCGCCGGCACAGATCTTCATGGGCGACACCGGATCACTGGCCCTGGGGGGCGCGCTGGCCGGACTGGCGATCCTGACCCGCACCGAACTGCTGCTCATCGTGATCGGTGGCCTCTTCGTCATGGAGACCGTCTCGGTGATGCTCCAGGTGGGCTTCTTCAAGCTCAGCAAGGGCAAGCGGATCTTCCGGATGGCGCCGATCCACCACCACTTCGAGATGCTCGGCTGGGAGCAGGTCACCGTGGTGATCCGGTTCTGGATCATCACCGGGCTCTGTGTCGCCGGTGGGCTGGGCATCTTCTATGCCGAATGGGTGGCCGGCACCTGATGGTCGACCTGGACTCCCTGGGCCGCAACGACTCGTGGGACACCGTCACGGCTGCCGTGGCCGGCTTCGGTGTCTCGGGATTCGCCGCCGCCGACAACCTGCTCTTCCTCGGGGCGACGGTGATCGCCCTGGACGAGAACCCTGCCGGCAAGGAGGAGAAGGCTGACCTGCTGCGCACGCTGGGGGCCGACATCCGCCTCGGCCCCGGGGCCACGGCGACCCTGCCCGACGGCGTCGACGTCCTCGTCACCTCACCCGGGTGGCGCCCCGACGCACCGCTGCTGGCCCAGGCCCGCGAGCGCGGCGTACCGATCTGGGGCGAGGTCGAACTGGCCTGGCGGCTGCGTGACCCCGACCATCCCGCACCCTGGCTCGCGGTGACCGGGACCAACGGCAAGACCACCACGGTGCAGATGCTCGACTCGATCCTGCGGGCAGCCGGCCTGCGCAGCGTCGCCGTCGGCAACGTCGGCCTGCCGATCGTGGAGGCGGTGATGGACCCGGAGCCGTACGACGTCCTGGCCGTCGAACTCTCCAGCTTCCAGCTCCACTACACCGACTCGATGAGCGCCCATGCCGCCGTGGTGCTGAACCTCGCCGAGGACCACCTGGACTGGTACACCGGCCCCACCGCGATGGCCGACTATGCCGCGGACAAGGGCCGCGCCTACGAGCACGTGCAGCGCGCCTGCATCTACAACGTCGCCGACCCAGCGACCGAGGAACTGGTCCGCGAGGCCGACGTGGTCGAGGGCGCCCGGGCGATCGGGTTCACCCTCGGCATGCCGGCCGTGGGGCAGGTCGGGATCGTCGAGGACCTGCTGGTCGACCGCGCCTTCATCGAGCAGCGCGAGTCGAGCGCCGCCGAACTGTGCCGGATCGGCGACCTGGCCTCACCCGCCCCGCACTTCGTGGCCAACGCACTGGCCGCTGCGGCGCTGGCCCGGGCCCACGGCGTGGACCAGGCAGCCGTCCGCGACGGGCTGCGCGCCTTCCGCCCCGACGGCCACCGGATCGCCCACGTCGCCGAGCACGCCCAGGTCACCTGGATCGACGACTCCAAGGCGACCAACCCACACGCCGCGCTCTCCTCGCTCCAGGCCTTCGAGCCCGTCGTCTGGGTGGCCGGGGGACTGGCCAAGGGGGCACGGTTCGAGGACCTCGTCTCCCGGGTCCGCGAGCGGTTGCGCGGCGTCGTACTGATGGGGGCGGACCGCAACGTGATCGCCGACGCGCTGGCGCGACACGCACCGGATGTGCCCGTCATCGACATCACGGACGGGGAGACTGGGGCCGAGGAGGATCCTATGGATCGCGCCGTTGTGGCGTCCGCCGGGCTGGCACAGCCGGGGGACACCGTGCTGCTCGCCCCGGGATGCGCCTCGATGGACATGTTCGCCAACTACGGTGAGCGAGGAGACCGGTTCGCCGCCGCCGTGCAGCGGTGGATCGCACGACAGACCTGAGGGAGGGCAGCCAGGTGGCCACCACCACGTCCCAGCGGACGACGAAGCAGGACCAGGCCACGCAGCCCCCGAACCGGATCGCGGCGACCCTCGCCTCGCTGCGGGCCGCGCTGGACCGCCCGCTCACGTCGTACTACCTGCTGCTGGGCGCCTCGGCGCTGCTGCTCACCGTGGGCCTGATCATGGTCCTCTCCTCCTCCAGCGTCTATTCGTTCCGCGAGTCCGGGGACTCCTACGCGGTCTTCAAGCGCCAGTTGACCTGGGTCGCGATCGGGCTGCCGCTGGCGTTCGTGGTCTCCCGGATGCCCCGGGCGGTGCTGCGCAAGCTCACCTGGCTCGGCCTGGCCGGCGCCCTGGTCCTGCTGGCGCTCACCATCGGCCCGATGGGGCTGGTCCGCAACGGCCAGAAGAACTGGCTCGGGCTGGGCCCGATCGTCATCCAGCCCTCCGAGATGGCGAAGCTGGCCGTGATCCTGTGGGCCTCCCACGTGTACGCCGTCAAGCACCGCCGGCTGGACCAGCTCGGCCACGTGCTGATCCCGGTAGTGCCCGGCATGGCCGCCGTGGCTGCCCTGGTGGTGTGGCAGCGCGACCTCGGCACCGCCCTGGTCGTCTTCGCGATCATGCTCGCGATGCTCTGGGTGGTCGGCGCGCCGGGCAAGCTCTTCGCATTGACCTTCTCGGTGATCGCGGTGGGCGCCTTCTACATGGCCACCACCAACGACAACCGGCGCGGACGCCTGCTCAACTTCATCGACCCGTTCGCCGACTACCACGACGCCGGATGGCAGCCGGCCCACGGCCTCTACGCGCTCTCCACGGGAGGCTGGTTCGGCCAGGGCATCGGCGCCAGCCAGCAGAAGTGGGGCGACCTGCCCGAGGCGCACACCGACTTCATCTTCGCGGTGCTCGGCGAGGAACTGGGCCTGGTCGGCACCCTGCTGGTGCTGATGCTCTTCCTCACCATCGCCTTCGCCGCGATCCGGGTCGCCTCCCGGACCCAGGACCCGTTCGTGCGCTACACCAGCTTCGGGATCACCGTCTGGCTGCTCGGGCAGATGATCATCAACGTGGGCATGGTGCTCGCCTTGCTGCCGGTGATCGGCATCCCGCTTCCCCTGATCTCCTATGGTGGATCCGCGCTGCTGCCCTCCCTGATCGCGCTGGGCCTGCTGATCGGGTTCGCCCGTTCCGAACCGGAGGCAGCACGGGCCCTGGCCGCCCGCAAGCGCAGCCGCTCCGCCGGCCTGTCGGCCGGCACGTCACGACGAGGAAGATGATGAGAGTCCTGCTCGCCGGTGGAGGATCCGCCGGCCACACCTCACCCCTGCTCGCGACCGCCGCCGCACTGGCCCGGCTGGAGCCAGCAGTGGAGATCACCTGCCTGGGCACCCGCGAGGGCCTGGAGGCACGCCTCATCCCCGAGGCCGGCTACCCGCTGGAGTTCGTGAACAAGGTGCCGCTGCCGCGTCGCCCCAACGCTGACCTGCTCCGGGTGCCCGGCCGGCTCCGCGGCGCCCGCAACGCGGCACTGGAAGTGGTGGACCGGATCCGCCCCGACGTCGTCGTGGGCTTCGGCGGCTACGTCTCGGTGCCCGCCTATCTCGCGGCCCGCAAGCGTGGCATCCCGATCGTGGTGCACGAGGGCAACGCACTGCCCGGCATCGCCAACAAGCTCGGCGCCCGGATGACCACCTCGGTGGCCACCTCCTTCCCCGACACCGACCTGCGGCACGCGACGTACACGGGGTTGCCGATCCGGCGGATGATCAGCCAGCTCGACCGCTCGGCGCTCCGCGCCGAGGCGCGGACCAGCTTCGGTCTCGACGCCGAACGGCCCACCCTGCTGGTCACCGGCGGGTCGCAGGGCGCCCGGCGGATCAACCAGGCAGTCGCGGGTGCCTCGGCCCAGCTCGGCGCGGCCGGTGTCCAGGTGCTGCACGTGGTCGGCCCGCAGGGGGAGGCCTCGCCGGAGCAGACCGGAGTGCCCTACGTGGTGCGCAACTACGTGGACCGGATGGACCTGGCGTACGCCGCAGCGGATGCGGTCCTGTGCCGCTCCGGCAGCAACACCGTCACCGAGGTCTCCGGGGTCGGCCTGCCGGCCGTCTACGTGCCCCTCCCGATCGGCAACGGCGAGCAGGCCCTCAATGCCCGCCCGGTCGTCGACGCCGGCGGCGGCCTGCTGGTCAGTGACGCCGCGTTGAGCCCGGAGTGGATCGGGACCGCACTGGCCGAACTGCTCACCGACGCCGACCGCCTGGCCGCGATGGGCGCCGCAGCAGCAGGCGTGATCCCCCTCGACGCCGACGAAAAGCTGGCCCGGATGATCCTGGCGGCACGCCGATGAGGGTGCCGATCCCACAGACCATCCCGGCCGCGGAGGACCTCGGACGCGTCCACTTCATCGGCATCGGCGGCGCCGGGCTCTCCGCGATCGCCCGGATCCTGCTAGCGCGCGGCGTCACGGTCAGCGGAAGCGACGGCACCGACTCCCCGGTCCTGGCCGCGCTGCGCGACCTGGGCGCCCGGGTGCACGTCGGGCACGCCGCCGACCATGTCCGCGACGTCGACACCCTGGTCGTCTCCACTGCCATCCGCGAGGACAACCCGGAATACCTCGCCGCACGCGAGCAGGGCTTGCTGATCCTGCCCCGCTCGGCGGCGATGGCCTCGATCATGGCCGGCCGCCGGGCGATTGCGGTCGCCGGCACGCACGGCAAGACGACGACGACCTCGCTGCTGACCGTGGCACTCCAGGCCGCCGGTGAGGACCCGACGTACACGATCGGCGGCGACCTGGCCAGCTCCGGAGTCAACGCTGCCGAGGGCACCAGCGACGTCTTCGTCGCCGAGTCGGACGAGAGCGACGGGGCCTTCCTGGTCTATTCGCCCGCGGCGGCGATCGTGACCAACATCGATGCCGACCACCTCGACCAGTGGGGCACCGAGGCGGCCTACCAGGCCGCGTTCACCGACTTCCTCGACCGGATCGACCCCGGCGGGCTGCTGGTCACGTGGGCCGACGACGACGCCACCCGCCGCCTGGCAGCAACCGCCCGCGACAAGGGCCTGCGGGTGATCACGTACGGCGAGTCGCCTGACGCCGACCTGGTCGCCGAGGGGTTGCGCCACGAGGGGACCACCACCACCTTCGCGGTACGCCGTGGCGGTGAGGTGCTCGGCGAGATCACGCTGCGCGTGCCGGGCCGGCACTACGTGCACAACGCGCTGGCCGCGCTGGCCATCGGACTCGACCTGGGACACGGCTTCGCGGACCTGGCCCGGGGCCTGGCCGGCTTCACCGGGACCCGGCGCCGGATGGAGTTCAAGGGCGAGGCCGGCGGCGTACGCGTCTATGACAGCTATGCGCACCACCCCAGCGAGATCCGGGGCGACCTGCAGGCGGCCCGCTCGGTGGCCGGCGAGGGCGCGGTCGTGGTGGCCTTCCAGCCCCACCTGGTCTCGCGGACCCGGATCTTCGGCACCCGGATGGGCGCCGAGCTCGGCGCGGCCGACCGGGTCGTCGTCCTGGACGTCTACCTGGCTCGCGAGGAAGCCGACCCCGAGGTGACCGGAGCGATGGTCGCGGCGGCGGTGCCGCTGTCGCCGGACGACGTCAGGTTCGAGCCGGACTTCGACCGCGTGCCCGCGGCACTGGTGGAGCTGGCTTCGCCGGGCGACCTGGTGCTGACCCTGGGCGCCGGGACGGTGACGGCCTTGGGCCCGGTCGTCCTCGACGCACTGTCCCGTCAGGCGGCGACGGAGAACAATGCTTGAGCGTTGGCGCCGGGAGCGGCCCGACGAGGCGGAACTGACCCGGCGGCGGTTCGCGCGGCGCCAGTGGGCCGGTCGCTGGTTGCGCATGCGTGCGGTGGTGGTCGCCGCCGCGGTGCTGGTCGTCCTCGTGATCGGCGCCTGGGCGGTCTTCTTCTCCTCCTTGCTGGCCGTCGACGGCGTCGAGGTCGAGGGCAATGACCTGCTCACCGTGGAGCAGGTCGAGGCCGCAGCCGCAGTGCCCCACGACGTACCGCTGGCGCGCACCGACCTGGATGCGATCCGCGACCGGGTGGAGGAGTTGCCAGCAGTCCGTACGGCGGACGTGTCGCGCAAGTGGCCCGACGCGATCCTGGTCAAGGTCACCGAACGGGTCGCGGTGGCCGTGGTGGAGGCCGGCGGCGAGTTCCGGGGCATCGACGCCGAGGGCGTCGCCTTCCGTGACTTCGCCGAGCAGCCCGAGTCGCTGCCGCTGATCAAGATCGACGAGGACACCGCCGCCGACGCCCGGGCCGAGGGTGCCGCGGTGATCGCGGCACTGCCCGACGACATCGCCCAGCAGGTCGAGCACCTGGAGTTGCACAGCATCGACCAGATCAGCCTGCAGTTGCGCGACGGGCGCGTGGTCCAGTGGGGGAGTGCGGAGGATTCGGCTGACAAGGCCCGGGTCCTGGCGGTCCTGCTGGACGAGGTGGAGGCCAAGGAGTACGACGTCACCGTGCCCGGCCAGGCCACGACCCGCTGATTTCTTCAGCTTTTCTCGCCACGCGCCGCGTGTCTGCGTGATTCGTGGCTCCGCGCTGCCTACTGTCTTCGGCATCGAGAGGTTGACATAACTATAACCCTCTACTTCAGGGTTAGGGTTTCGTTCCAGCCGATCGTCTTCCCCGCCCAACCAGCCAGGCCCACACCGGACACGAGTCCACCGTGGGCACACACAACGATCAGCGAGAGGCGAAATCGCCGTGGCAGCAGCACAGAACTACCTGGCCATCATCAAGGTCGTCGGCATCGGTGGGGGTGGGGTCAACGCCGTCAACCGGATGATCGAGGTCGGCCTCAAGGGTGTCGAGTTCATCGCGATCAACACCGACGCGCAGGCGCTGTTGATGAGCGATGCCGACGTCAAGCTCGACATCGGCCGTGAACTGACTCGCGGCCTCGGCGCCGGCGCCAACCCCGAGGTCGGGGCCAAGGCGGCCGAGGACCACGCCGACGAGATCGAGGAAGTGCTCAAGGGCGCCGACATGGTCTTCGTCACCGCAGGCGAGGGCGGCGGCACCGGCACCGGCGGGGCCCCCGTCGTGGCCCGGATCGCCCGCTCCCTGGGCGCCCTGACCATCGGTGTGGTCACCCGCCCCTTCGCCTTCGAGGGACGCCGCCGGGCCAACTCTGCGGAAGAGGGCATCTCCCAGCTGCGCGAAGAGGTCGACACCCTCATCGTGATCCCCAACGACCGGCTCCTGTCGATCTCGGACCGCAACGTCTCCGTGCTGGACGCGTTCAAGCAGGCCGACCAGGTGCTGCTCCAGGGTGTCTCCGGCATCACCGACCTGATCACCACGCCCGGCCTGATCAACCTCGACTTCGCCGACGTGAAGTCCGTGATGGCCAACGCCGGGTCCGCCCTGATGGGCATCGGATCCGCGCGCGGGGAGGACCGTGCGGTGGCCGCGGCGGAGATGGCCGTCTCCTCGCCCCTGCTGGAGGCGAGCATCGAGGGCGCCCACGGCGTGCTGCTCTCCATCGCCGGCGGTTCGGACCTGGGCCTCTTCGAGATCAACGAGGCCGCCGCACTGGTTGCCGAGTCCGCGCACAACGAGGCCAACATCATCTTCGGTGCCACCATCGACGACGCACTCGGTGACGAGGTGCGGGTGACGGTGATCGCTGCCGGGTTCGACGGCGGCATGCCCCAGCGGCGCAACGAGGGGACGGTGCTGCGGCGCCAGGCGCCGCAGCAGACCCAGGGCGAGACCCGGGCCGCGGCCCAGGCCATTGCCGGCCAGCGCCAGGCCCAGCAGGGCAATGGCCAGGGTGCGGAGCAGGGCTCGCGTGGCCCGGCCACCCCGGCCGGCCAGCCGGCGACGTCTGCAGGATCGGCCCCGGCGCAGCAGGCCCAGCAGGGTGGCCAGGGTCGTCCGCCGGCCCAGTCGCCGTCCAACCCGGGCCAGGCCCCGGCCCAGCCGCGCCAGCAGCCACGCCAGGTCCAGTTCGACGACGACGAACTGGACGTGCCGGACTTCCTGAAGTGACCGCCTGAGCCGTGTTCGCCCATCGCGAGGCCCGAGCCGGCGGCGTCGACACCGTCGGTCTCGACATCGCCTTCACGGATCGCCACGGCATCACCGGTGCGCTCGACCTCCAGTGGGAGGGGGCGCCGGGATCGGCTGCGGACGGTTCCGGGCTCGAAGCCATCGCGCAGAGCATCGGCGGCCCGGTCGTCGGGATGCGCCAGGTCCATGGGACCGCCGTGGTCGAGGTCGATGGCGCGGTGGCGGACGCATCCGTCGAGGCGGATGCGATCCTCACCCGCACCCCTGGCGTCACCCTCCTGGTCCGGGTGGCCGACTGCGTCCCGATCCTCCTGGCCGACCAGCGGGCCGGGGTGGTCGGAGCGGTCCACGCCGGACGCCAGGGCGTGCTGCTCGACGTGGTCGGGGCGGCAGTGGAGCGGATGCGCGCGCTCGGCGCGCAGGAAATCGAGGCATGGGTGGGGCCGCACGTGTGCGGCGTCTGCTACGAGGTACCCGGCGCCATGCAAGACGAGGTCGTTGCCGCCATCCCCGCGACGAAGAGCGTCACCTCCTGGGGCACGCCGGCGCTCGACCTCGGGGCCGGGGTCCGCGCCCAACTCGAGGCGGCCGGGGTCCCGAGCCACTCCGTCGACCGGTGCACCCGCGAGGACGAGGACCTCTGGTCCTACCGCCGCCAGGGGGCGGACGCCGGGCGCCTGGGCGGACTGATCAGGATGGTGCCATGAGCCAGGCACGCCACGACGAACTCTCCACCAACCTCGACGACGTACGACGCCGGGTCGCCGCGGCATGTGCCGCTGCGGGCCGGGGGAGCGACGAGGTGTCGATCACCGTGGTCACCAAGTTCTTCCCCGCCAGCGACGTCCGCATCCTGGCCGGGCTCGGCGTCACCGACGTGGGGGAGAACCGCCACCAGGAAGCCGTCGAGAAGTCGGCCGAGTGCGAGGACCTGGGCCTGCGGTGGCACTACATCGGCGGACTCCAGTCCAACAAGGCCGCCGCGGTCGCGGCGTACGCCGACGTGGTCGAGTCGGTCGACCGGCCCAAGCTGATCGGCCCCCTCGCCCGTGGCGCCGAGGCCCGCGGGCGCCCCCTGGACTGCCTGGTCCAGGTCAGCCTGGACCCGCCGGGCACCCAGCACCGGGCCGGCGTACTGCCCGACGACCTGACCGCGCTGGCCGCAGGCGTCGCCGGGAACGAGTTCCTCAACCTGCGCGGGCTGATGGCGGTGGCCCCGCTCGGCGAGGACCCCCGGGCCGCCTTCGATCGCCTCTCCGTGATCGTGGACCGGTTCCGCGCGGACCACCCCGGGGCGAGCGTCCTCTCGGCCGGGATGACCCAGGACATGGAAGAGGCCATTTCATGCGGCGCGACACACGTTCGTGTCGGCCGCGCGGTGCTCGGTGAGCGCCCCACGATCAAGTAGTGTCCACAACACAGAAGCGCTCGAACCCGGGCGCGGATTTCGGAGGAAAGTCACATGAGCGGCGCGATGCGCAAGATCGGTGAGTACCTCGGCCTGGTCGAGGACGCTGGTCGGTACCCTGACGACGAGGCCTATGACGAGTACGCCGAAGACCGCGGTGGCCACGAGGAGCCGCGTCCGGCCCCGGTGTCCAGCATCTCCGAGCGCCGTCGTCCCCAACCCGTCGCGAGCCCAGGAGTGGTTGCAGAGTTGTCCCGGATCACCACGCTGCACCCCCGCACCTACAACGAGGCGCGGACGATCGGCGAGAACTTCCGGGACGGCGTCCCGGTCATCATGAACCTCTCCGAGATGGACGACAACGACGCCAAGCGCCTCGTGGACTTCGCTGCCGGCCTTGTCTTCGCCACCCGCGGCACGATCGAGCGGGTCACGAACAAGGTGTTCCTGCTCTCGCCGCCCAACGTGACGGTGGCCGCAGAGGACAAGGAGCGGATCGCCGAGGGCGGTTTCTTCAACCAGAGCTGAGCCGACACTCGTGGAACTCATCGGGACGATCCTCTATGTCGTCCTCTTCTCCTTCATGGTCCTGCTCTGGACCCGTTTCATCTTCGACTGGGTGATGGTCTTCGCGCGATCCTGGTCACCCAAGGGACCGCTGCTCGTGGTCCTGGAGATCGTGTATTCGATCACCGATCCACCGATCAAGGCGCTGCGCAAGGTGATCCCGCCGCTGCGGCTGGGCAGCATTGCTCTGGACCTCAGTTTCCTGATCGTGCTGGTTGGCACCTACCTTTTGATGCGCCTCAACTACGTGATCTTCCTGAGCGCCTGATTGCTCTGGTGACTTCGCGACAGGCGTGGGGCAGGCGCTATTGTTTCGAACGACAGAACTTCCGATGACTATTGAGAATGGGTGAGGTCATGCCGCTGACGCCTGAGGACGTGAGCAACAAGCGCTTTACTCCGGTCCGGCTCCGTGAGGGCTACGACATGAGTGAAGTCGATCAGTTCCTCGATGAGGTGGAGGCCGAACTGGCACGGCTCACCAAGGAGAACGACGACCTGCGGGCCAAGCTGGCTGCCGCCCAGTCCGGCGCCCCGGCCGCGGTGCCGACCCCGGCCCCCGTGCAGGAGAAGAAGCCCGAGCCGGTCCCGGAGCCCGCGCCGGTCGCGGCTGCTGCGCCCGCGGAGCCCGAGACTATCCGCGTCGAGACCGTCGCCCAGGCGTCGAACGCCGCTGCTCGCCTGCTCGAGCTCGCCACCCGCAACGCGGACGAGCTGGTCGACGAGGCCAAGAATGAGGCGGACCGGATCGTCGGCGCTGCCCGCACCAAGGCCGAGCGCCTCGAAGCCGAGGCCAAGACCAAGGCGGACCGCCTCGAGTCCGACGCCCGGACCCGTTCGCAGATGCTCGACTCCGAGACCGCCGAGAAGCGCCAGCAGATGTTCGGCGACCTGGAGAAGGAGCGGGACAAGCTCAACGCAGAGGTCGAGACGCTGCGCTCGTTCGAGCGTGAATACCGCTCGCGCCTGAAGAGCTACTTCTCCCAGCAACTCGAGGCGCTGGAGGTCAGCCCGGAGAGCGGCTTGCCCGCCGGCTCTTCCGACGCGCAGCCCCCGAAGCGGCTCCGCTCGATCCTCGGCGAGGACGAGGGCTGAGGTCCCTGCAGCACTGATTCGTCGACTGGCCGGTCCCGCAGGGGACCGGCCAGTCGTCATTTGTCCACCATTGCTGCGCGGCGGTTTGAGTCACCCCCGGCGGTGCACTAGCCTCCGTGCCACTTGACTGTGGTTCCTGCCACACTCACCACGGCCACGAGGAGGCCCTTTCCATGGCACGCAGCACGAAGAAGTCGTTGGCGGGCACGGCAGCTGCTGCAGCGAAGAAGGTCCTCTCCCGCAGGCCGCGCAAGGCCGCCGCCACGGACGCGCCCGCGAAGAAGGCCGCACCCGCCAAGAAGACTGCGCCGGCCAAGAAGACTGCGCCCGCGAAGAAGACTGCGCCCGCGAAGAAGGCGGCGCCCGCGAAGAAGGCAGCACCGGCCAAGAAGGCGGCGCCCGCGAAGAAGGCCGCACCGGCCAAGAAGGCCGCACCGGCCAAGAAGGCCGCACCGGCCAAGAAGGCCGCACCGGCCAAGAAGACTGCGCTGGCCAAGAAGACTGCGCCCGCGAAGAAGGCCGCGCCGGCCAAGAAGGCCGCGCCCGCGAAGAAGGCAGCGCCCGCGAAGAAGGCCGCGCCGGCGAAGAAGGCCGCGCCGGCGAAGAAGGCTTCGCCGGCGAAGAAGGCTTCGCCCGCCAAGAAGGCCGCGCCTGCCAAGAAGGCCGCGCCTGCCAAGAAGGCAGCACCCGCCAAGAAGGCAGCACCCGCCAAGAAGGCAGCACCCGCCAAGAAGGCGGCACCCACGAAGCTCAAGGTCCGTGAGGACGAAAGCGCCTGGACCAAGGCCGAACTCGGCGAGGTCGTCAAGGACCTCAACGAACTGGCCGCCCGCCTGCACGGTGAGATCGAGGAGCAGGAGCAGGAACTCGCCGACCTGATGCGTGACGCCGGTGATGGTGCCGGGCACGACCAGGCCGACATGGGCGCGACCAGTTTCGAGCGCGACCACGAGTTGACGCTGGTGGCGAACTCGCGGGAGATGCTCACCCAGATCGACCGCGCCCTGGCCCGCATCGACGACGGCACCTACGGCATCTGCGAGTCCTGCGGCAACCCCATCGGCAAGAATCGGTTGATGGCCTTCCCGCGTGCGACACTGTGCATGTCATGCAAGCAGCGAGAAGAGCGCCGCTGAACAGCGGGGAGTCGGACGAGCCGGCACACGACGTCGAGGACGAGACCACGGCGGACGATGCGCCCGAGCAGCCCCCTGCTCGCCGTACGCCGTACCTCCTGCTCTTCGCACTGATCGCGGCACTCGGACTCGGCCTCGACCAGTGGACCAAGCACT
Organism: Nocardioides sp. AE5; assembly: GCF_031844485.1. NCBI lineage: Bacteria > Bacillati > Actinomycetota > Actinomycetes > Propionibacteriales > Nocardioidaceae > Nocardioides > Nocardioides sp. AE5. The sequence goes on from NZ_JAUZVI010000002.1 coordinate 350,856, forward strand.
GGGCCGAGAACAGCCTCGAGGGCCGCGGCACCGTCGAGGTCGTCGGCAGGTGGCTCGGCTGGCACCTGACCTACAACTCGGGTGCCTCCTTCAGCATGGGCACCAGCTATACCGAGGTGCTCAGCGTGATCGCCATCGGTGCGGTGTTGGTGGTCCTGTTCATCGCCCGCCGCCTGGCCAGCACGACCTGGGCCGTCGCGCTCGGCGTCCTCCTGGCCGGTATCGGCGGCAACCTGACCGACCGCATCTTCCGGGCGCCCGGTGTGCTCGAGGGCCACGTGGTCGACTTCATCCGCCTGCCGAACTGGCCCATCTTCAACATTGCCGACATCTGCATCACCGTGGCTGCCGCACTGATCATCATCCAGACCATCCGCGGCATCCGCGTCGACGGCCTGCGCCACGAGTCATGAGCGACCACCGGACAGTGCTGGTCCCCGAGGGGCTGGCCGGGGAGCGTGTCGACGCGGCGATGGCCCGGATGTTTGGCGTCTCCCGGACCCGCGCAGCCGAACTGATCGCCGAAGGGCACGTGCAGGTCGACTCCGGTGCGGTGGCCAAGTCGGACCGGGTCCATGCCGGCGCGATGCTCGAGGTCACCTTCCCCCAGCGCCCGGATCCGCTCGCGGTGAAGGCCGAGATCGTCGAGGGGATCAAGATCATCCACGATGACGACTCGATCGTGGTGATCGACAAGCCGGTCGGGGTCGCCGTACACCCGTCGATGGGGTGGACCGGACCGACCGTGGTCGGCCACCTGGCCGGGGCCGGCTACCGGATCGCGACCAGCGGCGCCTCCGAGCGCCAGGGCATCGTGCAGCGGCTCGACGTCGGTACGTCGGGAGTCATGGTGATCTGCAAGTCCGAGCACGCCTACTCGGTGCTCAAGAACGCCTTCCGCCACCGCACCGTCGACAAGACTTACCACGCGCTCGTGCAGGGCCACCCGGACCCGCTCAGCGGCACCGTGGACGCACCCATCGGGCGCCACCCGAAGTCCGACTGGAAGTTCGCGGTGATGGCGGACGGCAAGCCGAGCATCACCCACTACGAACTCCTCGAGGCACACCGGTTCGCCAGCCTGCTGGAGATCCACCTGGAAACCGGCCGGACCCACCAGATCCGGGTGCACATGTCCGCGCTCAAGCATCCGTGCGTGGGCGACCTCACCTACGGCGCCGATCCCACCCTGGCCCGCCGCGTGGGCCTGGAACGGCAGTGGCTGCACGCGGTCAAGCTCGGCTTTGAGCACCCCGACACCGGCGACTACGTGACCTACGAGTCCAGCTATCCCGACGACCTCGCTGCTGCGCTGGACACCATCCGGGACGCCCACTGACATCGTTGCTTGCCAATTGAGAGGATCGCGGCATGCCAGCCGAGTTCTCCCTGCGCCGCGCCGACGCCGCTGACCTGCCCGCGATCGCGACCGTCCTCATCCAGGCGCGTGCTGCTGCGGTCCCGGCGATGCCCCCGGCCGCCCACGACGCCGACGCGACCGTGGCCTGGGTCCAGGGCTGGGACCTCGCCGAGCGCGAGGTGTGGGTGGCCGAGGCAGGCTCCGGCGACGGGGTGGTCGGCTTCCTCGCGCTGACCCCGACCTGGCTGGACCACCTGTACGTCGCCCCCGCCGCCCAGCGCCACGGCGTCGGCAGCGCCCTCCTCGACGTAGCCCTCGCCACCCGGCCCCGTGGGTTCGGGCTGTGGGTCTTCGAGACGAACGAGCCCGCCCGGCGCTTCTATCGCCAGGCCGGCCTGATCGAGCTGGAGCGGACCGACGGTTCGGAGAACGAGGAGGGCGCGCCCGACATCCGGGTGGTGTGGCCCGGCGAGCGGCCGCTGGAGTTCCTGCGCTCCGAGATCGACCAGGTCGACGGGCTCCTGGCCGACCTGCTGGCCCGCCGGGTCGCCCTCACCGCGGCCGTCCAGGTCCGCAAGCCCGTCGGCGGCCAGGCCGGCCGCGACCCCGTGCGGGAGCGCGAGATCGCCGACCGGATGGCGGCCCGCGTGCCCGCCCTCGGTCCGGAGCGGGTGGCCCGGATCGTGGACGCGATCATCACCGAGAGCCTGGACGCCACGCACCGCTGAGGCCGCGAACACGGTCGAGGTGGATCGAGTGTCGGTGGGTCGACGTACTCTCGTTCCGAGCATCACCTAGGCTGGGATCCTTCCCCGCCGAAGGCCCGGCAGGCCTCCTGCCAGGCTCGCTCCACGCGACGTCCGAAAGGTCATCCCAGCTCCATGTCAGCAGCCTCCGGCGACGGGTTCGCGCACCTGCACGTGCACACCGAATACTCGATGCTGGACGGCGCGTCCCTGCTCGACGGCCTCTTCGCCCGGGTGCGCGACCTGGGCATGACGTCGATCGCGATGACCGACCACGGCAACCTGCACGGCGCCTACGACTTCTGGTCGAAGGCGAAGAAGTACGACGTGAAGCCGATCATCGGGATCGAGGCCTACCTCACGCCCGGCACCCAGCGCGGTGAACGCCGCCGGGTCCGGTGGGGCAAGGGTGACGTCGCCGAGGAGGGCGGCAACGACGTCGCCGGTGGCGGCGCCTACACCCACATGACGATGTGGTCGGAGTCCACGGAGGGGATGCACAACCTCTTCCGTCTCTCCTCGCGCTCCAGCCTGGAGGGCTACTACTTCAAGCCCCGGATGGACAAGGAGATCCTGGCAGAGCACAGCAAGGGGATCATCGTCTCCACCGGGTGCCCCAGTGGCGCCATCCAGACCCGGCTCCGGCTGGGCCAGTACGACGAGGCCGTCCGCGAGGCCGGCGAGTTGCAGGACATCTTCGGGCGCGACAACGTCTTCCTGGAGTTGATGGACCACGGCATCGACATCGAGAAGCGGGTCCGCGACGACCTGCTCCGGCTGGGCAAGCAGATGGGCCTGCCGCCGATCGCCACCAACGACTCCCACTACAACAACCCCGAGGACGCCGACGCCCACGACGCCCTCATCTGCGTTGCCTCCGGCAAGCGGATCGCCGACCCCAACCGGCTCAAGTTCGACGGCGGCGGCTACTACATCAAGTCCGCAGCCGAGATGCGCGAACTGTGGGCCGACCGCTTCGGCATGCCGGAAGCGTGCGACAACACGCTGCTGATCGCGGAGCGCTGCCAGGTCGAGTTCACCGAGTCCACCGGTGGCTACATGGCGCGCGCCGACATTCCCGCCGGCGAGACCGAGGAGTCGTGGTTCACCAAGGAGGTGTGGCGCGGCATCGAGGTGCGCTACCCCGGTGACCGGCTCACCCAGGAGGTCCGCGACCGCGTCGAGATGGAACTCGCGATCATCTCGCAGAAGGGGTACTGCGGTTATTACCTGGTGGTCGCCGACTTCATCCAGTGGTCCAAGGCCAACGGCATCCGGGTCGGCCCCGGCCGCGGTTCCGGTGCCGGATCCATTGCGGCGTACGCACTGAGCATCACCGACCTGTGTCCCCTGGAGCACGGCCTCTTCTTTGAGCGCTTCCTCAACCCCGAGCGCCCCTCGATGCCCGACTTCGACATTGACTTCGACGATGCCCGCCGCGGCGAGGTGATCGCCTACGTCACCGAGAAGTACGGCGCCGAGCGGGTCGCCCAGATCGCCACCTTCGGCCGGCTCAAGGCGAAGGCCGCGATCAAGGACGCCGCCAGGGTGCTCGACCACGGCTTCGCCATCGGGGACCGGATCACCAAGGCGTTCCCCGCCGACGTGATGGGCAAGGGCGTCCCACTCAAGGAGCTGTTCAACCCCGACCACAAGCGGTACGGCGAGGGCGGCGAGTTCCGGGCTCTCTACGAGCAGGATCCCGACGTCCGCAAGATCTACGAGACGGCGGTCGGCCTCGAGGGCCAGATCCGCAACTGGGGCGTCCACGCCGCCGGCGTGATCATGTCCAGCGAGCCGCTGATCGACATCGTGCCGATCATGTCGCGGCCCCAGGACGGCGCGGTGATCACCCAGTTCGACTACCCGATGTGCGAGTCGCTCGGCCTGGTCAAGATGGACTTCCTGGGCCTGTCCAACCTGCGCATCCTCGAGGACGCACTGGCCAACATCGAGCTCAACCGGGACGAGAAGGTGGTCCTGGAGGAGCTGCCCTTCGACGACCGCGCCACCTATGAGCTGATGGGGCGCGGCGACACGCTCGGCGTCTTCCAGCTCGATGGTGGCGGGATGCGTTCCCTGCTGCGCTCGATGCAGCCGGACAAGTTCGCCGACATCACCGCCGTCAGCGCGCTCTACCGCCCCGGACCGATGGGCGCCGACTCGCACAACAAGTACGCCCGCCGCAAGAACGGCCGCGAGCCGATCGAGCCGATCCACCCGGCGCTCGAGGAGGCGCTGGAGCCGGTGCTGGGGGAGACCTACGGCCTGATCGTCTACCAGGAGCAGGTGATGGCGATCGCCCAGGTCCTGGCCGGGTTCACCCTGGGCGCCGCTGACAACCTGCGCCGCGCCATGGGCAAGAAGAAGAAGGAAGAACTCGACAAGCAGTACGCCGGGTTCCAGGCCGGCATGCTCGAGCGCGGCTATCCGCAGGACGCGATCGACACCCTGTGGGCGATCCTGCTGCCGTTCTCCGACTACGCCTTCAACAAGTCGCACTCCGCGGCGTACGGCGTGATCACCTACTGGACGGCGTACCTCAAGGCGAACTACCCGGCCGAATACATGGCCGCGCTGTTGACGTCGGTCAAGGACGACAAGGACAAGATGGCGATCTACCTCAACGAGTGTCGCCGGATGAAGATCAAGGTCCTCCCGCCCGACGTCAACGAGTCCGCCCACAACTTCACGCCTGTCGGCACCGACATCCGCTTCGGCCTCACCGCGATCCGCAACGTCGGGTCCAACGTGGTGGCCGGCATCGTCGAGGCCCGCGAGGAGAAGGGTCGCTACACCGACTTCAACGACTTCATGGACAAGGTGCCCGCGAGCGTGTGCAACAAGCGGGTGATCGACTCCCTGGTCAAGGCCGGGGCGTTCGACGACATGAAGCACAAGCGCCGGGCGCTGGTGGCGATCCACGAGACGGCGGTCGACCAGTACGTCGACATCAAGCGCAACGAGGCGATCGGCCAGGACTCCCTCTTCGCGGGGCTGGACGGGCTCGACGAGGCCGACGCCGGATTCGGGATCAGCGTGGCCATCCCCGAGATCGACGAGTGGGACAAGATGACCCTGCTGGGCCACGAGCGCGACATGCTCGGCCTCTACGTCTCCGACCACCCGCTGATGGGCCTGGAGCACGTGCTGACCCAGGGCACCGACTGCAGCATCGGTGAACTCGTGCTCGACGAGGAACGCCCGCACGGTGCGCAGGTGACGGTCAGCGGACTGGTCACCACCGTGGCCCGCAAGATCACCAAGCGCGGTGACCCGTGGGCCACCGTCACTCTGGAGGACCTGGACGGCGCCATCGAGGTGCTCTTCTTCCCGAGTAGCTATCAACTGGTCAGCCCCTACCTGGCCGAGGACTCGATCATCCGGGTGCGTGGCTCGCTGAGCCGCGACAAGGACCAGCCCGAGCTCCGCGGTCAGGAGGTGAGCCTGCCGGACATCAATGAGGGGCCGGGCGGACCGGTCACCGTCTCGCTGCCCTCCACCCGGTGCACCGCCCCGGTGGTGGAACAACTGGCCGAGGTGCTCCGCACCCACCCGGGCATGTCCGAGGTGAGGCTCAAGCTGCTCAGCCGCGGCTCGACCACCGTGATGAAGCTCGACGACAAGCTGCGGGTGACCCCCACCCCGGCGCTCTTCGCCGACCTCAAGCAACTCCTCGGGCCGGGCTGCCTTGGCCAGTGAACGGACGGCCCGCGCGCTGCGCCAGGCCCTTGTCGTCGTGCTCACCTTCATCGTGGCCGGTGTGGTGTGCGGCTGGTTGTGGCACCAGGTGTGGGCACCCGCACCCGAGGGCTTCGTTTATCAACACGTGCCGCGGTTCGAGGACGACGAGGTGATCCGGAGCACCGGGCTCTACTTCCTGATCGCCGCCGCAGCCGGGTTGCTCCTCGGCCTCGTGCTGACCTGGTGGTTCGAGGCGGACGAGGTGATCACCCTGGCCGCGGTCGTGCTCGGCGCGCTGGTGGCTGGTTGGGTGATGATCGGGATGGGCGCCTGGCTGGGGCCCGAGTCGATGGAGAAGGTGGCCGCCGGCGCGGAGGACTGGACCGAACTGAAGGCCTCGATGGAGGTCGCCGGCGCGGCCCCCTGGGTGGCCTTCCCGGGCGGCGCGCTGGCCGGGGCGTTCGTCATCCTGGTCTGCTTCCGCAGCCGCGCCGAGGCAGCAGCCCGGGCCCGGGTCAACGCGTTCGACGAATCGGCGCCGTGACGGCACCGGTCACCCGGGCCAGGTCCGTGGGGGCCAGGCCCAGGTCCAGGCCGCGACGTCCACCCGAGACATAGACCACCGGGTGGGCCAGCGCCGAGTCGTCCAGCACCGTCGGCAGTGCCTTCCTCTGCCCGATCGGAGAGATCCCGCCCACGACGTACCCACTGCTGCGCCGGGCCCGGGCCGGGTCGGCCATCGCACACCGGGAGGCGCCCAGGGTGCGTGCCAGCGCCTTGAGGTCCAGCTCACCGGCGACCGGCACGATGGCGACCACGAGGCGTCCGTCCGCGTCGGCCAGCAGGGTCTTGAACACCTGCTCCTCCGCAAGCCCCAGCGCGGCCGCGGCCTCCGCGCCATAACTGGCCGAGCGCGGGTCATGGTCATAGGTGTGCACGGTGTGCTCGATGCCCGCCACGGCCAGCGCCACGGTTGCCGGGGTGCCCGCGCTGCCCTTTGACTTCTTCGCCATCTCCAGCTCAGTTCGGTGACCAGCCGGTGCGCGACACCTCGGTGGCGGGCAGGGAGGGCAGGGCCTGCATGGCCCGGATCTCCTCGTGCATCATCTCGGTGAGCATGGCCAGGCGCAGGGCGGTGTCGGTGGCCTCCAGCAGTTCCTGGCGCTGGGCGAGGGTGAGCAGGCAGGTCGCGGCGAGCACCCACGACAGGTACGTCGGGTCGTCGGGCAGGTCGCCGCTGAGGACTTCCTCGCCGCGGATCTGGCTGAGCACGGTGCGATAGTCGTCGAAGGCCTGCAACGCGCGGGCCGTGATCAGCGGGTCGACGCTCTCCTCGTCGTCGGGCAACACCTCGATCTCGCCGGCCAGGAACTCCCCGGTGCTCTCCAGGCTGTCGAGGCGGAGCCGGCTGCGGCCCACGGCGACGATGTCGAAGCTGCCGTCGGGGTGTTGGGTGACCTCGGTGAGCTGCAGCACGCAGCCGATCCGGTGCAGTGACTGGCCGCCGCGCTCGCCGACCTCGTAGCCCTCCCGGATGGCGCACGAGCCGAAGACGCGCTCGGCGGGGTCGTCGATGCGCAGCAACTGGTGGACGAGTGCACGATAGCGGTCCTCGAAGACGTGGAGCGGGATCGTGATGCCGGGGAACAGCACGGTGTTCAGGGGGAACAGCGGCAGCTTCTCGGTCATCCGGTCAGCCTATCGGCTGTCCGGACGACCTTCTGGTTGCCTGCCTGGTTGTGCGACAGGGCAGGATGGCGCCTGTGCCGGATGTGTATCCCCAGGAGGACCGATGAGACGTGTGATCGCGGTTGCGGCCGGAGCCTGGCTGCTGATCGACCTGCTCCGGGTCTGGGCGCCGTCCTTGATCACGATCTTCGGCCAGGCCGCGTCCACCCCGGCCGAGTTGATGGGCGCGTTCGCGCTGGGCTGTGTCCTGGCCGGCCTGCTGCCCCGGATGGCGGTCCGGCTCGGGGTGCCACCCATGCCGGTGCTGCGCGGCGTACTCGTGGTGGCCCTGGCCGCCCGGGCCGGGCTGGCGTTCACCGACGGGGGAGCGGCGCAGCTCTGGGTCGCCTCCGTCGGAGTGGCTGCGGCCGTGGCCTGGACGGTGCTCGCCGCGGAGCACCTCGGTGCCGAACTCGTCGAGGGCTGGTTGGTCGGCATCGCGCTGGCCACCGTCACCCATGCCGGGCTGGGCACCTGGGGTGCGGTGTGGCGCGACGACGCCTGGGGCTGGTCGCTGCTCGCGCTACAGGTCGTGCTGGTCGTCTCCACGCTGCGCGAGGAGCCGTCCGGTCCCGCCCCGGCGCGCCTGGCGCTGGCGATGCTGCCGGCCTGGCTGGTGGCGGGCATCTGGGCGGCCAACCCGGCCCGCGCCTCGGTCGCCTCGCCCGACGCCGGCCCGATGGTGGTGGTGCTCGCCGTCCTGGTCGCCGTGGGACTCGCTCGTTGGGCACCCGCCCGCCCCGACCTGACCCGCCGGGCGCTGCCGGTGGCGGCAGCAGTCCTCACCCTGGCCTCGGCGCTGGTGCTCCTGCCGGTCAACTCACCGCCCTGGTTCCTGATCGCCTTCGCGCTGGGCATGCCCGCACTTGCCGTGGTGCTGGTCGGGATCGACCTGGTGGGGCGCGCCGGTGGCACCGGCGGAGCCGTGGCATGGGCCGCCTCGGGCGGTGCGCTGGCGTGGGTGGTCCTCTTCTTCGTCTACTACGCGGGCTATGACCTCGGCTATCGCGCGGACCTGGCGATCGTGGTGCTCTGCGTCGCACTGGTGGCGCTCGGGGTCACCTCGGCCGAGGTTGCGCAGACCGCAACGGACACGACGTACGCCGGGGTGACCCGGGCGCGTTCGGGCCTGCGCGCCGGTGCCGGGATGGCCGCAGTCTGCGTCCTGGTCGCGCTCTTCGGCCCGCACGTCACAGTGGCGCCGGTCACCGACGGAGTCACCGGCGACACCGACGGCGGCCTGCGGGTGGTCGCGTGGAACCTGCGGATGGGCTATGGGATCGACGGCCAGTTCGATCCGGCGGCTGTGGCCCGCGAGATCGCCGCCCAGGACCCGGACGTGGTGCTGCTCAGCGAGGTGGACCGCGCCTGGCTGCTCAACGGCGGCCAGGACCAGTTGCAGGTCCTGGCCCGACTCCTGGACCTGGACGCCCACTTCGGGCCCGCCGCGGACGCGGTCTGGGGCGACGCGATCCTGACCAACCTGCCGATCACCCGGGTCAGGTCACAGCCGCTGGACTCCTTCGGAGCGGTCACGGGTGCGCAGGTGCTCGCGGGCACCGTCACCAAGGACGGACAGGCCTGGGACGTGCTCTCCACCCACATCCAGCCCCATCCGGTCGACGAGGGGGAGGACGGCTCGCTGGCCCAGGCCCTGATCATCTCCGGCCTGGCCCTGCGCATGCACGAGAGCGGCAACCCGACGATCGTCGGCGGCGACTTCAACCTCGAACCGGGCGACCCGTCGTGGGACGTGATGACCGGCACCGGCCTGGTCGACGCGCTGGACGGGGCCAGGCCGCTGCCCACCTCGCCCGCGGACGCCCCCGAGCAGCAGATCGACCACGTCTTCACCAGCCCGGACCTGGCCGCCAGCGACGTGGTCGCCTTCGGCCGGCAACTCTCCGACCACCTGGGCGTGGCGGTCACCTTGCGACCTGCCCGGTGAAGCCACGGTGAGCGGCGCCACTCGCCGGGTGTCGCCCCTCGAAACCCGGTCGAGTCCACCGGTCCGGCCCGCCTAGAATCACCACCATGATCCGACGCATCGACCTCCGTGGAAGCAGCGCTGCTCCCGTCGACTACCGGAGCGTGGTCCCGCGCTCCGAGTTCGACGTGGAGGCCGCCCTCCATGTGGTGCGCCCGATCTGTGACGACGTACGTGACCGGGGTGTCGAGGCGATCCTCGAATACTCCGCCCGCTTCGACGGCGTGGAGCAGTCCGACATCGCCGTGCCGCGCGACGCGCTCCGCTCCGCGCTGGCCGCACTCGACCCCGCGGTCCGGGCCGGGCTGGAGGAGTCCATCCGGCGCCTGCGCGCCACCTGCGAGGCCGAACTCGAGCACGACGTGGTCACCGACCTCGGCCCCGGTGCCACGGTGACACACCGGATGGTCCCCGTCGAGCGGGTCGGGCTCTACGTGCCCGGGGGCCTGGCGCCACTGGTCTCCAGCGTGATCATGAACGTGGTGCCCGCTCAGGTCGCCGGCGTCTCCTCGATCGCGCTGACCTCCTCGCCGCAGGCCGAGCACGGCGGACTGCCGCACCCCACCATCCTGGCCGCCTGCGAACTGCTCGGCATCGACGAGGTGTACGCCGTCGGCGGCGCCCAGGCGATCGCCATGTTCGCCCACGGCGCCGGCCCGTGTCGCCGCGTCGACCTGGTCACCGGACCGGGCAACATCTACGTGGTCTCCGCCAAGCGCCTGCTCAAGGGCCTGGTCGGGATTGACTCCGAGGCCGGGCCCACCGAGATCGCCGTGCTCGCCGACGACACCGCAGACCCGGCGTACGTCGCGGCCGACCTGATCAGCCAGGCCGAGCACGACCCGCTCGCCTCCGCAGTGCTGGTCACCGACTCCGAACAACTCGCCGCCGACGTCGAGGCGGAACTGGACAAGCAGGTCGCGGTGACCCGCCACGTCGAGCGGATCCGCACCTCGCTGTCCGGCCAGCAGTCCGGGATCGTCCTGGTCGACGACCTCGAGCAGGGCCTTGCCGTCGTCAATGCGTACGCCGCGGAGCACCTGGAGATCCAGACCCGCGACGCGTCCGCCCTGGCCGCCCGGGTCCGCAACGCCGGCGCGATCTTCGTCGGATCCTTCGCCCCGGTCTCCCTGGGCGACTACTGCGCGGGTTCCAACCACGTGCTGCCCACCGCCGGCTGCGCCTGCCACTCCTCGGGGCTCTCGGTGCGCTCGTTCCTCAAGGCCGTGCACGTCGTGGACTACACCCGCGACGCCCTGGCCGAGGTCGCCGACCACGTGGTCACCCTCGCCGAGGCCGAGGACCTTCCCGGCCACGGTGCCGCGGTCCGGGTCCGCTTCGAGAGCGGGAGCTGAGCATGCCCGCGACCTTCCCGCCGCTGCGCGAGGAGTTGCAGGGCATCGAGCCGTACGGCGCCCCGCAACTCGACGTACCCGTGCAACTCAACGTCAACGAGAACCCCTACGGGCCCTCGCCGGCCGCGGTCGCCGACATCGCCGCCGCCGTCGCGGCAGCGGCCGGCACCCTGAACCGCTACCCGGATCGCGAGTTCACCGAACTGCGCACCGGGCTGGCTGCCTACCTCAACACCGACGGCGGCTCCGGGATCACCCCGGAGATGGTCTGGGCGGCGAACGGGTCCAACGAGGTGATGCTGCAACTGCTGCAGGCCTTCGGTGGCCCGGGCCGGACCGCGCTGAGCTTCGCACCGACGTACTCGATGTATCCCGAATATGCCCGCGACTCCAACACGACCTGGGTCGTGGGGCACCGGGAGGGCGACTTCTCCCTCGACCTGCACCACGCCCGCGCCCTGATCGCCGAGCACCAGCCCCACGTCGTCCTGCTGCCCTCGCCGAACAACCCCACCGGTACGGCGCTGCCGCCCGAGGTGGTCGGGGTGCTCTGCGAGGCGCTGGCCGCGCTGCCCCACGGTGGGATCCTGGTCGTCGACGAGGCGTACGGCGAGTTCCGCCGCGAGGGCACCCCGAGCGCACTCGAGTTGCTGCCCGTCCACCGCAACCTGGTGGTGTCGCGGACGATGAGCAAGGCCTTCGCCCTGGCCGGTGCCCGGCTCGGTTACTTCGCCGCGGCGAAGGAGATCTGCGACGCGATCCGAGTGGTCCGTCTGCCCTACCACCTCTCCGCGGTCACCCAGGCCACCGCGATCGCGGCCCTGCGCCACGCCCCCGAACTGCTGGGCCGGGTCGACGACCTGCGCCGCGAGCGGGACGAGTGCGTACGCTGGCTCCGTGGACAGGGCCTGCAGGTCGCCGACAGCGACGCGAACTTCGCGTTCTTCGGCACCTTCGCGGACCGGCACGCCGTCTGGCAGGGTCTGCTGGACCGCGGCGTACTGATCCGGGAGACCGGACCCGACGGATGGCTCCGGGTGTCGATCGGCACCCCGGAAGAGATGACGGCCTTCAGGGACGCCCTGACCGAGGTCATGAAGGAGAACGAGGCATGAGCAGGACCGCGCGGATCGACCGGGAGACCAGCGAGTCGAAGATCCACGTCGAGCTCGACCTGGATGGCACCGGCAAGCACCAGATCTCCACCGGGATCGGGTTCTACGACCACATGCTGACCGCGTTCGCCCGTCACTCCCTGGTCGACCTGGTCGTGCACGCCGGCGGCGACACCCACATCGACTCCCACCACACCGTCGAGGACACCGCGATCGTGCTCGGCCAGGCGATCCGCCAGGCGCTTGGCGACAAGAAGGGCATCCGCCGCTTCGGCGACGCGACCGTGCCGCTCGACGAGGCGCTGGTCCAGGCCGTCGTCGACGTCTCCGGGCGCCCCTACTGCGTGCACACCGGCGAGCCCGAGGGCCAGGAGCACGTGCTGATCGGCAACCCGGCCGGCAACTTCTTCCTCGGCTCGCTGACCCGCCACGTCTTCGAGTCGATCAGCTTCCACGCCCACATCGCCCTGCACGTGCGGGTGCTGGCCGGCCGCGAACCGCACCACATCGTGGAGACCCAGTTCAAGGCATTCGCCCGCGCCTTCCGCGACGCGATCGCCTTCGACCCGCGCGAGACCGGAGTGCCCTCCACCAAGGGTGCCCTGTGACCGGGAAAGCACTGTGACCCGACCGCACGTGGCGGTCCTCGACTACGGCTCGGGGAACCTCCGCTCCGCGGTGCGCGCCATGGAGCGGGCCGGCGCCGAGGTGACGCTGACCTCTGACCGCCAGGTCGCCCAGGAGGCCGACGGGTTGCTGGTCCCCGGAGTCGGGGCGTACGCCGCCTGCATGGCGGGGCTGAGCGCCATCCGCGGCCAGGAAGTCATCGGCCGGCGCCTGGCCGGTGGACGCCCGGTGCTCGGCATCTGCGTCGGCATGCAGATCCTCTTCTCCCGCGGCGTCGAGCACGGCGTGGAGACAGCCGGTTGTGATGAGTGGCCCGGCACCGTCGAGCGGCTGCAGGCACCGGTGGTGCCGCACATGGGGTGGAACACCGTCGAGGTGCCCGCCGAGAGCCGCCTCTTCGCCGGGATCGCGGACGAGCGCTTCTACTTCGTCCACTCCTACGGTGTGCGTGAGTGGGAACTGGTCACCAACGACCGCACCCGGGCACCCCTGGTGACCTGGACCGAGACCGGACCGGACGCCGAGCGCGGCGACCGGTTCGTCGCCGCGGTGGAGAACGGTCCGCTCTCGGCGACCCAGTTCCACCCGGAGAAGTCCGGCGATGCCGGGGCTGCGCTGCTGCGCAACTGGGTGCTTTCCCTCTGAGCGCACCGCCCACAAGGCAGGACATCGTACGGGCCGGCACCGCGCTCCGCCTAGGATCAGCGCCATGAGTGACTACCTCGAGCTGCTGCCCGCCGTCGACATCGCAGGGGGCCGGGCCGTCCAGCTGGTCCAGGGCGTGGCCGGGTCGGAGAAGGTCTTCGGCGACCCGATCGAAGCGGCCCTGCGCTGGCAGGAGGCCGGTGCGGAGTGGCTGCACCTGGTCGACCTCGACGCCGCCTTTGGCCGTGGCAACAACCGCGAGCTCCAGGCGAAGATCGTCGGCGCCCTGGACATCAAGGTCGAGATGAGCGGTGGCATCCGCGACGACGACTCCCTCAAGGCGGCGATGGACGCCGGCTGCCGCCGGGTCAACATCGGCACCGCCGCGCTGGAGCAGCCCGAGTGGTGTGCCCGCGCCATCGCCGAGTACGGCGACCGGGTGGCGATCGGCCTCGACGTCCGCGGCCGGACCCTCGCCGCGCGCGGCTGGACCCGCGAGGGCGGCGACCTCTACGAGGTGCTCGCCCGGCTCGACTCCGAGGGCTGCGCCCGTTACGTGGTGACCGACGTGAACAAGGACGGCATGCTGCAGGGCCCCAACCTGGACCTGCTCCGCGATGTCTGTGCCGCCACCGACGCACCCGTGGTCGCCTCCGGCGGCGTCACCGAACTGGCCGACCTGGAAGCACTGCAGGGCCTGGTCGCCGACGGTGTCGAGGGCGCCATCATCGGCACCGCGCTCTATGAGGGCCGCTTCACCCTGGAGGACGCCCTCGCGCTGACCCTGCCCGGGCGGGCCTGAGCCGATGACCCTCGCCGTACGGGTGATCCCGTGCCTGGACGTGGATGCCGGCCGGGTGGTCAAGGGGATCAACTTCAAGGACCTGCGCGACGCCGGGGACCCGGTCGAACTGGCCCGTACCTATGACGCCGAGGGTGCCGACGAGCTGACCTTCCTCGACATCTCCGCCTCCCACGAGGGGCGCGCCACCACGATGGAGATCGTCTCGCGCACCGCGGAAGAGGTCTTCATCCCGCTCACCGTCGGCGGTGGCGTCTCGTCGGTCGAGGACGTGGACCGCCTGCTGCGGGCCGGCGCGGACAAGGTCGCGATGAACACCGCCGCGATCCGCCGCCCCGAACTGATCGCCGAGGTGGCCGACCGGTTCGGCAACCAGGTGCTGGTCCTCTCGGTGGACGCGCGTCGCGCCGCCGGCACCGACTCCGGCTTCGAGGTCACCACCCACGGTGGGCGCCAATCCGCGGGACTGGATGCGATCGCATGGGCCGCCCGTGCCACCGAACTCGGTGCAGGCGAGATCCTGCTCAACGCGATGGACGCCGACGGCACCCGGGACGGATTCGACCTGGAATTGCTCCGCGCCGTACGCCGGGAGGTCACCATCCCGGTGATCGCCTCCGGTGGCGCCGGCGCGGTGGAGCACTTCGCACCGGCCGTCGACGCCGGGGCCGACGCGGTGCTCGCCGCCACCGTCTTCCACTTCGGCACGCTGCGCATCGGCGACGTCAAGGCGGCCCTGGCCGAAGCAGGCCACCCGGTCCGCTGATCCTGGCCCTCGCCACACGGTAGGGCTCCCCAGAGCCTGGCGGGGCGTGCCACGATGGTGAGGAGACTGGATGTGTCACTGCGGTCAGGAGATGTCATGTCAACGGACGCCTTGCAGCGCACCCCGATGCCCTTGGCGGACTACCTCGCGCTGCCGGAAGGCATCCGGGCCGAGTGGGTCGACGGGATCGCGATCGTGACCCCGACGCCAACGGCGCCGCACCAACGCATCTCGTTTCGACTCGCGAACGCCATCGACGAAGGGTGCCCCGGGCTGTTCATGGTGGAGGCGGTTGGCTGGCGCACCTCGGCGACTCGTTACCGGATCCCCGACATCATTGCGACCACCGAGCCCTTCGACGGCTCCTGGGCCACCACGACACCGGTGATCGCGGTCGAGATCCTCTCGCCCGGCACCCGAACCGAGGACACCGTGCGCAAGTCGCACGAGTACGCCTCCGCGGGCGTGGCGCACTACTGGATCGTCGACCGGGAGCGCCACATCCTTACGGCGCTGGTCAACAGCGGCGACGGCTGGGAAATCCTTCTCGAACTCACCGCGGAGCAGCCCGACGGCAGCATCGGCGTCGGAGACCACGGCACGGTCGAAATCCGCCTCGACCGCCTGTTCGCGACCTGACCTGCCGGGCCCACCGCGGGCCCTGCACTCGGGAATGCCCGGAGCCCAGGCGTGGTTGGGCATGCTGGCTGGTGCAACAGCCGTGGCGGAAGGGACAGGTTGAGCAGGGGCACGCGTACGTCGACGATGCGGGACGGTTTCCGCGTCCTCGGTGTGGCGATCCGCAAGGAACCCTGGATCTTCACCCTCTCCACGCTGGGCAGCATCCTCTTCGGAGCACTCACCGTCGCGGACGCATGGGTGCTCGGCTGGGCCACCGAGCATGCGGTGATCCCCGCCTTCGAGACCGGTGAGATCGATGCGGGCATCCTCTGGGCGGTGCTGGCGCTCTTCGTCGGCGTCGCGATCCTGCGGGCCGTCGGCATCGTCGCCCGACGCCTGGGTGCCGGGATCATGCAGTACCGGATGCAGGCGCACACCCGCCGTGCCGTCACCCGCCAATACCTGGACCTCCCGATGGAGTGGCACCAGCGCCATCCCACCGGCCAGTTGCTCTCCAACGCCAACTCCGACGTCGAGGCGGCCTGGTTCCCGATCGCGCCGCTGCCGATGGCGGTCGGCACCGTGGCGATGATGGCGATCGCGATCGTGCAGATGCTCGTCGCCGACCTGGTCCTGGCCCTGGTAGGCCTGCTCGTCTTCCCGGTGGTGATCGCCGCCAACATCGCCTATCAGCGTGCCTCCTCACCGCTGATGTCGCGGGCCCAGCAGTTGCGCGCCGAGGTGAGCGAAGTCGCCCACGAGTCGTTCGACGGCGCGATGGTGGTCAAGACCCTCGGCCGCGAGGGCGAGGAGACCGACCGGTTCGCCGCCAAGGTCACCGACCTGCGCGACGTACTGGTCCGGGCCGGCCGGATCCGGGCACTCTTCGACCCGGCGATCGCGGCGCTCCCGAACCTGGGCGTCCTGGTCGTCCTCGGTGTCGGGGTCTCCCGGGTGCTCAGCGGTGCCGCCGACGCGGGCTCCGTGGTCACCGTCGCCTACCTGCTCACCATCGTCTCCTTCCCGATCCGGTCGATCGGCTGGCTGCTGGGCGAGTTCCCGCGCAGCGTCGTCGGCTATCAGCGGGTCCGCTCGGTGCTCGATGCCACCGGTGAGATGGAGTACGGCGAAGCCCGGCTCCCACGGGCCACGGCCGGTGCCGCGCTCGGCGTCACCGGCGTCGCCTATGCGTACGACGCCGACCAGGCACTGCTGCGCGAGGTGAGCTTCGACGTCGCTCCCGGCCGGACTGTCGCCCTGGTCGGACCCACGGCAGCAGGGAAGAGCACGCTGACCAACCTGCTCACCCGGCTGGTCGACCCGGACGCGGGCACCATCCGGATCGACGGCGTGGACCTGCGCGACCTCGCCCGGGGCGAACTGGCCAGCGCCGTTGCCGTCGTACCGCAGACCGCCTTCCTCTTCGACGACACCGTCCGCGACAACATCACCCTCGGTGCCGACGTCACCGACGAGGAGGTCTGGGCCGCGTTGCGGACCGCGCAGGCCGATGGATTCGTGGCGGCACTGGCCGACGGCCTCGACACCCGGCTGGGGGAGCGGGGTACCTCGCTCTCGGGCGGCCAGCGCCAACGCCTTTCCCTGGCCCGCGCACTCGTCCGCAAGCCCCGGCTGATGATCCTCGACGACGCCACCTCCGCCGTCGACCCGGACGTGGAGGCCCGGATCCTCGCCGCACTGCGCGAGGACGGCCAGGACACGACCCTGGTCGTGGTCGCCTATCGCAAGGCGACCATCGGCCTCGCCGACGAGGTGCTGCACCTGGACCGTGGCCGCATCGTCGACCGCGGCACCCATGCCGACCTCGTGGAGCGGAGCCCCGACTACGCGCGCCTGGTGAACGCCTACGAGCAGGAGGCAGGTGAGCGCCGATGAGCACGGGCGTCGACTCCGGCGAGTCCATCAAGGCGATGGCCACCATCCGTCGCGGCATGGAGATCTCTCCCGAGCTGCGGCAGGGCCTGGGCGGGACGCTGGCCCTGGCGGTGCTCTCCACGCTCGGCCAACTGGTGGTCCCGATCGTGGTGCAGCAGACCCTCGACAAGGGCCTGGGCGCCGAGGGCGGGCCGGACACCGGCTTCATGCTGCGGATGGGACTGCTGGCGGCGGTCGCGATCGTGGCGACCAGCGTGGCGTCGTACCTGATGACGGTCCGGCTCTTCCGGGCAGCCGAAGGAGGCCTGGCCACGCTGCGGACCAAGGCGTTTCGCCACGTGCATGACCTGCCGCTGCTCACCCAGAACACCGAGCGGCGCGGATCGCTGGTCTCCCGGGTCACCGGGGACGTCGACACGGTGAGCCAGTTCCTGGTCTTCGGCGGCGTGATGATGATCGTCTCGATCGGGCAGGTCTTCGTGGCCACGCTGTTGATGGCCTACTACTCCTGGCAACTGACCATCGTGGTCTGGGTCTGCTTCGCGCCGTTGCTGCTCTCGTTGCGCTACTTCCAGCAGAAGCTCTCCCAGGCGTACGGCGTGGTACGCCGCCAGGTCGCCGCGATGCTCTCCGCCGTCTCCGAGCCGGTGGTCGGCGCCCAGGTGGTGAAGTCGTACGCGATCGAGGCCCGCACCCAGGTGCGGATCGACACCGCCATCCGGGCCAGCCAGATGGCCGCCACGAAGGCGCAGGGCTTCACGGCCTTCTCCTTCTCCCTCGGCGGACTGTCGGGCGGGTTGGCCAACGCAGGGGTGATCATCGTCGGGATCTGGCTCGGCTTCGCCGGTGAGATCACCGCTGGTGAGGTGGTCGCCTTCGCGTTCCTGGTCACCCTCTTCGTCTCCCCGATCCAGATGGGCACCCAGATCCTCACCGACGCTCAGAACGCGATCGCCGGGTGGCGCAGGGTGATCGGCATCCTCGACACGCCCGCCGACCTGGTCGACCCGGGCGCGGACGGCGCCGTACTCCCACGCGGGCCGATCGACGCCGAGTTCCGCGGCGTCACCTTCGCCTATCCGGGCGGTCCCGACGTGCTCCATGGGGTCGACCTCCGGATCGAGGCAGGGGCCCGGGTTGCAATCGTGGGGGAGACCGGCTCCGGCAAGTCGACCTTCGCCAAGCTGCTGACCCGGCTGATGGATCCGACGTACGGCGAGGTGTTGCTCGACGGCGTCGACCTGAGGGACATCCGACAGTCGTCGCTGCGCAGTTCGGTGGTGCTGGTGCCGCAGGAGGGCTTCCTCTTCGACGACACCCTGCGCGCCAACGCCCGCTATGGGCGCCTCGATGCGACCGATGACGAGATCCGTGCCTCGGCCGCGGAACTGGGGCTCTCCGCCTGGCTGGACGGGTTGCCCCGCGGCCTGGATACCCGGGTCGGCCAGCGCGGCGAATCGCTCTCGGCAGGGGAGCGCCAACTGGTCGCCCTGCTCCGGGCGCACCTCGCCGACCCCGACCTGCTCGTCCTCGACGAGGCGACCAGTGCAGTCGACCCGCAACTGGAGATGCAGATCGGCCGGGCGCTCGAGCGCCTGATGAGCGGGCGTACGTCGGTCACCATCGCGCACCGGATGAGCACCGCCGAGAACGCCGACGAGGTCGTGGTCGTGGACCAGGGGCGCGTGGTGCAACGCGGACCGCACGCCAGCCTGGTCACCGAGGGCGGCGCTTATGGGCGACTGCACGCGTCGTGGGTTGCCCAGCAGGGGAGTTGACGCCCACTCGGGACCGGTGACTGTTTCGCGGGGGAGTTGTGTCGGGCCCCTCTGATGGACTGTTCGCATGATCGATACCGACGCAGCTCTGGCCCCGTTCGAGGTGGATGACCTCGACGGTGACGTGCTGCTCGATCTGATCTCGGACAACACTGACCAGGAGTGGCGGGCCGAACGCCGCCGGCTCCGGCTCGCCTACCAACTCTGCGTCACCCATCCTGCCGTCGAAGACGATCCAGCCTCATGGGCCGACGGGATCCCGGACCTGGCTGGCTACACCGACACGCTGGGCGGCGAAGGGACCCCGGAGGTGGCGGCGTTCACGGTCGAACTGTGGGCCACCGCCGCCGGTGTCTCCACCTGGTCAGCCAAGCGGACCCTGGCTGCCACGCTGGATCTGCACCACCGCCTGCCGTGCACGTGGGCGGCTGTTGAGGAACTCCGTATCCCTGGTTGGAAGGCGTGCCGGGTCGCTGAGGACACGAACCGCTTCTCGCTTGAGGCTGCGACGTGGGTGGATGTGGAGTTGGCGCGGCGTGGGACGTGGGGGTTGCCGACGATCGAGAAGACGATCAAGGCCGCGATGGCGATGTTCCACCCCGATCTGGTCAAGAACAACGGGCTGCCGGGGCGTGATGACTGGGACGTCACCGTCGACCACGCTGCTGGCGTGGACGGGACCAGCCGCCTCGACGCCATCGGCGACAGCGTGGATCTGGAGACGTTCCACTCGCTGCTTGCTGATGAGGCAGCCACCATGGGACGCCTCGGCGACACCGACACGCTCGGGCAGCGGAAGGCCAAGGCCCTCGGTGTGTTGGCGGACCGGCAGGCGACTGCCGACCTGCTGGGCTTGCTCGACAACAGCGGCACCGCCAGCGGCAGCGGCAGCAGCAGCGGCGAGACTGGCCACGGCGCGGGCGAGGACCCCAACAACCCGGCCGGTGGCCTGGTGCACCCCGTCACCGGCAAGCCCGTCACCCGACGCCGCTCGTACCTGAAGACCCGCCTCTACGTACACCTCACGCTGACGGATCTCGCCACGATGGCCGGCGCGGCTGCGGATGGTTACGTCGCCGCGACGAACCTCTTCGGCACCGTCCACCTCGACACCCTCACGACCTGGCTACGCGACCTCGGCACCAACGCCCGCGTCACGCCCGTCATCGACACCAACCGTGACTGGGCGGTCGACCACCACGATCCACCCGAAACCATGCGCGAACAAGTGATTCTCCGGGATCGCCACTGCGTCTTCCCGTGGTGCACAGTCGATGCCCGCAACTGCGACCTCGACCACATCGAGCCCTACGACGAACACGGCCCACCCGACCAGACCAGGCCCGACAACCTCGCGCCGCTCTGCCGGCGTCATCATCTGGCCAAGACCCACGGGACGTGGCGCTACGTCCGCAACCGCGACGGCACCTACACCTGGACCAACCACACCCACACCTGGCTCGTCACCCACGACGGCACCACCAGCCTCACCGATCCCTGAATGCCCTGCCCCGTCCCCCGGGAACAGCGCGAACCGCCCACAGCGAACCGCACCCCCGGGGACACAGGCATGCCATCGCACCCCTCGCGGCCATGCCCGCGACAGGACGGCGGATAGGCTTGCCCACCGTGACCACCCTCGATCCAGCGATTGCCGCACGACTCAAGCGCACCAGCGGAGCCCTCGTGCCCGCCATCGTGCAGCAGCACGACACCGGCGAGGTGCTGATGCTCGGCTGGATGGACGACACCGCCCTGGCCATGACCCTGGAGACCGGCCGGGCGACGTACTGGTCCCGCTCGCGCGGCGAGTACTGGATTAAGGGCGAGACCTCCGGGCACCGGCAGTGGGTCAAGGAAGTCCGCCTTGACTGCGACGGCGACACACTCCTGGTCAAGGTCGACCAGGAGGGCGCCGCCTGCCACACGGGGGACCGGACCTGCTTCGACGCTGACAGGCTCGACTGAGGATGGACGCCCGGCGGACCTTCGCGCCACTCGTCCTGCTCGGACTGGCCAGCAGTGCCGCGACCGCTGTCGCGGGAAGTCGCCGGTTGATGGTGGTCGCCAACGACGCACTGGTCAGCGCCGGGGTCGAGCCCAGCACCCTGGACCGGATCCAGGGCGACACGGATGCCGAAGTGATCACCGGCAGCGCCAGCGTCGCTGGTGACCTGCCCCTGGTCGGCGCCCTGGCACTGGTCCTCCTCGCACTGTGGGGCGTCCTGCTGGTCACCCGGGGACGCGTCCGGGTGGTCACCGCGTGGGCAGGTGTCCTCGCGGCCGCCGGCACCCTGGCCGCGCTGGTGGCCGGCTTCGTCACCGGCACCGACGGCTACGCCGAGGCACTGTGGGCGGCCACCGGCCACCCTGGCGGGCAGCGCCCGGAGATGGACGTGGAGGCGACCACCTGGTTCTGGGTCGGCTGCGTCGCGGCCGTCCTGGCACTGGTCGTGACGCTGCTCGCCACCCGCATGGTGGCCCACTGGCCGGCGATGGGCTCGCGGTACGACGCCCCCGGCAGCCAGTCCAGTCCAGCAGCGCCGGATCCGGCCACCGCAAGCAGCACCGACCTGTGGAAGTCGCTCGACGAGGGACACGACCCGACCGCCTGACCCACGCGCCGGGTCACCTGCATAGACTGTCCCCGTCAGACCACGCGCAAGAGGAGCCACCCAACATGTCTTCCAACCACGGCAACACCCCTGCGGCCTGGACCGCGGTCGTCATCGGCCTGGCCGCCTTCGTGGTTGCGGGCATCGGCCTGATGATGTCGCCGATCAACATGCCCGTCTTCTGGGTCGGCGCGATCCTGCTGCCGGTCGCGGCCGTGGTGTTCGTCGTGATGACGAAGATGGGCCTTGGCGAACAGCACTGACCTCACGGTCCGCGCGCAGCGCTCCCGCGGAGCGCGGATCGCCGCACCCCTGGCACTGGCCGGCGCGACGCTGGCCGCCACGGTTGCCCTGCACTACCGCGACCCACACGTCGAGGGCTCGTGGGGCCAGTGCCCGCTGAACTACGTGCTCGGGGTGGACTGCCCCGGCTGCGGTGGACTGCGCGCGGTCAACCTGCTGACCAACCGCGACCTGGTCGGCGCCGCGTCGAGCAACCTGCTCTTCGTGGTCTCGATCCCGCTCCTGGTCGGCCTCTGGTTCGTCTGGCTGCGCCGCGAGTGGCGCGGCGAGCGACCACTGCGGCTCAGCACGCCGGTCGTCGCGGTGCTGCTGGTCACGGTGATCGGCTTCGCGGTGGTGCGGAACCTGCCCTTCGCCTCATGGCTGGCCGCCTGAACCAAGACCGGTGGAGCCTGCACAGCGGGCGCGCTGTGCAGGCGCAACCGGGCAGGTGACAAACTTGGCCCGTCCGATGAACCTGGAGGTTTGTGCATGTCCGTGCTCGACGACATCGTCGCGGGTGTGAGGATCGACCTCGCCGAGCGCGAGCAGCAGATCAGCTTCGACGAGATCCAGGCGCTGGCCCAGCAGGCACCGGCGCCGCTGGACCCGATGCCGCACTTCCGCTCGGACCACATCAGCGTCATCTCCGAGGTGAAGCGCAAGTCACCCAGCAAGGGCGACCTGGCCCAGATCCCCGACCCGGCCGTCCTCGCCACGGCGTACCAGCGCGGCGGCGCAGCCGCGATCAGCGTGCTCACCGAGCAGCGGAGGTTCAACGGCAGCCTCGACGATCTGCGTACCGTCCGGGCCGCGGTCGGCGTACCGGTGCTGCGCAAGGACTTCATCGTCACCAGCTATCAACTCCACGAGGCCCGCGCCAACGGCGCCGACCTGGCGCTGCTCATCGTCGCCGCCCTGCCCCAGTCCGACCTGGAACGCCTCCACGCCGAGGCGCGCTCCCTGGGGCTCACCGTGCTGGTCGAGGTGCACGACGCCGAGGAGACCCGCCGCGCCGTCGACCTCGGTGCCGAACTGATCGGTGTCAATGCCCGCAACCTCAAGACCCTCGCCGTCGACAACGACACCTTCGGGCGCCTGGCCTCGCTGATCCCCGACGACCGGGTCAGGGTCGCCGAGTCCGGCATCTCCGGGGTCGCCGACGTCGAGCGCTTCGCCGCGGAGGGAGCCAGCGTCGTGCTGGTCGGCGAGGCACTGGTCAAGGACGGCGATCCCGAGGCGGCGGTCCGGGCGATGAGCGCGGTGCCGACCGACCACCAGAGCACCACCAACCAGCAGTGAGCAGGAGACAGATGAGTGCCTTCGACGCCGACGAGCGTGGCTTCTTCGGGAACTTCGGTGGGCGCTTCATGCCCGAGGCGCTGGTCGCCGCGCTGGACGAACTGACCGTCGCCTGGACCGAGGCGATGGCGGACCCCGAGTTCACCGACGCCTTCGCCACCATCCTGCGCGAGTACGCCGGTGCCCCCAGCCCGCTCTACCACGCCGAGCGCCTCTCGAAGCGGGTCGGCGCGAGGATCCTGCTCAAGCGCGAGGACCTCAACCACACCGGCGCCCACAAGATCCGCAACGTGCTGGGCCAGGCCCTGCTCACCCAGCGGATGGGCAAGACCCGGGTGATCGCCGAGACCGGCGCCGGCCAGCACGGCGTCGCCAGCGCCACCGCGGCGGCGTACTTCGGGCTCGACTGCACCGTCTACATGGGCGCGGTGGACACCCGCCGCCAGGCCCTCAACGTGGCCCGGATGGAACTGCTCGGCGCCAAGGTGATCCCGGTCGAGTCCGGCTCGGCCACCCTCAAGGACGCCATCAACGAGGCCCTGCGCGACTGGGTCGCCAGCGTCGACCACACGGCGTACCTCTTCGGCACGGCCGCCGGCCCGCACCCGTTCCCCTCGATGGTGCGCGACTTCTGCCGCAGCATCGGCGACGAGGCCAGGCAACAATCCCTGGACCAGTACGGCGCCCTGCCGGACGCCATCGCCGCCTGCGTCGGCGGCGGGTCGAACGCGATCGGCCTCTTCACCGCCTTCCTCGACGACGCCGACGTGGCGATCTATGGCTTCGAACCCGGGGGAGAGGGGATCGAGACCGGCCGCCACGCCGCCACCATCGGCGCCGGGGAATCAGGGGTGCTGCACGGCGCCCGCACCTATGTGCTCCAGGACGAGGACGGGCAGACCATCGAGTCGCACTCGATCTCCGCCGGGCTCGACTACCCCGGCGTGGGTCCCCAGCACTCGCACCTCTCTGAGATCGGGCGGGCACGCTACCTCCCGGTCACCGACGCCGAGGCGATGGAAGCGCTCGCCCTGCTCAGCCGCACCGAGGGGATCATCCCGGCGATCGAGTCCGCCCACGCGGTCGCCGGTGCGCTCAAGGTCGCCGAGGAACTCGCCGCGGAGAAGGGCCCTGATGCCACCGTGCTGATCAACCTGTCGGGACGCGGGGACAAGGACATGGGCACCGCCGTGGAGTGGTTCGGGCTGAACCGACCCGACGGCGCCGACATCGACGGAACGGATGGGGGAGCGGCATGAGTGCGGCCACCGCCTTCGCAACAGCCCGCGCCGAGGGGCGCAGTGCCCTGGTCGGCTACCTGCCTGCCGGGTTCCCGGACGTGGACACCTCGATCGAGGCAATGCGCGTGATGGTCGATGCCGGGTGCGACGTGATCGAGATCGGCCTGCCCTACAGCGACCCGGTGATGGACGGTCCGACCATCCAGGCCGCGGCGCAGCAGGCACTGGACGCAGGCATGCGGACCCGCGACGTCTTCCGGGTGGTGGAGGCCGTCGCCGCCACCGGCATGCCCCCCCTGGTGATGACCTACTGGAACCCGGTGGAACGCTACGGCGTCGAGCGGTTCGCCGCCGACCTCGCCTCTGCCGGGGGAGCCGGCCTGATCACCCCCGACATCACGCCCGACTACGGTGCCGAGTGGATCGCCGCAGCCGACGCGCACGACCTGGACAAGGTCTTCCTGGTCGCACCGTCCTCGACCGATGAGCGGATCGCGATGACCACCGCGGCCTGCCGCGGCTTCGTCTACGCCACGGCCGTGATGGGCGTGACCGGCACCCGGACCAGCACCAGCGACCTCGCCGGCCCGCTGGTGGCCCGGACCCGGGAGTTCAGCCCCGCAGGCGGCGACCTCCCTGTCGGCGTCGGGCTCGGCGTCTCCAACGGCGACCAGGCCGCGGAGGTGGCGGCGTACGCCGATGGCGTCATCGTCGGTTCCGCCTTCGTGCGCACCCTGCTCGACGCCGGCAACGACCGCGCCGCAGGACTCTCCGCGCTGCGCGCCCTGACCGCCGACCTGGCCCAGGGGGTACGCCGTGGCTGAGCGCCGCAGCGCCGGACTGCTGACCGCCGCCGCGATGTCCCTGGCGCTCCTGCTCGGCGGGTGCGGGGACACCTCCGAGCCCGGCGTCATCCAGGGCGGCCAGGAGACCCGCGCCGACTGGACGGTCGCCGACACCACCCTGAACGACACCTCGGGCGCTGACTTCCAGTTGACCCGGGACGCCGACAAGAAGGTCACTCTGGTCTTCTTCGGCTACACCAACTGTCCCGACATCTGCCCGATGGTGATGGCCAACCTGGCCTCGGCGATGACCCGCCTCGACGACGACCAGCGCGCCAGGGTCGAGGTGCTCTTCGTCACCACCGACCCGGCGCGCGACACCGAGGAAGTGCTGCGCGGCTACCTGGACCGCTACGACCCGTCGTTCATCGGGCTGACCGGTGACCTGGCCAGCATCCTTGAACTCGGTGGCTCGTTCCACATCGCCATCGAAGAGGGTGAGAAGCTGCCCAGCGGCGGGTACGACGTGGCCCACGGCGACCAGGTCTTCTTCGTCGAGGAGGACGGCTCGATCCCGATGTACTGGTCGCGCGAGACGTCGTCCGCCGTGTTCGCCAACGACATCGCCACCCTGCTGGAAGGCTGATCCATGATCCTGCACACCATCCCCAGCCCCGCCGAGGGCGTGTGGCACCTGGGGCCGTTCCCGATCCGGGCCTATGCGCTGTGCATCATCCTGGGTGTCATCGCGGCCATCTGGGTCGGTGAGCGCCGCTGGGTGGCCCGCGGCGGGCAGGCCGGCCAGATCCAGGACATCGCGATCTGGGCGGTGCCGTTCGGCCTGGTCGGCGCGCGCCTCTACCACGTGATCACCGACTACCACCTCTACTTCGGGGAGGGGAAGGACCCGATCACCGCGCTCTACGTCTGGCGCGGTGGCCTGGGCATCTGGGGCGGCATCGCCATGGGTGCCCTCGGTGCCTGGATCGGTGCCCGGCAGATGGGCCTCCGCTTCACCCCGGTGATGGATGCGCTGGCGCCGGGACTGATCCTGGCCCAGGCGATCGGCCGCTGGGGCAACTACTTCAACCAGGAACTCTTCGGCCGGCCCACCGACCTGCCCTGGGGCCTGGAGATCGACGTTGCGCACCGCCCGGTCGGCTATGTCGACCAGGCCACCTTCCACCCGACGTTCCTCTACGAGTGCCTGTGGAACCTGGCCATCTTCGCGCTGCTGATCTGGGCCGACCGGCGCTTCCGCCTCGGCCACGGCAAGGTGATGGCGCTCTACATCGCCGGCTACACCGCCGGGCGCGGCTGGATCGAGTACATCCGGGTCGACAGCGTCCAGATGGACGACGTGGCGGGCCTGCGCCTCAACGTCTGGGTCTCGATCGCACTCTTCGCCCTGGCCATGGCCTGGTTCGCCTGGCTGGTGAAGAACCGGCCCGGGCGCGAGGAGAGCGTGCTGCGTGCCCCGGAGTCGGCTGCGGCTTCGGATGCGGAGTTGGCCGACGCTGACACCGACACGGACACCGACACGGACGTCGACGCCGATGCCGAGGAAGAGAAGGCCACGGCCGACACCGACGCAGACGACGAAGCCCCTGCCCGGGAGGAATGAGCGCAGCCTCTCCTTCGGTGCGCCAGCGCCCGGGGAGGACTAGCGTCAGGCCATGGCGCAACCCTCGGTGCATGTCGACGACCACGACCATGGCGACGTCACGGGCGGCTGGTTGCGCCCTGCCGTCTTCGGGGCGATGGACGCGCTGGTCTCCAACGCGGCACTGATCGCCGGGGTCGCCGGAGGCACCCAGGGCAGCGGTGACACCACCGCCATCGTGCTCGCCGGGCTGGCCGGCCTGGCGGCAGGCGCCTGTTCGATGGCCGCCGGGGAGTATGCGTCCGTGGCCAGCCAGGCCGAGGCCGCCGAGTTCGAGGTGGACAAGGAGCGGCGCGCGATCACGGCGAACCCGCGCGGCGAGCAGGCCGAACTGGCCGCCATGCTCGAGCAGAAGGGCCTCGAGGAGGAACTGGCCGCCGAGGTGGCCGAGCAGGTGCACCGCGACCTCGACAGCGCCGTAGCGGTGCATGCCATGGAGGAGTTCGGCGTGGACCCGGACGAGCTCGCCTCACCCACCGTGGCGGCCGGATCGTCGTTCCTCGCCTTCTCCCTCGGCGCGCTGGTCCCGCTGCTGCCCTACCTGCTCGGCGTCGGGTCCTTGTGGCCGGCGATGGTGGTGACGCTGGTCGCGCTCTTCATCTGCGGCGCAGTGGTGACCCGGGTGACGATCCGCCCGTGGTGGTTCGGCGGCGGGCGCCAGGTGCTGCTCGGCGCAGTCGCCTTCGCGGTGACCTACCTGGTCGGGCTGGCCGCTGGTGGCACGATCGCGTAACTGAGTGTTAGGGTTCTCTGCGCGAGGGCCAATGTCGTCCCCTGCAGAAGCAATACCTTGCACTGCCAGTTCGTCGCCGGGTTTCACCCGTTGCGACGCAGATGACGACAGGAGAGTGCCGATGCATGCATTCCCTCCGGCCCAGGGCCTGTACGACGGCGCCCACGAGCACGACGCGTGTGGTGTTGCGTTCGTTGCCACGCTGACCGGTGAGGCGAGCCACGACATCGTGGCCAAGGCCCTGACCGCCCTGCGCAACCTCGAGCACCGTGGCGCCGCTGGCGCGGAGCCGAACTCCGGCGACGGCGCCGGCATCCTCCTCCAGGTCCCCGACGCCTTCCTGCGCGCCGTGGTCGACTTCGATCTGCCGGCCGCCGGCACGTACGCCGTGGGCACCGCATTCCTGCCCGGTGACGAGGCAGCGGTGGCCGCAACCCGGGCCCGGATCGAGGAGATGGCCGTCGAGGAGGGCCTCACCGTCCTCGGCTGGCGTGAGGTGCCGGTCAACACCGAGCCGCTCGGTGCCACCGCCCTCGAGTGCATGCCGACCTTCGTGCAGCTCTTCGTCACCGCGGACGTGGCCGGCGACCAGATGGCGCTGGAGCGCCTCGCCTTCTGCCTGCGCAAGCGCGCCGAGCGGGAGACCGACGTCTACTTCCCCTCGCTCTCCTCCCGCACCCTGGCCTACAAGGGCATGCTCACCACCGACCAGCTCGACCAGGTCTTCGGCGACCTGACCGACGAGCGGATGGCCTCGGCCATTGCCGTGGTCCACTCCCGGTTCTCCACCAACACCTTCCCCAGCTGGCCCCTCGCCCACCCGTTCCGGTTCATCGCCCACAACGGCGAGATCAACACGGTCAAGGGCAACCGCAACTGGATGCGTGCCCGCGAGGCACTCCTTGCCTCCGATGCCATCCCCGGCGACCTGGCCCGGCTCTACCCGATCTGCGACCCGCAGGCCTCGGACTCCGCCTCCTTCGACGAGGTCCTCGAGCTGCTCCACATGGGTGGGCGTTCGCTGCGCCACGCGGTGATGATGATGATCCCGGAGGCGTGGGAGAAGAACCCGGCGATGGACCCGGCCCGCAAGGCCTTCTACGAGTTCCACTCCACGGTGATGGAGCCCTGGGACGGCCCGGCGTGCGTCGTGTTCACCGACGGCACCCAGGTCGGCGCGGTGCTGGACCGCAACGGCCTGCGCCCGGCCCGCTACTGGGTCACCGATGACGGACTCGTCGTGCTCGCCTCGGAGGTCGGCGTCCTCGACCTGGACCCGGCCACGATCGTGCGCAAGGGCCGGCTGCAGCCGGGCCGGATGTTCCTGATCGACACCGAGGAGCACCGGATCGTCGAGGACGAGGAGATCAAGTCCGCACTGGCCGCCGAGCACCCCTACCAGGAGTGGCTCGACGGGGGACTGATCCACCTCGACGACATCCCCGAGCGCGAGCACATCGTGCACACCCACTCCTCGGTGACGCGACGCCAGCAGGTCTTCGGCTACACCAACGAAGAACTCCGCGTGCTGCTCACCCCGATGGCGAACACCGGCGCCGAGGCGATCGGTTCGATGGGCACCGACAGCCCGA
Organism: Nocardioides sp. AE5; assembly: GCF_031844485.1. Taxonomy (NCBI): domain Bacteria; kingdom Bacillati; phylum Actinomycetota; class Actinomycetes; order Propionibacteriales; family Nocardioidaceae; genus Nocardioides; species Nocardioides sp. AE5. Next base: position 380,179 of record NZ_JAUZVI010000002.1, read on the forward strand.
TCGCTGCCCTGTCACAGAAGCCGCGGCTGATCTTCGACTACTTCGCCCAGCTCTTCGCCCAGGTCACCAACCCGCCGCTGGACGCGATCCGGGAAGAGCTCGTCACCTCGCTCAACGGGTCGATCGGCCCGGAGTCCAACCTGCTCGAGCCGAGCGAGGACTCGTGCCGCCAGGTGGTCCTGCCGTTCCCGGTGATCAGCAACGACGACCTGGTCAAGATCCGCCACATCAACCGCGAGGGCAAGTACCCGGGGTTCGTCACCCACGTGGCCCGCGGCCTGTACGACGTGGAGGAGGGCGGCGCCTCCCTGGCGGCACGCCTGGACGAGATCTGTGCCGAGGTGTCGGCGGCGATCGCCGACGGCGCCCGGGTGATCGTGCTCAGCGACCGCCACGCCGACCAGTTCAAGGCCCCGATCCCGTCGCTGCTGCTGACCGCCGCGGTCCACCACCACCTGGTCCGGGAGAAGACCCGCACCCAGGTCGGCCTGATCGTCGAGGCCGGCGACGTCCGCGAGGTGCACCACGTGGCGCTGCTGATCGGGTTCGGCGCGGCCGCGGTGAACCCCTACCTGGCCATGGAGACCGTCGAGGACCTGGCCCGCGACGGTCGCTACGTGACCACCGACCCCGAGGTTGCCGTGAGCAACCTGATCCACGCCCTCGGCAAGGGCGTGGTCAAGGTGATGAGCAAGATGGGCATCTCCACGGTCGCCTCCTACACCGGCGCCCAGGTCTTCGAGTGCGTCGGCCTCTCCCAGGAAGTGGTGGACCGCTACTTCACCGGCACCACCTCCAAGCTCGGCGGCATCGGCATCGAGGAGATCGCCCGCGAGGTCAAGATGCGCCACGACGTGGCCTACCCGGTCAGTGGCATCCAGACCACGCGTCGCGAGCTGAACGTCGGTGGCGAATACCAGTGGCGCCGTCCGGACATCAGTGGCGGTGGCGAACCGCACCTCTTCGACCCGGAGACGGTCTTCCGCCTGCAGCACGCGACCCGCGCCGGTCGCTACGACGTGTTCAAGCAATACACCGCGCGTGTCAACGACCAGTCCGAGCGGCTGATGACGCTGCGCGGCCTCTTCCGGTTCAAGGATGCGGCCGAGACGGGCCGGGCCCCGATCCCGATCGACGAGGTGGAGCCTGCCTCCGAGATCGTCAAGCGCTTCTCCACCGGGGCGATGTCCTACGGCTCGATCAGCCAGGAGGCGCACGAGACGCTGGCCATCGCGATGAACCGGCTGGGCGCCAAGTCCAACACCGGTGAGGGCGGCGAGGACCCCGAGCGCCTGTACGACCCCGAGCGCCGCTCGTCGATCAAGCAGGTCGCCTCCGGCCGGTTCGGCGTCACCTCCGAATACCTCACCAACGCCGACGACATCCAGATCAAGATGGCCCAGGGCGCCAAGCCCGGTGAGGGCGGCCAGCTGCCCGGGCACAAGGTCTATCCGTGGGTGGCCAAGACCCGGCACAGCACTCCGGGGGTGGGACTCATCTCCCCGCCGCCGCACCACGACATCTACTCCATCGAGGACCTCGCCCAGCTGATCCACGACCTCAAGAACGCCAACCCGGTCGCCCGGGTGCACGTCAAGCTGGTCGCCGAGGTCGGTGTCGGCACGGTCGCCGCCGGCGTCTCGAAGGCACATGCCGACGTCGTACTGGTCTCGGGCCACGACGGCGGCACCGGCGCGTCCCCGCTGACCTCGCTCAAGCACGCCGGGGGTCCCTGGGAGCTCGGCCTGGCCGAGACCCAGCAGACGCTGCTGCTCAACAACCTGCGCGACCGGATCGTGGTCCAGGCCGACGGTCAGCTGAAGACCGGACGCGACGTGGTGATCGCTGCGCTGCTCGGTGCCGAGGAGTTCGGCTTCGCCACCGCGCCGCTGGTGGTCTCGGGCTGCATCATGATGCGCGTGTGCCACCTGGACACCTGCCCGGTGGGCGTGGCCACGCAGAACCCGGTGCTGCGTGAGCGCTACAGCGGCAAGGCCGAGTACGTCGTCAACTTCTTCACCTACATCGCCGAGGAGGTCCGCGAACTCCTCGCTGAGCTGGGCTTCCGCAGCATCGACGAGGCGGTCGGCGCCGTGGAGTCACTCGACGTCGCGGAGGCAGTGGAGCACTGGAAGGCGGCCGGTCTCGACCTCACGCCGATCCTGCACCTGCCGGGCCTGCCCGAGGGTACGGCGCGGCGCAACACCACCGGCCAGGACCACGGCCTCGACAAGGCGCTCGACAACGAGCTGATCCGGATCGCTGCCCCGGCCCTGGAGCGCGGTGAGCCGGTGCGGGCCCAGGTCGAGGTGCGCAACGTCAACCGCACCGTCGGCACGATGCTCGGCCACGAGGTCACCAAGCGCTATCGCGGCGAGGGCCTTCCCGACGGCACCATCGACATCACCTTCACCGGGTCGGCCGGGCAGTCGTTCGGGGCCTTCGTGCCGCACGGCGTCACGCTGCGCCTGGAGGGCGATGCCAACGACTACGTCGGCAAGGGCCTGTCGGGCGGTCGCGTGGTGGTGCGCCCCGACCGGAGCGCCACCTTCGACGCGGGCCAGCAGGTGATCGCCGGCAACACGATCGGCTACGGCGCCACGTCTGGCGAGATCTACCTGCGTGGACGCGCGGGGGAGCGGTTCTGCGTGCGCAACTCAGGTGCGGTCGCCGTCGTCGAGGGCGTCGGTGACCACGGGTGTGAATACATGACCGGTGGACGGGTCGTCGTGCTCGGCCCGACCGGTCGCAACTTCGCTGCCGGCATGTCCGGCGGCATCGCGTTCGTGCTGGACCTCGACCAGGCCCGGGTCAACCTCGAACTGGTCGACCTCGGTCCGGTGGACGGCGAGGCAGCCGACGAACTCAAGCAACTGGTGACCAGGCACCTGGAGGAGACCGGGTCCACGATCGCCGAACAGTTGCTGTCCGACTGGTCAGGCCCCGCAGGCGGCCTGTCCCGATTCACCGAGGTCATGCCCCGGGACTACAAGCGGGTCCTCGACGCGCGCGCGGCAGCGCTCGCCGAAGGACTCGACGAGGACCAGGCAGCGGCCCGGATCATGGAGGTGCTTCATGGCTGACCCGAAGGGTTTCCTCAAGGAGGGACGCGAGGTCGCGACCCGTCGCCCCGTCGACGAGCGGGTCCAGGACTGGAAGGAGGTCTACCCGGACGGCATCGGGCGGGCCCTGCTTCCGATCATCAACACCCAGGCCAGCCGCTGCATGGACTGCGGGATCCCGTTCTGCCACCAGGGTTGCCCACTGGGCAACATCATCCCGGAGTGGAACGACCTGGTCTGGCGCGACGACTGGCACGGTGCCACCGACCGGCTGCACGCGACGAACAACTTCCCCGAGTTCACCGGCCGACTCTGCCCGGCGCCGTGCGAGACCGCCTGCGTCCTGGGGATCAACCAGGACCCGGTGACGATCAAGAACGTCGAGGTCTCGATCATCGACCGCGCCTGGGAGTCCAACTCCGTGCGGCCCGAACCCCCTGAGTGGCTGACCGGCAAGCGCGTCGCAGTGGTGGGCTCCGGTCCGGCCGGGCTGGCCGCGGCCCAGCAGCTGACCAGGGCCGGGCACACGGTCGCCGTCTACGAGCGGGCCGACCGGATCGGCGGCCTGCTGCGCTACGGCATCCCCGAGTTCAAGATGGAGAAGGCGCACATCGACCGTCGCCTGGACCAGATGCGCCGCGAGGGCACCATCTTCCGCCCCGGTGTCGAGGTGGGGGTCGAGGTCACCGGTGAGCAGTTGCGGGACCGGTTCGACGCCGTTGTCCTGGCGATCGGGTCGACCGTGCCGCGCGACCTGCCGGTGCCGGGCCGCGAGTTCGGTGGCATCCACCAGGCCATGGAGTTCCTCCCGCAGGCCAACCGGGTCGCGGTCGGTGACGAGGTCGCCGACCAGATCACCGCGACCGGCAAGGACGTGGTGATCATCGGTGGCGGTGACACCGGCGCCGACTGCCTGGGCACCTCCCTGCGCCAGGGTGCCCGGTCGGTGACCCAGCTGGAGATCATGGGGATGCCTGGCAGCCACCGGCCCGCCAACCAGCCGTGGCCGACGTACCCGATGCTCTACCGCGTCTCCTCGGCCCACGAGGAGGGCGGCGAGCGCGTGTACGCCGTCTCCACCACCGAGTTCCTCGGCGACGAGGACGGCAACGTCCGTGCCCTGAGCCTGGTCGAGGTGGACGACAAGTTCCAGCCGATCGAGGGGACCGAGCGCGAGATCCCCGCCCAGCTGGTCCTCTTCGCGATGGGGTTCGTGGGGCCCGAGCGCGAGGGCCTGCTCGAACAACTGGGCGTGGACCTCGACGAGCGCGGCAACGTGGTGCGGGACAAGTCGTACGCCACCTCGGTCGAGGGCGTCTTCTGCGCCGGTGACGCAGGGCGTGGCCAGTCGCTGATCGTCTGGGCGATCGCCGAGGGCCGTTCGGCCGCGGCGGGCGTGGACGTCTGGTTGTCCGGTGCCTCCACCCTGCCGATGCCGATCCCCCCGACCGCCCGACCGCTGATGGCCTGAGGCAGATAGGCTCGGGGCGTGCGTAGAGCAAAGATCGTCTGCACCCTCGGCCCCGCGACGTCGACCCCGGAGATGATCCGGAGCCTGGTGGATGCGGGGATGAACGTGGCCCGGCTCAACATGAGCCACGGCACGCACGAGGACCACCGCGCGGTCTATGAGCGGGTCCGCGAGGCGGACGAGGCGACCGGCAAGGGGGTCGGCATCTTCGCGGACCTCCAGGGCCCCAAGATCCGCCTCGGCCTCTTCGGGCAGGGGCCGGTGCGCCTGGAGAGCGGCGACCGCTGGACGATCACCACCCGCGACGTCGACGGTGACGCCCAGGTGGGGTCGACGACGTACGCCGGCCTGCCCGACGACGTCGCGCCCGGCGACCCGATCCTGATCGACGACGGCAAGGTGCGCCTGCGGGTGGTCGCCGTCGAGGGACCCGACGTGGTCACCGAGGTCGTCGTCGGCGGGCTGGTCAGCAACCACAAGGGGATCAACCTGCCCGGGGTTGCCGTCAACGTGCCGGCGCTCTCGGAGAAGGACGTCACCGACCTGCGCTTCGCGCTGCAGTTGGGCGTCGACGCGATCGCACTGAGCTTCGTGCGCAACGCGGCGGACGCTGACGACGTACGCCGGATCATGGACGAGGAGGGCGTCCACGTCCCGGTGGTCGCCAAGATCGAGAAGCCGCAGGCGATCGAGAACATCGACGGCATCATCAAGGCGTTCGACGCCCTGATGGTGGCCCGCGGCGACCTCGGCGTGGAGTGCCCACTCGAGGACGTGCCGTTCCTGCAGAAGCGCCTCATCGAGAAGGCGCGCCGCAACGCCAAGCCGGTGATCGTGGCGACCCAGATGCTCGAGTCGATGATTGCTGCCCCTGCGCCGACGCGGGCCGAGGCGTCCGACGTCGCCAACGCCGTACTCGATGGCGCGGATGCGGTGATGCTGTCGGGGGAGACCGGCATCGGGCAGTATCCGATCACCACGGTGGAGACGATGGCACGGATCGTTGCCTCCACCGAGGATCACGAACTGCACAACATGGCCGCGATCGCCTGGAACCCGCGCACCCGCGGGGGAGTGATCGCCAAGGCGGCGGCCGAGGTCGCCACCCGGGTCAACGCCAAATACCTGGTTGCCTTCACCCAGAGCGGCGACTCGGCCCGGCGGCTCTCCCGCTACCGCGGCGCGATCCCGGTGCTGGCGTTCACGCCGCTGGCCTCGACCCGGGCCCAGTTGGCGATGACCTGGGGCGTGGAGACCCTGAAGACCGCGCCGGTGGAGCACACGGACGAGATGGTGCGCCAGGTCGACGTACAACTGCTGCGCAGCGGCCGGGTCGAGGAGGGGGACCTGGTGGTGATCATCGCCGGCTCGCCGCCCGGCATCCCGGGCTCCACGAACGCGTTGCGGATCCACCGGATGGGCGACGCCATCAACGAGATCGCGCCTGCCTACCGCCGTCCGGGCGAACGCCAGGAGTAGGACGGCTCAGCGCTTCGGGCCGATGAGCGCGTCCAGGCGTGCCACTCCGGCCCGGGTGGAGACCGCGGTGACCTTCGCCGAGGGTCGGCGCCACGGCACCCCGGCGAGGTCCAGTGCGTGCTGGCACAGGGCATGGATGTCCTCGGACCGGTTGCTGAACTCCCAGCGGGGATAGTCATAGCGCCGCAGCACGCCGGCAACCTCGCGCCGGGCCCAGTTGTTCGTCCGGGAGCCGTCGGAGTGGAAGAGCCCGCGCAGGAAGTCGCCGGGGTGGGTGGCGACGATGGCCTCCTGCCACTCCTCGAGTGCGATCGTCCGCTCGTGCTTGCGGCCCGGTCCGTGCTGGGGGAAGAGGCACAGCCAGTGCTTCCAGCCCGCCTGCACCACGATGACACCGGGGGCCCGTACGCGGAACACAGTCCTGCCGGGCACGATCCTGGCGACCAGGTGCGCGACATCATCGACTAACGCTGGCAGGGCCGCGTCGCAGGAGACCCGCAGCACCGCCTTGCCATGATGGGTCGAGAGGCATCCGTCGCCGAGGTAGAACCCGAGCAGGGCAGCATAGGCGGATGGATCTGCCCGTGCATCATCACTGCAGCGGAAGCAGGTGGTGGCTGGCGCAACTGGCTCGGCCTGCCAACTCCGGAGCGTGGAGCGCGCCACGCCGAGCATCCGTGAGGCCTCGGACAGGGTGGCGTGCCCGCCGAGCAGGGCCAACGCCTGGTCACGCACTTCTTGCGGGTACATGGACCCATCATGTGCGCACGCACCGACAGATGCGGGCCCGGAGCCGACGCTGGTTGTTGGTACCCCGGGTGGGATTCGAACCCACACTGTATGCAGTTTGAGTGCATCGTCTCTGCCGTTGGACTACCGGGGCGCGGCGCAGCAAGGTTACCCGACCTGCCTGCAGCAGGTGGCGTTCGGGCCAGCATTTCGACGCGGTCCGTGCCGCCGCCATATCCTTGTGCTCGTGAACCAGCCCCATGCCGCCAGCGCCGTACGCCGCGTCGTCATCGCCGAGGACGAGGCGCTGATCCGGATGGACCTCGCCGAGATGCTCGCCGAGGAGGGGTACGACGTCGTGGGCCAGGCAGCCGATGGGGAGAGGGCCATCGAACTGGCTGAGGAACTCCGCCCCGACCTTGTGGTCCTCGACGTGAAGATGCCCAAGCTGGACGGCATCTCGGCGGCGGAGCGGATCGCGGCGCAGCGGATCGCCCCGGTCGTCATCCTCACCGCCTTCTCCCAGCGCGACCTGGTGGAACGGGCGCGCGACGCAGGTGCGATGGCCTACCTGGTGAAGCCGTTCTCCCGCGACGACCTCGTGCCCGCGATCGAGATGGCGCTGAGCCGCTTCACCGAGATCGCCGCGCTGGAGCAGGAGGTCGTCGACCTCAACGAGCGCCTTGCGGTCCGGCGTGCGGTCGAGCGCGCCAAGGGGGCCCTGCAGGCAGAACTCGGCCTCTCGGAGCAGGATGCCTTCCGGTGGATCCAGAAGACGGCGATGGACCTGCGCCTCTCGATGCGGCAGGTGGCCGAGGGCGTCATCGAGCACGGCGTCGAGGCCACCGGGTCTCCGGCGGGCGACGACGACTGACCGGCCAAGGTCACGAATTCGCAACGGGGTGGGCGTTGCGCTCAAATCAAGGCCCTTTGGCGTTAGGTTGCTCACATCAGGCCGTGCCGCCGGCATGGCGAAACCTGACACATCGGAGGGTCCATGATCCGTCCCAACAAGAAGTTGCGCCTCGGCACTGCGATTGCAGTCGGGGCCGTGCTTGCCCTCGGTGCCTCGTGCGGCAGCGACGACCCGGACGAGAACAACGCATCCGGGAACAGCACCAACCAGGCCACCGAGGGCGAATCGGGCGGCAGCGGCGGGGATGCCCCGGACTGCTCGGCCAAGCAGGTCCCCGACGTCAAGGGTGACGGCGTACTCAAGTTCGGCACGCTGCTGCCGCAGACCGGGTCGCTCGCATTCCTCGGGCCGCCCGAGTTCGCCGCGGTCAACCTGGCCGTCAAGGACATCAACGAGGCGGGCGGCGTGCTCGGCAATGACGTCGAGGTCGTCCACTCCGACTCCGGTGACGCGCAGAACCCGATCGCTTCGCAGTCCGTGGACAGCCTCATCGCTGCGGACGCGGACGTCGTGATCGGTGCCGCCTCCTCGAGTGTCTCGCTGCTGGTGATCGACAAGATCACCGACGCCGGCATGGTGCAGCTGTCCCCGGCCAACACCTCGGACCAGTTCAGCAGCTACTGCGACGGCGGGCTCTACTTCCGCACCGCTCCGCCGGACGTCCTGCAGGGTCGGGTGCTGGCCGAGCAGGTGATCGCGGACGGCAACGCCACCGTGGCGATCCTGGCCCTCCAGGACGCCTACGGCACGGGTCTGGCCGACCAGGTGGAGAAGAACGTCAAGGCTTCCAACGGTGAGGTCGTCAAGAAGATCATCTACGACCCCAAGGCCGCCAACTACGCGACCGAGGTGTCCGAGGTCAAGGGTGACGACCCGGAGGCCATCGTGCTGATCGGGTTCGACGAGACCAAGAAGATCATCCCCGAGCTGGTCAAGCAGGGCATCGGCCCGGCGACGAAGAAGATCTACCTGGTCGACGGCAACCTGAGCGACTTCTCCAAGGACTTCGACGCCGGCACCATGGGCCCGAACGTCAAGGGCTCCCTGCCCGGCGTGGCAGCCACGGACGAGCTCAAGCAGCGCCTGGCCACGGTCGACAGCAACCTCACCGACTGGAGCTATGCAGCCGAGTCGTACGACGGGGCGATCCTGATCGCACTGGCGGCGATCGCTGCCGAGTCCGACGCTGGTCCGGACATCGCCAAGGAGCTGGTGAACGTCTCGAAGGGCGGCACCAAGTGCACCTCATTCGCCGAGTGCAAGGAGCTGCTGGAGAACGGCGAGGACATCGACTACGACGGCTACAGCGGTCCGGTCGACTTCCTCGAAACCGGTGACCCGGGCACTGCCTTCATCGGTATCTACCAGTACAAGCCGGACGGCACCTACGAGTTCGTCGAGGCTCAGCAGGGCCAGATCTCCGAGGACGACATCGGCTGATCACCCCGGTCCCAACACGGACGGGGCCGGCACGGGAAATCCCGTGCCGGCCCCGTTTGGTGTTTCGTCAGGCCTTGGCCAGCGTGCCCAGGTAGAGGCCGATGACGTGGGGGTCGTTCATCAGGTCCGAACCGGTGCCGGTGTAGGCGTTCTTGCCCTGGTCCAGGACATAGGCACGGTCACAGATCTGCAGGCAGCGACGGGCGTTCTGCTCGACCATGACGACGCTGACCCCGGTGCGGTTGATCCGCTTGGCCAGGATGAAGACCTCGTCCTGCAGGACGGGGGAGAGCCCCGCCGAGGGCTCGTCCAGAAGCAGCACCGACGGCTCCATCATCAGGGCCCTGGCCATGGCCACCATCTGCCTCTCACCACCGGAGAGCGAGCCAGCGCGTTGCTTGCGGAGGTCCTCCAGGCGAGGGAAGAGGCTGGTGGCGTAGTCCCAGCGCTCCTCGAACTTCTTCGGCCGGAGGAAGAGGCCCATCTGCAGGTTCTCCTCCACGGTCAGGGTCGGGAAGATGTTCTCGGTCTGGGGCACGAAGCCGACGCCCAGTTCCACGAGCTGGTTGGCCTTGCGGCCGACCAGCGACTCGCCACGCAGCGTGATCTCTCCGGAGCGGGTCTCCACCAGGCCGAACATGGCCTTGAGCAGGGTGGACTTGCCGGCGCCGTTGGGGCCGATGATGCCGACGAGTTCACCCTCGCTGACGTGGAAGTCGCAGCCGTTGAGGATGTTCACGCCGGGGATGTATCCGGCGCTCAGGTCATCGACCCGGAGGAGGGCGCCCTCAGCGGCGGACAGGTGTTCCTCGCGGTCGATCCCGACGGACCCGCCGTCGCCGTACGCGTTGGATCCGGTCTTCTTGCTCACGAGGTCTCCTCCTCGGCTTCGCGGGCCGCCTCGTCCTCGGCAGCCTCGAGTTGCGCCTCTTCTTCCTCCAGGGACAGCGGCGCATCGTGATGCGCACCCAGGTAGGCATCGATGACGGACTGCTGGGCCATCACCTCCTCCGGCGGCCCCTCGGCCACCACCTTGCCCTGGGCCATCACGATGACCCAGTCGGAGACGTCACGGACGACGTCCATGTCGTGCTCCACGAAGACTACGGTCATGCCTTCCTCACGCAGGCCCCGGATGTGGTCGTTGAGAGTCTGGCGCAGGCGGGGGTTCACCCCTGCCATCGGCTCGTCCAGCATCACCATCTCGGGGCTGGCCATCAGGGCGCGGGCCATCTCGAGGAGCTTGCGCTGGCCCCCGGAGAGGCTGCCGGCGAAGTCATCACGCACCCGGACCAGGTTGAAGTGCTCCAGCAACTCCTCGGCCCGCTCGGTGATCGCTCGTTCCTCGTCGCGCCACAGGAACGGCAGGATCGAGGCCCAGAGGCGTTCCCCACGCTGCTCCTTGGCGCCCAGGCGCAGGTTCTCCAGCACCGTCAACCGGGCCAGGGACTTGGTCAGCTGGAAGGTGCGGACCATGCCCTGCCGGGCGACCTTGTACGCCGGCAGCTTGGAGATGTCCTGGCCGTTGAACGTCCACGTCCCGGTGTCCGGCTGGTCGAAGCCGGTCAACAGGTTGAAGAACGTGGTCTTCCCGGCCCCGTTCGGGCCGATCAGGGCAGTGATGGAGCCACGCTGGATCTCGACGTGGTCGACGTCGACGGCCTTGAGGCCGCCGAAGGTGCGCACCACGTTGTCGGCGACAAGGATCGGGTCGGGCTTGGAGCCGCCGGCCACGGCCTCGGCCCCGGCCAGCGCCTGGACCGCTGCTGTGGCCCGGGCCCCTGCCCGGTTGCTGGTGGTTTCGACTCCGCCGGTGGCGGGTGCGTCGTTCTCAGCGGGCATCGAGCTGCAGCTCCTTCTTGTCGCCGAAGATCCCTTGCGGGCGATAGATCATCAACAGCATCAGGACCAGGCCGACCATCATGAAGCGGACCTGTCCGATCTGGTTTTCGTTCATCAGCCATTCGGGGATGAGGCCGGCACCCACCGCGTTCTTCAGCACGGCGTCGAGCAGCACCAGGGAGCCCCAGAAGATGACCGCACCGACCAGCGGGCCGAACACCCGCGCTGCGCCGCCGAGGAGCAACACGGTGTAGGCGAAGAACGTGTACTGCGGGGCGAAGTTGTCCGGGTTGGCCGACGAGTTGGCCAGGGCGATCACCATGCCGGCCGCGGCGCCGAAGAGGCCACCGATGATCAGGCTCTGCATCTTGTAGGAGAAGACGTTCTTGCCCAGGCTGCGTACGGCGTCCTCGTCCTCGCGGATGCCCTTGATCACGCGACCCCACGGGCTGCGCATCAGCAGCCAGGTCAACAAGATGCCGCCGCCTACCAGGATCCATCCCACGGTGACCACCCACAGGGTGTGCTGGCCGAGGTGGAAGGGCCCGATGTTGAGGCCACCCGAATAGGGGTTGAGGCTCTTGAACTGCGTGGTGAAGACGGGCGAGCCCTGCAGTCCGTCGGAGCCACCGGTCCACTCGCTCAGCGACGCCGAGCGGAAGAAGAGGCGCAGGATCTCACCGGCCGCAATGGTGACGATGGCGAGGTAGTCGGCCCGCAACCGGAGCGTCGGGATGCCCAGCAGGAGCGCCAGGAAGACAGTCCAGGCGATGGCGAACAGCAGTGCCACCGGCAGGGAGAGTCCGAAGGTGGAGATGCCCATGGCCACGCCGTAGGCACCCATGGCCATGAAGCCTGCCTGGCCGAAGTTGAGCAGTCCGGTGTAACCGAAGTGGATGTTCAGGCCCATTGCCGCCAGGCAGTAGGCGACGACCTCCCACCCGATCAGGGCCGAGAGCGTCTGTGAGGCGATTGATCCCCAGTCCATGTCTATGTCCTCCTCAGCCGACTCGCTCGGACCGGCCCAGGATGCCCTGGGGTCGGACCAACAGGATCAGGATCAGTACGGCGAATGCCGGGATGTACTTCAACTCCGGTGGGATCCACAGCGTGGAGAGCGTCACGAAGAGCCCGACCACCAGGCTGCCCACCAGGGCGCCGAAGGCGGTTCCCAGCCCGCCGAGGATGACGCCGGCGAAGATCAGCAGCAGCAGGTTGAAGCCCATCTCGAACTTGACCTGCTGGGAGAGGCCGAGCAGCACGCCGGCCAGGCCCGCCATCGCGCCGCCGAAGACCCAGACGAAGAGGATCACCCGGTTGACGTCGATGCCGGAGGCCGAGGCCAGCGCCGGGTTGTCGGAGACCGCCCGCATCGCCTTCCCCATCCTGCTGCGGACCACGAAGAGTCCGGCAAGGACGAGGATGATCAGGGCCAGCGCCATGCTCCACAGGTCGCGCGGCGCCAGGGAGACGGGGCCGAAGTTGATCCCCTCCTGGACCACGTAGTTCTTGTAGGTCTTGTTCTCCCCGCCGATCAGGAACTGGATCGCGAACCGGAGGAAGATCGACATCCCGATGGTGATGATCATCATCGAGATCAGTCCGGTCTTCCGTCTGCGCAAGGGTTTCCACAATCCGACCTCCTGTGCTCCACCCAGCAGGGCACATGCGATGACCGCCACCACGGCGGCCAGGAGGAGATGGAGTCCGGCGACGTTGAGCGACCAGGCCACCACGGCGCCGATGGTGATCATCTCGCCGTGGGCGAAGTTGACCAGGCCGGTGGTGCCGAAGATCAGGGAGAGGCCCAGCGCAGCCAGCGCCAGGAGCAGGCCGAAGCGGATGCCCTCGACGGTCAGCTGGAGTGCCTTGTCGAAGGTGCCCAGCACGCGGCGGTTGTCCTCACCCATCGGGAAGAGCACGGTCCGCTGGACGCCGGAGTTGATCGCGACATTGACCTCGGAGCTGTAGCCCTCGCGGACGAAGACGCCTTCGGGGAGGTTCTCGGTGTCGACGTACACCTTGTACTGGCCCGGGCCGGGCAGGAAGACGGTCCACTCGCCTTCTTCGTCGGAGGTGGCCGTCTCGTTGAACGAACCGTCGCTGGACTCGACCACGATCGGTACGCCGGCGACCGGGTCCTTGGCGTCGCCGACCTGGTTGAGGATGGTGCCGCTGATGGCCTCCGTGAGACGGAGCTGGATCTCGAGGATCGACTCGGTCGGCAGCGTCACGCTGATGCCCTCGCTGGCCCGCTCGGGGACCATCACCCCGGGCGGGACGTTGTCGGGGTCGACGGTCGCGACGTACGTGCCGGGACCGGGCGTGGTCACCGTGAAGATGCCCTGGGCGTCGGTCACCGCCTCGGTGGAGAACGACCCGTCCTCGGAGGTCACCGCGACCGGGACCTCGGGCACGGCAGCGCCGTTGATGTTCACCACGCTGCCGGTGAGGGTCTCCTCAGCAGCGTGGGCCGGGAGGGTTGTCGCGATGCCGGCGACGAGCGCCATCGCCCCCAAAAGCATGCTCAGGATTCGGGCTGTTCGCCTTTGCACAAGGGCTCCTGTCGGTTCGGTTGCCGGGCGGTCGCGCGAGGCCGGTCTGGCCCCCGGGACGGTGCCGGACTATATCCATAGCGTGACGCAGGTCATAGCATTATGCGGCAGTCGTCACCGACTTGTAGCCAAAATGTGTCATGGGCCTTCAGCGGAGCATGGCCACGATCTGGACCAGGGCCGGGGCCACCAGGAGCGCCGGCAGCAGGTCTGCGACGGGGAGTTCGCGGATCCGCAGCAGTCGCAGCGCGACGGCGACCAGGATCAGTCCGCCCACGGCCGTGATCGCGGCCAGGTGCGCCTCGGGCAGGGCGTCGCCCAGGGTCATGCCCACCGCGGTCAGTGACCCCTGGACCACCACCAGGGTCAGCACGCTGGCCATCACGCCCCAGCCGAACGCGGCAGCGAAGGCGATGGCGGCGAACCCGTCCAGTGCGGACTTCAGGAAGAGTTGGTCGGCGCCGTTGCCCAGGCCGTCGTTGAGCGACCCGAGGATGGTCAGCGGACCGGTGCAGAAGACCAGCGAGGAAGTCACGAACCCTTCGATGAACCGGTGCCGCTCCACCGAGTCACCGTCTCCCTGCAGCCGTCGCTGGAGCCAGCCCCCCAGGGCTTCCACGCGCGTCTCGAGGCGCATCAGCGATCCGGCGATCCCGCCGAGCAGCAGGGAGCCGAGGACGACCAGCATCGTTGCACTGGTGCCCACCCGGGCGGCCAGGTCCGGACTGAGCACGTCCATCGCGCTGACGGCGGCGATCAGCAGGGTGACCAGCCCGAGCGCATCGGTGACCAGGTCCCGGGTGCGTTGCGGCAGGCGGTTGCCCAGGAGCAGGCCGAGGAGAGCGCCGACCACGACGGTGGCGATGTTGACGAGCGTGCCGATGCCGGGCATGGGGGCTCCTGTGACAGATGGGGCGGGCTGAGCGTAGTCTCCGTGTGACAACCGAGCGAGGAGGAGCCGATGAGCCGGACGCCGGCGCTGCTGCGCAAGGCAACTCCGGGTGACGCCTCGGCGCTCGTCCTGTTGTGGGGTGAGTTGTTGCATGCGCCGACCGCCGATCCGGTGGCCGAGATGCTCGCCACCATCGACCGGATCGCGGCCAGCGAGGACCAGCGGATCGTGGTGGCCGAGGTCGGCGGAGAGGTGGCCGGGGCAGTCGTGCTGAGGGTTGAGGCGATCACGCCGTTCGGTGACGAGGTGGCGGTGCAGGCGATCACGCCGTACGTGTCCCCCGACTTCCGGCGCCGCGGCATCGGGAAACTGCTGATCGAGGCCGCCGTGCTGTACGCCGAGGAGCACGGCATCGGGCACGTCAGCGCGGCCTCGATGAGCAATTCACGCGACGCGCACCGCTTCCTGGCCCGGATGGGCCTGGCGCCGCAGGCGGTGCTGCGGTTGGCCCCCACGGCCGTGGTCCGGGCGAAGGTGTCGGGGCGCCGTACGGCCGGCAGCACACATCGCCAACCGCTGGGGCAGGTGCTGGCGCAGCGACGCTCGATGCGCCGCCAGCGCGACCTCGCCTGAGCTGCCGATCTGGCCGGATGCCTCAGGCAGGTGCCGCGATCAGCGCGCAGGTGATCCGGGAGGTGCACACGCGCTTGCCCCGCTCGTCGCTGATCACGATCTCCCAGGTGCAACTCGTCCGTCCCTTGTGTGCCGGGGTGGCGACACCGGTGACGGTGCCCGAGGTGGCCGAGCGGTGGTGGGTGGCGTTGATGTCGACGCCGACGGCGATCTTGTCCGGCCACGCGTGCAGTGCCGAACCCATCGACCCCAGGGTCTCGGCGAGCACCACGGATGCCCCACCGTGCAACAGGCCGTAGGGCTGGGTGTTGCCCTCCACCGGCATGGTCCCCACGATCCGGTCCGGGGTGACCTCGATGATCTCCACGCCCATCTTCTCGTTGAGGCTGCCCTGGCCGTCCGGCATCGAGGCCAGCAGGTTCTCGATGGCCTCGGCGCTGATGGTTTCCTTGTCCATGCAGTCATTCTGCCCAACGGGTCCACCGCCGGGCGCACCGCCCATCGCCGCCACTGGATAGAGTCGTCGCGTGCCACAGAACCAGACCAGCCCGGACCGTCCACGCCTGCTGCTCCTCGACGGGCACTCCCTCGCCTATCGCGCGTTCTTCGCCCTGCCGGTGGAGAACTTCTCGACGACGACGGGCCAGTCGACCAATGCGGTCTATGGCTTCACCTCGATGCTGATCAACGTGCTCCGTGACGAGCAACCGACCCATGTCGCGGTCGCCTTCGACCTCTCCCGGCAGACCTTCCGGCTCGCCGAATACAGCGACTACAAGGCGAAGCGGAACAAGACCCCCGACGAGTTCAAGAGCCAGTTGCCGCTGATCCAGGAGGTGCTCGACGCCCTGCGGATCACCTGGCTGACCAAGGAGGAGTACGAGGCCGACGACATCCTGGCCACCCTCACCCGCCAGGCGCTCGCCGACGGGATGGAGGTGCTGCTGCTCACCGGGGACCGCGACTCGCTGCAACTGGTCACCGAGTCCTCGACCGTCCTGTACCCGATGCGTGGCGTCTCCGATCTGGCCCGGATGACCCCGGATGCTGTCGAGGCGAAGTACGGCGTGCCACCGCACCGCTACCCCGAGATCGCGGCCCTGGTCGGTGAGGACTCCGACAACCTGCCCGGCATCCCCGGCGTCGGCCCGAAGACCGCCGCGAAGTGGATCACCACCTATGACGGGCTGGAGAACATCATCGCCCGCGCCGACGAGGTCAAGGGGAAGGCGGGGGAAAACCTGCGCGCCCACCTGGGCGACGTGATCCGCAACCGCAGGCTCAACCGCCTCGTCGACGACCTGGACCTCCCCGTCGCCCCGGGCGACCTCGCAGTCAAGCCGTGGGATCGCCACGAGGTGCACACCCTCTTCGACAGCCTCGAGTTCCGCGTCCTGCGCGATCGCCTCTTCGAGACCCTCGAGTCGGAGGAGGAGATCGACGAATCCGGCTTCGAACTCGACACCACGCGCCTGGGGTCCGACGAGGTCGAAGGCTGGCTCCAGGCGCACGCACGCGACGGTGAGCGGGTCGGTGTCTCGGTGCAGGGCACCTGGCGCGCCGGGACCGGCGACGTACACACGGTGGCACTGGCAGCGGTCGACGGCGCCGCCGCGTGGTTCGACGCCGGCGAGGCGACGCCCGGTGATGACGCCGCGCTCCAGGCCTGGTTCGGCGACGCCGACGTGCCGAAGGTGCTCCACGACGCGAAGGGCCCGATGCTCGCGCTGGCAGCGCGTGGTTGGGCGCTGCGCGGGCTCCGCAGTGACACCGCGCTGGCGGCGTACCTGGTCCGACCCGACCAGCGCTCCTATGACCTGGCCGACCTGGTGTTGCGCTACCTGAAGCGGGAGCTGAAGCAGGGCGCAGCCGACGCCGGACAGCTTGCCCTCGACGACCTGGACGACTCCGGCGCCGCCGACACCGCGATGCTCCGCGCCCGCGCCGTGCTGGACCTGGCCGACGCGCTCGACACGGAGGTCGCCGATCACGGAGGGACCCACCTGCTCAGCGACGTCGAGCTGCCGCTGGTCGACAACCTGGCCGCCATGGAGCAGGTCGGCATCGGCGTCGACCTGACCCACTTGCAGGGCCTGGAGGCGGAGTTCGCCGGCCATGTGAAGCAGGCAGCAGAGGACGCCTATGCGGTGATCGGCAAGGAGATCAACCTCGGCTCGCCCAAGCAGCTGCAGGTGGTGCTCTTCGACGAACTGGAGATGCCGAAGACCAAGCGGACCAAGACCGGCTGGACGACGGACGCCGATGCGCTCCAGCAACTCCACGACAAGACCGGGCACCCGTTCCTGGAGCACCTGTTGCGCCACCGCGACGTGACCCGGCTTCGCCAGACCGTCGAAGGGCTCCTCAAGACCGTCGCCGACGACACCCGCATCCACACCACGTTCAACCAGATGATCGCCGCGACGGGACGACTCTCCAGCACTGACCCGAACCTGCAGAACATCCCGGTCCGCACCGAGGAGGGGCGCCGGATCCGCGAAGCGTTCGTGGTGGGTGAGGGATACGAGTCGCTGATGACCGCGGACTACAGCCAGATCGAGATGCGGATCATGGCGCACCTGTCCGGCGACAACGAGCTGATCGAGGCCTTCCGCTCAGGACGCGACTTCCACTCGATCACCGCAGCGAAGGTCTTCGAGGTCGATGCGGAGGCGGTGACCCCCGAGATGCGGGCGAAGATCAAGGCGATGAACTACGGCCTGGCCTACGGGCTCTCCGCCTTCGGGCTGGGCGGCCAGCTGAAGATCGCGCCGTCGGAGGCCCGGGTGCTGATGGACGAGTACTTCGAGACCTTCGGCGGGGTCCGCGACTACCTTGCCGGCGTGGTCGAGGAGGCCCGGCGCACCGGCTTCACCGAGACCATCATGGGACGACGGCGCTATCTCCCGGACCTGACCAGCGACAACCGGCAACGCCGCGAGATCGCCGAGCGGATGGCGCTCAACGCACCGATCCAGGGCTCGGCCGCCGACATCATCAAGGTGGCCATGCTCAACGTCGACACGGCAATCAAGGACGCCGGGCTCACGTCACGGATGCTGCTGCAGGTCCACGACGAACTGGTCCTCGAAGTGGCGCCGGGGGAGCGGGACGCCCTCGAGGAACTGGTACGCCGCGAGATGGGCGCAGCGGCCGACCTGGCGGTGCCGCTGGACGTCTCCGTCGGCACGGGGCGCAGCTGGCACGACGCCGCTCACTGAACCGGGCTGGGCTCCTCGTCCAGGTCGGGGGCCGGGTGGCGGAGGATGACCAGGCTCAGCGCGAAGAGGACCACCAGCAGGGTGGTGTCCACGGCGACCACCACGGCAAGCAGGCCACCGAGCGAGTCGACGTTCATGCCCAGTGCGACGACAACCAGGAGCGCCGCCCAGACCAGGTAGATCGAGCGCTGCCCCTGCCGGGCCAGAACTGAATAGACCAGCAATTGCAGCATGGCCAGGGCGGTGCCGAGGATCGCGAAGAGCCAGAGCCGGTCCTCGATCTCGCGATAGCTGCTGCCGCCGACGAAGATCATCGCGACCTTCGACAGCACGATGGAGCCGCCCACCGCGCAGGCACCGAGGACGGCCATCAGCGACAGGCTCCGGGTCAGTGCCCGGCGTCGTTCGCTGGCCGAGGCCATCGCCGGGAAGGCGAGCACCACGATGAACTGGGGCAGGAAGAGCACGGCCTTGGTGAGGATCAGCCCGCCGGCATAGAGCCCGGCGGCGTGCGAGTCGAGCACGTTGCGGGCCACGATGATGTCGACGTTGGACAGGGCGAAGAAGGCGAAGAGGGCCTGCGAGTTGTGGATCGCCTCGCGGACCACGGGGCGGGCCCGGTGGCGGGTGCTGCTGGCGCCGGGGCTTCGCTGGTGGCGGCGCAGCGCGAACCAGCCGACGGCGACGGGCACCATCTGGCCCAGGACGACGGCGAGCATGGCAACGAACTCGGTCGGGCGCCAGGCGATGAGGGCGAGCCCGATCACCAGACGCGGTACGCCGTTCGCGAGGTAGACCAAGGCCAGCGGCAGCCAGCGTCTTTCGCCCTGCAGGATCCCCGCCTGGCCGCCCATCACCGTCATCGGCACCACAGCCACGGCAACCAGCACGGCAGTGAGCAGCCCGTCCAGGCGCAACACCTGCTTGATCACCGGGGAGAGGAGCAGCAGCAGGAGCCCGAGGGCGAGCGCGGCCCGGTAGGAGACCCGCAGGATCGTGGTCTCGATCTGCCCCACGTGGTCAGGATCAGCCGAGATGCGGCGAGCGGCCGTGGCCTGCAGGCCCAGTTGCAGCACCCCGAAGACCAGGAGGGTCGCCATCAGGCTGGCCAGCGCGCCGTACGGCTGGGGCCCGAGCATCCGCGCCGCGATCATGGTGAAGGAGTACGTCGCGATGTTCATGATGCCGATCGCGACGGCGATCGAGCCACCGCCGACCACCCAGCGGGGCAGTCGCTCCCTCATAGAAACCACGGCGTGAGTGTGTCACACGCACACCACTGCCGCGACGTCCGCACGGGCGCTCCCGTGCGACATAGGGTTGGCGCCATGACGGGAGCGGCAGTGGATCCAGCAGTACGTCGAGCACGGGAGGTGGTCGGCCTCTACGGCGACACCGACCTGACGTGGAGCATCATGCTGACCCTGCGCCTGGCCGACCCGCTCCAGGGTGACCAGGTCGTCGAGCGGCTCGTCGAACTCGTGCGGGCCTACCCGGACCTTGGCCGGCAACCCGAGTTGGTCCGTGTCGGACCGGACGAGCTCAACGGAATCGAGGAAGGGTTCGCCAACACGCCCTACGGCGACCACGATCCCTTGGTGCGGGTTGCGCTGGGGGACGACGGACGGGATCTCGTCGTGGCCATGCATCATGGCGCCGGTGACGGTTTGGGAATGCTTGGAGTGGCGGCAGTCGTGACTGGCCTTCCCCTGACGACCGGGGCTCGTGGGATCGAACGCAACTCCGAGCCGCACAACTTCGTGTCCCGTTCGGTGCAACGGGTGCTGGAGGCATTGCTTCGTCCGCCTGCCCGATTCGCACCCTCGGGAACCGAGGGACAGCCGGGGGATCATCTCAGGCATTCGTGGGGCTCCGCAGGCAAGGTGAACACCGCATCGCTGGTGAGCGCTACGGTCGCTGCACTCCGTGACTGGAACCGGACGCGGGATCCATCTCGGCGTGGGCGCCGTGTGGTCGTCTCCATGGGATTGTCGCGTCGGCCGGGAACCCCCACGCCAACCCCAACCAGGGATACTGCGTTCGCTCGCTTCCGTGCCGACCGGATCTGGTCGGCGCAGGACGCCCGCGAGGTGATGCGTGGGGTTGAGCCCGAGCCGGAGTTCCCGGCCCGCGCCGAACCCGGCCTCGTGGGCCGGGCGGTCAAGGTGCTCGAGGGACGGCTCGGCGCAACGGTCCTGGTCTCCAACCTCGGGCTGATCGATCACCCCGGCGTGACGAGGGCGCGGTTGTGGCCAGCACCGGCAGGACCTGCCGGGGTCGCCGTCGGTCTGGTCGGCACGAGGTCCGGGACCGGGGTCACCCTCAGGGTGCGCCGGGGGTGGTTCGGACCGACCGAAGTGGATGAACTCCTGACGATGGTGGTGGATCAGCTCCGGGCCAACCCCGGTCAGTAGGGGTCGTAGGGGGAGTCATGTCCGACGAGGCGGGCGATCGGCCGCAGCCGCAGTCGTAGCAGCACCTTGATCGCCACGTTGCGTAGCCACCACGGCACTTCGGCCAGGATCCGGAGCCGGTCGCGCCGGGTCGGTCGACCAATCCGGAAGAGCGCCTGCGAGTCGCTGCGGCGTTCATAGACGATGCGGTCCGAGAAGAGGACGTGGCGCAGGATGCCCAGGGTCACCCCGATCGAGGAATAACAGTCGTGGATCACGATCGCTCCGCCCTCGGGGAGGTGGACCGACCAGTGCAGGTCGTCGGAGAGCGTCCAGTAGTCGTGCTTGCCGTCGATGTAGAGCATGTCGAAGCCGCGTGTCCACGTCGGACGCAACGCAGTGCTGTAGTCCGCGACCAGTTCGACGACTCCGCCCAGGTCGTTGGCCGCGATGTTCGCCTCGAACTTGTCCCGGGTCGGCGTCCCACCGAAGAGGCGCCCCTCCACGAACGGGTCGACGGCGATCACCGTGCCACCGGTCGGCCGCAGTGCCTCACCGAGGACGACGGTGGAACGACCCTGGTGGCTCCCGATCTCGAGCACGGTGGCTCCGGCGGGCAGGGAGACGGCCTCGTCCCAGAGGATCCTTGCCTGACCCGGCTTGAGCCAGCCGGGGATACCGTCGGCGGCTTCCCAAACGCGGTCGAAGTCGGCTGCCTCGGGGGTTCCGGTCACAGGGATGCCAATCAGTTGGACGGTTACACTTTCCGGCGGCACCCTACTGGACATGGTGGCCCGTGATCTTGGGAGGGATCTCATCGACGCCCGACGGACCTTCGCGCACGGTCGCTGGTTCTGGGTGCTCCTCGTGCTCGGATCCTTCCTGCAACAACCCGGACGCACCACCTTCGACACCAAGTACGACCTGACCGAATCGCCCGGCGGCCTGCTCGAGGGTGCACTCCACCTGTGGAACCCGGACATCGCGATGGGCACGCTGCAGAACCAGATCTACGGGTATCTGTTCCCACACGGCACCTGGTTCCTGGTCCTCGACTGGTTCCGGGTGCCGGACTGGATCGCCCAGCGCCTGTGGAGTGCGCTCCTCCTGGTCGTCGCCTATGAGGGGGTGCGTTACGTCGCGCGGGCCCTGGGCCTTCCGACGTACGCAGGGGTGCTGGCAGGACTGGTCTATGCCCTTTCACCGAGGCTGCTCGGTGCCACGGGGGTGATCACCGGCGAAGTCCTCCCTGTAGCGCTGATGCCGTGGATGGTGTTGCCACTGGTCCTGGCCCGTCGAGGACGCCTCGGGCCAGCCTCGGCAGGCCTGTTGTCAGCAGTGGCGGTGCTGGGCATGGGTGGGGTCAATGCGGTCGGGACCCTGGCCATGTTGCCTGCCGGGTTCTGCGTGATCGTGCTCGGGTTGCGAAGTCGTGACGGTCGCAGCCTCGCGCGATGGTGGGCGCTGGGACTGTTCCTGGCCACCGCATGGTGGATGGTGCCCTTGTTGCTGCTGGGCAAGTACAGCCCGCCGTTCCTCGACTTCATCGAGACTGCGGCTGCCACCACAGGAAGCACGGGCTGGTCGAACGCACTCCGCGGCACCGATCACTGGGTCGCCTACGCGGAGGTCAATGGCATTGCCTGGTGGCCGGGAGCCCACACGCTCGTCACCAACCCGGTTCTGGTCATCATCGGGGGACTGATCGCAGGTGTGGGCTGCTACGGCGTGACGCATCACAGGATGCCGCATCGCGGAGCGTTCGTGTCCCTCGTCGTCGTCGGCGCGCTCTGCCTGGTCGCGGGGAGCGCCGCGACTGGTGGTTCGCTGGTCGACGGCACCGTCCGGGGACTTCTTGACGGCGTCCTGGCGCCGCTGCGCAACGTCCACAAGGTTGATGCCCTCGTCCGCTTCCCGCTGGCACTGGGCGTGGGCCATGCCGCGGTCCTGGTCGCCCGCGAGCTGGAGCGCCGCTCCGGCACGACCCCGGCTGCTCTGGAACGGCGGTCCCTGGCCGGGCGTGGCCTCTTCATGGCGATGGTCCTGATGGTCCTCGCTTCTGGAGGGCCGCTCTTCTCCGGAGACCTGCGAACGCCCGGCTGGAAGGCGACACCAGACGCCTGGTCGCAGGCGGCCAACTATCTCGATGCGCAGGGAGACGCCAGGGCATTGGTCACGCCGGGCTCAGGATTCGGTCTGCAGACCTGGGGGTGGACCATCGACGAGCCGATCCAGGCCACCGACGCCGCATGGGTCACCCGCAGTCAGGTGCTGATGATGGCCGGGCCTGCGGCGCGGGTCCTGGTCGACCTCGAGGAACGAATCTCTGCGGGCCAGCGGAGTGACGCGCTTGCTGCGATGCTGCGCCGGATGGGTATCACCCATGTGGTGCTGCGCCGGGACCTCGACCCTGCCGCGACGGACGCGGTACGCCCGGAACAGGCGGCAACCACGCTGTCCTCAAGCCCGGGAATCCGCCGAGCGGCCTCGTACGGAAGTGCCGAGTCCGGCCAGGCACTGGTCGAGATCTATGAAGTGACCGGGGCCAGCGCGGCCCCGGTCCTGGTGCCCTTAGACGACGCGATCCGTCTCGACGGCGCCCCCGAGGACGTCCTGGCCGCCGTCGACCTGGGCCTGGTGGGGGACGAGCCCATCCTCGTGACGCCAGGGGGAGCCGGGATCGCCAGTGATGGCATGCGTCGGGTCGAGCGCCAGTTCGGACGGATCCAGGACGCCGTCGGGCAGACGATGTCGAAGGATGAACTAGCCCGCAGTGGCCGGGTGCGCGACGACTACCCCGGAGTGGACGGCGTCGCCCTGGTCACCGCTGAGTACGTCTCGGACGTCGAAGTGAGCGCGACCTCGTCACAAGGCTATGTCGACGTCCTGGGCGGGCTCCGGCCCGACGAAGGGCCAGCCGCGGCGTTCGACGGCCGGTTGGAGACCGCATGGCGGTCGGCGTGGTTGACCCGCCCGGTGGGACAGGGACTCCAATTCACGATGGACGTGCCCGTCCGGTCCGGGGCGGTCGTGGTTCGCTTCGATTCCAGTGGCGCCACCACAGCGGTGACCCGGGCCCGGATCACGATGGACGACCGGAGCCAGGTCTGGGCGGTGCCCGCTGACGGAGTGCTCGCCGTGCCGGTCGCGGAGCCGGCCTCACGGATCGGGATCGAGGTGGTCCGGACAGCGGCAGGCGACCCGGAAGTCGGACGGGTCGGCATCTTCGAGGTCGAGATCCCGGGCGTGGTTCCCGGACGTACCTTCGTCATGCCGCAGTCGATTGCGCCCGGTGCAGACCTGCTGATGCGGACCGCATCCCCGGTGAAGGCGTGCCAACACACCACCGCAGGCCTTGCTTGCGACCAGCACCGGGCGAGGATCCCCGAGGACCACGGCACGATCGACCGTACCTTCACCACGACCAGCACCCAGTCCTGGCGCCTGGACGGAACGGTGGTTGCGACCCTCGGTCCTGGCGCTGCTGCGCTGCTGCAGCCGCTCGGCGAGGACACGGTCTCCGCGGTCGCGGACAGCACGCTCAGGGGCGACCCGAGCGTTGCCGCCGTCCATGCCGTCGACGGTGACGACGAGACCTACTGGCTGGCGGAGTCGAGCGCGGACGAGGTGCACTTCACCCTCACGTGGAAGGGCGGCCAGGTGCTGTCCCGCCTGCGGATTGCGCCCCCACCCGGCGCGATACGTCCGCGTTGGGCAACCATCACCTCCGCGGCCGGGACGAGGCGGGTCGACCTCAACGGGACGGGCTCGTTCGAACCGCTGGAGGCAGAGGGCGGCATCAGCCTCGTTCTCGAGCGCGGAGAGGTCTCGTCCGAGGAGGACCGGCCGATGGGAGCCAGGGAGCTCCTCCTGGACGGGCTCGACATCGTTCGTCATGCACCGGACCCGACGTGGCCCACCGGCGCCACCTGCGGGCTGGGGCCATTGGTCTGGGTCGATGGCCAACCGTTCCAGACCGAGGTGTCCGGGACTGTCCGCGACCTCCTCGAGGGGACCGGTCTCCGTTGGGCGGTGTGCGATGCAGGCGCAGTGACCCTGCCCGCCGGCACCCACCGGGTCCGGGTCGATCCCACAGTCCAGTTCACGCCCACGGCACTGGCGTGGCGCAACACCGCCTCGGACGTATCGGCTGGCCTCGGACTGGTCGCATCGGCGAACAGCAAGGGCGCCGGGGCGGAGCGCACGATGCAGGTCGTGGAGTGGGAGGCGACCCATCGCAGGGTCCGGATCAGTGCAGGCGATGCAGCGATCCTCCGCGTGCCGGAGATCCACAACACCGCGTGGCGGGCCACCATGAACGGGCAGGAACTGGCTCCGATCATCATCGACGGCTGGCAACAGGGGTACGTCGTACCAGCCGGGGCCAGCGGAACAGTCGCCCTCGAGTTCGTCCCGGACCGCTCCTACCGATGGGGCCTGCTCATCGGCTTCGTGCTCGGTGCGCTGTTGCTGCTCGCAGCGGCGTGGGCAGCACTTCGGGAGTATCGAACGGGACGGGCCGCGGTGGCGATCCCTGATGCAGCGATCCGTCCGGGGCGTTGGGAAGGCGCCGTTGCCTGGACGCTCGGCGGGGCATTGCTCCTGGCCGGTGGACCGATCGCAGCACTCGGGTGGATGGCAGGCCGCTGGGGACCACGACCCGCACTGCTCCGGGTCGCAGGAGCGGCCAGCGTGGCGTTGAGCGGGGTGGCGGTCGTGGCCCTGTCCCGCAGCGGCCGGATCGACCCGGGACTCCTGCCGAACGGACTGGCCGCGCTGGGTGCCGGACTGCTCCTGGGCACCGTGGTGCGCTCGGCGAAGCCGTTCCGCAAGTTCCCGATCCGGATACGGCGTCCTCGTTGGGACTGGCTGGGGGGCGCCGCCCTCGCCCTGGTCGGACTTCAGGCTGCCGTCCATGTGGCAGTCGCGAAGGACTCCTACTTCCGGCACGACGACTTCCTGCACCTCTCCCTGCTCCAGGAGTTCGGCCTCGGATCGGACTACCTGGTGCGCGACCACGGCGGCCACGTCGAGATCGGGCAGTACCTCCTGATCTGGATGCTCGGACATGAGGCGACGACGTCGTTCAGCATCGCGGTCGCCTCGCTCGTCGTCCTCCAGGCGATCGCCTCGTTGCTGCTGTGGCACGTGGTCCGGCTGACGTTCCGCCGGTCCTGGTGGCTGCTGGTGCCGTTCGTGGTCTACCTCTTCACCCCGCTGGGCCTCGTCGCAACCACGTGGTGGGCGGCCGGGATCCAGGCCTATCCACTCCAGATCTGCATGCTGGGCCTGCTGATCTGCTGGGTGCGTCTCCGCGGTCACGCGCCGGGCTGGCGTTGGTGGGGATCCGGAAGCCTTCTCGCGCATGCGACGGGCCTCTTCTTCTGGGAGAAGGCCGCCCTGCTCCTGCCGCTCCTCCTCGCCTTCGACCTGCTCGTGCTGTGCGCAGGCCTGGGATGGCGTGCGAGATGGCGACGTCTCGTCGAGTTCAGGCACTGGTGGGCTGGGCACGCGGTGGTCCTGACGGCGTACGTCGCCATCTACCTGTCTGTCATCGGCGGCGATGGGGCCGGGGAGGTGGCGCGTACCCGGGGACTCTGGTCGACCATCGACCAGATGGTGTTCCGGATGTTGCTCCCGGGACTCGTCGGCGCCCCGTGGTCGACACGGGGAAGCGCGAGCACGATCTATCCGGAGACTCCACTGGTGATCGCCAGCGGGGTCCTGGCACTGGTGGTCTTCCTGGTCCTGGCCAGCGTATGGATGCGTGGTCGCACGGCCATGGCGGGCTGGATCCTGATCGCAGGCTTCGTCGCCGCAG
The DNA here is from genome assembly GCF_031844485.1 of Nocardioides sp. AE5. Taxonomy (NCBI): domain Bacteria; kingdom Bacillati; phylum Actinomycetota; class Actinomycetes; order Propionibacteriales; family Nocardioidaceae; genus Nocardioides; species Nocardioides sp. AE5. Next base: position 406,633 of record NZ_JAUZVI010000002.1, read on the forward strand.
ATGTCCTCCTGCTCTTCCTGGGGCGGGCTGACTTCCTGTTCCTCCTGGTGCGCGATCCGCGTTACGTCACCGATGCGTTGCCCGTGGTCGCCATCGGCCTCTGCGCTGCCTTCGTCCCGCCTGGCAGCAGGCGCATCAGGTGGCGATCATCCGCCCGGCTGTGGGATCCCGGCCTGGCCCTGGTCACCACGAGTGTCCTCCTGACCAGCCTCCTCGTGACCACGCACCTGATCGCCCCGGAGGTCCAGCACCGGGCGTCCCGCTCCTATGTGTCGAACCTGGCCGGGGACCTCGAGCGGTATCCACACGCATCGTTGGTCGCGCTGCGGATCCCGGTCGAGGTCACTGTCAGCACCGACCTCGCGGGCATCCTGCGCGCCGTGGGTCGCCCGGGCGGAGTGGCCCAACCCTCCAGCGACCTTCGGATCGTGGACGAAGAGGGGCGCATCCAGCCGATCGTCCTCCTTGAGCACGAACCACTGCTGCCACGGCCCATCGGGGACTGTTCCTGGGCGGTCTCGGGCAGCCCGAGCAGGATCGCGGACCTGTCCTGGCCCAGGTATCCACGCGTGGTGCACCTTGAATACATCAGTGGCACCGAAGCAGTCGTCAACGTCGCCTTCGGCGGCACGGTCCAGGCGTTGCACATCCCCTCAGGCGCAGGGGCGATGTGGTTCATGCTCCCGGTCAGTTCTGGACCGTTGGAGGCCTGGACCAGTGACTCGACGACGGGGGTCTGCATCACCCAAGCAACCGTGGGGACGCCGTGGCCGAACGATTGAACCTTCGTGACGCTGCCCTTGCTGCGGTCCTGGCGGTGCTGGCGCTGGGGCCCGCGATCCTGTTGCCCGGCTATGTCCTGGTGGGCGACATGGTCTTCGTCCCCGACCAGCCCTGGAAGTCGACCTGGCTGGGCGCCGATGGTTCCGTGCCGCGAGCGGTTCCGTCGGACGCGGTGATCTCCCTGCTGGGTTGGGCGTTGCCGGGCAGCCTGGTCCAGAAACTGGTCCTCTTCCTCACGCTCTTCGGGGCCGGGTTGGGCGCCGCCCGCCTGGTGGGGGACCGCTCGCAGGTGGCCCGCCTGGCAGCGATGGTGCTCTTCGTCTGGAACCCGTTCGTCTACGGGCGCCTGGCCATCGGGCACTGGGCGCTGCTCGTTGGGTACGCCGCGCTGCCGTGGGTGGCGAAGGGGGCCCGCGACCTGCGCGCCGGCACAGGAGCAGGTTGGCCCGGCCTGGCACTGTCCCTGCTGGTCGCCGCCTGGTCCAGCCCCACAGGTGGAGTCCTGGCTGCGGGAGTCGCCCTCCTCTTCCTGCTCCCCTCACCGCGCCTCCTGATCGGCACCCTGGCAACCGTCGTGCTGGCGAACTTGCCCTGGCTGGTGCCCGGGATGGTGAACTCCCGGGTCCGCGTCGCGGACGGCTTCGGCGTCGACGCCTTCGCCGCCCGTGCCGACACGCCGTGGGGAGTGCCGGGCTCGGTGCTTGGACTGGGCGGGATGTGGAAGGAGTCGATCGATGCTCCGGGGCGTGGCTCGCTCCTGCTCAGCGGCGCCGGCCTGGCGGTGGTGGCCGCGGGCCTGGTCGGCCTGTTCGTGCTCCGCCGGCGCGAGCACTGGACGGCGATTGCCCTGTCCGGGGCGACCATGCTCGGCCTGGCACTTGCCCTGCTGCCCACGTTCGCCGCAGGGGAGCAGGTGGCAAGGTGGCTCGTCGGGGAGGTGCCCGGTGGCGGGCTGATCCGGGATTCCCAGAAGTTCGTGGCCCTGGTGGCGCTCGCCGCTGCGGTGGGGATCGCCTACGGGATGGACTGGCTCCGCGAACGCATCGCCGGGGCGGGTCCAGTGCCCTTCGTGGCGCTCGCGGTGCTCCCCGTCCTGGTGCTGCCAGGTCTCGGTTGGGGGCTCCTGGGGAAGTTCGCGCCGGTCCAATACCCGGCCGAGTGGGAGCAGGTGCGCTCGGTGATGCAGGAGCAGGGGGCGGAGGCCCAACGCACGGTCGTGCTTCCGTTCTCCCTCTACCGCCGGTTCGACTGGAATGCCGACAAGGCGGTGCTGGACCCGGCGCCACGCTTCTTCCCCGGGGAGGTGGTCATCGACGACGCCCTGGTCGTGCGCGGCGGCACGGTGGCGGGGGAGGACCCGCTCGCCGCCCGCATCCGCGCCGCCGGTGACTCTCCGTCGGCGTTGGCGGCAGTGCTGCAGGAGGAGGGGATCGCCTGGGCCCTGGTCCACGTGGAGGGTCCGGGGGACGTGACCTTGCCGCCGGGCGAGGTGGTCCATCGCGGCGACCGACTCGCATTGGTCCGGGTTGGTGGTGACGGACCCGCTCGTACGTCGCAGTGGGCACCGGCGGCCGTGACCGCCAGCGTCGTCTCGGCGCTCTTCGGGTTGGCAATGTTCGGGATGTCGTTGCGACGGACCTGGCGTGCGTATACTCACGGCAGGGAGAATCATCAAACGCGCGGAGGGCACGGATGAACAACATTTTCGGAGCGGTCGTCGGGGCAGTTGTCGGCGCCATCGTCGTGATCGGCGGTGTCAGCGCCTATGGCTCGATCTCCACGGACAAGGCATCCGTGCCGAAGATCGTCAACGGGAGCAACGTGACGTACGCCGACGAGTGATGCGTCGGAACGCGACCGCGCTGGCCGGACTGGCCAGCGCGGTCGTTGCGATTTCGGGCACTGTCAGCAGGCCCGCAATGGCGCCGCCGTTCAGCTGTCGAGCGCCTCGGCGACGGTCTCGGCACTGGCGCGCCAGGTGAGTTGCCCAGCGCGGTGCCGGGCCTTGGCGCCCATTTCGGAGCGGAGCTCCTCGTCGGAGAGCAAGCGCGCCACCTGGGCGTTGAAGTCGGCCCGGTCGTGGGCCAGCGTGCCGGTCACCCCGTCCAGGACGGAGTCGCGGACGCCGCCGGCACTGGCATAGGCCACCGTCGGCACGCCGGTCTGCGCCGCCTCGATGACCGAGATGCCCCATCCTTCCTTGATCGAGGGCAACAGGTGCACCCAGGCGCTGGACAGGACGGCGTACTTGGTCTCCTCGTCCACGTGCCCGAGGAAGGCCACCGCATCTCCCAAGTCGAGCTCGGCGACCCGGCGGGTCAACTCGTCGTGCCACCAGCCGGAGCCCATGATGACGAGGCGGAGCCCGGGGAAGTCCGGGCGGAGCGCGGCGACGGCCTCGATCGCGTGCTCCACCTGCTTGTGGGGGACCAGGCGCCCCAGCACGACCAGGGTCGGCTCCGGGGCAGGGCCGGCATCGACGTACGCCGGCACCGGCGGCTGGCCGTTCCAGGCGATGCTGATCCGGTGCTGGTCGACACCTAGCTCGACCAGTTCGTCCCGGGTCACGCTGCTGACGGCGACGTAGCGATTCGCCCGGTTGGCCCGGACAGCGACCCGGGATTCCAGGAACCAGCCGATGCGCGCCACGCGCGGACCAAAGATGGGCCACTGCTCCCGGTGCACGTGGTGCACCAGGACGGTGACCGGTGCCTTGGTGAACAGGGTGGCCAGGAACGGCATCCCGTTCTGGACCTCGAGGACGGCGTCCACCTTCCCGAGGCGACGCGTGGCCAGGGCCCAGGCGGCCCTCAGGTAGACGCTCAATCGACCGCCACGACGTACGTAGGTGACGCCGTTGTGCTCACTGCACCGCGGCGCGCCCGGATAGTGCGCCGTGAAGACCGTGACGCGCATGCCTGCGCCGACGAGTTCCTCGGCAATGTGCTGCACGTAGACCTCCGAGCCACCACCCTCGGGGTGCCACGGATCGCGCCAATTGAGCATGGCGACGTGCCTTCTTCCGTCCCTCGGACGGTCCCTCCAATTGCGCACCTGGTGTCCCTCCCCGGTAAGCGTGACTCAACGGTAACATCCGCGGGGTGTCTTCCATCACTCCTGCGTGGCGCGACAACTGGGCGCGCTCGGTCCGCCTCTTCCGCTCCTTCCTGACCGAGCAGACGGATCCGGTCGGCTTCTATTCGCTGATCGCCGAGGACACGGTCGAGTTGATGCGCAAGCACATGGAGCTCGACGGCCGGGTGGTCGCCGACTTCGGGGGCAGCTCCGGCTACTACTCCGCTGAGTTCCGCAAGCACGGCGCCACCAGCGTTGTCATCGATGCCTCGTACGACGAACTGCGCCTGCACGGCACCCAGGACCCGTGTGCCATCCAGGCCCTCGCGGAGCAGAGCCCGCTGGCCGATGCCAGCGTGGACATTGCGTTCTCCTCGAACCTGCTCGAGCACGTGCCGGACTTGGCCGCGGTCAGTGACCAGATGGCCAGGGTGGTCCGTCCGGGTGGGTACGTCGTGCTGTCCTACACGGCCTGGTTGGGGCCGTGGGGTGGCCACGAGACCTCGCCGTGGCACTACTTGGGCGGCCATCGGGCGGCCCGTCGCTACCAGCGCCGCCACGGCCGGCCACCCAAGAACGTCTTCGGTGAGTCGATGTACGCCGCCTCGGTGGCCGAGGGGCTGCGCTGGGCGCGGAACCAGCCCGGTTTCGAACTGGTCGAGGAGCGACCGCGCTACCTGCCGCCGATCAGCCGCTTCCTGCTGCGCATCCCGGTCCTGCGCGAATTCCTGACCTGGAACCTGTGGCTGGTGCTGCGCCGCAAACCGTGACGCGCACGTGACCGCCACCGAGGTGACTTGCTGGTAGTGTCAGCGCGACGTGTGGGAGACACGGGTCACAAATCATGCTTTGGGAGGAGCACGAAAGTGCGAGGAAAGACAACGCAGATCCTTTTCGGGGTGGGAGCCTTCTGCCTCGTGGCCGCGGTACTGCTGCGCTTCTATGCCTACGACAAGGTGGCCGTTGCGCCGGTGGACCAGAACTCGGTCTCGACCCTGGTCGGGCCGAATGCCACCGTGTTCGACACCGGTGAGCTCGAGGAGATCCAGACCGAGTTGACCACCACGGCGAAGACCGTGGGCGACATCGACGCGACCGAAAAGGCGCCCGACAACGTCGTTGTCTGGATCACGACCAGTTCGACCAAGAGCGCCGACGGCGTGATCCGTTCGCGCAGCGTGGAGAAGATCGCCTTCGACAAGGTCACTGGCGAGGCAGTCAACTGCTGTGGCGAATACATCGAGAGCGATGAGGGTGCGCGCGAGAACGTCCGCCGCAAGGGCCTGCTCGTCAAGTTCCCCTTCCGCACCGAGAAGAAGACCTACCAGTGGTGGGACGACTCGGTCGGTGACGCGGTGCCGATCAAGTATGTGAAGACCGAGAAGGTCGAGGGCCTGGAGACGTACATGTTCCAGCACACCATCGAGCCTGTGGTCACCTCGACGATCGACCTGCCTGCCGAGATGCTGGGCGAGGTCGGCGACGAGACCCTCACCGCCGAGATGACCTACTCCAACGTCCGCACGCTCTGGGTCGAGCCGGCCACTGGCGTGGTGATCAAGCGTTCGGAGAAGCAGCACAACACCATCCGCTACAACGGTGAGGACAAGATTGTCACCACCGACGTGGACACCGGTTTCGACGCGAAGACGATCAAGGAGAACGCCGACACCTACGGCAGCCTGGCCACGATGCTCGGCCTGGTCCGGACCTGGATCCCGTTGCTGTTCCTGCTGCTCGGGCTCGGCCTCATTGCGTTCGGTGTGGTGCGAGTTCGCCAGGAGTCAGTCGAGGCCTGACCCCGGCCCGTCAGCCGACCGGCACGCGGGCGGCTCACCGCAGGACTGCGACGAAGATCGCGGTCCCCGGGGTGAGCCGCCCGCGTGTTTGCGACCAGCCGCCCCAGACTCGCTCGTGGCCCTCGGGCCACTCCGGTTCGTCGAACCGGACCAGTGACATCCCGGCGTCGGCGAGCAGGGAGACCCAGTCGCCGATGGTCCGGTGGTGCTCCACATAGGCCACCTCGCCGGTGTCGTCATTCACCTCGACGTACGGCGTACGGTCCCAGTACGACTGGGAGGCGACCAGTCCTTCCTCGCCGGGGTCGTCGGGGAACATCCAGCGTGTCGGGTGGGTGACGGAGAAGGCGAAGCGCCCGGCCGGGCGCAGCACCCGTGCCACCTCGCTCACGGCGTCGGCGATGTCTGCCACGAACTGGAGCGCGCCGAACGACGAGAAGACGATGTCGAAGGAGGCGTCGCGGAAGGGGAGCGCGGTCGCCGTGCCGCAGACCGAGGGGACCGCGATGCCGGTCTGGTCGTCGATGCGCAGGCCGTGCTGCAGTTGCCGCTCGGACAGGTCCAGGCCAAACCCGCGACCCCCCTGGGAGCGCACCCAGCGCGAGCACTGCCCGGCGCCCGAGCCCACCTCGAGGACGTCCTTGTCGCGGACGTCGCCGAGGACCTGGATGGTTGCCTCGGTATGGCCCTCGGGGCCCCAGACGAAACCGGCGTCCCCGAGGAACTCGCCGTGCGTGGACTGGTATTCATCGGCGTAGCGGTCCCAGTCCCGACGGTTCGCGTGACGCGAGGTCTCTTCGTCGACCGGCACCCGCAGGACCTGCAGGTTGTTCACGCCGGGAGTCTAGTCCCCGCCGGTGGCGGAGGCGCCCGGGCCAACTGTTCCCGCTGCTAGCCTGACCTCCATGTTTGCCATGGGAGGGCCGGTACGTCGTCGTGCCAGGGGCATCCTGAATGCCCTTGCCATCCACCGCCCACCTGAGGTGGACCGTCGACTGGCCCGGATGCGTACCCTCGTCGAGCGGGCCGATCCGTCACTCTTCGAAGCCGGTGACCTGACGCCCCATGAGTTCAAGGTCTTCTCACAGAACGGTGAGGACGGCGTCATCGTCGAGATCTTCAACCGGATCGGGGTGACCAACCGCTTCTTCGTCGAGTTCGGCATCCAGACGGGCGTGGAGGGCAACTGTGTCCTGCTCGCCGACGTCCTCGGCTGGAGTGGGCTCTTCATCGAGGCGGACCGGGACGACTTCGAGCACCTGCAGCGCAAATACGACGGCACCGCGGTGTCGACGCTGCATGAGTTCGTCACCGCCGACAGGTTCGACGCGATCCTGGCCGCAGCCGGGGTTCCCGAGGAGCCGGACCTGCTCTCGATCGACATCGACGGCAACGACCTCTATGTCTGGGATGCCTTGCACCAGTTCCGCCCGCGCGTGGTGATCGTCGAATACAACTCGGGGGTCTGGGTGGATGCTCCGGTGGCGCAGCCGCATGAGCCGACCCGGGGCTGGGACGGGACCGGTGCCTATGGTGCGAACCTGGCCGCGCTGGAGGTGGTGGCTGCCCGGCAGGGATATCGGCTGGCGCACACCGACCTGGCCGGGGTGAACGCGTTCTTCGTGCGCGATGACCTGTTCCCGGACCTGGGGGTGGACCGGGTGCCTCGCCGTTCCCAGAACTATGGACTGACCGGCATCACCAGGCCGCCGGCAACGCCTGAGGGAGGGTGGCAGCGCATAGGGGAGTGATCCCGGTTGGACGTGAGCCGTCGGCTGCGCGTAATCTTTAGGTTGCGCTTCAAGTCTGCCTGCGTCCCATACGGAGTGGACTCTCGCTCGTTGTCGCTCCCGGACCGCTCGCACTCGACCGGCGCCGGAGGCAGATCAGCGGAACAAGGACTTGTCGCGTTTCCGCACGATCCCATCCATCCAAGGAATCATTTCCCCTATGACGAGCACCATCTCCACCCCTTCCAGCACCGACTGGAACAGCGACGCCCCCCAGGTGGCAGTCAACGACATCGGTTCGGAAGAGGAATTCCTCGCCGCGATCGACGCGACCATCAAGTACTTCAACGATGGCGACATCGTCGACGGCACCATCGTGAAGGTGGACCGTGACGAGGTGCTCCTCGACATCGGTTACAAGACCGAGGGCGTCATCCCCTCCCGCGAGCTGTCGATCAAGCACGACGTCGACCCGTCCGAGGTCGTTTCCGTTGGCGACAAGGTCGAGGCCCTGGTCCTCCAGAAGGAGGACAAGGAAGGCCGGCTCATCCTGTCCAAGAAGCGCGCCCAGTACGAGCGCGCCTGGGGCACCATCGAGCAGGTCAAGGAAGAGGACGGCGTCGTCGAGGGTTCGGTCATCGAGGTCGTCAAGGGCGGCCTGATCCTGGACATCGGCCTGCGCGGCTTCCTGCCCGCCTCGCTGGTGGAGATGCGTCGCGTGCGCGACCTGCAGCCGTACGTCGGCCAGACGCTCGAGGCGAAGATCATCGAGCTCGACAAGAACCGCAACAACGTGGTCCTCTCCCGCCGTGCCTGGCTCGAGCAGACCCAGTCCGAGGTTCGCCAGGGCTTCCTGACCCAGCTCCAGAAGGGCCAGATCCGCAAGGGTGTCGTCTCCTCGATCGTCAACTTCGGTGCCTTCGTGGACCTCGGTGGCGTCGACGGCCTGGTGCACGTCTCCGAGCTCTCCTGGAAGCACATCGACCACCCGTCCGAGGTTGTCACCGTGGGCGACGAGGTCACCGTCGAGGTGCTCGACGTGGACATGGACCGCGAGCGCGTCTCGCTGTCCCTCAAGGCCACCCAGGAAGACCCGTGGCAGCACTTCGCCCGGACCCACCAGATCGGCCAGATCGTGCCCGGCAAGGTCACCAAGCTGGTGCCGTTCGGTTCGTTCGTCCGGGTCGAGGAGGGCATTGAGGGCCTGGTCCACATCTCCGAGCTGGCCGAGCGCCACGTGGAGATCCCGGAGCAGGTCGTCCAGGTCAACGACGACGTCATGGTCAAGATCATCGACATCGACCTCGAGCGTCGCCGGATCTCGCTCTCGCTGAAGCAGGCCAACGAGACCACGGCCGCTGCGGACGCCGAGGAGTTCGACCCGACCCTCTACGGCATGACCGCGTCGTACGACGAGCAGGGCAACTACATCTACCCCGAGGGCTTCGACCCGGAGACCGGCGAGTGGCTCGAGGGCTACGACGAGCAGCGCGCCGCGTGGGAAGAGCAGTACGCCAAGGCGCACGCCCGCTGGGAGGCCCACGTCAAGCAGCAGGCCGAGGCGAAGGTTGCCGAGGCCGAGGCTGGCGAGGCCACCTCGTACTCCAGCGGCGGCGGTTCCTCGGACGCCAGCCAGGCGCCCGCCGAGTCCAGCGGCTCGCTGGCCTCCGACGAGGCTCTCCAGGCGCTCCGCGAGAAGCTCACCGGCGGCAACTGATCGCCCGGTGATCAGCTGATCACAGCAAGGCACGAGGCCCGTCCCACCACAAGGTGGGGCGGGCCTCGCCGCATTGTGGCTGCCCTGATGGTGCCAACGCTCCGGACCGGGCACCGCAGCGCTACTGTCTGTGCCTCCGGGCCCTGGTGTTCCCCAGGGCTGAGCAGGAAGGGCAGGCAATGGCATCCACCCAGTTCACCGTGCGCGGCGAGGCGGCCCGTCGTACGCCGCCACAGCAGGCGACCGTACGCCTCACGATCGCGTCCGAGGACGACCAGCCCGGCGTGGCGCACGACGCCGTCGCACGCTCGCTGGAGCAGGTGGTGGCCACGATCACCGCACTGCACGATCCCGAGGCTGGTCCGGTCACCTGGTTCTCCCAGGCCCAGTTGCGCACCTGGTCGAACCGGCCGTGGCACCCGGAGGGTGAGCGCCTGCCGCCGGTGCACCACGCCAGCGTTCCGCTGCAGGTCCGGTTCATCGACTTCGTGGCGCTGGGACAGTGGATCAGCGGGGTCATTGACGTGCCCTGCGTCGCGGTCGACGGCGTTGACTGGGCGCTGGCCGAGCAGGACGAGAAGAGCCTGGAAGCCGAGGTGCGCGCCGATGCCGTACGTGATGCACTGGCCAGGGCCCAGGGGTACGCCGATGCACTGGCGCTCGGGGCAGTGCGGCCGATCCACCTGGCCGATGCCGGGATGCTCGACGGCCAAGGCCGGGACGGCCACCAACCCATGGCGTTCGCCGCACGGGCCGCAATGCCATCGGACAGCCCCGACTTCTCCTTCGTCCCGGAGGACATCGTGGTGCGCGCCGTCGTCGACGGACGGTTCGCCACGGACTGAGGCGGCAGGCGCTGGCCTCTGGAGCCTGTAGGCATGCCGGTGACCCCGGGAGGATGGTTCTCCCAGGGTCAGGGGCGGCACGTTCAGGGGTCGGTAAGGCTGGTGGTGCCGTGATGGGTGACGAGCCAGGTGTGGGTGTGGTTGGTCCAGGTGTAGGTGCCGTCGCGGTTGCGGACGTAGCGCCAGGTTCCGTGGGTCTTGGCCAGGTGATGTCGTCGGCAGAGCGGCGCGAGGTTGTCGGGCCTGGTCTGGTCGGGTGGGCCGTGTTCGTCGTAGGGCTCGATGTGGTCGAGGTCGCAGTTGCGGGCGTCGGTGGTGCACCACGGGAAGACGCAGTGGCGATCCCGGAGAATCACTTGTTCGCGCATGGTTTCGGGTGGGTCGTGGTGGTCGACCGACCAGTCGCGGTTGGTGTCGATGACGGGCGTGACGCGGGCGTCGGTGCCGAGGGCTTGTAGCCATGTCGTGAGGGTGTCGAGGTGGACGGTGCCGAAGAGGTTCGTCGCGGCGACGTGACCATCCGCAGCCGCGCCGGCCATCGTGGCGAGATCCGTCAGCGTGAGGTGTACGTAGAGGCGGGTCTTCAGGTACGAGCGGCGTCGGGTGACGGGCTTGCCGGTGACGGGGTGCACCAGGCCACCGGCCGGGTTGTTGGGGTCCTCGCCCGCGCCGTGGCCAGTCTCGCCGCTGCTGCTGCCGCTGCCGCTGGCGGTGCCGCTGTTGTCGAGCAAGCCCAGCAGGTCCGCGGTCGCCTGCCGGTCCGCCAACACACCGAGCGCCTTCGCCTTCCGCTGCCCGAGCGTGTCGGTGTCGCCGAGGCGGCCCATCGTGGCTGCCTCATCAGCGAGGAGGGAGTGGAACTTCTCCAGGTCCACGCTGTCGCCGATGGCGTCGAGGCGGCTGGTGCCGTCCACGCCAGCGGTGTGGTCGACGGTGACGTCCCAGTCATCACGGTCCGGTAGTCCGTTGTTCTTGACCAGGTCGGGGTGGAACATCGCGATCGCGGTCTTGATGGTCTTCTCGATGGTCGGCAACCCCCACGTCCCCCGCCGTGCCAACTCCTCATCCACCCAGGTCGCTGCCTCGAGGGAGAGGCGGTTGGTGTCCTCAGCCACCCGGCACGCCTTCCAACCGGGGATACGGAGTTCCTCCACAGCGGCCCATGTGTGCGGGAGGCGGTGGTGCAGATCCAGCGTGGCAGTCAGGGTCCGCTTGGCTGACCACGTGGAGACACCGGCGGCGGTGGCCCACAACTCGACCGTGAACGCCGCCACCTCCGGCGTTCCTTCGCCACCCAGCGTGTCGGTGTAACCAGCCAGGTCCGGGATCCCGTCCGCCCACGACGCTGCATCCGCCTCCACCGCCGGATGCGTCACGCACAGCTGATACGCGAGCCGCAGCCGGCGACGTTCGGCCCGCCACTCCTGATCAGTGTTGTCGGAGATCAGATCGAGCAGCACGTCACCGTCGAGGTCATCCACCTCGAACGGGGCCAGCGATGCGTCGGTATCGATCATGCGAACAGTCCATCAGAGGGGCCCGACACAACTCAGGTCAGCCCAGTTCGCGGCGCAGCACCTTCCCGGTCAGCGTGCGCGGCAGCACTGGGAGGGCGGCGTACTCCTTGGGGCGCTTGGGCGGCGAGAGGTGCTCGCGTGCCCACCGGTCCAGTTCCTCCGGCGTCGCCGTGCCGACGACGGCGGCCACCACCCGGTGGCCCCATTCGTCATCGGGCACGCCATAGACCGCGATGTCGTCCACGCCAGGTGCCTGGCTGAGCACGTTCTCCACCTCGACCGGATAGACGTTCACCCCGCCGGTGATGATCAGGTCCTCGCGCCGCCCGTCGAGGTACAGGTAACCCTCGTCGTCGAGGCGCCCCAGATCGCCCGCGGTGAAGGCCGGACCGGCCTCCGACTCACGCCAGGCGGCGGCGGTCTTCTCCGGATCATCGAAGTAGGTGAAGCGGGCATACTCGGGCACCGCACACCAGATCAACCCGTCGCTGTCAGCGAAGAGGGTGCGCCCCGGGCGAGCGCGTCCCACCGTGTCGGGGCGGTTCAGCCACTCCTCGGTGCTGCATGCGGTGAACTGGCCCTCCGTGGAGCCGTAGAACTCCCAGGTGCTGCCCTGCGGGAACAGTGCGGCCATCCGGTGCTTGACGGCCGGGGGACAGGCCGCGCCGGCGTGGGCGACCAGCCGGAAGCAGGACAGGTCCGGCACCCCGACCTCGTCCCAGTGGGCGAAGAGCCGTTGCAGGTGGACCGGGACACAGAACATCGTCGTCGGACGATGCTCGAGGATCGCTGCCGTCACCCGTTCCGGGTCGAACGGCCCCGGCACCACGATCTCACCGCCCGCGAGCAGGGTGCCCATCGCGAAGCGCAGCGGCGCCGAGTGGTGCAGCGGGCTGAGGACGAGGTTCACGTCGTCGGCCGCGAACCCCCACAGGTCACGCTCCTCGGCGAGCAGTGCTTGGGCGGCGGCTTCGTCCAGCACACCGCTGTAGACACCCTTCGGCGTACCGGTGGTGCCGCTGGTCACGTGCATCGGCCGGGCACGGGGCAGGGAACGTCGCGCCGCCGGGGGCAGTGAGGCGAGAAGCTCCTGGGCGGCCGCGGGATCCTCGAGCACCAGGTGCGGACGTACGCCGGCCAGGATCCGCTCCCGCTCGCCTGCAGTGAGCCGGGGATCCAGGGGGATCGGGATGATGCCCTGGGCCAGCAGGGCGAGCACGAGGTCGACGTACGCCGCGGAGCCGGGGAGCAGGAGCGCCACCCGGTCGCCCGTGGCGGGGACAGCACGTGCTGGTTGCGGTGGCGCCATGGCCGCATCCTGCCAAACGCTGGCTTGCCATCGACGAGGAGGATGCGGGAGCGTGTCGCTCGTGTCCGAGACCTGGCGAACAATCCTCGACGCCCTGGCGGGTGTCGGCCCGGCTGAATACCTCGCGATCGTGGTGGTCCTGGCGGTCGTCTCCCAATGGGCCGCCTGGCAGGTGCGACTCCCGTCGATCCTGATCCTGCTCCTGATCGGATTCGGGCTCGGCCAGGTGATCGCGCCCGAGGACGTGCTGGGTCGTGACGTCCTCTTCGGCGGGGTCACCATCGCGGTCGGCGTGATCCTCTTCGAAGGCGCGCTCTCCCTACGCCTACGCCATGTCCGTGACCTGGGCAAGCCGGTGTGGCGGCTCTGCTCGGTGACCGTGCTGGTGGCGTGGGCACTGATCACCGCGGCAGCACTCCTGGTCGGCTTCGCCTTCGAAGTGGCGCTCCTGGTCGGGGCGATCCTGGTCGTCACCGGCCCCACCGTGATCGCACCGATCCTGCGTTCGCTGCGACCCACCCGCCGGATCGCCTCGCTGCTGCGCTGGGAAGGCATCGTGGTCGACCCGATCGGTGCCGTGCTCGCGGTGCTGGTCTTCACCGGCGTCCTGGCCGGCGGCGGAGGGGACGCGGTGGGCCAGATCGTGCTCACCCTGGGCGCCACCATCGTCGTCGCGTTCGGCATCGCGCTGGTCCTGGGCTGGACCCTGACGCAGTTGATGCTGCGCCACGCCATCCCCGACTTCCTGCACGGCGTTACCTTCCTGGCCGCGGCCGTGGGCGCGATGGTGGGGTCGAACGCCGTACAGTCTGAGAGCGGCCTGCTCACCGTCACCGTCCTCGGCGTCTACCTGGGCAACCAGCCGCGCCTCCACCTCGAGCACGTTGCCGAGTTCAGCGAGCACCTCCAGGTGCTCCTGGTCGGCATCCTCTTCATCGTCCTGGCCGGCCGGATCTCACCGAGCCAGCTCGCGGACGTGGCGGTCCCTGCGCTGGTCTTCCTGGCCCTGCTGGTGGTCGTCGTACGCCCGGTCAGCATCGCGCTCGGCCTGTGGGGCACCAAGGTCACCAGCGAGGAGAAGCGCCTGCTCGCCTTCATGGCGCCGCGCGGCATCGTCGCGGCGGCGGTCACCAGCATCTTCGCCCTCGAGTTCGCCCACGCGGCCGAGTCGGCGGCGGCCGCGGCCCAGGACGCCTCGGGGGAGCGGGCCCAGGAGTTGCTGGCTACCTCCGAGGAACTCTCCCGCCTCGCCACCGAGGCCGGCGAGATGGTGCCGCTGGTCTTCATCGTGATCGTCTGCACGGTCGCGATCTATGGCCTCGGCGTCGGCCGGCTCGCCGAGAGGCTCGGCCTGGCCAGCACCACGCCGCAGGGCATCATCTTCGTGGGCGGCCAGCAGTGGGTGGTCGATGCGGCCAAGATGCTCGAGGAGCAGGGCATCACCACGCTGCTCGTCTCGCGTGACTACGCCAAGCTGGCCCGTGCGCGGATGGCCGGGCTCACCACGGAGACCGCGAACATCCTCAGCGACTACGCGGTCAAGGACATGGACCTGGCCGGGATGGGCTCGCTGATCGCCTGCACCGATTCCGACGAGGTCAACGCCACCGCGGCTCGCGAGTTCGCCCACGTGCTCGGCCGTGCCGGCGTCTACCAGGTGCGGCGTACGGAGGAGAACGACGTACGGCGTGACCGCCGCCGCCAGGCCGCGGGCCACCTCAGTGCCCAGTCGGTCTTCCTGCCCTCACGCACCCACGAGGAGATGGCCTCGCTGGTCGCCAGCGGCATGCAGGTCAAGCGGACCCGGCTCACCGAGGAGTTCGACCTGGACGCCTTCCTGGCCCACTACGGGGAGGAGACCGTGCTGATGTTCACCCTGCGCGACGGTGAAGTGACGGTGCTCCACTCCGGGTCGAAGCCACCACGCTCGGGGGTGACCGTGGTGGCCCTGGTCCGCGAGCGTGACGAGGTCACGCCGCCGTCGACAAGCTGAGGGCAACGGTCGAGACGAGCCGAACCCGGGCCAGTCGCGCTGTCATTCGACCAGCCAATCCTTGATGCGCCACCTGTTATCGGTGACCACGAGTTGCAAGATCCATGTCTCGGTGACGGCAGGGACCGAGATCGGGTCGGCGCCCGACGCCATGGTCGTCGTGCCTGCAGACCGACGCGCCTCGAAGGTGACGACCGTGTCATCAGCATCGTCCGGCGACGTTGCCACTTGCCCCTGAACGACCAGGGGTACCTGGCCGAACTCTGTCTTCCCACCCGCGCCCCAGATGTCATCGAGTTCTTCAATGACATCTGCGCACACCTCACATGACTCAAGGGACAGCTCCTGCAATCTCGACGTGTCGCCACTGCTGATCGCTGCACCATAAGCATCGACAAACGCGCGCACGAGCTCCTCCGGTTGGACCTCGTCAGCCGGCAAGTGGTCGACTCCGATGTCGCGAACACGCCATGACCCTTCTTCCATGATCAGGAAGAAGGACCACTCGTTGTCTGACTCGAAATCCACAGGGTCGGCTCCAGCGCTCTCCCAACTCTGCCCGGGGCCCAGATGGATATTCGCGACAACCTCTGCGGTGGTCGAGTTCTCGGATTCCCTCTCCTCGGTTGAGGTGAGGACCGCGTAGGCTCCGTCTGCTTCGATCCGGCCGCCCGCCGCGTAGACGTCTTCGATTGAGCTCGCGAACGAGTTGCAGGTAAAGCACTCGCCGCTGCTCAGCGCACGCATCTCGGTCGTGTCGCCACTCAGTGCGCCAGCTGCGAAGGCCTCCACCCATGCACGTACGAACTCCTCAGGCTCCACCTCGTCGGCCGGCAACTCTTCGACCCCCACCGACGTGGACGTACTCGGCGCAACCGGAGCCGACGGTGACATCGCCGGCGCCGCCGCGGGTGCGGGTGAAGAAGCTGAGCGGCTGGCGCTGCAGGTGTGCGAAGAGGTCGCTGCGGAGCCGGTGCATGACCTGCTGGCCGACGGTGGTCGACATCCAGGTCTGGACCACGCCGATGGCGGCACTGGCCACCGCGACGCCGATCATCCCGCCGACCAGCCACAGCAGCAGGGTGACTTCCTGGCGGGGCAGGGCGTCATCGATGGCGTGGCGGACCAGAAAGGGCTGGGCCAGTCCGATCACGGAACTGGTGACGATGAGGGCGACGATCACGAGCAGGCGGGCCCGGTAGGGGCTGAAGAGGCGCAGGATGCGTCGCAGGCTGACGGGGGAGTCCTCGAGCTGGCGCCGATCGGCGGGGTCGAGGCGGGATCCGCGGGAGCGGTTGTTGGTGTCCATGGGGTTCTGCATGTGCACTCACCCCTTTCATGGAAGTTCATTTCATGTAGTGAGGATACCTCACTATGAGGGAATCGACCTAATCGGTTACGCTGGACCCATGTCCGAGAACCCGACCGAACTGCTGATGGCAGCAGCCCGCCAGCTGCGGAGTCGCCATGGGGCAGCGCTGGCCCCCTGGCAGGTGACACCGGCCCAGGCACGCGCGCTGCGACTGGTCTGCCGGCTGGACGCGCCACGGCCGTCCGAGCTCGCCCGGCGCCTGCGGATCGCACCACGCTCGGCGACCGAGGTGATCGACGCCCTCCAGGAACGCGGACTGGTGGTGCGTGAGCAGGACGCGGGGGACCGGCGCGCGATCTGCATCCGCCCCACGCCCGAGGGGGAGGCGATGAACCGGGAGATCGACGCCGCCCGCCGCGAGGCGGCCGACGCCTTCCTGGCGGTGCTGGCACCGGCCGACCGAGCCGAACTGGACCGGATCCTGGCGATCCTGGTCGATCAGCCAGACTGAGCAGGCAACCCCAACCCCGGTACGTCGAGGAGTTCACAGATGCATGTCGGACTGACTGGAGGCGTCGCCTCCGGCAAGAGCACCGTCTCGGCGATCCTGGCCGACCTCGGGGCCGTGATCATCGACGCGGACCTGCTCGCCCGCGAGGTGGTCGAGCCGGGCACCGAGGGACTGGCCGAGATCGTCGCCGCCTTCGGCCCCGACGTGCTGACCGCCGAGGGCACCCTGGACCGACCGGCGATGGGCGCGATCGTCTTCGCCGACGAGGCCCGGCGCCGCGAGCTCGAGGCGATCATCCATCCCAAGGTGGGGGCCCGCTCCCTGGAGATCATGGCCGGGGCCGGCGACGACGCCATCGTCGTCCACGACATCCCGCTCCTGGTCGAGACCGGCCAGCCGGGCAACTTCGAGGCGGTCCTCGTGGTCGACGTACCCGAGGAGGTGCAGGTCGCGCGGATGGTCGACAACCGCCAGATGAGCGAGGCCGACGCGCGGGCCCGGATCGCCGCCCAGGCCACCCGCGAGCAGCGGCTCGCCGCGGCCACCCACGTCATCGACAACACCGGCACCCTCGAGGAACTGCGCGCCCGCGTCGAGGCAGTGTGGCGCGAACTCACCGGGGCGTGAACGAGCCGCGGCGTACAACCCGGTCCGGAGGAAGCAACTCTGGAGACGGGGCTGTACGCCGCGGCGAATCGTGGGCTCAGGCAGCGAGGTCCGGGTCGGCGAAGGTGCGCAGCTTCTGCAGCGCCTCGCGCTCGAGCTGGCGGACCCGCTCGGCGGAGATGCCGTGCTTGGCGCCGATGTCGGCCAACTTGTGCTGGCGACCGTCGGAGAGCCCATAGCGGGAACGGATGATGTCCGCGGCCCGCTCGTCGAGCTGGGAGACGAGCCGGTTCAACCGGTCACGGCTCTCGGTGTCGAGCACCTCCAGGTCCGGGCTGGGCGTGGTCTCCTGCGCCATTAGGTCACCCAGGGACGTGTCGCCGTCCTCATCGACCGGCGTGTCCAGGCTGACGTGGTCGCGGCCCCAGCGGATCAGGTCCAGCACCCGCTCCAGCTCCATGCCGAGCTCGGTGGCGATCTCCTCGGGCTCCGGGTCGCGGCCCAGCTGGCGCTCCAGCGTGCGGCGCGCACTGCCGACCTGGTTCAGCTCCTCGACCACGTGGACCGGGAGGCGGACCACCCGGGCCTGCTGGGCGATGCCGCGGGTGATCGCCTGACGGACCCACCAGGTGGCATAGGTGGAGAACTTGTAGCCCTTGGCGTAGTCGAACTTCTCGACCGCGCGGATCAGGCCGGTGTTCCCTTCCTGGATCAGGTCGAGCATCGGCATCTGGGCGCGGCCGTACTTGCGGGCGATGGAGACGACCAGGCGCAGGTTGGCGTTGATGAACGTGCGGACGGCGCGGCGGCCCTCCTCGGCGAGCCACTCGAGCTCTTCCTGGGTGGCGCTCTTGGGGGCACCGCCCTTGCGGCGACCGATCCGTCCCTCGGCCAGCAGGTGCTCGGCCATCAGGCCGGCCTCGATGGTCTTCGACAACTCGACCTCGGTGACGGCGTCGAGCAGCGGGGTGCGTGCGATCTCGTCCAGGTAGAGCCCGACGCTGTCGCGTCCTTCGATCTCGCGGGTTGCTGTGGTTGCGGCCATGCCCATCGCCCTCCTTGTCGGTGGCGCCCCTGTGGGTGTGGGGCGACCACGCATCAGTTCCAACACCCCACCTGCCCGGTTGATTCCCGGTCAGGACCAGTGATTCCCGGCGGGGACCAGTGGCAGGTGGTGGTACCCAAGATGACGCTTGGCGAGCCCGGAAAGTTGCCGCGGCGCGGACTTCTCAGGGACTTCTCAGGCGATGTTGGGGAAGGCCCCCGGGCCTCTCAGGAAGAGGTCCGCGAAGGCACCTCGGCCAGCCCCATCCGGTCCAGGATCCAGGCCAGCGAGAACGCCCGGTCGGTCCACGCCTTGTAGCGTCCCGACACCCCTCCGTGGCCGGCCGCCATCTCGGTGCGGAGCAGGAAGTCGCGGCGCCCCACCGCCCGCTCCCGCAGCCGGGCCACCCACTTGGCCGCCTCGACGTACAGCACCCGGGTGTCGTTGAGCGACGTCTCGGCCAGGATCGGCGGATAGTCCACCGCGGCCACGTTCTCGTACGGCGCGTAGTCGCGGATCCGGGCGAACGCCTCGGGGTCGCCCTCCGGGTTGCCCCACTCCTCGTATTCCAGCACCGTCAGCGGCAGGCTCGAGTCGAGCATTGTGGTCAGGATGTCCACGAACGGCACCTGGGCCACGAAGCCGGCGAAGAGTTCGGGGGCCTGGTTGGCCACCGCGCCGATCAGCAGGCCACCGGCGCTGCCGCCCTCGGCCACGATCCGGTCCGGCGAGGTCCACTGCTCCTCGACCAGGTGGCGCGCGCAGGCGATGAAGTCGGTGAAGGTGTTCTGCTTGTGCTCCAGCTTCCCGTCGTCGTACCAGTGCCGTCCCATCTCGCCGCCACCGCGGATGTGGGCGATCGCGAAGCCGGCGCCGCGGTCCAGCAGCGAGAGGCGGGCGATCGAGAAGTACGGGTCGATCGACGCCTCGTAGGCGCCGTACCCATAGAGCAGGATCGGCGTCGTCCCGTCCTGGGGCGCATCCTTGGGCAGCACCAGCGAGATCGGCACCCGTACGCCGTCCGGCGCGGTCGCCCACAGTCGCCGCTCGGTGTAATCCGCCGCGTCGTAGCCGCCCAGCACCGGCGTCTCCTTGAGCAACTGCAACTCCCGCGTGCGTACGTCGTAGGAGTGCACCGACCCGGGCCGGGCCAGGGTGGTGTAGCCCAGGCGCACCACCGGCTGGTCGAACTCCGGGTTGCCGCCCGAGCCAATCGTGTAGACCTCGTCGGCGAACTCGACCTGGTAGTCGTCGGCCACGCCGATGCCGTCGAGTTCCAGGATCCTCAACTGGGTCAGCCCCTGGCTGCGCTGGTGCACCACCAGGTGCGTGGCGAACGCGTCCACGTCGTCGAGGCGGACCTGCGCATCATGCTCGATGAAGGGCGCCCAGTCCGCCCGCGGAGTCGGCGTGATCGGTGCCCGGGCCACCTCGAAGTTCGGGCCGCCGCCGTTGTGCAGCACCAGGAAGCAGTCCTGGCCGCCGATCACCGCGTGCTCCAGGGAGTATTCGACGCCGCTCTCCCGCTCGGCGTACACCTGGAAGCCGGCAGCGTCATCGGTGGTGTCCAGGACGCGGTATTCGGAGGTGGTCTTGGCGCCGGAGACGATCATCACGAACCGGTCCGAGCGGGTCCGTCCCACGCCCACCCAGAACCGGGCGTCGGTCTCGTGGAAGACGAGTTCGTCGCTGTCCTGGCTGGTGCCGAGCCGGTGGCGCCAGATCTTGTCGGCACGCCACGACTCGTCGACGGTGGTGTAGAAGAACGACTGCCCGTCCGGGTGCCAGGTGGCGCCGCCGAGCACGCCGGTGATCTCGTCGGCCAGCACCTCGCGGGTGGCCAGGTCCAGCACCCGGATCGTGTAGCGCTCGTCGCCGACCACGTCACTGGACCAGGCCAGCCGGGCACCGTCCAGGCTGATGCTGGAGCCACCCAAGGAGAAGAAGTCGTGGCCCGCGGCGAGTTCGTTGAGGTCCAGCAGGATCTCCTCGCCCGGCAGCGCCGGCTGGTCGACGTGTGCGTCGGTGGCCGGCACCGGGGGAGTCCAGTCCTCAGGGTCGGCGACCGGGACCCGGCACGATGCGCCGTACTCCTTGCCCTCGAACGAGCGGGAGTAGTACCAGTGGCCGCGGATCCGGGTCGGCACCGACAGGTCGGTCTCCAGGGTGCGTGCCTTGATCTCGGCGAAGATCGACTCACGCAGCCTGGCCAGGTGTGCGGTCCGCTGCTCGGTCCACGCGTTCTCCGCCTCCAGGTGCGCCAGCACCGCCGGATCCTCCTTGTCGCGCAACCACTCGTATTCATCCACCAGCGTGATGCCGTGGTGGGTGGCGGAGGACGGGCGACGGTCTGCGATCGGCGGCTGCATGGTGCGGAGCCTATGAGACCGGGTGCAGGCAGGGCAGGATGGGGAGCGTGAGCCGCACCATCGACCTGAACGCCGACCTCGGCGAGGAGATCACCGACGACGAGGCGTTGCTGGGTGTCGTGACCAGCGCCAACGTGGCCTGCGGCGGCCATGCCGGCACCCCGGAGACCATGCGGGCCGTCTGTGCCGGTGCCGCCCGGCTCGGGGTCGCGGTCGGGGCGCAGGTCAGTTATGTCGACCGCGAACACTTCGGGCGCCGCCGCCTCGACGTCGACCCCGCGGTGCTGGCCGATCAGGTCGCCGCCCAGATCGCCGAACTGGACCGGATTGGCGCCGAGGAAGGCGCCCCGGTGGTCTACGTCAAGCCCCACGGCGCCCTCTACAACCGCGTCGTCGACGACCCGGAACAGGCCGCGGCGGTGCTGGCCGGCTCCGGGGACCTCCCGGTGCTCGGCCTGCCCGGCGGCGTCCTGCTGGCCCAGGCCGCGGCCGCCGGGCGCACCACCTGGCGCGAGGGGTTCCCCGATCGCGGCTACACCGCCGACGGGCGCCTGGTCCCGCGCGGGGAGCCCGGCGCCCTGCTGGCCGGCGACCAGGTGGTCGGCCAGGCGCTGGCCCTGGCGCCCGGCGTGGACTCGCTGTGCCTGCACGGTGACTCGCCGGGCGCAGTCACCCACGCCACGCACGTACGCCGTGCACTGACGGCCGCGGGGTGGCGCCTGCGCCCCTTCGCGGAGGCGTGATGGCGCCACGCATCCGCCCCTTCGGCGACCACGCGCTCCTGGTCGAGGTCGAGGAGACCGCGGAGGCACTGGACCTCGCCCTGTGGGCCCGCGAGCAGGGACTGGCCGACGACGTGGTGCCGGCGACCCGCACGGTGCTGCTCGACGGCGTACCGGACCTGGCCGCAACCTGCGACCAGCTCGCCACCTGGCGCCCCGGCGCCGCGCCCGCACCCGGACCACTGGTCGAGGTCCCGCTCCGCTACGACGGCCCCGACCTGGCCGCGGTGGCGCGCGGGTGGGGGATGGCGCCCGACGAGGCGGTCGCCCGCCACACCGGCGCCGACCACGTGGTCGCCTTCTGCGGGTTCGCGCCCGGCTTCCCCTACCTGACCAGCGACCTGGCCCTGCCCGACGTACCCCGGCTCGACTCGCCGCGGGCCCGGGTGGAGCCCGGATCGGTCGGCCTGGCCGGGCCGTTCACTGGCATCTATCCGGGCGCCTCCCCGGGCGGGTGGCAACTGATCGGACACACCGACGAAGTGCTCTGGGACAGCACCCGCGCCAAGCCGGCACTGCTGCCGCCCGGCACCCGGGTCAGGTTCGTGGCCCGATGACCCTCACCGTCACCCGCGCCGGCGCGCTGAGCACCTGCCAGGACCTGGGCCGGATCGGGCACGCACACCTCGGCGTGCCGCGCGCCGGCGCCCTCGACCAGCCCGCGGCCGCCCTGGCGAACCGGCTGGTCGGCAACCCGCGTGAGGCTGCCGTCATCGAGACCACCCTGGACGGCGTCGCACTCCACACCAGCGCAGATCACTGGTTCGCCGTCACCGGCGCACCCTGCCCGGTCACCGTCGCCGGTCGGGCCGTCGCCCACGGCGAGCCCGTCTTCGCCCCCGCCGGCAGTGAGGTGGTCGTCGGTGCGGCGCTGCGCGGCGTCCGTTCCTACCTGGCCGTCGCCGGTGGCGTCGCGGTGGCGCCGGTGCTGGGCTCACGCTCCACCGACACCCTGGCCTGGGTCGGACCACCCCGCCTGGTCGTAGGCATGGAACTGGCCGTCGGCACCCCGAGTGGCGAGATCCGCCCCCTCGACGTACCCCCACCGGTCCGCGGCCGTGCGTTGCGGGTGATTGCCGGGCCGCGCCTGGACTGGTTCGCACCCGAGGCCTGGCGCACCCTGTGCACCGCGACGTGGCGGGCGGGCGCGGAGTCGAACCGGATCGGGCTGCGGCTGGGCGGACCTGCGCTGGAGCGCTCGCGGACCGGGGAACTGGCCAGCGAGCCGATGGTGCTCGGCGCGGTCCAGGTGCCGCCGTCGGGCCAACCGGTGGTCTTCCTGGCCGACCACCCGGTGACCGGCGGCTATCCGGTGATCGCCGTCGTCCTCGCCGACGACCTGCACCACTGCGCCCAGGCGCGGCCGGGGGACGAGGTCACCTTCACTCCGGCTCCTCGAGGATGACCGGGCGCAGGTCCGGGTCGTCGACACGGAAGCTGCGCACCGGGCCCGGCCCGGTCTCGGCCGTCTCGAACCGGACGGTGACCACGCCCCGCCCGGACCCCCACACCCAGCCGCGGCCCATCTCGGTGTGCTCGACGTCGCGCCCCGGCGCCCAGGTCCGGTGGCGGGCGTTGAGCACGGCCGACAGGTCCGGTACGTCGTCGGACTCCTCGTCACCTGCCGCACTGGTCGCGTCGGAGCTCTCCGCGGCAGCGTCGGTGAAGAGGTCGTCCTGGACCCAGTCGGCCAGGCCCGAGACACCTACCCCCAGCAGCCGCACGCCGGCACTGGTGTCCAGGCCGGCCAGCAGCGCGCGGGCGTGGCGGGCGATCACCGCGGCATCGTCGGTGGGGGAGTCCAAGGTGTGCGAGCGGTTCAGCGTGGTGAAGTCATACAGGCGCACCTTGATCGTGACGGTCCGCCCCGACATCTGCCCCTTGGCCAACCGCTCGGCCACGGTGCGGGCCTGGCGGGTGAGCAGGTGCTGCAGCATCGTCGGGTCGACCAGGTCGGTCTCATAGGTTCCCTCGACGCTGACCGACTTCGTCTCGCGGACCGGCTCCACCGCACGGTCGTCCTGGGCGCGGGCCAACTGGTAGAGCCCCTGGCCGTGCGCGTTGCCGACCAGGCGGATGAGTTCGTCCAGGCTGACCGCCTCCAGGTCGGCCACCGAGGTGATCCCGGCGCGGCGCAGGCGCTCCTTGGTGGCCGGCCCGACGCCGGGGATCACCGAGACCGGCATCGGGCGCAGCAGTTCCTGCTCGCCACCGGGCGGCACCACGACCAGGCCGTCCGGCTTGTCGAGGTCGCTGGCCACCTTGGCGATGAACTTGGAACTGCCGATCCCGACGCTGGCGCTCAGGCCGCCGGTCGCCTCGCGCACCGCCTCCCGGATCTCGGCACCGAAGGCGCGCACCGAGGCCACGTCGTACGACGCCAGGTCACTGGCCCGCAGGTCGACGAACGCCTCGTCGATGGAGAGCGGCTCGACCAGCGGGGAGGCGGCCCGGAGCAGGTCCATCACCACCTTGCTGGTGGCGCGGTACGCCGGGAAGCGGCCGGAGAGGAAGGCGGCGTTGGGGCAGCGCGAGCGTGCCTCGCGGGTCGACATCGCCGAGCGGATCCCGAAGGCACGCGCCTCATAGGAGGCGGTCGCCACCACCCCGCGGCCGCCGACGCCACCGATCACCACCGGCTTGCCGCGCAGGGACGGCTTGTCGCGCTGCTCGACCGCGGCGAAGAAGGCGTCGAGGTCGAGGTGGAGGATCGAGGCGTCGGACCTCATCGGCCCGCTCCACTCCCGCCGTACCCGTCGCTCACACGGCGAACCTATCGCGGGTGAACCCGGTTTCTGTGCACAGGCAGCGCCGACCCGGAAGTTATCCACAGGCGCCGCCGGTGCGCCCCCGCGCGGCCCGGTGAGCCAGCAGGCTGGGCGCCATGATGAATCAGAAGATCACCGTCCGGACCACAGAAGACATCCTCGCCCTGGTGCCGTGCATGCTCGGCTTCCACCCGGAGGATTCCATCGTGATGCTTGCCTTCGGCGGCAAGGAAGGAGCATTCCAGGCCCGCGTCGACCTGCCCACCAGGAAGGAGGACGTGGCCGAACTCGTCGCCGTGCTGGCCGACCCCGCCCGACGGTACGGCGCACCCCAGGCCGCGCTGGTCGCCTACGGGGCGGAGTCGGACCTGGTCACCACCAGCATGACCGCGCTGGCCGACGAACTCGAACAGTGCGGCACGCAGGTGATCGAGCTGATCCGGGTCGAGGGGGAGCGGTGGTTCGAGATCCGCGAGGAGGACCGCTTCCTCTGCCCCGACGGCGTGGTCTTCGACCTGGCCTCCCATCCGCTCACCGCCCAGTGGGTGCTCGACGGCAAGGTCACCCATTCCCGGCGCCAGGACTTGGCCGATTCACTGCTGCCCGAGGGGGCCGAGGTGGTGGGCGAGGTGGAGGACGCCGCCTTCCGGGCCGCCGGTCGGCGCCACTTCGTCCAGCCGGTGGCCGAGCGGCGATGGGTGACGGACCGGGTCGTCAACCACGTAGCGCACCGGACGGTGCCCGCCGCCGAGGAGCTGGGACGGTTGCTGGTCGGCCTCCAGGAGGTCCGGATCCGGGAGGCGACCTACGTGGCGATGACCCGCGAGACGGCCTCGCTGTACGTCGACTTCTGGCGTGCCGTGGTGCGGCGCAGCCCCGAAGCGCTCGTGGCGGCCCCTGCCGGGCTGCTCGCGCTGGCCGCGTGGCTCGACGGGGACGGGGCGCTCGCCTGGTGTGCGGTGGAGCGGTGCGCGGCATCCGAGCCGGACCACGAACTGGTGCGGGTGGTCTCCGGGATGCTGATGGCCGCGGTGCCGCCGAGCAAGTGGGACCCGGCGATGGACGCGTTGATGGCGGAGAAACTGGCCGAATAGCGGATCGGGCCGTCTACGCTGGGGCCATGGGATCCGAGGTCGAGGCGCAGGAGTTCTCCAGGGCGGACCGCACGCGTCACCGCGAGAAGGTGCGCCAGTGCCTGGACGTCTTCGCCCGGATGCTGCGCGAGGCAGCCTTCGACACCGACGACCCGATGACCGGGCTGGAGATCGAGCTCAACCTGGTCAACGACCTGGGTGACCCGGCGCTGAAGAACGCCGAGGCGCTGGCGCTGATCGCCGACGAGGACTTCCAGACCGAGCTGGGCCAGTTCAACGTCGAGATCAACGTGCCGCCGCGCCACCTGCGTGACGGCGGGTTCGCGGCGTACGAGGAGGGGCTGCGGCGCAGCCTCAACGACGCCGAGTCCAGATCTGCCCGGGCCGGCGCGCACATGGTGATGATCGGGATCCTGCCCACCCTGGCCGAGGGGCACATGAGCCCCGCCAGCCTGAGCAGCAACCCGCGCTATGCGCTGCTCAGCGACCAGATCCTCGCCGCCCGCGGTGAGGACATCGTGATCGACGTCCAGGGCGTCGAGCGGCTGCGGACCACCGCCGACTCGATCGTGCCCGAAGCGGCGTGCACCAGCACCCAGTTGCACGTGCAGACCTCGCCGGAGGAGTTCGCGCCATACTGGAACGCCTCCCAGGTGATCGCAGCACTGCAACTGGCGGTCGGCGCTAACTCGCCCTACCTGCTGGGCAAGGAGCTGTGGCGCGAGACCCGGATCCCGCTCTTCGAGCAGGCCACCGACACCCGCAGCGAGGAGTTGAAGGCGCAAGGGGTCCGGCCGCGGGTCTGGTTCGGCGAGCGCTGGATCACCTCGGTCTTCGACCTGTTCGAGGAGAACGTCCGCTATTTCCCGGCGCTGTTGCCGGTGACCGAGGACGAGGACCCGCTGGCGGTGCTGGAGGCCGGCCAGGTGCCCGAGCTCGCCGAGCTGCGGCTGCACAACGGCACCATCTATCGCTGGAACCGCCCGGTCTATGACATCGCCGGGGGAGTGCCGCACCTGCGGGTGGAGAACCGGGTGCTGGCCGCCGGCCCCACGGTGGTCGACACGATGGCCAACGCGGCCTTCTACTTCGGGCTGGTCCGCTCCCTGGCCGGTGCCCAGCGGCCGGTCTGGTCGCGGATGTCGTTCAGCGCGGCGGAGGAGAACTTCCACGTCGCCGCACGGCAGGGGATCGACGCCCAGGTCTACTGGCCCGAGGTGGGTCAGGTGCCGGCCACCGAACTGGTGCTGCGCCGGCTGCTCGACCAGGCCCACGAGGGACTGGCCGCGTGGGGTGTGGAGAGCCAGGAGTCGGACCGCCTGCTCGGCATCATCGAGCAGCGCTGCCTGCAGGGGACCAACGGGGCGGAATGGTTCGCCTCCCGGGTGCGCAGCCACGGCAGCGCGATCACCACCGAGGAGGCGCTGCGCCGCACCCTGGTCGAGTACCGCGACCTGATGCACACCAACGAGCCGGTCCACACCTGGCCCGCCTGAGCCTCACGGGCCGCCGCCGAACGGGTCGTACCACCCGTTCTTGGTCACCACCACGGCACAGGCCGCCACCAGGCCGAGCTCGGCCAACCCACGGCGTACGACGGGCAGCCAGGCGACGTCGAGGTCGTGCGGCTGGGGCCAGCCCATCCGGGTCAACCAGGCAGCCGGCCGGTCAGTGATCGCCGCGGCGCGCTGGGCCAGTTCGACGGCCAGGTCGCTGCGCAGCCCCACGTCGGCGGCCAGCAGGTCGTCGTCCAGGGCGAGGGTGACGTGCTCGCCGCCGAGCGTGCCCAGGTGCAGTGCAGGGGTGAACGTGCGCTGCGGCGTACTGGCCCGGAGCGCGTGCACGCACAGGCGCAGCGCTGCCTGGGTCGGTTCGTCGAGCATGCCCACCACCTTGCCGTACGTCGGGCCGGCCCGCAGGCGTCCTCCACAGGCCCGTCCTCACCCCGGATGGCAGGATGGATCCATGGCCATCAACATCACCGGGGACCCCACCGCCGACAAGGTCCTCACCGACGACCCGTTCGCCCTGCTGGCCGGGATGCTGCTGGACCAGCAGTTCCCGATGGAGCAGGCCTTCGCCGGCCCGGCGAAGGTGCTGGACCGCTTCGGCTCGCTCGACCCCGAGCTGATCGCCAACGCGGACCCGGAGCAGTTCGCCGACCTCTGCGCCCAGACCCCGGCCGTGCACCGCTTCCCAGGATCGATGGCAGCGCGCCTCCAGGCGCTGGCCGCCCTGGTGGTGGAGCGCTACGACGGGAAGACCGAGCGCCTGTGGCAGGAAGCCGGTTCGGGCAAGGAACTGCTCAAGCGGGTCCAGGAGCTGCCGGGCTTCGGCAAGCAGAAGGCGCAGATCTTCGTGGCATTGCTCGCCAAGCAACTCGGCGTACGTCCCGACGGGTGGGAACAGGCCGCCGGTGACTACGCGCTGGAGGGCCGCCGCTCGGTCGCCGACGTGGTGGATGCGCAGAGCCTGCAGGAGGTCCGCGACCACAAGAAGCAGATGAAGGCCGCCGCGAAGGCAGCTTCCGCCAAGTCGTGACGCCCCCGACGCGCCGTCGTTGGAGGGGCAGGGGTGGGATCCTGTTCCCGCCGTGGCAGAATGGCGGGGCGGCTCTTGACGTTACCGGGATTTGCCGTGCCCCAATTGTTTTTCCGAGAGGTGTTCGTGTCTTCGAGCTCGCGCAAGATGCTCCCCGCTGACGTGCTGACCCATCCCGAGATCGTCGGGTTGGTCGCCTCGGCCGAGTCCACCGGCACCGTGACGCCCGAGGCGGTACGCCGTGCCTCAGAGGCGGCCGCCATCGAGCCGCGCCACCTGCGCGCGTTGATGACGCACCTGGCCAGCCAGGGGATCACCGTGGTCCTCGACCCCGAGATCCACGCCCGCGCCGTGGCCGCCGCCTCGGCCGGCCGCAAGGGGACCACCGCGACGGCCAAGAAGACCGCCGCCAAGAAGGCTCCGGCCAAGAAGGCCGCAGCGGCTGCCGAGCCGGCCCCCGCCAAGAAGGCGGCTGCGAAGAAGACCGCTGCCAAGAAGGCCGCCACCAAGGCTCCGGCGAAGAAGGCCGCTGCCGCGAAGGCCACCGACGAGGCCGTCGAGCCGGTCGTGATCGGGCCGGACGGCAAGAAGGTGCTCCCGGACATCTCCGACGAGCAGTTCGAGAAGGACGTGAAGTCGGACCCCTCCATCAAGGAGGACGAGAAGCAGGCGTTCACCGTCTCCGCCGCCGATGACACCGACGAGCCGGAGCAGCAGGTCATGGTGGCCGGCGCCACCGCCGACCCGGTGAAGGACTACCTGAAGCAGATCGGCAAGGTCCCGCTGCTGAACGCCGAGATGGAGGTCGAGCTCGCCAAGCGGATCGAGGCAGGCCTCTTCTCCGAGGAGAAGCTGGCCGCCGGCGGCCGGATCTCGGCGAAGATGCTCGAGGAGCTCGAGTGGATCGTCGAGGACGGGCGCCGCGCGAAGAACCACCTGCTCGAGGCCAACCTCCGCCTGGTCGTCTCGCTCGCCAAGCGCTACACCGGCCGCGGCATGCTCTTCCTGGACCTGATCCAGGAGGGCAACCTGGGCCTGATCCGTGCGGTGGAGAAGTTCGACTACACCAAGGGCTACAAGTTCTCCACCTATGCGACGTGGTGGATCCGCCAGGCGATCACCCGCGCCATGGCCGACCAGGCCCGGACCATCCGGATCCCGGTCCACATGGTCGAGGTCATCAACAAGCTGGCCCGCGTCCAGCGCCAGATGCTCCAGGACCTGGGCCGCGAGCCCACGCCCGAGGAGCTGGCCAAGGAACTCGACATGACCCCCGAGAAGGTCATCGAGGTGCAGAAGTACGGCCGCGAGCCGATCTCCCTGCACACCCCGCTGGGTGAGGACGGCGACTCCGAGTTCGGTGACCTGATCGAGGACTCCGAGGCGATCGTCCCGGCCGACGCGGTCAGCTTCACCCTGCTCCAGGAGCAGCTGCACGCGGTCCTGGACACGCTCTCGGAGCGTGAGGCGGGCGTGGTCAGCATGCGCTTCGGCCTCACCGACGGCCAGCCCAAGACGCTCGACGAGATCGGCAAGGTCTATGGCGTCACCCGTGAGCGGATCCGCCAGATCGAGTCCAAGACGATGTCCAAGCTGCGCCACCCGAGCCGTTCCCAGGTGCTGCGCGACTACCTGGACTGAGCCAAACTCTTCCAGATTCACGTTTCCGCAGGTAGATCGGTGTTTCGGGGCCTTGCGAAGACACACAGTACACCGGTACAGCGCTTCTAGTCCAGATATTCATCTAGACTATTCGACGTGAACCCTTCCGACATGACCGTCGAGGACGCCAAGGCGCTGGCTCGATCATGGCAGTTGGCGCTCCGGGCTGAACGGAAGTCCGAGCAGACCCTGAAGCAGTACGGCGACGGCGTACGGTTCCACTTGGCGTGGTGCGCGGACCATGATGCCGCGCCGTTGGCGCGCTCCAGTCTGAACCTGTTCGTCAACTCACTGCTCGACAAGGGGCAGGCGCCGGCGACGGCCCGCAGCCGCCAGTTGGCCGTCAAGCGTTTCACCGCCTGGCTGGTCGAGGAAGGGGAGATCGACTCCGATCCATTCCTTGGCATGAAGCCGCCCAAGCTAGATGAGACGGTGGTTGAGCCGCTGACCGACGACGAACTGCGGGCCCTGATCAAGGCATGTGCCGTCCCGCGCGGAGCCGATCCCAAGGTGGCGCTGCGCCACCGACGTGACGAGGCCATGATCCGGCTGATGCTCGAAACCGGGATGAGAGCCGGCGAGGTGGTTGCCCTCGAGCTCGACGACGTGAACCTGAGCACCGGCGCCATCGTCGTACGCCGCGGGAAGGGGGGCAAGGGCCGCATTGTCTCCATCGGCCCGGAAGCGACCCTGGCACTGGATCGCTATCTGCGTCTGCGCCGGGGCCACCGCCTCACCGACCGGCCAGCCTTGTGGCTGGGGGATCGGGGCAAGGGCTTCACCTACGACGCGCTACACAAGTCGCTGGGAGAACGTGCGACGGCCGCGGGCATCGAAGGATTCCATCCTCACAAACTGCGCCACACCGCCGCCCATCGATGGCTGGCGGCCGGTGGTTCCGAATCCGGCCTGATGGCCGTGGCCGGCTGGACCCGACCCGACATGCTCATGCGTTACACCAAAGCGCAGGCATCGGCCCGGGCTGCCGAGGAAGCCCGCAAGCTGAATTTGGGGGAGCTGTGATTTCCGACGGGCGCCGCGTAGCGAATGAACCAGCTGGGAAAGCCCCAGGGCTGTGGGAGGGGTTGGGTGGCAGGCCGGCACCCAACGACTGGAAGCCTCCACGGGGGCGGTGGTTGCTGAAGGTCGTAGACCAATGCGGAAGGATGCTGGCTCAGGTGTGGCAGGAGCCAAGCTTTCCGATGGTTGTTGTGCCGGGGCAGTCTCTGACGAAGGCAGCCACAGCCACGGTGATCTTCGACCAGGTGATCGAGGACATCGAAAGCATTGCGGCGGGCCGAGTTGAGGTCGCTTCGGAGACCGAGTTGCACATGCTCACAGATCTGCTTGAACTGCTTCATCCTGATCGTGACCACGGCAGGTTGCCGCGTCTGCGCGTGCCGGAGTTTCGTGCGGACCTGCATGTGCTCGCAACCGCGATGGCAGACGCGCGACCTGTGGCGCACTCCAAGGGGGTTGCGTTGGAGCAATACGTAGGCTTCGGAGTTGCGTGCCAAAGATGCGGTGTTGGGTACTACGTGGCAGAGCATCTCGTCGAATGGTTCGAGATGGACGGCCGAGACGGTATTGACACTGTGGTCATCCAAGAGCAAGACAAGTGGAGCAAGAGCCGGAGTTGGACATTCCCCGAGGCTGAGTACGGTCGGCGTGTCCGTACGTATGGCCAGCTGTTAGCGCTGATACAGTCGTCTTAGTACAGCGCGGCGTATCTCGCCGAACTAGTTCTGTGAAGTAGCGGCCACAGGCGACTCGTCAAAGGACGTTTCGTCATGCCTGATCCGTTACTGACTCTTCGATCTCGAATCGCAGCCCATGAATCTTGGGCCAACACAAAGAACCGTTCTGCTCGCACGGCACCCGCCCGAGCCGCACTTGAGCAGAAGTTCCTCGACCAGGCGGATGGCGATCCCGTCCGCGCGCATCACCTGAAGAAGGCGCACTTCGCCCGCCTCGCGCTGAAGTCGGCTCAGGCGCGACGGAAGGCCAAGGAGCTCACTGCCGCGGCCGAGGCCGCCGAGGCCGAGCTTGCCGAGGCGGGTGGTCCCGATGCGGCCTGAACGAGAAAGCCGCCCGGCGGGCAACCGGACGGCGACATCCTCGACGGCGATCAAGAACAAGGCCATCGTACCGCCGAACAGTGAAGTTGCACGTTGTTCGGTGTGTGGTCATCGGATCACGGCGCCGGACAGTCTGGCTGTTGGTATTGGTCGGGATTGTCGTCGTGCGCTTCGCCGGGCCCAGGCTGATGTGCCCAGCGTCGCCCGGCATGAGCGTGATCTGGTCGAGACGCGTACCGGTGAGCGTGTCGTGGTCGACGGGACCACTTCAGTGCCGGTGGGTGTGCCCGCTGGCGTGGTGGTGCTGCCGCAGCGGGAGATCGTGCTGACGGTTGGGCGACGGGGCTGGTTCCTGTCGCCGCGGGCCGCGCTGGATCTGTTATGTGATCTGGCCGAGGTGATCTCTCAGGACGACGACATGGCGGATCGGGTCGCCGAGTTGGTGCTCGGGGGTGGTTCGCGATGACTGCGCTTATCAGGCAGGCCAGACAAACTAATCAGGTAGGCCAGATAAAACGGTCGAGGCCGACCAAGCTGGAGCTGGAGCACCGCCGCGAGGCACTGGTCCGGTTGGCCGAGGAGGTCAAGCCGGCGTCGGTGCGTCACATCTACTACCGCGCTGTCGCGGCTGGTCTGGTGGAGAAGAAGGAGTCGGGCTACAACAAGGTCGTCTATGACCTGGGCATCCTGCGCAGCCAGGGCCGGATTCCCTACAACTGGATCGTCGACAACGGTCGCCGTGGTCACTTCCCGCTGGTGAGTCGCTCCCCGGAGTCCGCTCTCCGTAGGACGGCTCACCTGTATCGGCGTGACCCGTGGCAATACGACGACGCACCGAATGTGGAGATCTGGTGTGAGTCCAGGTCGATTGCCGGTGTGCTGATGGACCTCAAAGATCAGTACGCCGTGCCGATCTTCCCCACCGGCGGTCAGACCTCGGAGACGTTCGCCTATGAAGCCGCGACGTCGTATCGGCGGACCACCATCGTGTTGTACGCCGGCGATTATGACCCTGCTGGCTTGCAGTGTGGTGCTCAGCTCGAGGCGAAGTTGCGCAAGCACGCCGACCCCGAGGTGAACATTGAGTTTCGGTTGCTGTCGATCACCGACGCGCAAGCCGCCACGATGCAGGCGCTGGGCACGCCACCGAAGTCGGACTACTGGGTAGACCAGCACGGGCAGCGGCACGATTTCGTGGGACAGGCCATCGAACTGGAGGCCGTCGACCCGAACGTGATGCGCCGACTGTTCGCTGAGGCCATCGAGCAGATCGCCTACGACCACATCGGGCACGACATCTTCACCGAGAACCGCGAGATCGAGGCCGGCGAACGTGACCGGCTCGAGGAGCTCGCCGAAGGGTGGTGGTCTGCATGATCACCACGGTTCCGATCTTCTGGTGCAGAACCAACGAAGAGCTGCGCGATGTCATCGGCAAGTTGTACGGGGTGACGCCGGGCTCGAAGGTCATCTTGAACGTGGGCAAGTTGGCACCGGTCGACCTGAGTTCGGTCCGCCTGCTGCAGGAGTACGTTCCGAGTCTTCATCTGGAGTTGCAGGGCGAGGTCTATGCCCTGCAGTTGTGGGAGAAGTCGCTGCGCGGCGAAGACCCGTGGGGTGCGCTATGAGTACCCGGCGTAGGGCCGTCGTCGAGATCGACGGCAAGACGTTCGTCTTTCGTGGATGGAGGTCGGCTGAGCTTGCTCGGGAAGCTGGGTTGAAGCCGATCTGGTCGGTGTCGGGCAAGGGGTGGCGCATGGACACCAAGAAGCTGCCTGACCTCTTGGCCTACCTGGCGTACCGCAATGTCGGGGTCCGCGTGATCGAGGCCGGTGAGGGGTCATGAGTATCGACTTCGATCCTTGGGGCAAGGAAGCCGAGGCCGCCCGATGTGAGCCCGACGTGGCCGAACGGCAGCATCGCGGTCAGGCGAGGATGGCATACCGGTTGGCTCGCACGCACGCTGACCGGCTGATGTACGTCTATGGCCTGGGCTGGCTCGCCTATGACGGCACTCGGTGGCTGGAGGATCACCGCGGTGAGGCCAAGCGAGCCGTGCTCGACGTGCTCAGGTCGGCGTTGGCCGAATCGGTGGACGACAAGGAACTGCGGGCCGACGTACGCAAGTGCGAGTCCGCCGCGGGCGTGAACGGCGTGCTGGACATCGCTGCCGCGCTCGAGCCGTTCGCGTTCACCGTCGCCGACCTCGACGCCGACCCGTACCTGTTGAACTGCGCGAACGGAACACTGGATCTACGGACTCGTCGGTTGCGTGCCCACGATCCCGCTGACCGGCTCAGCAAGGTCACCACGGGCGCCTATGACCCGACGGTGGATCGAGCCGTGTGGGAGGCGTTCCTGGCCAGCGTGCTGCCCGATCAGGACGAGCGGGAGTACCTGCAGCGGGTGATCGGCCAGTGCGTCTATGGCCGGGTCCGTGAGCACCTGTTCCCGGTGTTGATCGGCACGGGTGCCAACGGCAAGGGCACGGCGTACGGCGCGATCACCAACGCGCTGGGCGATTACGCCAAGGTCATCAACCCGGACCTGTTGATGGTCCGCGAGCGCGGTGGCATCGGTGGCCCGGAGATGATGACGCTGCTCGGTGCCCGGCTGGTGATCGGCTCGGAGACCGAGGAGGGCCGCAAGCTCGACGAGGCCACGATGAAGAGGCTCACTGGCGGGGACGAGCTCACTGCCCGCAACCTCTACAGCCCGCCGGTGTCGTGGCAGCCCACGCACCAGTTGGTGTACGTCACCAACGCGTTGCCGAAGGTGAAGGGCAACGATCCGGCCGTGTGGCGACGCATCCGCGTGGTTCCGTTCGATGTCGTGGTTCCGCCCGAGGACCGTGACCCGGCTCTGCCCGAGACGCTCGCCTTGTACGCCGATGCGGTCCTGTCCTGGGTGATCGATGGCCACTTCGACTACGAGGACAACGGTGGCATGCGTGAGCCGGCCTCAGTGCTGCGCGCAACAGATGCCTACCAGACCGATTCCGATGCGGTCGCACGGTTCATCGCCGAGGAATGCGAGACCGGACCCTACGTGCATGCCACGACGCGGGAACTGTTCGGCGCGTGGTCTTCGTGGGCGATTCGGGACGGCGCCGAGAACCTGAGCGAGAGGGCCTTCTCGGCGGAGCTGGAGCGACTCGGTTACGACTCCAAGCGCACCAAGTTCGGCAAGACCTGGAGTGGCCTGAGACCCCATCCGGAGCAGTCCGAAATCGAGGGTGGTGACGCATGGTGACGCTTCTATGTAAACCTCCTCACGTAGGGGTGTATAAGAAAGTTCGCATTCATCCGTCACCATGCGTCACCCAACCCGCTGACCTGCGGAAACGCATTCGGCGACTTCGCGTGAGGTGGTCGAAATGACCCGCGAAATCGGCATCCGAACCGAGGTCAGCAAGCAGTGGGCCGACCTCACCGCCAAGCTCGACGAGATGGCTGACCGAGGCCAGCAGACACCCTGCCAATCCGACCCCGAACCGTACTTCAGCGACGCGTCCAGCGAGCGCCGAGAAGCCTGCCAAGCCTGCACCTGGTGCCCGGCTCGAGGTGCTTGTGCTGCGTTCGCTGTCGCCAACGCCGAGCAGGCAGGAGTCTGGGCTGGGACCGATCGGCAACTCACCTCGAAGGCGAAGGCCGGGCAGGAGGGTGGCCGATGCTGATCGGAGTCAATGGGCCCGGTGTCGTCCTCGATGCGCGGACCTGTGCGTGGCTGGAGGGACATGCCGGCCTGACCTCCTTGCGGGTGCGGGTCCGTGGCACAGACCCAGAGATCTCTCGCCAGCTCGTCGAGATCCGCGCTGCGGCGATGGCTTGGCGTGGTTCCGCAACCGGAACCGAGGACGACACCAAACCGGAACCAGTCACAGACTCGGGTCAGTGGTTGAGCACGGGCCAGGCAGCACAACTGGCGGGGGTCACCGGCCGAGCGATTCGCAAGGCGATCAACGAGCAGCGGCTGCCCGCCACCGAGGCAGGTGGCAGGTACCGCATCAGCCGCGAAGACATCGAACACTTCAAGGCCGCACGGACGGCAAGATGAGGAGCTGGGACATGAGCATCACCTACGACGAGGCCCGCAGGAAGCTTGTGAAGGCCGGCAAGTCGAAGGAGGCATCGGAGATCATCCAGCGCTGGGTGAACAAGGCGAATGCCGCCTACGACGAGATTCGTAGCGACTCGACGATCTCGGAGGAGTACCGACTGAAGTCCTTGGCGGTTGTCAGCATCCAGCACCGACGAGCTCTGGAGGATGAGATCATTTCGTTGGCCGAGCGGACAGTGCTCACGGACCGCGACGACGCCCAGAAGGTCTTCGGGATCGCCGGCATACCCGGCGACCAGGCCACGCTGGTCATCTCCCGCCGCGACGCCGGGGATCGAGTCGCCACCATCGCGCGGGGTGAGGAATTGCGGGAACTGCTCGCTAGGGCCACCCGAACCGGTGACGAGGTGATGGCCCGCGCCATCGCCGAGCGTGCCCTGGAGATGGGTTCCGCCGACACCCTCAACCAGTTCACAGCCGACCGCCCAGAGATGGACAGCGCAGTCGAGCGCCTGTGGAACATGGAGCGACGCCGGGGCGACGCCATGGCGCTGACCGTTGCGATGGTGGGGATGAAGCCCGCCGAACTGGAGGGCCGCAGCCTGGAGGCGGTGGCCAATGGATGAGTATTCGGAACGCAGGGCAATGCGCGAGTTCGCCCGGCAACTCTTCGGGGAAGACGGGGGCCAGTCGCAGGAGCCTGGCCGCGGCAACTACTCACCGCGCGAGGGAAATCCGCCACCAAGGCCACAGCGGGACAACTCGGAGATGGGCGAGTTCGTGCGCGACCTGCTCGAACTTACTGGGTGGCCCGAATGACCTGCGTGACCGTGACGAGGGGGCCATCCCCCTCCCCGCCCCGTCAGAAGGGACTGCGGGAGATAGGAATTCTCTCTCTCCGCGAAATCCTCTGACCAGTTGAAAGGACAAGGACATGACCAAGAACAGTGCAACTCCGCTGCGCAGCGTCACTTGGGCGCTCGAGCACGGTTCCCGACGGGACTTCCTGGTCGCCCT
Organism: Nocardioides sp. AE5; assembly: GCF_031844485.1. Lineage (NCBI taxonomy): Bacteria > Bacillati > Actinomycetota > Actinomycetes > Propionibacteriales > Nocardioidaceae > Nocardioides > Nocardioides sp. AE5. The sequence goes on from NZ_JAUZVI010000002.1 coordinate 443,245, forward strand.
GCGCGACAAGCTGTGGCAGGCGCTGCACGACGAGCGCACCCAGCCGCGTGATCTGTCGCCGCTGTCCTTGCGCCTGAAGGAGCTGCATGCCGAGATCGAGGCTTTGGACGAGGTCGAAACCCCAGAAGTCGCCGCCGAAGACGGGTCCTTTGACCCCAACGCTGTGTAGAGGAGAACCACATGAGTGACCCGAAGTTCCGCGACGTCGACGACGAGCATCCGCTCAAGGAGCGTCTTGGCGACCTGATGACGGCGTTGGGTGCGTTTGGGCCGTTGCTGCCGTTCTTCGTGCTGGGCCAGCGGGACATGGCCGTGGGTGCGAGGGCTGGGGGGATGGTCGAGGTTGCTGATGCGTGGGAGGCGTTGGCCGCGTTGGGTGAGGCCGTGGTGGTCGACCTGAAGCGCATGGAGGAAGAGGAGAAGCGCCGTGGCTGATCGGGCCGTAAGTTACAAATTCCAGGCCGATATCGGGAACCTGAAGGGTCAGCTCGCTGCAGCGGGTGTGTCGGTGAAGGACTTCGGCACGAAGCTCACCGCCCTGGATCGTGATGGCGAGAGGATGCGCGCCGGGTTAACGGCAGTGGGTGGTGTCGCTACGAAGTTTGGTTTGGCTGTCTCGGGTGGGCTGGCATTGACGGCCAAAGCGGCGATGGATTGGGAATCGGCTTGGGCTGGGGTCACGAAGACGGTGGACGGGTCGGTTGCTCAGATGGCAGCGCTCGAAGAGGAGTTGCGGAAGCTCGCCACGACCGAACTCCCGGCCAGCCACACTGAGATTGCCGCCGTGGCTGAGGCTGCTGGTCAGCTCGGTATCGCGCGGGAGAACGTCGTTGACTTCACGCGGACGATGATTCAGCTCGGCGAGACCACGAACCTGTCGGCTGAGGACGCAGCGATCTCGATTGCTCGTTTCGTTGCAGTGATGGGTACGGCTCAAGGTGACATTGATCGGGTCGGGTCGAGCGTGGTGGCGCTCGGCAACAACTTCGAGACCACCGAAGCGGAGATCGTCACGCTCGGCCAGCGGATGGCCGCCGCGGGCGCGATCGCTGGCCTGACCGAGGCTGATGTCCTCGGCTTCGCCGCCGCCCTCTCGTCCGTCGGCGTCGAGGCCGAGGCCGGCGGCACCGCGATGAGCAAGGTGTTCACCTCCATGCGTGACGCCGTGCTTGATGGTGGCGAGAAGCTGGAGACGTTCGCGATGACCGCCGGCATGACTGCCAAGGACTTCGCGGCAGCATGGCAGCGCTCGCCCTCGCAGACCATCAACTCCTTCATCCAGGGCCTCGGGAAGATGAACGCCGAAGGCAAGTCGACCACGCAAGTGTTCAAGGATCTCGGACTGACCGACCAGCGCCTGATGCGTGCGTTGTTGTCGACTGCACAAGCCGGTGACAAGTTGACCGATGCACTCGACATGTCGGGCACGGCGTGGTCAGAGAACTCTGCCTTGGCTGACGAGTTCGCCAAGCGGCTCGGGACTAGTGCGTCCCAGGTCACCTTGGCGTGGAATGGCGTGAAGGACGCCGCGATCGACGCGGGCGCTGTTCTGCTGCCGATCATCGTGGAGGTCGCACAGGCTGTCTCCGCGATGGCTGGCGCATGGCAGAAGGTGCCCGACGGCGTCCAGAAAGCGGTGGTCTACATGGCCGGTTTCGGGGCCATGGCGGGCTTGGGCGTTGGCGCCTTGACGAAGTTGGTCAACGCCACAGCTGCCGCCCGGTTGGCGATGGCAAACCTAAGGGGTGAGACGGACGCTGCTGCAGCAGCCTCAACACGCTTGTTCACCAAGTCCGGGCTTGCGCGAGGGGCCGGGACATTGGCCGCCGTTGGCATCGCGGCATCAGGTGTGGGCAAAGACATCGGCCTGATGAACACCGCCATGCTGGGCAGTGCCGGACTCATGGTCGGCGGCCCGTGGGGCGGTGCCATCGGTGGCGGTATCGGTCTTCTGATCGACTTCGCCAAGTCAGGCGACCAAGCCAAAGCTGCTGTGGAGAAGTTCAACCATGCACTGGATTCCTTCGACCTGAAGAAGGCTAGCGCCGCGGTCGAGGACATGAAGAAGGAACTCGCAGACCTGCCCGGCCCATTGCGCGACGGAATGTCGGACGCGAACAACGAGATCACTCGGATCGAAGATGCGATCGCCGCACTAGCCGATGTCTCACCACGTGCCAGCGAGGCGATGGAAGCGCTGGGCATCACCACCGCCAAGTGGATCCAGATGACCTCACTGGAGAAGCTTGAGGCAGAGGCCGCGATCCGTCGCTGGATCAACGAGTCGGGCACAGCCGAGGGTGCCACCAAAGAACTCGGCAAGGCGTTCGGAGACATGGCCGACGAAACCATCACGGCCTCTGATGCAGTTGATGCCCTGAAGGCGGCACTGGATGCCTACCTCGACCCCGCCATGGGCGCAGAGCGGGCCAACCTCAAGTGGTTGGAGTCGATCCGCAACCTCAAGGCCGACCTGGCCGAGAACTCCCGCTCACTGAAGGAGAACACCGACGCCGGGCAACAGAACCGAGAAGCCCTGCTGGACCGCGTGGATGCATTGAGTTCCACCATCGCCAGCGATGCCGCCTTCTACGCCTCCCAGAACCAACTCGAGGAGAAGACCAGCGAGCTGTCCGAGAAGCTACGCGAAGGCCGCCAAGCCATCCTCGACTCTGCTGAAGCCAACGGACTCAACCGCGCCACCGTCGACGAACTGATCAGCAGCTGGGGACTCAGCGTCGGTGCCCTCGACGACCTGATCAACAACCTCCGGATCGCCGACTCCACCAACGCCAACCCGAACCTCACGGTGAACGGCCTCCAAGGCGCACTGTCCGGCCTCGGGTCTGCCCTGGGCATGCTGAACGACATCGACGGCAAGCGCGTCAGCGCGAAGATCCACATCTCCAGCACCGTGGCCGACCAGAACGTACGGCGCCTCAACGCCGGCATCGGCGCCTTCGGAAGCTACGCGGATGGCGGAACGGTGGGCCTTGCTGCCGGCGGCCGGGTCCAGTGCCCCCGAAGGTCTGGAGAGCACAACCCATTGATCCAACTCATGAAAGGCGCCCAGCCATGACCCTGATCGCAGTCGCCTGCTACGGCGACCACGCGGAGATCGTCACCGACTCCATCCAGTACTCCCGCAACGCCAGCGTGCTGGGGCACAGCACCAAGACGCTCGCCATCCACCACCTCGACAGCGCGGTGGTCACCCAGGGCAGCGTCGAGTTCGGCATCCACGCCAAGACCTACCTTGCCGTCGCCGGAGCCGACTGCGCATCCCTGGACGAACTGACCGACGCTGCACCGGAAATCCTGCGCACCCTGTGGGACGCGCTCCAGCCCACGGAACCGATGGCGACCGTGCTCATCGTCGGATGGTCACCACGAGCACAGGCATTCCGAACGACCTGCTTCGCCGCAGAGGACAACTTCGCGCCACGCCCGGCCGGAGACATGTTCCTCATCCCGACCCCGTGGATCTACCGCCCCTCGGACCTTGAGTGGGATCGCGTCCGCACGTCCTGGGCAGAGGAAGACGACTTCGAGAAGCGAGTGGGACACGACCCGTCGATGCTGCTGGCCAAGTGGCGCTCCATGCCCGCGCTGACACCACCGCAGGGAGCCGAGGGGTGGATCGACCTCGCCGAGGTGGTGCGCCTGCACCGAGCACTGGACGGCCTGGAGAAGGTACTGGTGGCCGGCAATCTGTTCCACACTCGTCTGGGTCGCGGCTGCGTCACGACACGGGTGGTGCACCAGTTCAAGGACCAGGGCGAGGAGTTCCTCAAGCTGGTCCAGGGCACCTCGCATCCCATCGCGCAGGCCCTGGCCTGTGGGTGCGGTTCCGGGCGTCCCTACGGCGACTGCTGCCTGATGAAGTACCACGCAGACAAGCCATGCAGCTGTCTATCCGGCAAACGCTTCGAGGACTGCTGCAAGGTCACCTTCGCCGCCAGTGCTGAAGCGGATTCTTCAATCAGTCGGGCTATTGCCTGATCCAATCAGCGCAGCGAGTGGTCTCGAAGTACTGACCTTCGCGGACGGTGACGAAGCCGGGGCCGTCGATGTTGTTGTTCTCGGCGATGTCATGCGTGCTGGTGGACCGAAGAACTGCGTAGTAGCAACCCGATGCGCCCTCGGTCCGGTAGGTGCCGGCCTTCATGTCGGTGCCAACCCTGTACATGCCTTCGCCTGGGATCGTGTTCGCGGCCCGCTCGACCTCGGCTATGCCGACCGCCTTCTCGCGCTCGGCCACGGCCGTCTCAGAGCCCGCGACTACGACCTCGCGCCTCGTCAATTCGGCCTGGGCCGCCTTGAGTTCAACGAGTCCGGCCGCCAACTCTTCCTCGCGCCGGGGGAGGTCGCCCTCAATCTCCTCCATCTCGGCCCGGGCGTTTCCCAAGTCCGCTCGCGCTGCCGCGAGTTCCCCTTGAAGGGAGTCGCGCTCGGCTGTCAGTTCCACGTACTCCGGCGAGTTCTCCACGCTGCCTTGCGCGAGCACGCTCACCCCGACGCCGATGGCTGCACCCGCGAGGAGTGCGACCACCGCAGTGGCGCCCACCTGCAGTCCACGCCGGTGAAGCAGCGGCACCTTCGGAGCCGGTGGCGGCGTCGGACCTGACTGCAAGGGTTGCTGTGGGTGGCTCATGTGCCAGACGCTAGCCCCCGGCCAACCGGCTGTCAGAAGAATGGAGAAAGTGCTGCAGTTGTCAGTCACGACCCCACGCTGCCGGCTCGCAACTCGATGACTCGAGCGATCAGTCGTCCGACTGACCAATCAGCAAGCCGACGGCCGCCATGAGCGTGATGAGTGCGATCATCCCAATCAGAACCGTCCACACCCAACCCCACCAGTGGCCAATGAACTGATATCCCCACCATGTCAGGGCGGTTAGTGGCACGACAAGGACCACCATCGCAACCAGAAACTCCCCCCACCTGAGCCGGCGCTTAGTTCCGGGATCGGAAACTCTCGCGAGCGTACGGCACTGATGCGTGATTGCCTGGCTCAAGAGATCCCGTGCTTCTGCTAAGTCCTCATGATCTTGAGTCCGGTTATGTAGATCGAGCGTCTGGTCAATTTGTTCCCGCAGGCGACCTCGACGCCCCAAGCCGAACATGACTCGAAGGGCGCCCGCAACTTCTCCAACAGGTGTTCCGATCTTGCTCATATGGTGATCGTGAAGCATCAACGCTCAGATGTCTTGGCTTTACCAGTTTGTCGCCAACGGGACCGTGCCCTCCAACGCATGTGACAAGGCAGTGACACAGGTTCACCGACACCAGCCCCACCACAGCGGATGCCGGGGTGGGGCTGGTGGTCAGGCCAGTCGGGGCAGGTCGGCATCCAGTTCTCCTTCTCGTCCAGACATATCCAGTCGGAGCGCGAGAGTATTCCGGCCACGAAGCCCCGTAGTGTCTCTTCTTCATCGAGGGGTCGGTCTCGTTGCGCGGCCCAGCGCTTGAAGTCGGCCTTGATCGTCCATGTCCTGGCGCACTCCACGCAGGCGACCTCGATCTGGTCTGCGGCCTCGATGGTGGCGCTCACTGGTTCGCCTCCAGCCATTCGGCTGCTGCAGTTGCCGCAGCGGCCAAGTCGCGACATTCAGAGGCTGTCAGCGTCCGGTCACTCTGGTTGCCCTTGACCCAGACGCGGGCCGCTGGAGTGCTCAATGTCTTGCCTTCGGGGGTGAGGTACTCCTCGGCTTCGATGTCGATGTCGCCGCCAGCACCTACTTCGATGCTCATCACGTGCGTCCGCATCTGTGACCCGGCACGCACTGCGCAGTCCTCGGCATAGCGATCCGTCATATCGTCCCACGTGTGCCCCGGGTGGCCAGTCTCAGTGCACCAGTCGGGGCAGGCGAAGTGGTCGCGGACCGCGGTCTGGTCTCCCACCCCTCCACACTGGGCCATCGTGAATCCGTGCTCGCTGCTGTAGTTGACGGTCGGGTCGGGGAAGGTGTGTGGGAGGTGGGGGTCTGTGACTTCGCAGGTCGCAAGGGATGATGTGCTCATGGTTCTGGTCCTCCTAGTGGACTGGTTCCTAGACCCCGGCCGGCGTCCTACCGCCGGTCGTGGGTCGCTTGAAGTGGAGAGTTTCAGAGGGGGCCGACACAACTCAGGAGTCAGCCGACGTGAGGATTACCCGGAGCTGGTCCTCGAAGGTGTCGAGCGGCTCGGCTGTGCTGACGGTCCCGAGCAGGTCTTCGGCGTTGAGCTGGTAGCAGACACCGATCCAGGCGACACGCTTGCCGTTCTTCCGGACCATGTGCTTGAAGCCCCGCGTGCGTGTGAAGTGGCCCGGCGTGCGGCCATACTTCTCAACCATCCCCAACCCGCAGGTGATCAAGGTCGAGAGGTCCACTGCGCCAGCATCGGTACGAGCTCGCACCTCCCAACGGCGCTCTTCCTTCTGGAAGCAGAGCGCGCCGACCAGGCGGAACACGCCGAGTCGGGTACCTGGCACCGGGGCGCCGTCGAAGGTGTAGCAATCGAGTGACTTGTAGTGCGTGATCTCCAGACCCGCCACGCGAGCCTCGACATACAGGCGGCTCACATCCTCGGCCGTCCGCTGAGTGATCAGCTCAAACCTCACAGCCGCTCACCGGCCTCGAAGTCGTGTCCGTTTGCCGTGGCGTTGTGGACCAGTGCGTCGGCACGGAGACCGCACTTCCAGCATGTGCCGGCAGGCAGGGGACTGGTGGTCTGCTCGCAACTCTCAGCGGATCGAGCGAGATCGGCAGGAGTGACACCGAGCGCGGTTGCGATCAAGGCGAGGTCGTCCAACGACATGGCACTGGCGTCGGCACGGTGCCGGACCAGCTCACCCCAGGTCAGAGCCGACTCCTCGGCCAGCCGGTCGAAGTCCCAATCCAGACGGTTCATGTGTTGGGCGATGTTGACGGCGATGGTCTCGCCGAGCGTGTGAACAGTGGTGGTCATCTGTGGTTCCTCTCAGTTGGGTGATGGTCGACCACCTTGGACTGATGGAGAATCAACCCGACCTCAGTCCAAGATAGTTCACCCCACACCGCTCTTGACCTGCACGTTTAGAACGCTCAGCCGTACAGCGCTCAGCCGTTCCTAGTGCGCGACTACCTGGACTGAGTCGCGGGTCCTCAGACGAGGATGACGCCGACGATCCAGACCAGGGTCGCGGCGAGCGCGAAGGCGAACTCGATCACGATCGAGACGCCGACCGCCTTCAGGGCGTTGACCGTGGTGGTCCGCGCGGCCTGTTCGCCGACGCGCCGGACCTCGGCCAGCCAGACGCCGAGCACGAAGCCCAGCGGCAGGCCGATGATCGGGATCACGAAGAACCCGACCACGCCCAGCACGCCACCGAGCAGCAGGGTGCTCGACGGCACGCCGCTGCGCTTCATCGACCGTCCCGGGATCAGGTACTTGACCACGGTGCCGATCGCCAGCAGCGCGGCCGCGATCGCGAAGACCGCCCAGCCGGCGCCCTGGTCCGCATGCAGTGCCCAGCCCAGCAGCGCACCGAGGATGAGCAGGGTGCCGGGCAGGATCGGCAGCACGATGCCGACCAGGCCGACGGCGATGACGAGGGCAACGAGCAGGTCGACAGCAGTCACGGGGTCACTGTGCCACGAAATGCGCTACGGCCCCGCCCAGCATCGCTGGACGGGGCCGCAGGAAACCGTTGGGTCAGTCGTCGGAGGCCGCCGGCGAACCGGACAGCTTGTGCGTCTCGTCGACCATGTTGACAGCCACTTCGCGCAACTTGTCGTTGTGCTCACGGGCGTGGTGAGCGCAGAACAGGAGCTCGAGCCCCGAGGCCAACTCCACGCGAAGGTAGGCCTGGGCGCCGCAACGGTCGCATCGGTCTGCCGCAGTCAAGGCGGCGGAACTGGGGGCAACTGCAGTAGTCACTTCGGCCTCTCTTTCCTCGTTGTCGGGTTCAACGAGCCGGAGATCATTTTGATTCCCGGCGAACCGTGGCACCCGACACACCCATCCAACCATGGAGTGGTCCTACCCCGTTGCCGGGGTTCCCACACCGTGGACGGCGTCCCACCTGGGAGACGCACTGGTGTTGCAAGTGTGACGCGGGTCGTGTGGAAAAGGTTGCCAGACGCGGCAAAACCACCCGAACGGGTGATCCCCGTCCGGCCGATCGGCCACGGCATCTGCTTCCCCACGGACTCAACATAGGCTCAGGCCCCGACAGAACCGGGCAACGGCGCAGATCCAGGTGCCAGGCGTGTCGCGAGCGCGTGTCGTGACCGCGTGGCAGCGCCGATCGCGCCGGGTCGCGGGATAGGTTCTGTGGTGTCCGAGAGATGAAGAGGAAAGACCCATCGACAACACGTACAACGCCGCCCACCTGCTGGTCCTCGAGGGCCTGGAGGCGGTGCGCAAGCGTCCCGGCATGTACATCGGCTCCACCGACACCCGGGGGCTGATGCACTGTGTCTGGGAGATCATCGACAACGGTGTGGACGAGGCCCTGGCCGGGGTGGCGCAGCGGATCGAGGTGACCCTGCACCCCGACGGCTCGGTGGAGGTCCACGACGACGGGCGCGGCATCCCCACCGACAAGGAACCCAAGACCGGCCTCTCCGGGGTCGAGGTGGTGGCCACCAAGCTGCACGCGGGCGGCAAGTTCGGCGGCGGTTCGTACGTCGCCACCGGCGGCCTGCACGGCGTCGGCCTCTCCGTGGTCAACGCCCTCTCCTCGCGGATGGACATCGACGTCGAGCGGTCCCCGTCGGCCCAGGGCATCTCGTTCCAGCGCGGCGTACCGGGCGTCTTCGACGGCGACGGCCCAGACGCCGGCTTCGCCCCCGGCTCGGGCCTCTCCCGCAAGGGCAAGCGGATCGCCAAGGGCAAGACCGGCACCCGGATCCGGTTCTGGCCGGACCGGCAGATCTTCACCCGCGACGCGGCGTACGTCTTCGACGAGCTGATCGTCCGGGCCCGCCAGACCTCCTTCATCGTCCCCGGCCTGGAGTTGGTGATCCGCGACGAGCGCGGCGAGGAGCCGGTGGAGCAGAGCTTCCGCCACGACGGCGGCATCGGTGAGTACGCCGACTTCCTCAGCGAGGGCGAGCCAGTCACCGACGTGCTCCGGCTGCAGGGCTCCGACGTCTTCACCGAGACTGTCCCGATGCTCGACGCCAAGGGGCACATGACACCGCAGGACGTCGAGCGCGAACTCGGCGTCGACGTCGCGCTGCGCTGGAGCAGCGGCTACGACACCGTGCTGCGCTCCTACGTCAACGTGATCGCCACCCCCAAGGGCGGCACCCACGTGGCCGGATTCGAACAGGCGCTGACCAAGACCTTCAACGACGCGATGCGCAGCTCCAAGGTGCTCAAGGTCAACGACGCCGACGTGGTCAAGGACGACGTACTCGAGGGCCTGACCGCCGTGGTCACGGTCCGCCTCGCCGAGCCGCAGTTCGAGGGGCAGACCAAGGAGATCCTCGGCACCTCGGCGGCACGCAGCGTGGTCCGCAAGGTGGTGCAGAAGGAACTCAAGGCGTTCCTGACCTCCACCAAGCGCGCCGAGAAGGCCCAGGCCAAACTGGTGATGGAGAAGGTCGCCGGGGCCGCCAAGACCCGGATCTCGGCGCGCCAGCTCAAGGAGACCCAGCGCCGCAAGAACGCACTGGAGTCGTCCGCACTGCCGGCGAAACTGGCCGACTGCCGCTCCAGTGACACCGAGCGCACCGAACTCTTCATCGTCGAGGGTGACTCCGCGCTCGGCACCGCAAAACTGGCTCGCGACTCGGAGTTCCAGGCACTGCTGCCGATCCGGGGCAAGATCCTCAACGTGCAGAAGGCCTCGGTCGCCGACATGCTCAAGAACGCCGAGTGCGCCTCGATCATCCAGGTGGTCGGCGCCGGCTCCGGCAAGACGTTCGACATCGACGCGACCCGCTATGGCCGGATCATCTTCATGGCCGACGCCGACTCCGACGGTGCGCACATCCGCACCCTGCTTGCCACCCTCTTCTTCAAGTACATGCCGGGCCTGGTGCTCGCCGGGCGGGTCTATTCGGCCGTGCCGCCGCTGCACCGGATCGAGATCAACCGGCCCAAGAAGGGGATGGACAAGTACGTCTACACCTACTCCGACGCCGAGTTGCAGCGGAAGCTCGCCGAGCTGAAGCGGAAGAACGTAACCTGGAAGGACCCGGTCCAGCGCTACAAGGGGCTGGGTGAGATGGACGCGGACCAGTTGGCCGAGACCACGATGGACCCGCGCCACCGCACCCTGCGCCGGATCACCGTGGACGACGCCGACGAGGCGTCGAAGGTGTTCGAGTTGCTGATGGGCTCGGAGGTGGCTCCCCGCAAGGAGTTCATCGTCCAGGGCGCCTACGACGTCGACATGGAGGCGCTCGACGCCTGAGGTGGCGTCGGGCCCAGGCGCAACGCCGCCGGGGCGTGCTCCGGCACGGCCGGGTTGCGCGGGGCCACCGGTGCGATCCGGGTGTACGCCGATCCCAGCGCGGGTCGGGGGTCCTGCTCGCCCTTGTTGGGCCAGAACGCCAGGGCGCGTTCGGCCTGGGCGGTGATCGTCAGTGACGGGTTGACGCCGAGGTTCGCGGTCACCGCGGCCCCGTCGATGACGTGCAGGCCCGGGTGCCCATAGACCCGCTGCCACGCATCGACGACGCCGGTGGCGGGGGAGTCGCCGATCACCGCGCCGCCGATGTAGTGCGCCGTGGAAGGAATGTTGAGCACGTCGGTGCCCACCGCACCGGTGTCGCCCTTGACCTTGCTGGCGAACATCCGGGCGACCTTGTGCCCGATCGGAATCCAGGTCGGGTTCGGCTCGCCGGTGCCCTGGCGGGTGGTCAGCCGGCCACGGCGGCGGAAGCTGGTCAGCGAGTTGTCCAGGGACTGCATCACCAGCAGAATCACGCCGCGGTCCGCGCCGCCGAAGGGCCACAGGGAGCGCGCGAAGGCGAGCGGGTGGCGCACGATGGTGAGCAGGAACCGCAGTGCCCGCAGCGGACCGCCGTCGACCATCGGCACCGAGAGCGGGAAGAGGGCGTCCTGGCCGGAGCCATACTTGACCACCTCGACGTGGGTGGTCGGCTCCGGGTGGATCGAGGACGTGATCGCAACGCCCTGGGCCATGTCGGTGTGGATCCGGCTGGCCACGGTGAGGATTGCCTCGGAGTTGGAGCGGGTCAGTTCCCCGAGCCGGTCGGAGAGGTGCGGCAGGTCGCCGGAGTCCTTCATCTTGTGCAGCAGGTCCTGGGTGCCGCGCGCTGCCGCGGCGAGGACCACCTGGTCAGCGGTGAACGTACGCCGCCGCTTGCGCAGCACGCCGTTGGAGCGCTCGGTGCTCACCTCATAGCCGCCACCGGCTCGCGGCCGGATCCGGGTGACGGTGGTCAGCGGGTGCACTTCGGCGCCCAGCCCCTCGGCCAGGTGGAGGTAGTTGCGGTCGGTGGTGTTCTTGGCGTTGAACGGGCAGCCGGTCATGCACCGGGCACAGTGCACGCACCCGGCACGGCGGGGTCCGGCGCCGCCGAAGTAGGGGTCGTCGACCTCGACGCCTTCCTTGCCCTCGTTGAAGAAGACGCCGACGTCGGTGGGGTGGAAGGTCTCGGCAACGCCGAGGTCCTCGGCGACACTGCGCAGCACGTCGTCGGCGCGCCACAGGCGCGGGTTCTGGTTCACGCCCAGCATCCGCTTTGCCTGGTCATAGAAGGGCGCCAGCTCGTCGCGCCAGTCGGTGATGTGCGCCCAGGCGCGGTCGGTGTAGAACTCCGGCAGCGGCTCATAGAGGGTGTTGCCATAGATCAGCGAACCACCGCCGACACCGGCCGCGCTGAAGACGGTGACCTTGCCGATGATGCTGATCCGCTGGGTGCCGGTCAGGCCCAGGCGCGGCGCCCAGATCGAGTTGCGCAGGTTCCAGTTGGAGCCGGCGAACTCCTGCGCGTTCCACCGGCGGCCCGCCTCCAGCACGCCGACCTTGTAGCCCTTCTCGCTCAGCCGCAAGGCACTGGCGCTGCCGCCGAATCCGGAGCCGATGACGAGGACGTCGTAGTGTTTGTGGGCCATGGTTCCTCCTGGCGACGGCCCGCGGAGTCGGGCACCGGGTCGCTCAGGAGGACTGTAACAGCGTTGCTGTCAGTGTGGTCAGACCTTCTGGTCGATCAGGCCGGTGTCCACGTCATAGATGAAGCCGCCGACCTTGACCGAGTCGGGGATCAGCGGGTGCGAGGTGACCGCACGGATGTCCTCGGTCAGGCTGGCCACCTGGTCGCGGACCACGTGGAAGTGCTGCCAGGAGGCGTCCTGGCCGGCGGAGGCGCCGACCTTCTCGCGCAGCTCGGCCTCGGTGCTGGAGGACATCGCACACCGGGTGTGCGGGATGACCAGGATCCGGTTGACGTTGAGCAGGTGCACGCCGAGCACCAGTGCCTCCAGCGCGGCACCGGTGATCCGGCCACCCGGGTTGCGGAAGATCTTCGCGTCACCGGGCTTGAGGCCCAGCATGTTCAGCGGATCGATCCGCGAGTCCATGCAGGTCACGATGGCGACCCCGGCGTGTGCGACACCGTCGAACCCGCCCAGGTCGAAGGAGGTGGAGAAGTCGCGGTTTGCTGAGATCAAGTCATCGAAGTCGCCCATGCTTTGCAACATAGACCTCCCGACGTCGGTCTCCGCTGCGCGCTCAGGATGCGGACGAAACGCCCGGTGTGACGCGTCTCTCAGCCGCCCGAGCGGAGCACTTCCGCGGCGCTCATCCCGCGGGTCCGGGCGCCCCGGAAGAGCCACAGCGCGAGCAGTGCGGCGATCACCGCGCATCCCGCGGCGCCGAGGAAGACGGCGTGCTCCTGGGCGATCGCGGCCTGGGTGCCGCAGCGGCCGTACTGGCTGGCGTGCTCGGCCAGGCACTCCCGGTTGGCGTCATAGAACTCGCGCATCCCCAGGGTGGTCAGCGCCGAGATGCCGACCAGCATGCCGACCATCCTGGCCACCACCACCAGCGCAGAGGCAACCCCGTGGACGGCGTCGCGGGTGCTGGCGAGCAGGGCCGCGTTGACCGGAGCCAGGGCCAGGCCGAAGCCGAACCCGGTCAGCAGCAGGGTCCCGGTGACCGACCAGTGCCGCAGTGCGTCCTCGTCCCACTGGGCCATCAGCGCGAAGCCACCGGCCGCGGCGAACATGCCCACCGCAGTGACCAGCCCGGAGGAGAAGCGCCGGATCAGGTAGCCGCCGATCACCGCGCCGACCGGCAGGGCGACCAGGAAGCGGACCAGGACCAGCGCGGCGTCCAGTTGCGAGTCGCGATAGATGGTGGTCCGGGCGAAGATCGGGATATCGATCAGGGCCGCGATCAGGGCGGCGCCGATGAAGAAGCTGACCGCGAGCGACCCCCACGCCGGCCGCTCGGCGATCGCGCCGTGCGGGATCAGCGGCTGGTCGGCGCGCCGGGTGTGCACCACGAAGGCGACGGTGGCCACCGCCGAGCCGAGCAGGAACCACGGCCCCTGGTCGGAGAAGACCTGCACCTCGGGGTCGGCGGTCGCGAACGCCAGGATCACCCCGCCCAGGGCGACGGCGAGGTACGTCGCACCCAGCAGGTCGGCCTCGCGCAGGTGGCCGAACCAGGCCCGCAGGTCCACCAGCGGACGGCGGGCGAAGAGGCAGCGCACCACCAGGACGGCGAGCGCCCCGATCGCCACCGCGCCGATCGGGGTGACCCACCGGTTGTCGCCGAAGTAGGGGATGAAGAGCTGGCCCCAGGTCAGGTCCTTGAGCATCCCGTCGGGGCGGACCAGGACGATCGTGGCGGCGCCGATCGCCACCAGCAGCGCCAGGATGCCGATCGGGTCGGGGAAGCCGCGGGGCACCGGGCCCTGCGGGGAGTCCATTGCGTCGCGGCCGGCAGCGGCCCGGATGGCCAGGGCCAGCACCACGCCGACGACCAGGTTGATCACGAAGATGAACTGCCACGACGCCACCGCCAGCACCACGGCGCCGAAGAGCGGCCCGACGACGCTGCCCAGTTCCTGCACGCCGGAGACGATGCCGAGCGGGATGCCGCGGCGCTCGGTCGGATAGATGTCGGCGACCAGGGCCAGCGTGGCCGGGACCAGCCCACCGCCCCCGACGCCCTGCAGGAAGCGCCCGGTGACCATGCTGGGCAGGTCATAGGCGACCGCGGTGATCAGGGAGCCGACGGCGAAGACGGCCAGCGCCATCACCAGCACCGGCACCCGCCCACGCAGGTCGGCGATGCGGCCCATCAGCGGCAGAATCGCGACGTACCCGAGCAGGAAGCCGGAGATGATCGGGGCGGCCCGCTGCAGGTCGTTGATCGGGATCCGGGCGGTGCCCATCATGTCCGGCAGGGCGAGCACCACGACGTACGTGTCGGCCGCCGCGAAGGCGACCGCCACCGAGGCCAGGGCCAGCAGCAACGTTGCGCCGCGGCTGGTCCCCGGGACCCGCATCATGGGGCCGTGACGTCCGATTCGGAGTACTTGCCGTATTCGGAGAAGTTGATCGTGTAGGTCATCTCGGGCGTGCCCTCATAGAAGACCCCGGTCATCCGCACCTCGTTGACCTGGCCGTCGGCGTCGATCAGGTAGCTGACGTCGAAGCTGTCGCCCGAGGCCGTCGGGATGATCCGCGAGACGTCCTCGCCGGGCAGGGTGCCGGAGAACTTGCCGAAGACCTGCGAGTTGTCCGAGCCGCCGCGCTCGTCGCTGCAGCCGCTGACGCCGGTGGTCTTGACCAGCAGGTCGGAGGCGCCGCCCTCGGTGGCCATCAGCACCGCCGGGTCGGGGGCGTTGTAGCGGGCCGGGTCCTCCTCGGCGAAGCCGCCGCCGGCGATGTTGAGCCACACCTTGCCGTCGGTGGCGACCACCTCGACGTCGGCAGTGAACGCCGACATGGCGGCGTTCACGGTGCCCGCGAAGCCGGCCGGGTGCACGCCGATGCCCTCCGCGGAGTTGACCCCGGTGCTGCCCGAGGGGAAGTTGGTGGCGGTCAGGCTCACCTTCAGCCCGGACGTCTCGTCGAGCTTGGCCTTGGCCTGGGCCAGGGCGTCGTCGGGCAGTGCGTCGCAGGTGGACGTGGCGTCGTCGCCGCTGCAGGCCCCGGTGAAGAGGGCAGCGACCAGCGGCAGGGCGAGCAGGAGGGAACGGGTCTTCAGCATGGGCCTAGCCTTCCACATGGGTGGGCGGGACGGAGGGGACCACCGGCGAGGCGCAGGCGGCGATCGGCTGGGGGGACGGCGTACCGGACCCGTCACGGCGACCGGTGGGCTCGGGCAAGTCGATCGGTGCGCCGCTGGCTGCGGCGGCACGCGCCGGCCCCCGACCGGCCCAGGCGAAGACGATCGCGTCCTCGCCCTTGAGGAAGCGGTGGCACCGTACTCCGCCGGTGCCGCGCCCCTTGCCCGGATACTCCTCGAACGGGGTCACCTTGACCGACCCGGCCTCGGTGCCCGGCAGTGCGGTCGAGGAGCCGGAGGCGGTCACCACGACGACCTGGTCGTCCCCGGTCGCGCCGGTGCCGTCGACGGCACCGAACCACGCGACCCGCTGGCCGTCGGCCAGTCGTACGCCGGCGATCCCGCCGCCGGTGCGCCCCTGTGGGCGGACCTGGTCGGCGCCGAAGTGGAGCAGTTGCGCCTCGGAGGTGATGAAGCAGAGCTCCTCGGTGCCGGTGGCCAGTTCGACCGCGCCGACCACCTCGTCGCCGTCCTTGAGCGAGATCACGTCCCACTCGTCGCGGGTGAGCACCTCCGGGTTCACCCGCTTCACCACGCCCTGCGCGGTGCCCAGCGCCAGGCCGGGACCGTCCGTGGCCAGCGACTGCAGGCACAGCACCCGCTCGCCCTGCTCCAGGGAGAGGAACTCGCTCAGCGGCAGCCCGCCGCTGAGGTGCGGGTGGTTCGCGGTGGGCGGCAGGGTCGGCAACTCCAGAACGCCCAGGCGCAGCAGCCGCCCGCGGCTGGTGATCACGCCGACCTCGCCGCGGGCGGTGGTGCGCACGGTGGAGATGATCGCGTCGTGGCGGGTCCGGGCGCCCCCGGTGCCGGGCGGCTCCTCGGCGCTGGTGCGGGCCAGCAGGCCGGTGGAGGAGAGGAAGACCAGGCACGGGTCGTCGGCCACCTCCAGCGGCACCTCGGCCGCCTTGGTGGCCACCCCCGAGGACTCCAGCAGGACCGTACGCCGCGGCGTACCGTAGGTCTTGGCGACCTCGGCGAGCTCGTCGGAGACCACCTTGCGGAGCACCGCCTCGTCGGCGAGGATCGCGTCGAGTTCCTCGATCCGGCGGCGCAACTCCTCCTGCTCCTTCTCCAGCTCGATCCGGCTGAACTTGGTCAACCGCCGCAACGGCATGTCCAGGATGTAGTCGGCCTGCACCTCGGAGAGGTCGAAGATCTCAATCAGCCGCTCGCGCGCCGCGGCCGCGTTGTCGGAGCTGCGGATCACCTGGATCACCTCGTCGATGTCCAGGATCGCGATCAGCAGCCCGTCCACCAGGTGGAGCCGGTCGGCGGCCTTGCCGCGCCGGAAGACGGTACGCCGCCGGACCACGTCGAAGCGGTGGCCGAGGAAGACCTCGAGTAGTTCCTTGAGGCCCAGGGTGCGGGGCTGGCCGTCGACCAGGGCGACGGTGTTGATCCCGAACGAGTCCTCCATCGGGGTCTGCCGATAGAGCTGGGCCAACAGCGCCTCGGGGTTGATCCCGTTCTTCACCTCGATGACCAGGTGCAGGCCCTTGTCGCGGTCGGTGAGGTCCTTGATGTCGGAGATGCCCTGCAGCTTCTTGGCCTGGACCAGGGACTTGATCTTCTCGACGATCTTCTCGGTGCCCACGCCATAGGGGAGCTCGGTGACCACGATCCCCTTCTTGCGGGGCGTGATGTTCTCGATCCGGGCGGTGGCCCGCATCCGGAAGGTGCCGCGGCCGGTCTCATAGGCGTCGCGGATCCCGTCCAGGCCGACGATCTTGCCGCCGGTGGGGAGGTCCGGGCCGGGGATGAAGCGCATCAGGTCGTCGACAGTGGCGGTCGGGTGCTTGATCAGGTGACGCAGCGCCTGGACCACTTCGACCAGGTTGTGCGGCGCGATGTTGGTCGCCATCCCGACCGCGATGCCGGTGGTGCCGTTGACGATCAGGTTGGGGATGGCCGAGGGCAGCACCGACGGCTCGAGCTCGCGCGAGTCGTAGTTGGGCTTGAAGTCGACGGTCTCCTCGTCGATCGACTCGGTCATCGCCACGGCCGCGGGCGCCATCCGGCACTCGGTGTAACGCATCGCGGCAGGGGAGTCGTCGGGGGAGCCGAAGTTGCCGTGCCCGTCGATGAAGGGCAGGCGCATCGACCACGGCTGGGCCATCCGGACCAGGGCGTCATAGATCGCCGAGTCGCCGTGCGGATGCAGGCGACCCATCACCTCGCCGACCACGCGGGCGCTCTTGACGTGGCCGCGGTCGGGGCGCAGGCCCATGTCGTTCATCGTGTAGAGGATCCGCCGCTGGACCGGCTTCAACCCGTCACGGGCGTCGGGCAGCGCCCGCGAATAGATCACCGAGTAGGCGTATTCCAGGAACGAGGAGCGCATCTCGTCCCGGACGTCGATGTCGAGGATGTGCTCCTCGAAGTCCTCGGGGGGCGGATTCTTGGTGGTACGTCGAGCCATGGGGGCATTCTTCCCTGCGCCGGCCCGACAATCGCGGCGGCCACGCCGCCCGGGCGGCGCCGATCCTTCGCCAACCCGCTAGATTCACTCCTGTGACATCGACCGATCCTGCCAGCCCCGCGGCGCCCAAGCACTGGACCGCGGACGTGCTGCTGATCGACGGCAGCACCGCGCACGTGCGCCCGATCCGTCCCGACGACGCCGACCTGCTGGTGGAGTTCTATGCCCGGGTCTCGGAGGAGTCGAAGTACTACCGCTTCTTCTCCCCGATGCCGCGCCTGTCCGACAAGGACGTGGCCCGCTTCACCCAGGTCGACCACGAGAAGCGGGTCGCGTTCATCGTGATGCTCGCCGAGCGGATGATCGCGGTGGGGCGCTTCGACGTCGTCGAGCCCGGCGAGGCGGAGGTCGCCTTCCTGGTCGAGGACCAGCACCACGGCCGCGGCATCGCCCAGGTCCTGCTCGAGCACCTGGCCCAGGCGGGCCGCGAACTGGGCGTCGAGCGGTTCGTCGCCGAGGTGCTGCCGGACAACCGGCGGATGATCACCACTTTCACCGACGCCGGCTATCACGTGGCGGGTGGTTATGAGGACGGGGTGATGAGTCTCGAGTTCGACATCGACCCGACCACCACGGCCATCGGGGTCCTGGAGAACCGGGAGCACCGGGCCGAGTCCGCCTCCATCTCCCGCTTCTTCAACGCCCGCTCGATCGCCGTGGTCGGCGCCAGTCGCCGCCAGGACACCATCGGCCAGGCACTGGTGCGCAACCTGATCACCGGTGACTTCACCGGCGTGGTCCACGCGGTCAACCCCGGCTCGGACGCGGTCTCCGGGCTGCCGGCGTACGCCTCGGTGGCGGAGATCCCCGGGCCGGTCGACCTGGCCATCGTCGCCGTCCCCGCGACCGCCGTGCAGGACGTCGTCCTGGATTGCGCCGCCAAGGGCGTGCACGGCCTGATCGTGATCTCCTCCGGCTTCGCCGAGACCGGCGACGAGGGTCGGCGCCGCCAGCGCCGGCTGGTCGGCCTGGCCCGCTCGTACGGCCTGCGCCTGATCGGCCCCAACTGCCTGGGCGTGATCAACACCGACCCGGAGCGCTCGCTGAACGCCTCCCTCTCCGCGCTGATGCCGCCGCGTGGTCGGGCCGGCTTCTTCTGCCAGTCCGGTGCGCTGGGCTCGGCGATCCTGGAGAAGGTCTACAACCGGGGCCTGGGCCTGTCCACGTTCGTCAGCGCCGGCAACCGGGCCGACGTCTCCGGCAACGACCTGTTGCAGTACTGGGAGGAGGACGAGACCACCGAGGTCGTCCTCCTCTATCTGGAGTCGATCGGAAACCCGCGCAAGTTCTCCCGGATCGCGCGCCGGGTCTCGCGCCGCAAGCCGATCGTGGCGGTCCGTTCCGGTCGCACCACCCAGGGTGTCCCGATGGGGCACGCGGTGCGCACCATCGCCGCGCCGCGCCAGGCCGTCGACTCGATGTTCCGCCAGGCCGGCATCATCCAGGTCGACACCCTGGAGGAGATGTTCGACGTCGCGCAGCTCCTCGCCCACCAGCCGCTGCCGCGGGGACGTCGGGTCGCCGTGGTCGGCAACTCGGACGCCATCGGCCTGCTCGCCAACGACGCGGCCGCCTCGGTCGGCCTGGTGGTGAACCGCTCCGTCGCGCTCGGCGCCGAGGCGACCGCCGAGGACTTCGAGGACGCGCTCGATGCGGCGATCGACGACCCGGACGTGGACGCGGTGGTGGCGGTCTACATCCCGCCGCTGAACGTGACCGGAGAAGAGGTCGCCAACGTGCTGGCCGCAGTGGGGGAGCAGTCCGACAAGCCGCTGGTCTCCACCTTCCTCGGCGCCGAGGGTGTCCCGGAACTGCTCCGGGTGCCCGACGTCGCCGGGTCGACGGCGGGCCGTGGCTCGGTGCCGTCCTACCCAGCCGTCGAGGCCGCGGTGCGGGCACTCGCCCACGTCGTCGAGTACGCCGTGTGGTTGCGCACCCCGGAGGGTGAGACCAGTGAGCGCGCCGAGGTCGACACCCAGTCCGCCAAGGTGCTGGTCAACACGATCCTGATGAACTCGCCCGAGGGGCGTGACCTGGAGTTCCACGAGCTGCGCGAACTGCTGGCCACCCACGGGATCGACCTGTGGGAGCCGCGCCCGGTGCACACCGTCGAGGAGGCGGTCGCGGCCGGTCGCGAGTTCGGTGGCAACGTGATCCTCAAGGCCACCGCCGAGCACCTGCGCCACCGCCCGGATCTCTCCCACGTATGGCGTGCCATCGACGGCGAGCAGGAGATGCGCGACGGGTTCGCTTCGCTTGCCGAGGTGGTCGGCGACCCCGCGGATGCCGGGTTCGTGGTGCAGAAGACCGCACCGACCGGCGTACCAGTCAGCATCACCGCGATCGAGGACCCGCTCTTCGGGCCGGTGGTCTCGTTCGGCATCTCCGGTCCGTTGACCGAACTGCTGGGCGACAAGGCCTACCGGATCCCGCCGCTGACCGAGCACGAGGCACGGTCGATGACCCGCGAGATCAAGGCGTCGCCGATGCTCTTCGGCTATCGCGGCAGCGATGTCGTCGACGTGGACCAGGTGGAGCGCCTGATCATGCTGGTGGCGCGGTTGAAGAACGACTTCCCGGCGCTGCGCTCGATCGACCTGTCGTTGGTGCTGGCTGGCAAGGAGGGCGCCACGGTGCTCACCGCATCGGGTCGGGTGGAGCCGGTGGAGGACCTCCGCTCTGACTGGTTCGTGAGGCGCCTGCACGCGGATCCCGCCGACACCATCCCGGACTGAACCGGCCCAGCGGGTGCGCCGGCGGCGCGCGTGACAGACTCGGCCCATGCGCAACCGTGGAACCAGCGACACTTCCGACAGCTTTGTCCGCCTCCGCGCCGCGATCGACCGGACGGGCTATTACCCCGAGGTGGTCGCGGACGGCGTCGGGGCGGCGGTGGCCGGCGAAGAGGTGGTCTCCTTCTATGTGCACCACGAGCCGACCATCGAGCGTGACGAGGTACGCCGCCACATCACCGTCGTGGTGCTCACCCCGAGCCGGCTGATCCTGGCCCACACCGACGAGCATGCCGGCGACGACCTGTTGCCGCAGCCGTACACGTCGACCTCGACGGAGGCGATCTCGCTGGCCTCGATCCGGTCCGTGGTGGTCACCCGGATGGTCGCAAACCCCACCTCGGGGCCGCAGCCAGCGGCCGAGGCGGTGCTCACCATCGGTTGGGGCGGCGTCGGCCGGATCGACCTGGAGCCTGCGGCTTGTGCCGATCCCCAGTGCGAGGCGGACCACGGCTACACCGGCATGCTGGCGGCGGACGACTTCTCGCTGCGCGTCTCGGCCGCGGCCGAGGGGTACGACGCGGTGACCTCGCTGCTCGAATTCGCCCGCGCGTTGTCGGCGTCCACGCACCACGACGTACGTCCGTGACCGTTCAGGGGGCCGGCGGGTTCGTCGAGCCGGCGTACTCGGCGCGGTCCCTGGCCGACGTCGTACCGGCCGCGGCGGCTGCCCTCGGTGCGCCCCTGGGGCGTACGCCGAGTGATCTGGTGCTGCCCGAGGCGCCCGGTGTGGTGATCCTGTTGATCGACGGCATGGGGCAGCGGTTGCTGGAGCGGTATGGCCACGTCGCGCCGTACCTGTCGAGCCTGATGGGTGCGCCGGGGACGGCTGGGGTGCCGTCGACCACGGCGACCTCGTTGACGTCGCTGGGCACGGGTCTGGCGCCGGGGCAGCACGGCCTGGTCGGGTACACCGCCCGGATCCCCGGGACGGATGAGTTGCTCAACCACCTGGAGTGGGCCGACGGGGTGGACCCCGAGCAGTGGCAGCCGCACCCGACGGCGTTCGCGCAACTGGGCGCGGCGGGGGTGCAGGTGAACGTGGTCAACAAGCGTGACTTCCGCAAGTCCGGGCTGACCCGTGCCGGGCATCGCGGGGCGGAGTATGTGGGTGCCGACAAGACGGGGGAGCGGATCGCTGCGGCGATCCAATGCGCCGGACGTACGCCGTCGCTGACGTACCTCTATGACAGTGACCTCGACTGGACCGGCCACGTGCACGGGGTGGCCTCGACCGCGTGGCTGCAGGAGCTGGCCAGCATCGACGCGACGGCCGAGCAGCTGCGCGAGGCGCTGCCGGACTCGGTGCGCCTGGTCGTGGTGGCCGATCACGGGATGGTCGACTGCCCGCGCGAGGAACGGGTGGACGTGGATGAACACCTGGACCTGCGGGCGGGGGTGTCCCTGCTCGGGGGTGAGGCGCGGTTCCGGCACCTGTACTGCCGACCCGGCGCGGTCGAGGATGTGGTGGCCACCTGGTCGGAGCACCTGGGGGAGCGCGCCACCGTGCTGCGTCGCGACGAGGTCATCGGGCGTGGCTGGTTCGGACCGGTGGTGGAGTCGCACGCGCGTGCGCGGCTGGGGGACGTGATGGTCGCCTGCCACGGTGGTACGGCGGTGGTCTCCACCCGTGACTTCGAGAAGGAAGACAAGCTGGTCGGAATGCACGGGTCGCTGAGCGCGGACGAGATGCTGATCCCGATCCTCGTTGGCTGAACGCCGTCCTGTCGCGGGCATGGCCGCGAGGGGTGCGATGGCATGCCTGTGTCCCCGGGGGTGCGGTTCGCTGTGGGCGGTTCGCGCTGTTCCCGGGGGACGGGGCAGGGCATTCAGGGATCGGTGAGGTTGGTGGTGCCGTCGTGGGTGACGAGCCAGGTGTGGGTGTGGTTGGTCCAGGTGTAGGTGCCGTCGCGGTTGCGGACGTAGCGCCATGTGCCGTGGGTCTTGGCCAGGTGATGTCGCCGGCAGAGTGGCGCGAGGTTGTCGGGCCTGGTCTGGTCGGGTGGGCCGTGTTCGTCGTAGGGCTCGATGTGGTCGAGGTCGCAGTTGCGGGCGTCGACTGTGCACCACGGGAAGACGCAGTGGCGATCCCGGAGAATCACTTGTTCGCGCATGGTCTCGGGTGGGTCGTGGTGGTCGACCGACCAGTGGCGGTTGGTGTCGATGACGGGCGTGACGCGGGCGTTGGTGCCGAGGTCGCGTAGCCAGGTCGTGAGGGTGTCGAGGTGGACGGTGCCGAAGAGGTTCGTCGCGGCTACGTGACCGTCCGCAGTCGCGCTGGCTCCTGTGGCACCTGTCGCGGCGTCGGTGGTCGCGCCGGCCATCGTGGCGAGGTCCGCCAGCGTCATGTGCACGTAGAGGCGGGTCTTCAAGTAGGAGCGGCGTCGGGTCACGGGCTTGCCGGTGACGGGGTGCACCAGGCCGCCGGCCGGGTTGTTGGGGTCCTCGCCCGCGCCGTGGCCAGTCTCGCTGCAGCCTTCGCCGTGGTCGCTGGCTCCGCCCGCGCCCTCACCTTCACCGCTACGGTCCGCGCCGTTGCCACGGCTGCCACCGCTCTCGTCATCGAGGAGCCCCAGCAGGTCGGCAGTCGCCTGCTGGTCCGCCAACACACCGAGGGCCTTGGCCTTCCGCTGCCCGAGCGTGTCGGTGTCGCCGAGGCGGCCCATGGTGGCTGCCTCATCAGCGAGGAGGGAGTGGAACTTCTCCAGGTCCACGCTGTCGCCGATGGCGTCGAGGCGGCTGGTGCCGTCCACGCCGCCGGTGTGGTCGACGGTGACGTCCCAGTCATCACGGTCCGGTAGTCCGTTGTTCTTGACCAGGTCGGGGTGGAACATCGCGATCGCGGTCTTGATGGTCTTCTCGATGGTCGGCAACCCCCACGTCCCGGTGCGGGCGAGTTCGTTGTCGACCCAGGTGGCTGCCTCGAGGGAGAGGCGGTTGGTGTCCTCGGCTATCCGGCACGCCTTCCAGCCGGGGATGCGGAGTTCTTCCACAGCGGCCCATGTGTGCGGGAGGCGGTGATGCAGATCCAACGCCGCAGCCAGCGTCCGCTTCGCCGACCACGCGGACACCCCTGCTGCGGTGGCCCACAACTCGACCGTAAACGCCGCCACCTCCGGCGTCCCTTCGCCACCCAACGTGTCGGTGTAACCAGCCAGGGCGGGGATGCCATCGGCCCATGAGGCTGGATCGTCTTCGACGGCAGGATGGGTGACGCAGAGTTGGTAGGCGAGCCGGAGGCGGCGGCGCTCCGCCCGCCACTCCTGGTCCGTGTTGTCCGAGATCAGATCGAGCAGCACGTCACCGTCGAGGTCATCCACCTCGAACGGGGCCAGCGATGCGTCGGTATCGATCATGCGAACAGTCAATCAGGGGGTACCGACACAACCCCCTCGGAACAAGCCCGGTCATCCCGGCATGCGGACGACTGCTGAAGATTGATGCGCGGCGGGCCGGGAAGCGTGCCGACCGGGCGGCGCTGGCCTGTGGCCTGTGGCCTGTGGCTTCGGGCTTCGGGCCTCACCCGAAGGGCAGCGGCTCCGGCGCAAGCGATACCGCGCGGGCACGAGCAGCGGTGAGCCGCCGGCGGTGGTGCTGGCGGCAGAGCACCTCATAGGCCACATCCGCGGGCTCGGCGTCCTGGTCCTCCACGTCGCCCACCACCACCTGGTCGCCCTCGGTGACCATGGCGCCGTTCTCGGTGCGCGCGTTGTGCGTGGCCCGCTTGCCGCACCAGCACAACGCCTCCACCTGGAGCACGTGCATCCGGTCGGCGAGCTCCACCAGCCGCGCACTGCCCGGGAAGAGCAGTGAACGGAAGTCGGTGAGGATGCCGAAGGCGAAGACGTCGATCTGCAACTCGTCGACGATCCGCGCCAGCTGGTCGATCTGGTCGGGCGAGTAGAACTGCGCCTCGTCACAGATCAGGTAGTCAATCCGCCCACCGCGGGTCAGCGTCTCGACCACGTGGCGCCAGAAGTCGAACCCCTCGCTGACCTCGTTGGCCTCGTGGGTCAGGCCCAGCCGCGAGGAGAGCAACGCCTCGCCGGAGCGGTCGTGCGTGGTGAAGATCTGGCCGATCCTTCCCCGGGCGGCATGGTTGTGATTGGTCTGCAGGGCCAGGGTGCTCTTGCCCGAGTCCATCGTGCCGGTGAAGTAGTGAAGTTCAGCCACGGGGCGCAATGATGCCACGCGGCCACCAACAGTCCGTGGGGGCATGATGGGGCCATGGACGACGTACGGACCAGCCCGCTGATCACGGCCGGCGAACTCCACTCGCGGCTCGGCGCGCTCACGGTGCTCGACGTCCGCTACCGCCTCGGCGGCCCACCCGGGCTGGCGGACTTCGAGGCCGGCCACGTGCCCGGCGCCGTCTGGATCGACCTCGACGCGGACCTGGCCGCGCCGCCGGGCACAGGCGGCCGCCACCCACTGCCCGACCCGGCGCACTTCGTGGCAGCAATGCGGCACGCCGGCGTCGACGACGACCGCCCGGTGGTGGTCTACGACGACTGGTCCGGCCACGCGGCGGCACGCGCGTGGTGGTTGCTGCGCCACTACGGGCACCGCGACGCACGGGTGCTCGACGGCGCCTGGCCGGCCTGGGTCGCCGCCGGTGGCCCGGTCGAGACGGGGCCCGCGCAGCCACGCCAGGGCACTTTCGCTGGTACGCCGGGCACCATGCCGGTGGTCGACGCCGACGGCGCGCACCACAGCACTGTCCTCATCGACGCCCGCGCACCGGAACGGTTCCGCGGCGAGACCGAACCGGTCGACCCGGTCGCCGGCCACATCCCCGGCGCGCGCAACGTCCCCACCAGCGCCAACCTCGACCAACACGGTCATTTCCGCGACCCCGACGACCTGGCCCGGGTGTACGCCGCGGTGGACGCGGTGCCGGGTGCCCAGGTGGCGGCGTACTGCGGATCGGGTGTGACCGCGGCCCACGACGTCCTGGCGATGGAGGTCGCCGGGATCCGGGCTGCGCTCTATCCGGGCTCGTGGAGCGAGTGGATCACCGACGCCTCGCGCCCGGTGGCCACCGGCGCCTGACGGCAACCGGTGGCGCACCGGATCACCAGTGGATCCCCTTGAAGAGCCGGGCCAGCATGACCTGCTCGTTCTCCCGCTTGGGGTCCTCGCTGCCGCGCGCGGCCGCCGAGTCCGGGAAGACGTGGTAGGCCATGTTGAGCACCCGGAAGGACGCCTTCGGTGCGACGGTGTGCGCCACTGCGCCAGCGTTGCCGAGCAGGGTGTTCAACTCGTGCGGCTTCTCCACCATCGCCTTGATCACCACGTCGGCGGCCTGCGCCGGCGAGATCGTGGGGAACTTGTCATAGATCTTGGTCGGCGCGATCATCGGCGTCTTCACCAGCGGCATGTGCACGTTGGTGAAGGTGATCCCGTCCCCGACGACCTCCGAGGCGACCACGTTGCTCCACGCGTCCAGGGCGGCCTTGGAGGCGACGTACGCCGAGAAGCGCGGCGGGTTGGTCTGCACCCCGATCGAGGAGATGTTCACGATGTGGCTGCGCCGCTGCTCGCGCATCACCGGGAAGAGCCCCATCACCAGGCGGATCGCGCCGAAGTAGTTCAGCTGCATGGTCCGCTCGAAGTCGTGGAAGCGGTCGTGGCTGAGCTTGATCGAGCGGCGGATGGAGCGCCCGGCATTGTTGACCAGGTAGTCGATCGAGGGCAGTTCGGCGGCGAGTTGCTCGCACAGGGTGTCGATCGCCTCCAGGTCGGAGAGGTCACAGGGGAAGACGTGGGCGGTGCCGCCGCGCATCTCGATGGTGAGCTTGAGATCCTCCAGCTTCTCCTTGCCGCGCGCGACCAGGACCGGGATGCCGCCGGCCTGGGCGACCTTCAGGGCGGTCACCTGGCCGATGCCCGAGGAGGCGCCGGTGATCACGACGTACTTCCCGCCGAGCGCCTTGCGGTTCTCCGGATTGCGCCCGGAGGTCTGGTCGAGGTTCTCCTCCCAGTAGTTCCACAGCGCCCCGGCATAGCTCTCCAGCGCCGGTACGGCGATCCCGGAGCCGGCCAGCGCCTGTTCGGTACGCCGTGAGTCGAAGGTCGACTCGAAGCTGGTGTGGGCCAGCACCTCGGCCGGGATGCCGGCGCGGCCGACAGTCTGCCCGAGCAGCGCCTGGGCGGGACCCGAGCGCAGCGCACTGGTGACCAGGCGTCGCGGGTGCAACCCCTTGGGCAGGGCGTCCAGCGCACCACCGGCGGACACCTTGCGGGTCGGCACCGCGAACTGCGGCGCACCGGCGGCGGAGCAGAACGTGTTGATCATGTCGACCACCGGCTGCGGCTCGGGGTTGACCAGGTGGAACGCCTCGTCGTCGCGGTCGGGCAGGTGGGCCAGGTGGTCCATCGCCTTGGCGACGTAGTCGACCGGCACCACGTTGGTGGCGCCCAGGTCGACGCCGACCAGCGGCAGCCACGAGGGGAGCACGTCGCGCAGCCGCTTCATCAGCGGGAAGAAGTAGTAGGGCCCGTCGACCTTGTCCATCTCGCCGGTCTCGGAGTGGCCCACGACGATCGCCGGGCGATAGACGCGCCACGGCAGGCCGGATTCGCGGACCAGGCGCTCGGACTCGAACTTGGTCCGGTGGTACGGCGAGGGCAGGTGCTGGCCCTCGTCGAACATGGTCTCGTCGAAGTGGCCGTGGTGGTCGCCCGCGGCGGCCACCGAGGAGACCTGGTGGAAGGTGCCGACCTGCAGGGAGCGGGCCAGGGAGAGTGCGTACGTCGTGCCGGCGACGTTCATCGCGTCGTTGGTGGCGTCGTCGGCGGTCATGTCATAGATCGCGGCGAGGTGGAAGAAGTGGTCGACCTTGCCGGCATGCTCGGCCACCCAGGCCGGGTCGACGCCGAGGTCGTCGCTACCCAGGTCGCCGATCACCGGGATCACCCGGTCCGATCCCCATCGGGTGATCAACCGTTGCAGCCGCGGCAGGGACCCCTCGCGGCAGAGCACGAAGATGTCCCCCTCCCGGTTGTCGATCAACTCCCGGATCAGGAAACGGCCGATGAACCCTGTGGCGCCAGTCACGAAGTAGGACATGGGAGGAGACTAGTGCGGCGCGGCGACAGATGGGTGCCACCCGGGAAGATTTCCCGGACTTTCCGGCACCGGATCGGTGATCCGGCGCCGTGGGGTCACTCCTGCTTGCCGCCGCCGAACATGATCTCGTCCCAGCTCGGCACCGAGGCGCGCCCCTTCTTCCGGGCAGGCTTGCGCGGGGCCGGCTCGGGTTCAGGTGCCTTCTCCGGCTCGGGCGCGGGCTTCTCGGCCTGCGGCGTGGGCTGGGGCGCCTCGGCGAGCGGCTCCGGTGTCGGCTCGAGGGTGGCCTCCTCGGCCGCCTCGTGGCCGGTGGAGGCGCTGCGCATCTGCTCGGCGGTCTCGGTCAGGTCGACGGTTGACTCCTCGGCGGCCGGCTTGTCCGTCACCAGCGAGATCGCGTCGTCGCCGAGCGGCAGCTGCTCCTCCGGTACGGCGGCCAGGCGGCGCTGGCGGGCCTGCTGCAGGTCGTCGCGCTCCGGCTTGGCGGGTGCGGACTGGATCGAGGCCTCGCCGACCAGCCAGCGGGCGTCGTCGTTCTCCATCGTCACGTAGTTGCCGGGCATGTCATAGGTGAACCGGGCGGTTCCCTTGCGCTTGCCGGCGACATAGGTGGCGGTCAGGGTCCAGCGGTTGTCCTCGCGGCGCCAGGCGTCCCACTCGACGCCCTCGCTGGAGTGGCCGAGCTGGCTGAACTGGGCAGTGACGGCCTCACCCAGGGTGCGGGCACCGGAGTCGCCGGAGCGGCGGCGTACCGAGGAACGCTGGGCACGCTCGGCGACGTGGGCACGCTCGGCGAGCACCGGGTTGGCGAACGGCAGGATCTTCTCGACGGTGGTGTGCGCCGCCTGGGCCACGGACTCGGGGGAGTCGCCGGCCCGGATCCGGGCCTGGATGTCGCGTGGACGCAGGGTGCTTTCCATCTGTATCTCCAACTGGCCGAGTCGAGCATGCTCACCGCGCAGCGCGGCGCGGAGCTTCGCATCCACGGCGAGGGTGAACTCCTCGCCCGAGTCACTGACCAGGAGCAGGCGCTTGCCGTCCTCACTCACTCCAGCGAGCGAGAGGTTCGGCATGGTCGGTTCCTTGTCGGTGTGGATCTGTCTCCGGTGTGCGGCACGAGCCTACGCCAGCCGGGTACGCCGGTCGCGCAGCGTGGACGGCGTGCCACGCGCGGAGGCGCTCCCTGTTCCGGTGAGACCCACTAACCTGTGCCCATGTCGTCCCTGTCCTGGTTGATCACCTTCGACCTGCTGGGCATCTTCGTCTTCGCGATCTCGGGCGCCCTGGTCGCGGTCCGCAACCACCTGGACCTCTTCGGCGTCCTGGTGCTGGGCGTGCTGACCGGACTGGGTGGCGGGTTCCTGCGCGACGTGCTGATCGACGCGACCCCACCCGCCGCGCTGATGGACTGGCGCTATCTGCTGGTCCCGATCCTGGCCGGACTGGTCTCCTTCTGGTTCCACCCGGTGCTGGGCCGCCTCGAGCCGCGGATCAACATCTTCGACGCGTTCGGGCTCGCGCTCTTCTGCGTCACCGGCACCATCAAGGCGATGGAATACGGACTCGGACCGGTGCCGGCCGCGCTGATGGGGATGGTCACCGGCGTCGGCGGCGGGATGATCCGCGACGTGCTGGCCGGCCGGGTCCCGGTGGTCTTCCGCGGCCAGCTCTACGCCACCCCGGCCCTGGCCGGGGCCGCCGTGGTCGCGTTGCTGCACCACACCGGCCAGCCGCTGGCGCTGGCCGCGCTCGGCGGCCTGCTCTGCCTGGTCTGGCGGCTGCTGGCGCTGTGGCGCGACTGGCAGGCGCCCAAGCCGCGCCACATCACCCAGGCGTGAGCGCCGGGCGACCAGGGGCTCAGTCGCCGAGCACCCGCCGCAGGTAGGAGTTCGCGAAGACCCGGTCCGGGTCGAGCCGGTCGCGCACGGCCAGGAACTCCTCGAAGCGCGGATAGACCGACCCCAGGTCGGCCGCGGTGCGGGTGTGCACCTTGCCCCAGTGCGGGCGCCCGCCGGCGGCCTTGAGGATCGCCTCGACACCGGCGAAGTAGGCACGGTGGTCGGCGCGGTGGTGCACGTGGAAGGCCAGGTAGATCGACTCGCGCCCACTCGACGTACCCAGCGTGATGTCGTCGGCCGGCGTGGTCCGCACCTCGACCGGGAACCCGATCCGCCAGTCGTTGCGGTCGATCAGGGCGCGCGCCTCACGGAGTACGTCGAGCCCGACCTCGCGCGGCACGGCGTACTCCATCTCCTTGAAGACCACCCGGCGCGGGGAGGTGAAGACCTTGTGCGGCACGTCGCTGTAGCGGCGCTCGGAGAGCAGCCGCCCGGAGACCTCGTTGATCCGCGGCACCAGCCCGGGTGCGGCGTTGCCGACCCGGTTGACCACGCCGAAGAGCGTGTTGGACAGGAAGTCGTCATCCACCCAGCCGCGCACGCGGCCCAGCGGCTCGGCAGTGGCGGTCTCGGGGTCGAGGCGGTTGTTGGTCTTGACCTGCATCCGGTCGGTGTGCGGGAACCAGTACATGTCGCAGTGGTGGTTCCCGGTGACGAACTCGTCGTGCCGGGCCAGCGCCTCGTCCCACCCCATCGGCTGCTCGTGCGCCTCCAGCAGCCCCAGCGGCTCCACCTCGAAGGTGAGGTGGGTGATCACGCCCAGCGCGCCCAGCCCGATCCGGGCCGCGGCGAAGATGTCGGGGTTCTCCTCGCGCGAGGCGTCCACGATGCTGCCGTCGCCGGTGACCAGGCGCAGCCCGGCCAGTTGCGCCGAGAGCGACGCCTTCACGCCGCCGGTGCCGTGGGTGCCGGTGCTGGTCGCGCCGGCCAGCGTCTGCTCGGCGATGTCACCCATGTTGTGCAGCGAGAGGCCGAGCCGCTCCAGTTCGGCGTTGAGCACGTGCAGCGGGGTGCCGGACAGCGCGGTCACCGTCATCGCGTCACGGTCGATCGAGGTGATCCCGGTCAGCGCGTCGGGGCGCAGCATGATGCCCTCGGGGGCGGAGATCGAGGTGAACGAGTGGCCGGTGCCGACCATCTTCACGGTGCGCCCGGCCTCGGCCGCCTCGCGCACCGCGTCGGCGACCTCGTCCGCGTCCGCAGGGGTGAGCACCCGCTCGGGGGTGGCGCTCTCCAGGCCGGACCAGTTCTTCCATGTGCTCATGGGGAGGAGGTTATCGGCCGCCGCGCCACCCAGGCGGCAATCGCGCCGATCACCCCGGCCGCCACCGGTACGGCGTACCCGGCGGACGCGCCCTGGTGGTCGATGACGAGCCCGGCCAGGGCTGCCCCGGGCGCGACACCGGCGGCCAGTCCGGTGTGCACGATCGCCATCCCCTCGGTCAGCCGCAGCCGCGGCACCTCCCGCTCCACCACCGTCATCACCGCGATCAGGGTCGGTGCGATCGCGACGCCGCCGAGCAGCAGGAACCCGCCCATCACCCACATCGAGTCCACCCAGAAGAGCGGCACCGTGGTCAGGCCGAGCGCGAGCACGCCCCACGCCACCCGGGTCTCGGGCGGGGTGCGCCAGGCGATCGCGCCGCTGACCAGCCCGGCGGTGAGGCTGCCCAGGGCCCACATCCCCAGCAGCGGCCCGGCCCACGCCTTGGCGCCCTGCTCCTCGGAGAAGGCGACGGTGATCACCTCCACCGAGCCGAAGATCGTGCCCAGGGCGACCGAGACGAGGGCGAGCGTGCCCACCACCGCCCACGGCATCGCCGGCTTCGCATCCGGGTCACCAGCCGAGCCGGTGACGGGGCCTGTGTCAGCAGCGCGCGAACGGGTCCGCGCCGGGGGTTCGGTGGCGCGCTGCGCGGCCAGGGTGAACGCCCCGACGATCCCGAACGTGCCGGCCACGGCGAGCCCGGCGACCGGGTGCCAGGCGGTGGCCAGGAAGGTGACCAGGGTCGGGCCGGTGACGAAGACGACCTCGTCGACCACCGACTCCAGGGCATAGGCGGTCTGCACCGAGCGCGGTTCGTCCAGCACCCACGACCAGCGGGCCCGCACGCACGCCCCCAGTTGCGGCAGGCACGCCCCGGCCAGCGCGGCGAACCCGTGGATGGCGACCGTGCCCCACTCCGCCTGCACCGCCCACACCGTCATCGCCAGCGCCCCGGTGAATGCCGACTGGGCCAGCGGCAGCACCAGCGCCTGGCCGAACCGGTCGACCAGGCGCCCGTGCACGATTGCCAGCAGCGCGTTGGCCAGCACGTACGCCGAGGCGACGGTCCCGGCCAGCCCATACGACCCGGAGCGGGCCGAGACCAGCAGCACGATCCCGAGGCTGATCATCGAGATCGGCAGGCGCCCCACGAAGGCGCTGGTGGTGAAGCGCAGCGCACCCTCGGTGGCGAGCACGCGGCGATAGGGGGTCAGCACCAGCACAGTCTGACGGGCGGCGGTCCCGCCCGTCATCCGGGCTCCTAGGATGGGGCCATGCTGCCTGACCCTGCGCCGTACGACGCCCTGCTGCTGGTCTCCTTCGGTGGCCCGGAGAAGGCCGAGGACGTGGTCCCCTTCCTGGAGAACGTCACCCGTGGTCGCGGGATCCCGCGCGAGCGCCTGGTCGAGGTCGGCGAGCACTACTTCGGCTTCGGCGGCCGGTCGCCGATCAACGACCAGAACCGCGACCTGCTGGCCGCGATCCGCGAGGACTTCGCCGCCAACGGCATCGACATCCCGGTCTATTGGGGCAACCGCAACTGGGACCCCTACCTCACCGACGCGCTGGAGCAGATGCGCGCCGACGGCATCCAGCGGGCGGCCTGCTTCGTCACCTCCGCCTACTCCTCCTATTCGGGATGTCGCCAATATCGGGAGAACCTGGCCGACGCCACCGCTGCGGTCGAGGGGGCGCCGGTGCTGGACCGGCTGCGCCACTACTTCAACCACCCCGGCTTCGTGACCGCGATGGTCGACGCCACCCTGGCCGCGCTGGCCGAGCTGAAGCCGGGCGCGCGCGATGACGCCCACCTGGTCTTCGTCACCCACTCCATCCCGGACGCGATGAACGACGCCAGCGGCCCCGACGGCGGTGCGTACGTCGCCCAGCACCGCAGCGTGATGACCGAGATCGTGGAGCGGATCCGGGTCGAGACCGGCCACCACCACCGCCACGAGCTGGTCTATTGCTCGCGGTCGGGTTCGCCGCGCACCCCGTGGCTCGAGCCGGACGTCAACGACCACCTGCGCGCGCTCGCCGACGCGGGCCACGGCACGGTGGTGGTGATTCCGTTCGGGTTCATCTCCGACCACATGGAGGTCGTCTACGACCTCGACACCGAGGCGGCCGCCACCGCGGACGAGCTCGGCATGGAGTTCGTCCGTGCCGCCACCGCCGGGATCGACCCGCGCTTCGTGGCGATGGTGCGCGACCTGCTGCTGGAACGGGCTGCCACCGAGCAGGGACGCAATGTGGCGCGCGCCGCCACAGGTTCGCTGCCGGCCTGCTGGGACCTGTGCCAGCCCGACTGCTGCGCCAACCCGGCCGGTGATCGCCCGGCGCTCGGCCAGGTCCCGGTGTGAGGCGGTGAGCGACCCGGCTGAAGTGCTGGACCTGGCCCGCCGGGTGGCGGCCAGCGCGGCGGACCTGGTCGCGGCCAACCGCTTCGGCGTCACGGTCGCGGCGACCAAGTCGAGCCCGGTCGACGTGGTCACCGAGGTGGACCGGGCCAGCGAGGCGCTGATCCGTGACCTGGTCCTCGGTGCCCGCCCCGACGACGGGTTCCTCGGCGAGGAGGACGGGGGAGTGGCCGGCATTTCGGGCGTCCGCTGGATCGTCGACCCGATCGACGGCACGGTGAACTTCCTCTACGGGCTCCCGGCGTACGCCGTCTCGATCGCCGCCGAGGTCGACGGCCAGGTGGTCGCCGGCGTGGTCCGCAACGTGGCCAGCGGGATCGAGTACCACGCCGCGCTCGGGCAGGGCGCCTGGCGCGACGACGTACGGCTGCGGGTGCGCCCGGCACCGGAACTGGCGCAGTCCCTGGTGCTGACCGGGTTCAACTACGCCGCCGACGTACGCCGCATCCAGGCCGCCGGCCTGGCCGAGTTGTTGCCGCGAGTGCGCGACATCCGCCGCTTCGGCTCGTGTGCCCTGGACCTGTGCACCCTGGCCGAGGGCGGGGCGGATGCCTACTACGAGGAGGGCATCGCGACCTGGGACCACGCGGCCGGTGCACTGATCGCCCGCGAGGCCGGCGCCCGCACCGAGTTGACCACCGGTCCGGCCGGTCGCGAGATGCTGCTGGCGGCGCCTGCCGAGGGGTTCGAAGCGTTCCGCGAGGCGCTGGTGGAATGCCGATTGATCGGCGGAAACGGGGAATAGCGGGACCCCGGTGTTCGTTGCATGCGACACGTCGTGTGGAATGCGCGTGCAGAACAGGCCCGGATGGTGCACAATCTGGCCGCCGGGTCACGCACCACAGACGTAGACGCGACCGCAGTTGAACGACTGGAGAAGTTGATGGCGACCGATTACGACGCACCGCGCAAGAACGAGGAAGAGCAGAGCGAAGAGAGCCTCGAAGAGCTCAAGGCGCGCCGCCATGACAAGAACTCGGGCAAGGTGGACGAGGACGAGACCGAAGCTGCCGAATCGTTCGAGCTGCCCGGCGCCGACCTCTCCCACGAGGAGCTCGCCGTCGAGGTGAAGCCCCGCCAGGACGACGAGTTCACCTGCATGAGCTGCTTCCTGGTCCACCACCGCAGCCAGCTGGCCGATGCCAAGAAGCTGATCTGCCGCGACTGCGCCTGAGCGCACCAGCGCTCACACAGCACACAGACACTCAGCACCAAACGCAGCAGGAGCCGCAACCCGGTCGGGTTGCGGCTCCTGCTTGTGTCTGCGCTCGTGCCTGTGGGGCTCAGCTCAGGACGCGGCGCCCACCACGTGCCCGGCGTCCGAGGCCGGGTCCTGGCTGGTGTCGCCGTCGGCCTCCAGGCCGGGCGGCAGGTGGCCGGTCGACTTGGCGTAATAGTTGGCCGCCTTGCGGGCGGCGAGCATCTTGAGCACGGCAATGGTGGTGCCCGACACGGTCGCCCACGCCACGGCCTCCCACAGGTCCACGTCGGGGTCGGCGGGGTTGCTGGGCGGGTTCTTGCCGGTGGCTGCCTTCCAGCCCCCGTTGAGGGCCTTCTTCGCCACGGTCGCGCTGCCGACCGCAGCGCCGAGCGACAGTAGGGTCCAAGCCTTCGAGCCGGCCATCAGTTCCTCCTCGGTGTGGTTGGGGCCAACCCTATCGGGCGGCCTCGATCGCCGCGGCCAACCGCTTGGGATGCCGGGTGGAGATCAGCCAGTACGGCGTGGGGTCGCGCTCGTCGTTGATGGTGACCTTGACCGACCGCTTCAGGTAGGGGCGCATCAGCAGGTAGGCGCGCGCGTCGGCCTCGCGGCCGGCGACCAGGTGGGTCCGTTCCTTGTCCAGCGCCTCGACCTCGCCGATCAGCGCCACCGGGATGTGCGCCTTGCCGGCGCGCAGTTCACCGTCCTCGACGGCGACCCGGGCGCTGCCGTAGTTGATGAACCCCGCCGCGACCAACAGGCCGACGGCCAGGGCGAGCAGGGCGGCGCCGAGGATCGTCGGGATCGCCACGGCGACGGCGAACCAGAAGGACGCCACCAGCATGGTTCCCTGCACCCACCAGCGCAGGGGCACGGTGAGTCGTTCGGCGTACGGCACGGGGAGAAGCCTGCCACCTGTGGGTTCGGTCCGCGCAGGTAGGGTCGCCAACATGGCAGTGAACACCGTCGCGGTGCCGATCGTCCGGCTCGATCGCGACCTCCCGCTTCCCTCCTATGCCCATCCCGGTGATGCGGGGGCGGACCTGATGGCCACCGAGGACGTCACCCTCGCCCCCGGCGAGCGGCGGATGGTGCCGACCGGTGTCGCGCTGGCGTTGCCCGAGGGCCACGTCGGCCTGGTCCACCCGCGCTCCGGGCTGGCGGCGCGGCACGGGATCAGCATCGTCAACGCGCCGGGCACGATCGACGCTGGCTATCGCGGCGAGATCAAGGTGATGCTGGTGAACCTGGACCCGAGCCAGACCGTGCAGCTGCGCCGCGGCGACCGGATCGCCCAGCTGGTCGTGCAGCGCTATGAGCGGGCCGAGTTCGTCGAGGTCGACGCCCTCGACGAGACGGCGCGTGGCACCGGGGGCTACGGTTCCACGGGTGGGTTCACCCACGATCCCGGATGCGAATCGGCCACGGCGGCCCCAAGGAGTGCACAGTGAAGTTTGCCCGCAAGTCGAGGGCAGCCCGCGAGGAGCAGGCCGAGCCCGACACTGAGGTCACGGAAGACGCCACCACCGAATCCGGCGCGGACGACTCCACCAAGGAGCCCGCGGCCGCCGCAACCCAGGGCCCGTACGACGTCGCCGAGGTCGACCTGACCGACGGCACCGACCGGATCGACCTGGGCGGCATGCTGGTCGCCCCGGCGCCTGGCCTTGAGTTGCGCCTGCAGGTGGAGGAGAAGTCAGGCGAGGTGCAGAGCGTGTTGCTGGTCGGCAAGGACGGCGTGGTGGAGTTCCGCGCCTTCGCCGCGCCGCGCAACGGCGACCTGTGGAGCGACGCGCGCCAGCAGATCGCCGCCGACACCGCCCGGCGTGGCGGCACGGCGACCGACGCCGAGGGCACGTTCGGTGACGAACTCGTCTGCGTGCGCCCGGTCAAGACCGAGGACGGCCGGACCGGCAAGCAGCAGTCGCGGGTGGTCGGCATCAACGGTCCCCGCTGGATGCTGCGCGCCACCTTCCTCGGCACCCCGGTGGATCCCGCCGCGGCTGGTCCGTGGGAGGACGCGATCCGCACGGTGGTGGTGCGCCGCGGCGACGGGCCGATGGCCCCCGGCGAGGCGATCCCGCTGACGCTGCCGGCCCAGGCCCGCCGCAAGGACTGAACCGATGAAGCGACCCTCCGTGCGCCAGCGCCTCAAGTCCGCCCTGGGCAGTTGGGCCGACTCGGGCGACCAGGAGGTGCGCGACCTGCGCGAATCGTTCGCGCCCTCCGGGCTGGTCTCCATCGAGGAGGCGCCCGAGCGGGAACGGGTCCGGCTGACCGGCACCCTGCGCACGGTGACGCTGCGCCCGCGCGGCGGCGTACCGGCGATCGAGGCGGACCTGTGGGACGGCACCGGCGTGATCACGCTGGTCTGGCTCGGCCGGCGCCGGATCGTCGGCATCGACCCCGGCCGCTCGGTGACCGTCGAGGGACGCATCGGCGTGCGCGAGACCCACCGGATCATGTACAACCCCCGCTATGAACTCACCGCCTGACGAGCCCGTGCAGTCCGAGGAGCCCGTGCGCCCGGCAGCGACGGTGGAGACCGTCGAGGCGCTGGTACGCCGCCAGATGTCCACCGCCCTGGGCGGTCGCCGCGGCATGGTCGAGGCGGCGGTGCCGACGCTCGTCTTCACCGTCGCATTCCTGATCGGGCGCGACCTGCGCACCGCGCTGTTGCTCAGCCTGGCCGTGGCGCTGGTGGCACTGGTGGTGCGCCTGGTGCAGCGCTCGTCGATCCAGTTCGTGGTCAACGCCCTGATTGGCATCGGCATCGGCGCCTTCTTCGCGATGCGTGCCGGCCAGGCCGGCGGGGATGCCAACGACCAGGCGCTGGCCTACTTCCTGCCCGGGCTGCTCTACAACGGCGGCTATGCGGTGGTGCTCTCCCTGACCTGCCTGGTCCGCTGGCCCGCGGTCGGGTTCATGGTCGGCAGTGTCACCGGTGACGTCACCGAGTGGCGCCGCGATCCACAACTGGTCAAGCTGTGCACCCGGTTGACCTGGCTGCTGGTGGCGCCGTGCATCCTGCGGGTGGCGGTGCAGGCGCCGGTCTACCTGGCCGGCAGCCAGGACCTGATGGATCCGGGTGCCGCGGTGGCGGTGCTCGGCGTGGCGAAGATCGTGATGGGCTGGCCGCTGCAGATCGCCGCGCTGGCCGGGATGGCGTGGCTGCTCTCGCGCAACTCGATCCCGGTGGAAGAGACGGCCCGGGCCGAGCCCGCCTGAAGATCAGACGATCAGGCCGGGTGCGTGGACGGCGCCAGCATCCGCTCCAGGGTGTCCTCGACCTCGGCACCGGCCACGAAGAGGAGTTCGTCGCCGGCCTCGAGCGGCTGGTCGGCCGAGGGCGGATAGACCTGGCTGTCGCGCAGGATGGTGACCAGGGCGCAGTTCTCCGGCCACGGGATCAGCCCGGTTGGCTGGCCGACGTACGGCGAATCGTCCGGCAGCGTCATCTCGACCAGGTTTGCGTTGCCCTTGCGGAAGGTGAACAGCCGCACCAGGTCGCCGACGGAGACCGCCTCCTCGACCAGTGCCGACATGATCCGCGGGGTGGAGACGTTGACGTCCACGCCCCACGCCTCGGTGAAGAGCCACTCGTTGTCGGGGTGGTTGACCCGGCCCACGGTGCGCGGCACCCCGAACTCGGTCTTGGCCAGCAGCGAGGTGACCAGGTTGGCCTTGTCGTCACCGGTGGCGGCGATCACCACGTCGCAGTGCTGCAGGCGGGCTTCCTCCAGCGAACTCAGCTCGCACGAGTCGGCCAGCAGCCACTCGGCGGCCGGCACCCGCTCGGGCTTGATCGAGGCCGGGTTCTTGTCGATGAGCAGCACTTCGTGGCCGTTGTCGATCAACTCACTGGCGATGGAGCGGCCCACGGCGCCGGCTCCTGCGATCGCGACGCGCATCAGTCCTCCACCTCCGGGCCGTTGGCCAGTGCTTCATAGGCGGCTGCCGCGCCGGCCTCGGTCATCGCGATGTGCAGCACGTCGCCCTCCTGCATCACGGTGTCCTTCGTCGGCAACATGCCCTCGCCGAGCCGGTCGATCCACGCGATCCGCACGCCGGCGCGCTCCTGGAGGTGGATGGTCCGCTCGCCGATCCAGCCGGTGGTGATCGGGAACTGGTCCACCCTGATGGTGCCCGAGGGGTCGCGGAAGTCGGGTTCGGCGCCGGCCGGCAGGATCCGGCGCAGCACCTGGTCGGCGGTCCACTTCACGGTGGCGACGGTGCTGATGCCCAGCCGCTGGTAGACCTCGGCGCGGCCGGGGTCATAGATGCGGGCCACCACTTGCTGGATGCCGAAGCTCTCCCGGGCCACTCGCGCGGCGATGATGTTGGAGTTGTCGCCGTTGGAGACGGCTGCGAAGGCGTCGGCGCGGTTGATGCCGGCCTTGGTCAGCACGGCCTGGTCGAACCCATAGCCGGTGATCTTGTCACCGTTGAAGGTCGGGCCGAGGCGGCGGAACGCGTCGGGGTTGCTGTCGATGACCGACACCGTGTGGTTGCGGTCCTCGAGGTTGCGGGCGAGGGTGGAGCCGACCCGGCCGCACCCCATGATCACGACATGCACAGTGCAGACGCTACCTCAGCCGCCGGTGGGACTAGCCTGTTCGCTCGTGGGAGTTGCTGACCTTTCCAAGCGCATCCTGCTGGGGCGCAAGTTGCACAGTGCGCAGGCCGGCGGCACGCTGCTGCGCAAGCGTGTCGCGCTCCCTGTCTTCGCCAGCGACGCACTCTCCTCGGTGGCCTATGCCCCCGACGAAATCTTCATCATGCTCTCCATGGCCGGCGCCACGGCGTACGTGTGGTCGTGGAAGGTGGGGCTGGCGGTCGCGCTGATCATGCTCGCCGTGGTGGCCTCCTATCGCCAGACGGTGCAGGCCTATCCCAGCGGCGGTGGCGACTACGAAGTGGCCACCACCAACCTCGGCCCGCGCGCCGGGGTGACGGTGGCCAGCGCGCTGGTGGTCGACTACGTGCTCACCGTGGCGGTCTCCATCTCCTCGGCCTCGCAGTACGCCGGAGCGGCGATCCCGTTCCTGGTCGACCACGAGGTGACGGTGGCGATCGTGATGGTTCTCTTCCTGGCCGCGGTGAACATGCGCGGCGTACGGGAGTCGAGCATCTCGTTCGCGTTCTTGACCTATGCCTTCATGTTCGCGGTGCTCGGCATGTGCGCCCTGGGTGCGCAGCAGGCGATCAACGGCACCCTGCCCCAGGTGGAGAGCGCCGCGCTGCGGATCGAACCGGTGGCTGGCTATGAGGAGCAGTTGACCACGATCGGGCTGATCTTCCTGCTGGCGCGGGCGTTCTCCTCGGGGTGTGTCGCGCTGACCGGCGTGGAGGCGATCTCGAACGGCGTACCGGCGTTCCGCAAGCCGAAGGGGCGCAACGCCGCCACCACGCTGGTGATGCTCGGGCTGATCGCGATCACGATGATGCTCAGCGTGATCGTGCTGGCCCACCAGATGGGCCTGCGCTACGTCGACCCGCACCGCACCCACCGGCTCAGCAACGCCGACGGTACGGCGCTGACCGCCGACCACGTGCAGCACACGGTGCTGGCCCAGTTGGCGCGGGCGATCTTCGACAACTTCACCCCGGGCTTCTACCTGGTGGTCACCCTGACCGGGATCGTGCTGGTGCTGGCCGCCAACACCGCCTTCAACGGGTTCCCGGTGCTCGGCTCGCTGCTGGCCCGCGACGGGCTGGCGCCGAAGGCGCTGGGGCAGCGTGGAGACCGGCTGGCCTACAGCAACGGCATCGCGTTCCTCTCCGTGCTGGCCTGTGCCCTGATCTGGGCGTTCGACGCGGAGGTCACCCAGCTGATCCAGCTCTACATCGTCGGTGTCTTCGTGGCGTTCACGTTGAGCCAGCTGGGCATGGTGCGGCACTGGACGCGCCACCTGGCCACCGAGGCGGTGCCGGCCGAGCGGCGTCGGATGCAGCGCTCGCGGGCGATCAACGCCGTCGGCCTGGTGATGACGGCGGTGGTGCTGGTGGTCGTGGTGCTCACCAAGTTCACCCAGGGCGCGTGGATCACTGTCTCGGCGATGGTGCTCTTCTATTTCGTGATGCGCTCGATCCGGCGCCACTATGACGCCGTCGAGGCGGAGCTGGCGGTGGATGACCAGGACAAGGTGTTGCCGACCCGGGTGCATGCGATGGTGCTGGTCTCGCGGCTGCACAAGCCGACGCTGCGGGCGCTGGCGTTCGCGAAGGCGACCCGGCCCAACGTGCTCGAGGCGATCTATGTCGGCACCGACCCGCGCGAGACCGACGAGCTGATCGAGTTGTGGGACAACCGCGGCATGGACGTGCCACTGAAGGTGCTGCACTCGCCGTACCGCGAACTGGTCCGCCCGATCGTGGAGTACGCCGTGGAGATCCGCCGGGCGAACCCGCGGGGCGTGGTCGCGGTCTACATCCCCGAATATGTGGTCGGGCACTGGTGGGAGCAGGTGCTGCACAACCAGACGGCGCTGCGGCTCAAGGGGCGGTTGCTCTTCGCCTCGGGCGTGATGGTGATCTCGGTGCCCTACCAGCTGCGTTCCTCCGAGGCTGCCCTGGAGCGGACCCGGCGCGACGCACAGCGGGCCCGGGCCGGCGACGTACGCCGCGGCAACGTCGGCAACGGTCCGGACCGACGCGGACAGGTGGGCTGAACGATGGGGCGCAACACCCGGC
This sequence comes from Nocardioides sp. AE5, assembly GCF_031844485.1. Taxonomy (NCBI): domain Bacteria; kingdom Bacillati; phylum Actinomycetota; class Actinomycetes; order Propionibacteriales; family Nocardioidaceae; genus Nocardioides; species Nocardioides sp. AE5. The sequence continues at coordinate 484,314 of NZ_JAUZVI010000002.1, forward strand.
AGCGGCGTCCCCGCGGTGCCTCGCACGTGGGGGAGCGGCATGCGGTGACCGTCGGCCCGATCGCGCACGGCGGGCACTGCGTGGCCCGGATCCCGACGCGTGGTGCCGACGGTGAGGAACGGACCCGGGTGGTCTTCGTGCGCCACGGCCTGCCCGGCGAGGAGGTGCTGGTGGAGATCACCGAGGGCACCGACGGGGACTCGTTCTGGCGCGGTGACGTGGTCCGGGTCGAGGTGGCCTCACCGGACCGGGTGGAGGCGCCGTGTCAGTACGCCGGCCCCGGCGCGTGTGGTGGCTGCGACTTCCAGCACGTCGCGCTCCCGGCCCAGCGGGAACTGAAGGCGGCGGTGGTGCGTGAGCAGTTCGCGCGCCTGGCCGGCATGGACGTCGACGTGGTCGTGGAGCCGGTGCCCGGCGATCGTGACGGGCTGGCGTGGCGGACCCGGATGGAGTACGCCGCCACCCCGGCCGGGTGGCGCGGGATGCACCGCCACCGTTCGCGCTCGGTGATCCCGGTGGACGAGTGCCTGATCGCGGCGCCCGGGGCGATCGACACGTCGATGGCCGGACAGCCGCCGGTGGTCGAGCAGGTGCACGGGCGCGAGTTCAGCGTGGAGGCGGACGGGTTCTGGCAGGTGCACCCGGGGGCCGCGACGGTGCTGGTGGATACGGTGCTGGAGATGCTGGACCCGCAGCCGGGGGAGAAGGCCCTGGACCTGTATTCAGGTGTCGGCCTCTTCGCGCGGTTCCTCGCCGAACGGGTGGGGGAGTCCGGGCGCGTGGTGGCGATCGAGGGCAGCCGGCCCGCGACCGCGCACGCGCGGGAGAACCTGGCCGGAGCGCCGTGGGCGCGGGCCGTGGCCGGATCGGTGGACCGCGTGCTGGCCGACCGCTTCGACCAACCGTTCGACCTGGTGGTCCTGGACCCGCCCCGCGAGGGCGCCCGCCGCAAGGTGGTCACCCAGGTCGTCGACCGGGACCCGCGGGCCATCGCCTACGTGGCCTGCGACCCGGCCTCCCTGGCGCGCGACGTGGCTGCCTTTGGTGAACTGGGCTATCAGCTCGTCGAACTGCGAGCGTTCGACCTGTTCCCGATGACGCATCATGTGGAGTGCGTGGCACTGCTGGTGAAGGAACGGCAGGAGACGAGTGGACCCTGAAGTCTCAAACCGTGGCCACTCGCTTTCGCTGGACTCGTCTGACGGCCACAGGCCACAGGGCGACTGGACGAGGGGGAATAGCGCTGTCTTGACTGCCTCGTGTCTTCACGTGGGTTGACCCTTGATTACCGTTGCAACGTCTGCCACCGAGACGTGACGTGCTGTGTCGTGTACGAGAACGAGACGAAGTTCGGAGCTCTCGGGAAACAGGTAGTCGATGCAGTGCTCGTGGCCCACGAACACGACCCAGTTGTCCGAGATCGGGTCGATGCTGCTCGCGAAGCGAATCGCTTCGGGCGGTTCGACGCCGGCGAGTAGGAACGCAGTGAAGATCTGGGTAGGTAGATAGGTAGTGTCTCTCGTCAATCGGGTCGTTGGGCTGGCTGATCGACGCCGTGAACCGCCGAAGGAACGCTAGTGCTTCGTGGGAATGCGCGGCCCCTAATGCAAAAGGGGATGGCGGGTCGGGGACCTCGAAGACATCGAGGTGATGGATCGGCCGGGACGCTTCGAACCTGCCAATCCAGAACTCGGGCGCTTCGCCCGCGTGCTTAGCGGATTCGAGAATCGCGCCTCGCTCGGTGACGCTTCCGTAGAAACAGGAGTGCCCTGCGGCGTTCAGGCGTCCGGCACGCGCGCAACCGGGGGGAGCTGTGCCTAGATCGTTCGCTGAGCGAAAGTTCTTGTCTTGCCCGCCGGGCCGACAGCGCCACAGGCTCGGTTCGGAGACTTGGAATAGGCCCTCCGTCACTGCAGTTTGCCTAACGCGCTCCAGTAGGGAAACCGTGCGCGGGTGCAACGAGGCCAGCAGGTCGGCCGCGGCCTTGCCGATGTCGCCTGACCGGGATTCGAGCAGGAAGATCTTCCACGCGGCCTCGTCGTGCTCGTACAGGCTGGCCCATAGGTCGGCCTGCTTGACGAAACCGTACTCGACCGCGTTTGCGGCGGCAGCAAACCGCGTGAGTGGAGCGATCACGGGATTTTCGACAGCGTCGTGGAGCCATTCTTCAAGGATCTCCTGAACGTCCTCGACACGTTCGCTCCATTGGCCCTCCTCGTGATAGGCGCCCGATTCGTCGACGGTGACGTAGAACTCGTGAAGAGCGCGGTGATGCCAGCCGTCAGGTCATCAAACGACGTGATGTCGGAGGTGGTGCCGCAGAAGTCGCACCTCCCGAGGGTGGTGGCGGCCCCGACCCGCCTCCACAACTCCATATCGACGACACACGTCGAGCAGACACGGGTCGTGGCGACCGCGAGTGAGTCGACGTTCGCTTCCCATTCGTCGAGGTAGTCGTGCATCAGTCATCCTCCTGGACTCTGACCGGGGTAACGCCGGCGATGTTGTCGGGCATGGTCGCAGCAAGATGGTCCTTGTTGACGTGACCATCCATGGCCATGTCGAGGGAGGCACGACGCTGACTGCCCTTACAGGGTGGGGTGACCACTTCGGTGGTCGAGGTTTGTCCAACCGCAGAGCCGCCAGCTGGCAAGCACCCATGTAGCGCACTACGCGGATGCGCGTATGCCGAAACACCGCCTCGATCGCTGACATGGTGCAATCGTCCACGGAAGGCGTGCGGACTCGTACGTTGCCTACAGGCGCTGCAGGTGGAAGCTCGTGGGGCGAGTTGTGCTATGCCCGCCGCCAACCGCTTGAGTCCTAGAGTTCCGGGATCACACCGATATGGAAGTGCGAAGTTCCCGAATCTATCGGTCCCATCGACTCAGGTTTGTCATGCGCAAGTAGCACAGCACTTGAGGTGGTGTCGCGAGGCACTCTCACGGCACCCGACGCACGTGGGAGAAGGCCGCCAGATGACCGTTTCGGATGCCCCAGGCCAGATCGCCTACGGCATCCTCTACGGCTGAAGCGCAGGCAGACCCGGACGGCGGGTCGCTGGCTCAGCGGCTTCGGTTTTCCTCCGCCATCAGGTATCTTGATATCAAGACAAATGGTGGTCATCCAGGGTCTCTTCCTCCGTGGCGTTGGGGGAGGGGACTAAGGGTTGCCTTTCTTCCCTGCACGGGGTGGGCGACGGCAAGATGGTCACCGAGCTAATCGAGACTTCTGAGGAGATGTGGCTGATGGCCAGTCAGGACAGCTTCGGTGCCAAGAGCACCTTGGACGTGAACGGCAATTCCTACGAGTTCTTCCGGCTGGACGCGGTCAAGGGTGACGGCCTGGACGTCGACTCCCTGCCCTACTCCCTCAAGGTGCTCCTGGAGAACCTCCTGCGCACCGAGGACGGCGCCAACATCACCGCCGACGACATCAAGGCGCTCGCCGGCTGGGACGCCGACGCGGAGCCGTCGAAGGAGATCCAGTTCACCCCCGCCCGGGTGATCATGCAGGACTTCACCGGCGTGCCCTGCGTGGTCGACCTGGCCACCATGCGCGAGGCGATGGCCGACCTCGGCGGCGACCCGTCGAAGATCAACCCGCTCGCGCCGGCCGAGATGGTCATCGACCACTCCGTCATCGCCGACGTCTTCGGCTCGCCCGAGGCGTTCGAGCGCAACGTGGAGATCGAATACGAGCGCAACCGCGAGCGCTACCAGTTCCTGCGCTGGGGCCAGGGCGCCTTCGACGACTTCAAGGTCGTCCCGCCGGGCACCGGCATCGTCCACCAGGTGAACATCGAGCACCTGGCCCGCGTCGCCTTCACCCGCGACGCCGACGGCGTCACGCAGGTCTACCCCGACACCTGCGTCGGCACCGACTCGCACACCACCATGGTCAACGGCATCGGCGTCGTCGGCTGGGGCGTTGGCGGCATCGAGGCCGAGGCAGCCATGCTCGGCCAGCCGGTCTCCATGCTCATCCCGCGCGTGGTCGGCTTCAAGCTCAGCGGCGACCTGCCCGAGGGCTCCACGGCCACCGACCTGGTGCTCACCATCACCGAGATGCTCCGCGAGCACGGCGTGGTCGGCAAGTTCGTCGAGTTCTACGGGCCCGGCGTCTCCGCGCTGCCGCTGGCCAACCGCGCCACCATCGGCAACATGAGCCCCGAGTTCGGCTCCACCATCGCGGTCTTCCCGATCGACGAGGAGACCGTCAACTACCTGCGCCTCACCGGCCGCTCCGAGGACCAGCTCGCCCTGGTCGAGTCCTACGCCAAGGCCCAGGGCCTGTGGCACGACCCGAGCGCCGAGCCGCGCTATTCGGAGAAGCTCGAGCTCGACCTGGCCACCGTGGTGCCCTCCATCGCCGGCCCCAAGCGCCCCCAGGACCGGATCCAGGTCACCGACGCCAAGCAGTCCTTCCGCGGCGCCCTCACGGCGTACGTCGACCACGAGGCCGAGCCGGTCCAGGGTGCGTACGACGAGGCGCTCGAGGAGTCCTTCCCGGCCTCCGACGCGCCTGCCGCCCACGAGGACGCCCACGGTCAGACCCCCGGTCGTGACTACCTGACCTGCGCGGCCACCGACGGCGGACGCGCGAGCAACCCGGCCAAGGTCACCCTGGCCGACGGCACCACCTTCGAACTCGACCACGGCGCCGTCACCATCGCCGCGATCACCTCGTGCACCAACACCTCCAACCCGAGCGTGATGATCGGCGCCGCGCTGCTGGCCAAGAAGGCCGTGGAGAAGGGCCTGCAGCGCAAGCCGTGGGTCAAGACCACCCTCGCGCCCGGCTCCAAGGTCGTCTCCGACTACTACGAGAAGGCCGGCCTCACGCCGTACCTCGACAAGCTCGGCTTCAACCTGGTCGGCTATGGCTGCACCACCTGCATCGGCAACTCCGGCCCGCTGATCCCCGAGGTCTCCGCCGCGGTCAACGAGAACGACCTCGCCGTCGTCTCGGTGCTGTCGGGAAACCGGAACTTCGAGGGCCGGATCAACCCGGACATCAAGATGAACTACCTGGCCTCCCCGCCGCTGGTGGTCGCCTACGCACTCGCCGGCTCCATGGACGTCGACCTCTTCGACGACCCGCTGGGCACCGACACTGAGGGCAACGACGTCTTCCTGCGCGACATCTGGCCCACCCCGGCCGAGATCGAGGAGACCATCGCCGGCGCCGTCAACGCCGAGATGTTCGGCGAGTCCTATGCCGACGTCTTCGCCGGCGATGAGCGGTGGCAGTCGCTGCCCACCCCCGAGGGCAAGACCTTCCAGTGGGACCAGGACTCCACCTACGTCCGCCGTCCTCCCTACTTCGAGGGCATGCCGGACACCCCGGACCCGGTCGGCGACATCGCCGGCGCCCGCGTCCTGCTCAAGCTGGGCGACTCGGTCACCACCGACCACATCAGCCCCGCCGGCGCCATCAAGAAGGACTCCCCGGCAGGCAAATACCTCGCCGAGCACGGCGTGCAGCAGCGTGACTTCAACTCCTACGGCTCACGCCGGGGCAACCACGAGGTCATGATCCGCGGCACGTTCGCCAACATCCGGCTGCGCAACCAGCTGGCCCCGGGCACCGAGGGTGGCTTCACCCGCGACCTGCTCGGCGACGGCGAGGTGACCACGGTCTTCGAGGCCTCGGAGAAGTACATCGCCGCCGGTGTCCCGCTGGTCGTCCTGGCCGGCAAGGAGTACGGCTCCGGCTCCTCGCGTGACTGGGCCGCCAAGGGCACCGCACTGCTCGGCGTCAAGGCCGTCATCGCGGAGAGCTATGAGCGGATCCACCGCTCCAACCTGCTGATGATGGGCGTCCTGCCGCTGCAGTTCCCCGCCGGCCAGAGCGCCGACTCGCTCGGCCTCACCGGCGAGGAGACCTTCGAGATCACCGGTGTCAGCGCCATGAACGACGGCCCGACGCCCAAGACCGTCAAGGTCAAGGCCGGCGACGTCGAGTTCGACGCAGTCGTCCGCATCGACACCCCCGGCGAGGCGAACTACTACCGCCACGGCGGCATCATGCAGTACGTGCTGCGCAACCTGCGCAACGCCTGATCGCACGCAACGACGCCCCCGCCACCCTCACCGGGTGGCGGGGGCGTCGTCGTACGTCAGCCAGCCAGGGCGGCCCGGTGTTCCTCGTCCAGCAACCCCGGCAACCGGGTGGCGACCTCGCCCAGGCCCGTCTCGGCGGCGACCGCCAGGATCGTCTCCAGTACGCCGTCGGCCAGCGTGGCCTCCACGTTCACCATCCGCGCCAGCGCCGCGTCGTCCAGCACCAGCAGGCCCGGCAACACCACCGCCCACGCGTCGTGGGCATGGACCGAGCGCAGATAACCGGTCACCGCGGCCGCATCCAGTTGCGCGATCAACCCCACCAACCGGTCCCGGTTGGCCGCGGAGACCTGGCTGACCAGGGTGAGCGCATCGGCGTACACGTCGTCGGCATGGGCTGCATCGATCGCCGCCACCAGCACGTCGTCACCGATCCGCTCGATCAGGGCGTCCAGCGCCGCCGGGTCCTCAGCCAGCAGTGCCACCTGGATCAGGTCGGCGCCCGAGGCCCCGTCGACCACCCGCATGGCCACGTCCGGCTTGATCACCGAGACGAAGCGCCCCAGGGTCAGGTGCTCCCCACGGGCCAGCAGGCCCTGGCCGACTGCGACCACCGTGTCGTCGTCGATCCCGTCCAGGATCGGCGCGGCCCGCAGCGGGTCCAGCGAGACGCTCAGGCTGGTCAGGTAGTCCAGCGAGAGGGACCCGGCCAGGCGCACCGCCAGCGGCGCGTCCATCACCGCCGCGACCCGGGCGGCCAGCGCCGGGGGCAGGGCCAGTTGCGCGATCCGGCCCGAGACCGCCGCCGGCACCGCCGCAGCCACCTGGGCGATCCGGCGGAACCGGCTCTCGTGCCGGGCGAAGACCGCCTCGCCGTACGCCGTACGCAGCGCCCGGATCGACTCCGGCGGCGCCGCGGCCAGCATCGAGACCGCCTCCGGGGCGACGCCCAGGGCGGCAGCCAGCTTCATCGTCTCGACGCGGTGGGCCAGCGTGCTCATCCCTCACCGCCCGGGAAGAGCAGCTTGCGGGCACGACCGCGCAACGGACGCGGCACCGCCTTCAAGGTGGCCGCCAGTCCGGACTCCACTGCGGCGTCCTCGCGCTCCATCGCCGCCTGCAGCAACCCGCACAGTTCGTCGAGCTCCGCCGTGCTGCACGTGTCCAGCCCGTCCAGCGCCTCGGCCCCCAGCCATGCGGCGACCGATTCCTTCGATGCCATGCCTTGCCTTTCTCGATGTCCACGGGCACAACGAGACCACCCGGCGGTCGTGACGGTTGTGCCTGCGCCGATTCTGCACCGCCGCTCGATAGATTGGAGGCAAGGGCACGCGCACCGCGCGGGTGCGGCGTACGAACGAACAGACGAGGTGGGGAACCATGCTGGTGGCCTTCTCCGTTGCCCCCAGCGGCACCGGACGCGAGGACGGGTCGGTCTCCGACGCCGTGGCCGCCGCCGTCGCGGTGGTGCGCGCCTCCGGCCTGCCGCACCGCACCGACGCCATGTTCACCACCATCGAGGGCGAATGGGACGAGTGCTTCGCCGTCGTCCGCGCCGCCACCGACGCGGTCGCGGCGTTCGGCAGCCGCGTCTCGCTGGTGCTCAAGGCCGACATCCGCCCCGGCTTCACCGGCGAGCTCGACGCCAAGCTGGCGCGCCTCGAGGCCCACCTCGACGCGCAGGACTGATCGCGATGCGGATCCTGCGCCTGGTGCTGGTGCTCGCTATTGCCGCCGTCCTGGTCACGGCGGCGGTGCTGCTTCCGATCCTGGCCGGTGGCGACGACCCGGCCGGGCAGGCGCAGATGGGCCCGCCCAACGGCTCCGCCTCGGTGGCCAGGGAGGCCGCCGACATCGACGGCGACGACCTCGGAGCGCTGCGCGAGTACCCCGACCTCTCGACCTGGCACGTCGACCCCGACGAGACCGTCACCTATGACCAGACCCCACCGGCCGGCGGCGAGCACGCCGGGCACTGGCTCGAATGCGGCGTGTACGACGAACCGGTGCGCGAGGAGAACGCCGTCCACGCCCTCGAGCACGGCACCGTGTGGATCACCTACCAGCCCGACCTGTCCGACGCCGAGGTCTCGAAGCTGGCCGAGCTGCTGCCCACGGAGGGGATCCTTTCGCCCTACCCGGGCCTGCGGGCGCCGGTCGTGGTCACCGTGTGGGGCACCCAGCTGGACCTGGTCGGCGCCGACGACCCGCGGCTGGCGACCTTCATCGAGCGCTACGGCAACGGCGAGACCGCGCCCGAGCCGATGGCCAGCTGCCACGGCGGCGTGGTCCGCTACGAGAGCGAGGACAGCCAGGGCCCGTGAGTAGGGTGGCCGGCATGCGCCGCTTCTCCAGTGTCCTGATGGTCGACCGGCGCGGCTGGTTGCTGCTGCAGGAGCGCGACGAGTTCCCCGAGATCGACCCCGAGTGCTGGGGCTGCCCCGGCGGCCACGTCGAACCGGGCGAGACTCCGCTGGCCGCCGCGGTGCGCGAGTTCGCCGAGGAGACCGGCGTACGACTGGAGCCAGGCGACCTGCACCCCTGGCGCGAGTTGTCCGTGCGCCACGCCGGGCGCACCGCCGACGACCTGGTCCACGTCTATGTCACCGCAGCCGACCTGGCCGACGACGACATCACCTGCTACGAGGGGCGCCGGATCGTCTTCGTCGACCCCGCCCGGGTCGCCGAACTGCCGCTGACCGTGGCCGCCGCGGCAGGACTGCCGGACTTCCTCGCCTCCACCGACTATCGCGCCTTGTTCACCAGCCTGCACACCCATCAGGAGTAGCCATGGACATCACCGTCATCCAGGTCCCCGGCCACGGCGCCGAGGACGTCGTCGTCGCCACCTCCGGGCCCGACGAGGGCGCCGTCTACACCGGCACCGAGGACGGCATGGTGCTGCGGATCAGCCACGACGGCCGCCGCATCGACCGGATCGCCGAGACCGGCGGACGCCCGCTCGGCATCGAGCTCTTCGACGACGGCTCCCTGCTGGTCTGCGACGCCCACGCCGGCCTGCTGCGCCTCGACCCGCGCAGCGGACGCCTCGACACGCTGGCCGACGCGATCGACGGCGTACCGTTCGCGTTCTGCAACAACGCCGCCGTCGCGACCAACGGCGACATCTGGTTCAGCGACAGCTCCACCCTCTACGGCATCGAGGAGTGGAAGGACGACCTGGTCCAGCACACCCGCACCGGGCGCCTGCTCCGACTCGACGCCTGCGGCGAACTCGAAGTGGTGCTGGACGGACTGGCGTTCGCCAACGGCGTCGCGCTGGGCGCCGACGAGACCTGGGTGGTCGTCGCCGAGACCGGCGCCCGCACCCTGGTCCGCCACTGGATCAGCGGCGAACGCGAGGGGGAGCGGGAAGTGATGGTCGCCGACCTGCCCGGCTATCCGGACAACATCGCCCGCGGCAGCGACGGACTGATCTGGGTGAGCATCGCCTCGCCGACCGACCCGGTGGTGGAGCGGCTGCAACGCTCACCGATGCCGCTGCGCCGCGCCGCCACCCGGATCCCGGAGGCGCTGCAGCCGAAGCCGAAGCGGACAGTGCGGGCCCAGGCGTACGACGAGCACGGCACGCTGGTGCGCGACCTCGACCTGGACACGCCCGACTTCCACATGGTCACCGGGGTGCGCGAGCACGAGGGGCGGGTCTGGCTCGGCAGCCTGCACGAGCCGGCGATCGCCATCATCGACGCCTGACGTCGGCGCCGGTCACCGGGTGGGACTAGACTCGATCAACAGCCAATCCGTCGAAGTGGGGAGACAAGCACGCATGAGCTACCTGGCGTCGATCTCGACCCCGCGTGACCTGCGTGCCCTCGAACCCGACCAGCTGGCCGAGCTGGCCGAGGAGATCCGCGACCTGCTGATCCGGACCGTCGCCACCAACACTGGCCACCTCGGGCCAAACCTCGGCGTCGTCGAACTCACCCTGGCCATCCACCGGGTCTTCGACAGCCCCCGCGACAAGATCGTCTTCGACACCGGCCACCAGTCCTATGTGCACAAGCTGGTCACCGGCCGCGCCGACCGGTTCGACACGCTGCGCCGCGAGGGCGGCCTCAGTGGCTATCCGAGCCGCGCCGAGTCCGAGCACGACCTGGTCGAGAACTCGCATGCCTCCACGGCGCTCTCGTACGCCGACGGCCTGGCCAAGGCGTTCGCGATCAAGGGGGAGGACCGCCACGTGGTCGCCGTGATCGGCGACGGCGCGCTGACCGGCGGGATGGCGTGGGAGGCGCTGAACAACATCGCCATCGCCGACCGGAGTCGGCTGGTCATCGTGGTCAACGACAACGAGCGCTCCTACACCCCGACCATCGGCGGCCTGGCCACCGCGCTCACCTCGCTGCGCACCAACCCGCGCTATGAGCAGATCCTCGACCAGGTCAAGCGGCGCCTGAACGCGGTGCCCGGCGTCGGCCCCGCGGCGTACGACGCACTGCACGCGATGAAGAAGGGCGTCAAGGATGCCCTCGCGCCGCAGGGGCTCTTCGAGGACCTCGGCCTGAAGTACGTCGGACCCGTCGACGGGCACGACCGCCTCGCCGTCGAGCAGGCGCTCACCCACGCCAAGCGGTTCAACGGCCCCGTCATCGTGCACGCGATCACCCGCAAGGGACAGGGGTACGACCCCGCCGTGCGGCACGAGGCCGACCAGTTCCATGCGCCCGGGCCGTTCGACGTACAGACCGGGATCGAGAAGCCCAAGGCGCCGATCTGGACCGACCACTTCGCCGACGAGATCGTCGAGATCGGGCGGCGGCGCGAAGACATCGTGGCGATCACCGCCGCGATGATGCACCCGGTCGGGCTGCACCGCTTCGCCGAGGAGTTCCCCGAGCGCACCTTCGACGTCGGCATCGCCGAGCAGCACGCCGCCACCTCCGCGGCCGGGCTCGCGATGGGCGGTATGCACCCGGTGGTGGCGCTCTATGGCACCTTCCTCAACCGCGCCTTCGACCAGGTGCTGATGGACGTCGCGCTCCACGAGTGCGGGGTCACCTTCGTGCTGGACCGCTCCGGTGTCACCGGCGACGACGGCGCCAGCCACAACGGCATGTGGGACATGTCGATCCTCCAGGTCGTGCCCGGGTTGCGCCTGGCCGCGCCGCGCGACCGGACCCGACTGGTCGAGTTGCTCAATGAAGCCGTCGAGATCGACGACGCCCCCACCGTGGTCCGCTTCCCGAAGGGCCCGCCGCCCGACGACATGGATCCGGTCGACCGCGTCGGTGGCGCCGACGTGCTGGTCCGCTCCGGTGACCAGGACGTGCTCGTCGTCGCCGTCGGATCCATGTGCACCACCGCCATCGAACTCGCCGAGCGCCTGGTCGACCAGGGCATCGGCATCACCGTCGTCGACCCGCGATGGGTCAAGCCGGTCGACCCGGCCATCGTCGACCTGGCCGCCGCGCACCGCCTCGTGCTCAGCATCGAGGACAACGGCATCGTCGGCGGCTGCGGATCGGTGCTGCTGCAGGCACTCAACGCCGCCCGGGTCTCGACCCCGGTGCGGCTGCACGGCATCCCCCAGGAGTTCCTCGACCACGCGAAACGGGCCGCGATCCTGGAACGGATCGGGCTGACCCCGCGGGCGCTGGCGCTGGCAACCGTCGAGGACCTGGCCGCCCTGGACCAGGGCAGGGCGTTGGTCGATGCGGACCACAGCGCCTAGGCGGCTTCGGGAGGGAAGCGCCACACACACCAGCAGGGCACGGGGGAGCCTGACCCTGCTTGCAGTGGCTGCACTGGCCACGGTGGTCGCGATGCTGCTCGGCCTCGCCGGCTGCTCGGTCGGTGGCACCGCGCCGCCGGTCACCCTGCCGCCCCCGGCCGCTGCCGCCCCCGACCTGGTCGAGGGGCTGGAGGAGGTGCTCCAGGCGCGCACCGATGCGCTGCTCGCCGGCGACGTCGACGGGTGGCGTTCCGTGCTGGTCGACGACCCCGAGTTCGTGGCCGCCCAAGAGCAGTACTTCGACAACCTGGTCCAGCTCCCGCTGGCGCTCTATGACATCGAGATCGCCGAGGACGCCGTGCCCACCGCCGTCGACGGGGTGACCGAGGTGGTGGTCCATGAGCGGATGCAACTCGACGGGTACGACGCCGTCCCCGTCGAACGGCCCGCCCGCTACACCTTCACCCGCAACCGGGACGGCGTACTGGTGATCTCCGGGACCCGCGACGAGGACTGGGAGACGCGCAACGGGATCGACCCGGACCCGTGGGACCTGGTGCCGCTGCGGGTCGAGGAGCGCCGTGGCGTGCTGGGCATCTTCGATGAGGAGAGCCACGCCTACGCGGCCGACCTGGTCGACTCGATCGCTGACGGGGTGGGCCAGGTGCGGCGCGTGCTGCCGTTCGACTGGGACGGGCGCGTGGTGGTCTATGCGCTCAGCTCACTCGACGTACTGCGCGAACTGGACGACCTGCCCGGCGGCAACCCCGACGCCCTGGACGGCGTGGCGTTCCCGGTCAGCTCCGGGCCGCGCACGTCTGAGCTGGCCAGCACCCGGTTCATGCTGCACCCGCGGATGCTGACCCGCGACAACGACGTACGCGACCGGTTGCTGCGTCACGAACTGACCCACGTGGCGATGGGACCGCGCGATGACCGGGTGCCGATCTGGCTCTCCGAAGGGCTGGCCGAATATGTCTCGGTGCGCCCGGTGCCCGAGCATGACCGGATGATCTCGCGCGACGCGCTGAGCGCCGCCCGCGCCGGACTGACCGCCCTGCCGGCCGATGCGACGTTCAATGCGGCCGGCTCCAGCGGCAACTACGGCGTCTCCTGGTATGTGTGCGAATACATCGCCACCACCTTCGGGGAGGCCGCGCTGTGGCGCCTCTTCGACGAGATGCGCGCGGGCGACGGGACCAGCGAGGCGGACCAGGGAGCGGTGATCCGCAGGGTGCTGGGCATCGACGAGCGGACCCTCGCCCAGGGAGCGGGCGCCCGGATCCTGGCCACCTTCGGCTGAGCCCTAGGATGGACGGGTGGAACACCTGCATGTCGTCGACGAGGTCCCGGACCTGCCTGCCGGCCAACCGGTGCCGCTGGTGGTGGCCCTGCAAGGGTTCCTCGACGCGGGCAACGCCTCGGCCCTGGCCGTCGCTGAACTGACCCGCCACGATCCGGGCCGCGTCGTGGCCACCTTCGACGTGGACGTCTTCCACGACTACCGCGCGCGCCGCCCGATGGTGACGTTCAACCGCGACCACTACCAGGACTACGACGCACCGCGCCTGGTGGTGCGCCTGGTCCGCGACGCCGCCGACCAGCCGTACCTGCTGCTGACCGGTCCGGAGCCGGACACCCGCTGGGAGGCGTTCAGCCGCGGCGTACGGGAGCTGGTGGAGCGCTTCGACGTGGAACTGGTCGTCTCGCTGGCGTCGGTGCCGATGGCCGCGCCGCACACCCGGCCGCTCGCGGTGACCCAGCACGCCAACGACGAGGACCTGCTCTCCCGGGAGAACCCGTGGGTCGGCGAGATCCGGGTGCCGAGCTCGGCCAGTGCCCTGCTGGAAATCCGCCTCGGTGACCACGGGCACCCGATGACCGGGTTCGTGGCCCACGTGCCGCACTACGTCGCCCAGGGCGACTATCCGATGGCGACGCTGAGCCTGCTCGAGGACCTCGCCGCGGCCACCGGCTTGGAGATCGACCTGGACCCGGTGCGCGACGCCACCGCGGCGAAGGCGCGCGAGATCGACGACTACATCGCCGAGCACGGCGAGGTCGCCGAACTGGTCCGTGGCCTGGAGCAGCAGTACGACGCGTTCACCCGCTCGGAGGAAGCCGGCAGCAGCCTGCTCGCCGAGGACGCGCCGCTGCCCTCGGGTGAGGAACTGGGCGCCCAGTTCGAGCGGTTCCTGGCCGGGCTGGACGGCCCCGAGGGCACTGACCCGCGCGGCTTCGGCGACCACCAGGGTTGAGTGGAGCAGGAAGGACCAGGAGATGCCCAGATCAGCTGCTGAGTTGCGTGAACTCCTCGACATCGAGGACCTGGACAAGAACCTCTTCCGCGGCCGCCAGCCTGAGACGTCGCTGCAGCGGGTCTTCGGCGGCCAGGTCGCGGCGCAGGCGCTGATCGCGGCTGCCCGCACCGCGCCGGATGGGTTCGCCGCGCATTCGCTGCACTCCTACTTCCTGCGTCCCGGCGACACCGCGGTGCCGATCATCTATGACGTCGAGACGCTGCGTGACGGGCGTTCGTTCGCCACCCGCCGGGTGGTCGCGCGCCAGCACGGGCGCCCGATCTATCTGATGTCGGCCAGCTTCCAGGTTCCCGAGGAGGGGCTGGAGCACCAGGACACGATGCCCGAGGTGCTGCCGCCGGAGCAGGGTGTGCCGATGGCGGAGATCTTCGCCAAGGCGGCCTCGCGCACCACGTCGGGGAGCACGGACGAGTGGGTCCGGGAGTGGGCGGCCCTCGACGTACGTTCGCTCGGGGACTCCCATGTCGGCGGGGTGGCCGAGGACGACACCCGCCCGGCGCGGGCACAGTTGTGGGTCCGGGTCGACGGAGACCTGGGGGAGCCGGGCATCGACCAGCAGGCTGCCTTCACCTATGCCAGCGACATGACCCTGATCCGGGCCAGCCTGGTGCCGCACGACCGGTTCGTCTCCTCGCCGGGCATGCAGGTCGCGTCGCTGGACCACACGATCTGGTTCCACCGCCCGTTCCGTGCCGACGAGTGGTGGCTCTTCGACCAGCACTCGCCGGTCGCCGCTGGCGGACGGGGCCTCAACCTGGCCCGGGTCTGGACCCAGTCAGGTGAGCTGGTTGCCACCGTGGCCCAGGAGGGCCTCATCCGCCAGCGGTGATCCGCATCAACGATTGAGCTTTCGCGCATCATTGATTGAGCGTTCGCGACACAACCATTGAGCGTTCGTGGGTCAGACCGCGCGGGTGCGACCCAGGAGGTGCGGGGCACCGGACTTCGGGTTGTTCACCGCGAAGTCGAGGCCGGTCTCGGTCGCCGTGGCACCGAAGGTGACGGTGCTCGGCAGGAAGATCGGCTTCTTGAAGGCGACCTCGACCACCACGGAGTCGGGCAGCCGGTTCTCCATGGCCGCAATCGCCCGGGCCTTGGTCCACATGCCGTGGGCGATGTGGCGGGGGAAGCCGAAGGCCTTCGCGGTGAGCGGGTAGAGGTGGATCGGGTTGCTGTCACCGGAGACGGCCGCATAGCGACGGCCCAGGTCACCGGCCAGGCGCCAGGTGGCGCCGCCGGAGGCGACCGGGGCCAGCTCGATGCCGCGCTCGCCGTTCTCCTTGTCGCCCTTGCCCACCCGCAGGTAGGTCGAGGTCGACTCCCAGATCACCGAACCGTCCTCGGCGGTGATGGAGACCTCCATGTCGAACGCGCGCCCCTTGCTGTGGGTGCGCAGGTTCGTCGCGGTCGCCTGCGCCGAGACGCGCTCGCCGATGGCGACCGGGCGGTGCTGGGTGATCCGGTTCTCCAGGTGGACGGTGCCGATCGCGGGGAACGGGAACGCCTGGTCGGTCATGATCGCCATGTGCAGCGGGAAGGCGATCATGTGCAGGTACGGCAGGGGAGCGGTGTCCTTGATCGGGAAGCCGCACACCTTCGCGTAGGCGTCGACGTGGTCGCGCTCGACGAGCACGCCCTCGCGCCGGAACGCCAGGTCGGGCAGCTCGCGCGACGTCTTCCGTACGCCGGGCAGCTGGTTCACGCCGGGCAGGGTCGGCAGCGCGGCGCGGACCATGGTGCCCAGCCCGCCGCCGGCCCCGTCCAGGGTGCGGATCTCGGTGGAGGCGCCCATCTCAGGCACCCAGCATCATCTGGCCGCAGACCCGCACGACGTTGCCGTTGACGGCGGTCGAGCCGGGGCTGGCATACCAGGCGATCGTCTCGGCCACGTCGACCGGCAGGCCACCCTGCTGCATGGCGTTGAGGCGCTGGCCGACCTCGCGGGTCGCGAACGGCACGGCGGCGGTCATCGCGGTGATGATGAAGCCCGGCGCCACGGCGTTGATGGTGATGCCGTCCTTCAGCTCACCGGCCAGGGAGTCGACGAAGCCGATCACGCCGGCCTTGGAGGCGGCGTAGTTGGTCTGGCCGACGTTGCCGGCGATGCCCGCGATGGAGGCGACGCCGATGATCCGGCCGTTCTTGTTGATCGCACCCTGCTCGAGGAGCTCGCGGGTGATCAGCTCCGGCGCGGTGAGGTTGACCGCGATCACCGACGACCAGCGGTCCTCGGCCATGTTGGCCAGCTTCTTGTCGCGGGTGATGCCGGCGTTGTGGACCACGATGTCGATGCCACCGTGGTTCTCCTTCACATAGTGCGCGATCCGCTGCGGCGCGTCGGCGTGGGTGATGTCGAGGGTCAGGCTGTCGCCGTTGAGCTCCTTCATCACGGCCTGCAGCTCGCTGGCGGCCTGCGGGACGTCGATGCCGAGCACGGTGGCGCCGTCACGGTGCAGCACGCGGGCGATCTGCTCGCCGATGCCGCGGCTGGCGCCGGTGACGATGGCGATCTTGCCGGCCAGCGGGCGGGCGAGGTCCTTGACCGCGGCGGCCTTCTTGGTGCCCTGGGTGCCGATCCGGACGACCTGCCCGGAGACGTACGCCGACTTGGGGGAGAGCAGGAAGGCGAGGGTGGAGTCGATGGCTGCCTCGGCGCCCTTGGCGACGTAGACCAGCTGCGAGGTGCTGCCGCGGCCGAGCTCCTTGCCCAGGGAGCGGGTGAAGCCCTCGAGGGCGCGCTGGGCGACCCGCTCGCCGCCCTCGACCTGCTCGGGCGGGGTGCCCAGGACGACGATCCGCGAGCACTTCTCCAGGCTGCGCAGCAGCGGGGTGAAGAACTCCTGCAGCGCGACCAGGTCGGCAGAGGAGGTGAACGAGGTGGCGTCGAAGACGAGGCCCTTGTACTTCTGGCCGTCGACCTTCTCGCCGGTGTTGGCGATGCCGAGGCGGTCCAGGGCGGTGACCAGCTCGAGGCGACCGGCGCCGCCGACCACGACGGTGCCGTCGACCAGCGGGGCGCCCTCGGTCCAGCGGTCCAGTGCCACCGGGTCGGGCAGTCCGAGGTTCTTGACCAGCAGCTTGCCGATCGGAGACTTGGTGAAGGCCTGGTAGCGGTCGCTCATGGTTGGTCTCTAGTCCTTGCGTCGACAGTGGGTCAGGGGGCCCTGCATGGGCCGCATCCAAGGATATGTAACTTCAGGTGTAACTCGGAGTCCACTTTTCGTGATCTCCAACTCATTGCTTTCCTTGGGCGCGGATGAGCGGCAAGGATATGCAGACCCGACCAACACAGGAGAAACGCATGCAGGCCCAGACCCGTCGCGTAGCCATCATCGGTGGCAACCGGATTCCCTTTGCCCGCTCCAACACCGTCTATGCCGAGGCGTCCAACCAGGAGATGCTGACCGCGGCGGTCGACGGGCTCGTCGAGCGCTTCGGGCTCGAGGGCGAGCAGCTCGGCATGGTCGCCGGCGGCGCGGTCATCAAGCACTCGCGCGACTTCAACCTGGTCCGCGAGGTGGTCCTCGGCTCGAAGCTGAGCGCCCGCACCCCCGCGGTCGACATGCAGATCGCCTGCGGCACCGGCCTGCAGGCCATCATCACGGTGGGCAACCTGATCGCCCTGGGCCAGATCGACGCCGCCATCGCCGGTGGCTCGGACACCACCTCGGACGCCCCGATCGCGATCAGCGAGAAGCTGCGCAAGAAGCTGATCAAGGTCAACCAGCAGCGCGAGACCAAGGACAAGATCCGCAAGCTGCTCGACATCCGCCCCGGCGACATCGGCATCCTGCCGCCGGCCAACATCGAGCCGCGCACCGGCCTGTCGATGGGTGACCACCAGGCGATCACCGCACTGGAGTGGGGCATCACCCGCGAGGCGCAGGACGAGCTCGCCGCCGCCTCGCACCAGAACCTCGCCCGCGCCTGGGACGAGGGGTTCATGGACGACCTGGTCACCCCGTTCCGCGGCGTGGAGCGCGACAACCACCTGCGCCCCGACTCCACCGTGGAGAAGCTCGCCAAGCTCAAGCCGGTCTTCGGCAAGGGCGAGGCCGCCACGATGACCGCCGGCAACTCGACCCCGCTCAGCGACGGCGCCTCCGCCGTCCTGCTCGCCTCCGAGGAGTGGGCCGCCGAGCGCGACCTGCCGGTGCTGGCCTACCTGACCGCCTACGAGACCGCGGCCGTCGACTACGTCGGCGGTGACGAGGGCCTGCTGATGGCCCCGACGTACGCCGTCTCCGACATGCTCGAGCGCGAGGGCCTGACCCTGCAGGACTTCGACTACTACGAGATCCACGAGGCGTTCGCCGCCCAGGTGCTCTCCACCCTCAAGGCGTGGGAGGACCCGGTGTTCTGCAAGGAGCGCCTCGGTCGCGACAAGCCGATGGGTGCCATCGACCGCAGCAAGCTGAACGTCAACGGCTCCTCGCTGGCAGCGGCGCACCCGTTCGCCGCCACCGGTGGCCGGATCGTCCCGGTGCTGGCCAAGCTGCTGGCCCAGAAGGGCAGCGGCCGCGGCCTGATCTCGATCTGCGCCGCTGGTGGCCAGGGCGTCGTGGCCATCCTCGAGCGCCCCTGATCGACACCTGAAGCACCCCGAGGCCGGCCTCCGGCGGACTGGATCAGTCCGCGGGGGGCCGGCTTCCGCGTGCCAGGGCAATGCTGGTGTCGATCAGGTACTGCCGCACCTGGTCCACCGAGAGCGGCGCAATCGTCGGCACGCCTGGCGCCAGCTCCTTCACCACCATGCCGACCCGCGCGAGCTGAAGAGCACCCAGGCCGCTGGCGTACATGTAGTTGGCCAGCAGATTGGTGTCGGCGACCTCGAAGTCGCCGCTGGCCACCCCGTCATCCAGGGTGGAGCCCAGCAGTGACAGGCAGCCGGCGATGCCGCGGCCCAGCCGGAACAGCGCCGACTCCGAGATCTCGTCGAGCAGCTCCGGGCCCGGGCGGCGCATCAGCGTCTGGGCACAGTCCACGAATGCCGGGTGCTGGATGCCGAAGTCCACGAAGGCAGCAACCAGGTCACCCAGTTGGTCAAGCGGGCCCTGGTCCCGCTCGGCCACCGTCTCCATCGCCTCGCGCAGCTCGTCCAGGTAACCGACCAGGGTGAGCGCGAAGAGTTCCTCCTTGCCGGAGAAGTGGCGGTAGAGGATCGCGCGGTTGGTGCCCACGGACCGGGCAATCTCGTCAATCTGTACGTCGCGCACCCCGCGCTCGTCGAAGAGCTTCCGGGTGGCCGCCAGGATCTCCGCCTCGCGCTTGCGCCGGCGGGTCGCTGCCGCGGTCCGTCGGCCGTCACCGGGTTTCGTGGTGGTCATGGCGTGCATCCTAGCCAAGGTGTAACAACGTGTTGCACACCGCGTTGACACCTGTCACGCCGACCCTGCGGGATACGGTGAGCAGGTGAGTGAGCCAGGCGTCCGGGAACGTACGTGGCGCCCGGCGTGGCCGTGCCCGGCAGGCCAGGTGCTCGCCGCGAGCCGCCGGGGGACCGGCGATCCGACGTACCGGATCGGCGACGACGGCGCCCACTGGCGCGGCATCCGTACGCCGCAGGGCCCGGTCGCCCTGCGGGTGGCCGCGCGCCCCGCCGAGGCGAGCATCCACGCCACCGCATGGGGGCCCGGCGCGGAGTGGGTCCTGGAACGCCTGCCGCAGATGCTCGGTGCCGACGACGACTGGTCCGGCTTCGAGGCGGACCACCCGGTGCTCCGCGAGGCACGACGGCGCCACCCGCACTGGCGGATCGGGCGGACCAGTCTGGTCTGGGAGGCGCTCGTGCCCTCGATCATCGAGCAGAAGGTGACCGGCCAGGAGGCGTTCCTCGGCTTCCGACGCCTGGTCCGGGCGCGTGGCGAGCGTGCGCCGGGCCCGCATCCGGACCTGTGGGTCCAGCCCGCGCCGGCCACCATCGCAGCGATCCCGTCCTGGGAATGGCTGGCCTGGCGGATCGACCCGGCCCGTTCCCGCACCCTGGTCGCTGCCGCGCAACGGGCCGCGGCCGTGGAACGGATCGGCACCTGCGAGACGGACGAGGCCGACCGGCGCCTGCGCTCCCTGCCGGGGATCGGGGTCTGGACCAGTGCCGAGGTGCGCCAGCGCAGCCACGGTGACCCGGATGCGGTCAGCTTCGGTGACTACCACGTCGCGGGCCAGGTGGGCCTGGCATTGACCGGGGAGCCGGTGGATGACGCGGGGCTTGCGGAGTTGCTCCAACCGTGGGCCGGGCACCGCTTTCGGGTCCAGGCGCTGGTCGCGATGAGCGGTCCGCACCGGGAACGGCGCGGACCACGGATGGCGCCACGCACTCATTTACGTGGATGAGGTTTGCGTCAAGTAGTGATACAAATAGCGGAGCCATGTCGACGGCCGTAACCTCATCCCGGATGGGCCGTTGGCAGGACAGGACGGGTGAGGACCCGGCGAGACCGTTGGGAGAGCGGGTCGGATGAGTACGCAGAGTCGCGGCGGTGTCGCAGCGTCGCTGCCTGTCCGCATCGTGGCCGAACTGGGCAACCGGATCCAGAAGGGCATCGAGACCGCCGGCGCGATGATCGTGCTGGCCATCGAGGCGACCGTTGCCGCCTTCTCGGACATCGTCCGCCGCCGCTTCTCATGGTCGGAGTTCCTGCTCCAGGCCTGGTTCATGAGCCGCGTCTCCGTCTTGCCGACCATCCTGGTCGCCATCCCGTTCGGCATCATCGTCTCGATCCAGGTCGGCGGTGTCGCCGCCCAGATCGGTGCCGAGTCGTTCGCCGGTGCGGTCAACGGGATCGGCGTACTGCGCCAGGGCGCACCCCTGGTCACCTCGATCATGATTGCCGGCGCCGTCGGTGCCGCGATCACCTCCGACCTCGGTGCGCGCACCATCCGTGAGGAGGTCGACGCGCTCAAGGTGATGGGGATCAACCCGGTCCAGCGACTCGTCGCCCCGCGGGTGCTCGCCGCCCTGGTGGTCGCCTTCTTCCTCAACATCATCGTCGCGGCCACCTCGATCACCACCGGCTACATCCTCAACGTCGGGGGAGGCGCGGTCAGTTCCGGCACCTACATCGCCGCGTTCGTCTCCTTCGCCCAGCCCACCGACCTCTTCCTGGCCAGTTTCAAGGCCCTGATCTTCGGCTTCATCGCCACCATCGTCGCCTGCCACAAGGGGCTGACCGCCAGCGGCGGCGCCAAGGGTGTGGCCGACGCGGTGAACGAGGCCGTGGTGATCAGCGTGGTCTGCCTGGCCGTCGTCAACGTCGGACTCACCCAGGCCTACGTCATGTTGGCCCCGGCCAGGATCGCGTAGGGGGAGGAGCGATGGCGAAGCCAACAGCAGGGGTCCAGGACGCACTGGCCCGATTCGGCGACTTCGCGTGGTTCTCGTGGACCGCGTTCGCAGGCACCCGCTACACCCTGCAGCGCTACTACAAGGAAGTGCTGCGGCAACTGGCCGACATCAGCTGGGGCACCGGCGCCCTCCTGGTCGGCGGCGGCACCGTCGGCGTGATGGTGCTGCTCTCCCTCTCGGCCGGCACCTCGCTGGGCATCGAGGGGTTCAACGGACTCGAGATCATGGGCCTCGCCCCGCTGACCGGATTCGTCTCGGCAGGCGTCAACACGCGCGAACTGGCACCACTGGTCGCGGCGCTGGCCCTCGGTGGGCAGGTGGGATGCAGATTCACCGCCCAGATCGGCTCGATGCGGATCTCGGAGGAGATCGACGCGCTCGAGGTGATGGCCGTCGAGCCGATGCGCTACCTGGTCACGACCCGGGTGCTGGCCTGCATGTTCGCGATCCTGCCGCTCTACCTGATCGGACTGCTCGGCGCGTACGCCGCCTCCGAGGCATCCGTGGTGCTGATCTTCAACCAGTCACGCGGCACCTATGAGCACTACTTCTATTCGTTCATCGACGGCAGGGACGTCCTCTTCTCGATCATCAAGATCCTGATCTTCGCGATGATGGTCGCTCTGATCCACTGCTGGTTCGGCTTCCGCGCCTCCAGCGGCCCCCAGGGCGTCGGCGAGGCGACCGGCCGGGCGATCCGGGCCAGCATCGTCTCCGTCGTCATCATCAACATGCTCCTCACCCTGGTCTTCTGGGGTTCGGACCCGGGATTCAGGGTGGCTGGCTGATGGCGCGCGGAAAGACCCTCGTCCCGCCGGCGACGCGCGGCGCCATCATCCTGGTGGTCTGCCTGTGCCTGCTCGGCCTGATCCTGGCCAAGTCGTTCGGCAAGTTCGACAAGACCCTTCCTGGCTCGGTCAACCTGGACACCGCCGGCGGCGCGCTGCAGGTCGGCGCCGAGGTCAAGCTCGACGGCGTCGTGGTCGGCAAGGTCACCGCGATCGATCCCGCCGAGCAAGGCGTCCGGGTCGCCCTCGAGTTCGACCCCGAGCGGGCCGAGAAGGTGCCCGGCAACGTCACCGTCCGGGTGCTCCCGGTCAGCATCTTCGGTGCCGCCTTCGTGGAACTGCTCCGCCCCGAGTCACCCCAGGGCGCCCTGGCCAGCAACGCCGTCCTCAAGCAGGACGAGTCGGCCACCACCGTCGAGCTGGGCGACCTGCTCGAGGAGACCCTGGCCCTGGTCGACGCGCTCGGCCCGGCCGAGCTGGCCAACATGCTGGAGACGTTCGCCTCGACGCTCGACGGCAAGGGCGAGCAGATCGGCGAGATGATCGAGACCGCGGACCGGGTGGTCGCCCGGGTGCAGCCGGTGATGCCGCTGATCCGCCAGGACATCCGCCTGGCCACCATCGTGATGACCACGCTGTCGCGGATCACCCCGAACCTCTTCACCGCGCTCGACGGCCTGGTTGCCCTGTCGCACACCATGATCGACATGGAGTCCGAGTTCGCCCAGGTCCTCACCAGCCTCGACCAGACCAGCACCAAGCTCGACACCGTGGTCACCAAGAACCAGCAGGCACTCGAGTACGGCGTCCCCTACCTGGCCCGGGTCGTGAACGCGCTGTACGCCGCCCGCGGTGACATCCCGCGCACCTTCGACGCCGTGATCTCGCTGGCCACCCGGGCAGCGCCCGCGTTCAGCTACGGCCCCTACATGCGCATCGACGCCGACCTGCGCCTCACCGACGAGCCCGAATACGGCCGCGGCGACTGCCCGACGTACGGCGGCCTAAGGGGGGTGGGTTGCTGATGGAGAAGGGTGTCAAGGCGATCGCCATCAAGTTCGGGCTCTTCGGCCTGATCGCGATCCTCCTCTTCGCGTCGCTCTACAACACGATGACCAACCAGGTCGACGGCAAGACCAAGAAACTGAGCGCGACGTTCTCCAACGTCAGTGGCCTGCGTGTCGGCGACGACGTACGCATCTCCGGCGTCAAGGTCGGCCGTGTGGAGGGCGTCAAGGTCAAGGACAACCACCTGGCCGAGGTGACGTTCACCGTCCAGGCCAAGCAGCAGGTCAGCGACACCACGCGACTGGAGATGCGCTACCAGAACCTGCTCGGGCAGAAGTACCTCGCCCTGACCCCCGGCGCGGTGGGCGGCGAGATCCTCAAGGACGGTGCCAACATCCCGATCGGGCAGACCAGCCCGGGCTTCGACCTGACCGCCCTGCTCAACGGGTTCGAGCCGCTCTTCAATGTGCTCTCGCCCGACGACATGAACAAGCTGGCCGAGAACATCGTCGCCGTGCTCCAGGGCGAGGCCGGCAGTGTCGAGTCGCTGCTGGACGAGACCGCCCAGCTGACCTCGTTCCTGGCCGACAAGGACCAGGTCTTCGGACAGGTGGTGGAGAACCTCACCCCGGTGATCGAGAACCTGGCCAGCCGCAACGACCAGTTCAACACCGCCCTGGTCGAACTCAAGGACCTGGTCACCGAGCTGAACCAGAGCAGCGACGCGTTCTTCGGGCCGCTGACCGCGATCAGCGCCAACCTGGCCTCCTCGACCGACCTGATCGAGTCGATCCGCCCCTCGCTGGCCCGCGACATCGAAGCCCTGCGCACCTTCGGCGCCACCATCAAGCGCGGCACGCCGATCATCGAGGACTCCCTGAAGACCATGCCGCAACTGGTCTCCGCCTTCGTGCGCTCCCAGTCCTACGGCAGCCACCTGCAGGTCTACCCGTGCATCTTCGGCCTCCGGTTGATCGGCGATGAGCCGCTCTTCCTCGGCGGCACCGAGGGCCCGTTCTCGGAGGCGTGCCAGTGAAGTTCGACAAGACTCCCCGCGGCTATCGCCGGATCGGCCTGATGGGTGCCGGCGTACTGGCCGTCCTGGCTGCGCTCGTGCTGGCGCTGACCGTCTTCCCGTTCGGTGTCACCACCTATACCGCCGAACTGGAGCACACCGCCGGGCTGCGGGTCGGCGAAGAGGTCCAGGTGGCTGGCGTCGGTGTCGGCGAGGTGCGCTCCATCGAGCTGGACGGCACCAAGGTCCGCATCGAGTTCACCGTCTCCAACGACATCGACCTCGGCAAGGACACCACCGTCGAGGTCAAGGTGGCGACCCTGCTGGGCACCCACTTCCTCCTGGTCCGGCCGCAGGGCACCGGCGAGCTCAGCAACCAGATGGTGCCGCTGGCCCAGACCCGGGTGCCGTTCAACCTGCAGGACGTGATCAACGAGACCGGGGACCTCTCCAAGGACCTGGACATCGACCTGATCAGCGAGTCGCTGGAGATCATCGCCCAGACCATGGACCAGTCGCGCGAGGAGTTCCTGCCAGCGCTCAAGGGCATCTCGGATGTGTCGGAGATGTTCGCCAAGCGCTCCGAGGACCTCAGCACGCTGCTGCAGTCGACCAGCACCTTCAGCGAGCAACTGGTCAACAACTCCGACGACATCACCGTGCTGATGGAGCAGGCGAACATCCTGATGACGGACGTGCTGAGCCGCCGCGATGCGATCCACAACCTGCTCGTCGACCTCAAGTCGGTGATGGAGGAGTTGACCACGCTGATGACCGAGAACCGCAAGGACGTCGGCCCGATGATCGACAACCTCAACGCGACCATCGAACTGATGACCCGGAACCACGAGCAGCTCTCCGCGATCGCGAAGCAGATGGGTCCGACGGCCCGCTACTTCGCCAACGCGACCGGTGCCGGGACCTGGCTCGACCAGTACATGCCCGAGGCGACCCCCGACGGGATCCGCTGCAAGCTGGAGGGCCGGTGCTGATGGCTACCATGACGGCGCGTCCCCTGGTCCGGCTGCTGGCGGCAGCGTTCGCGACGATGATGCTCACCCTCGGGTTGAGCAGCTGCTCCCTGGTCGGCGGCGACACGATCGAACTGACCGTGGAACTCGAGGACAGCTCGGGCCTCTTCCTCGGCAACGACGTCGGCGTGCTCGGCGTCTCCGTGGGCAAGGTGACCGCGATCGAACCGGTCGGCGACCGGGTCCGGATCACCCTGCAGGTCGATGCCGACGTGAAGATCCCCGCCGACGCCGGCGCCGTCGTGGTCTCCCGGTCGATGGCCACCGACCGCTATGTCGAGCTCACCCCCGTCTACAACGGTGGACCGACGATGCAGGACGGCGACACCATCGAGCCGGGCAAGACCCGCACCCCGGTGGAGTGGGACGAAGTGCTCGCTGCCATCGACACCCTCTCCGAGGGCCTCAACGGAGTCGGCGAGGACGGCGAGAAGCTGCGTGAACTCCTCGACGCCACGGCCGAGACGTTCGACGGCAACGGCCAGGTGGTCCGCGACACGATCGCCAACCTGGTGGCCGGGACCAGCGCGTTTGCTGACAACAGCGACGAGTTCGAGACCACCCTGAAGAACCTGGACACGCTGACCGCTGCGATCGCCAAGAACGATGCGCTCACCCGCGAGTTCATCAGCAACATCACCAAGACCACCGAACTGGTCCGTGACGAGCGGACCAACCTCGAGGCATCGGTGGAGAGCCTCGCGGAGACGATCCGGCTGCTGGGGATCTTCACCACCAACCACCGTGACGACATGAGCCGGACCGTGACGAACATCGAGGACGTCAGCGCCCGGATCATGAAGTACGACACCTCGCTGGACGAGTTCCTGCGGGTGATGCCGGTGGCGATGGAGAACCTGGGCCGGGCGATCAACGACAACCAGCGCCTGGACGTCAAGATGCCGCCCACCATGCTGCTGCCCGGCTCCGACCTGCTGCTCGACCTGTGTGAGAGCCTCAACGGGCTCTGCGACGCACTCGGCACCGCTCCGGACCTCGGCGCGATCCTGGACGCGATCCTCGGCCTGGGAGGCCGCCCATGACCCGCCGGCTCCCTGCCATCGTGCTCACCGTCGCGCTCGGCCTCTTCGGCGCGAGTTGCTCGGTGCTGAACGCCGAGAACATCCCGGTCTCGACCGGGGTCAAGGACCCCTACCAGGTCACCGTGATGTTCCCGGACGCGCTGAACCTCGCCAACGGCGCCGCGGTCAAGATCGACGGCGCGACCGTCGGTCGGGTCAACTCGGTGGAGACGGAGAACTTCAAGGCCAAGATTGTCCTCGACATGGACGGACGTACGCCGCTGCCGCAGGACACCATCTTCCGGCTCCGCCCCACCACGGCCCTGGGCGAACTCTTCGTGGAAGTGATCCGCGGCGAGAGTGTCACCACCATGGAGCCCGGCACCGTCGTCAACGACGACATGACCCGGGTCGCCCCCACGGTCGAGGACGGCCTGGCGGCGGCCTCGCTGCTGATCAACGGCGGCAGCCTGAGCCAGATCAAGACGATCATCACCGAGGTGAACACCTCGATGGAGGGTCGCACCGACACCATCAAGGACTTCCTGCACGGCGCGGACACCCTGCTCGCCACCCTCAACGACAGCACCGGTGACCTGGACGCGTTCCTGACCGCACTGGCCGAGGTCTCCACGATGCTGAATCAGCGCGAGGAGCAGATCAACGAGGCCCTCGACATCGCTGCACCGGTCGCCGGCGTGGTCCGACGCAACAAGGACGACATCACTGCGCTGCTGGCCAACCTGCAGGGGACCACCGCGTCGGTCGACGGGCTGGTCAAGGCCACCCGCGAGGACTTCCGCGCCACGCTGGCCGAACTCGGCCCGATCCTGGAGACCCTGCAGGCCAGCAAGGGCAAGGGGAAGACGATGGTCATCGAAGCCGCGAAGCTGGCCGGGCAGATCGATGCCGCGGTGCCCACCGAATACCTCAACCTGCTCCTGGTGATGCGCCTCGCCGGTGACTTCGGGTTGCCGACCGCCCTGACCGCTGCAGGAGGTGGCAACTGATGAAGAACAAGAAGGCTGCGTCCGCATCGCTGGGCAAGCTGGTCACCGGTGCCGCCATCCTGGCCCTGGTCCTGGTGCTCTGCCTGATGCTCCTCTTCGCCTGGGTGCTCCGCTCGCCGATCGGGCAGGAGCGGGCCGAGGTCACCGTCACCATGCCGTTCACCGGTGGACTCTTCGAGGGATCCGCGGCCACCTATCGTGGAGTGAACGTCGGCGAGGTCACCAAGATCGACCTGGACGAGAACGGGGTGCGCGCCACCGTCAAGCTGAAGGCCGGCGCCCAGATCCCCACCGACGTCGAGGCCAAGGTGCGATCGCTCTCACCCGTGGGGGAGCAGTACATCGACTTCCGGCCACGGACCGCCGAGGGGCCGTTCCTCAAGGACGGCGACACCGTCTCCGCCGAGGCCAAGGACCTGCCGATCTCGCTGGCGAAGATGGTCACCGGCCTGCAGCGGGTGATGCGCCAGGTCGACCCGGAGAAGGTCAAGACCGTGCTCCGTGAGATCAACACCGCCTTCGACGGCAGCAGCGACGACCTGCGTGCCCTGCTGGCCAACACCGAGGTGCTGCTGGAAACCCTCGACACCAACTGGCCCGAGTTCGAGAACGTGCTCAACCAGGGCAAGACCAGCCTGGAGATCTTCGCCGACAACCGCGACACCCTGGTGTCGTTCGCGGCTTCCGCGGCCCAGGTCGGCACCTGGTACATCGCCTGGGACCCGCAGGTGCGCAACGTTCTCTCCACGATGCCCGCCGACCTGAGCGCCGTGATGGTGCTGCTCGACGGCATGGACCGCCGCCTGCCGGGCCTGCTGGCCAAGGTCAACCCGCTCTCGCAGTTCCTGGCTCTGCGCGGACCGCACCTGCAGGCAACCCTGGCGATGACGCCGTACGGGTTCGGGCGCTTCTCCAGCGTCATGTACAACGGCTACATGAACGTGACGGCCAACCTGAACGGCCAGCGCACCTGTGAATACGTGCCGCGCGACCAGCGGACCAACCCGATGAGCGGGCGGTCCGAGCGCAAGCTGCTGCTCGACGGCCGCTGTGGCGGGGATTTCCCGTGGCGTGGGGCCAACCACGCGCCGCCGGCGCTCACCCAGTGACCGGGCGCCGCTGACAGTCGTTGCGATGTCGTCTGCCGTCACCCAGTGCCAGCAGACGACACGACAACTCGTGCTCGTGGCGTGTATGCCCGCCCGAGTACCCATGCGAGTGGTGCTAAACCATGTGGACCACGTGGTCCACATGGTTTAGCACCATCCGCGTTGCCCTCTCACGTCTGTGACCGCGGCGAACTGATCAGCGATGTCATCTGCAGTCACCTGGTGACAGCAGACGACACAGCAAGCCGCGCGCATGGCGCATAGGACCGCTGGGGGAGTGGCGCTACTTCTTCGGGCGCCCGGCATCCGGCTGGACGCGCAGCGCCTGGAGGGTGGTGGCGAGCATCCGGTAGTGGCCCACCAGCATCAGCAGTTCGATCCGGGTGCGCTCGTCGAGGTGGGCCGCCATCAGTTCCCAGGTGGCGTCGCTGAGGTCGCCGGTGGCGAGAAGTTCGTCGGTGACGGTGAGCAGCATCCGGTCCCGCGCCGTCCACGGGTGGCCAGCGGCCTCGTCGTCGCCGATGCGACCGACGGCGTCGATCTGGGCGGGGGTCAGGCCGGCCTTCTGACCGAGCCCGGCGTGCTGGCGCCACTCGTACGCCGATCCTGACGTCGCTGCGACCCGGAGGATGACCAGCTCGGTCTCGCGCCGCTTCAGGCGACCGCCGGGCATCAGCCGACCGGCGAAGTGGAGCCAGCCCCAGAAGAGCCGCCGGTTGCGGCCCAGGGTCAGGAAGATCGCCGGCGGCTCGGTGCCCGAGACGCGGCCGGCGAGCCGGGAGAAGCCCCAGACGAACGGACCGACCTCACGCAACCGCCCCGGCGCCAGGCGTGGGTCCTGGGCGACGTGCTCCGGACCGGAGTCGGCCGCGGTCACCGGACGGACTCCTCGGGCCGCCGGGCCCGCGCCACGTCGGGCAGCGCCTTGTTGGCACCGAAGTTCATCACCCGCATCGCCAGCACGTACGCCGGGGAGAAGTGGCGCTGGAGGAAGTGGATCAGCCGGATGTCGTTGGAGGTGTAGACCCAGTACTTGTTCTTCTTCATCCCGGCGATGATCGATGCCGCCGCCTGGTCGGGCGTGACCGCCCGCTTCTTGAAGTGGGCGTGGGCGCGGGTGAAGGCGGGCGTCGCCTTGTCGATGCCGGCAATGTCGATGGTGTCGGTCAGGCCGGTGTCGACGCCGCCGGGGCAGACCAGGCTCACCCCGATCTTGTGGCGACGCAGGTCGAAGCGGAGCACCTCGGAGACGCCGCGCAGGCCGAACTTGCTCGCCGAGTACGCCGCATGCCACGGCATCCCGATGATCCCGGCGGCCGAGGAGACGTTGACCAGGTGACCACCGCGGCCCGACTCCATCATCGGCGGCACCAGCGCCTCGATCACGTGGATCGGACCCATCAGGTTCACGTCGACCAGGCGCTGCCAGTGCTGGTGGGTCAGCGACTGCACGGTGCCCCACGAGGAGATGCCAGCGATGTTCATCACCGCGTCCATCGCGCCGTGCTCGGCGGTCAACCGCGCAGCCAGGGCGCGGACCGCCTCGTAGTCGCTGACGTCGACCGCCTCGGCCAGGCCGACGGTGCCGCCGAAGGAGCGGATCCGCTCGACGGTCTCGGCCAGCGGCTCGGCATTGCGGTCGGTCAGGTGCACGATGGCGCCCTCCCGGGCTGCCAGTTCGGCCGTGGCCCGCCCGATGCCGCTGGCGGCTCCGGTGATGAAGATCTGCTTGCCGGACAGGTCACGCATCCGCTTGCGGAACATGCTTCTCCCA
This sequence comes from Nocardioides sp. AE5, assembly GCF_031844485.1. Classification (NCBI taxonomy): domain Bacteria; kingdom Bacillati; phylum Actinomycetota; class Actinomycetes; order Propionibacteriales; family Nocardioidaceae; genus Nocardioides; species Nocardioides sp. AE5. The sequence continues at coordinate 514,494 of NZ_JAUZVI010000002.1, forward strand.
GGGTGGATTGGTCAGGTCACAGGACGTGTCGCAACGGTGCCAGCACCAGTTCGGTGAACCGGCGATAGATGTTGCGTCGGTCCCAGTCGGACTTTGTCACAGGTTCGCTGTTGGTGAGGTCGGTCTCGAAGATCGATTCCATCTTCCGCGCCATCGCGGGGTCGATCACCTCGACATTGATCTCGTAGTTGCCGGTCATGCTGAGCCGGTCGATGTTGGCGGTGCCCACCGTCGACCAGTTGCCGTCGATGGTGGCGGTCTTGGCGTGGACCATCGCATCGCTGAACCAGTGGATCTTCACCCCGGCCTCGAGCATCTGGCCGTAATAGCCGCGCGAGATCCAGTCGGCGACGATGTGGTTCGACTTGCGCGGCACCAGCAGTCGTACGTCGACCCCGCGCCGGGCGGCGTCGTTGACCGCGTCCACGAAGTCCTCGTCGGGGATGAAGTAGGCGTGGGTCATCCAGATCCGGTCAGTGGCCCGGGTGATCGCCTCGATGTACATCGCCCGGATCGGGAACATCCACAGCCGCGGCACGTTGCGGTGCACCCGGATCGCCGGCTCCCACTGCGAGGCGGTCTCCAGCAGCAGCGGCCGCTCGCTGGCCCGGAACCGCTTGCGCCGGTGCAGGTTCCAGAAGTCGGCGAAGGCCCGCTTGAGGTCCCACACGCCGGGCCCGGTGATCCGGCAGTGGGTGTCGCGCCATTCGGTGGCGTACGGCGTACCGATGTTGTAGCCGCCAACGAAGGCAACCGAGTCGTCGACGACGAGGATCTTGCGGTGGTCGCGGCCATAGCGGCGCAGGTCGTAGAAGCGCAGGCCCGCGTTGTAGACCGGGAAGCGGAGCACCTTCAGCCGCGGCGAGAAGCGCTTGAAGCGCGGTGAGACGACCAGGTTGGCGAAGGCGTCATAGATGATGTGGACGTCGACGCCGCGCTCGGCGGCCTCGGTCAGGGCGAGCTTGAACTCCTCGCCCACCGAGTCGTTCTTCCAGATGTAGGTCTCGAAGAGGATCTGCTTCTTCGCCCCGCGGATCGCGGCGAGCATGTCGTCGTACAGGTCCTGGCCGAAGGTGTACGTCGTCACCGTGCCGCGGCCGACCTCGACGGTGGTGGGGGCGGTCACCGGGAACGGCTTGGGCTTCTTGTTGCGCCGTCGGTAGGAGTCGACCAGGGTGAGCGCGATCGCGACCAGCAGCGGCACCCCGAAGAAGGCCAGCACGCCACGGCGTACGTGGGCCAGCATCCGGGCACTGATCAGGGGGGTTTGCCGCACGGCGCCAATCTAGAGCATCGACCGCAGCGGGTGCCGGGGTGCGCACGCCCTGGCCGTGTCGGTGGTGGCGGTTACGCTGGCTGGCATGCGCCCCGTGACAGACCTGGAGCGCCGCGTCGCCCCCTTCGACGTGGTCTCCGACTACCAGCCCGCAGGTGACCAGCCGGCCGCCATCGCCGAGATCGCCAAGCGGATCGACGCCGGTGTCGAGGACGTCGTGCTGCTCGGCGCCACCGGCACCGGGAAGACGGCCACGGTGGCGTGGGTGGCCGAGCAGTTGCAGCGCCCGATGCTGGTGCTGCAGCCGAACAAGACGCTGGCCGCGCAGTTCGCCAACGAGTTGCGCCACCTGTTCCCCAACAACGCCGTCGAATACTTCGTCAGCTACTACGACTACTACCAGCCCGAGGCGTACGTCCCGCAGACGGACACCTACATCGAGAAGGACTCCTCGATCAACGAGGAGGTGGAGCGGCTGCGCCACTCGGCGACCAACTCGCTGCTCACCCGCCGCGACGTCATCGTGGTCTCGACGGTCTCCTGCATCTATGGCCTCGGTACGCCGCAGGAGTACGTCGACCGGATGGTCCGGCTCCGGGTCGGTGAGGAACACGATCGCGACTCGATCCTGCGCCGTCTCGTCGAGATCCAGTACACCCGCAACGACCTGGCCTTCACCCGCGGCACCTTCCGGGTCCGCGGCGACACCCTGGAGATCTTCCCGGTCTATGAGGAGCTCGCCGTGCGGATTGAGTTCTTCGGCGACGAGATCGAGCGGCTGATGACGCTGCACCCGGTCACCGGGGAGGTGGTCACCGAGGACACCGAGCTCTACGTCTTCCCGGCCAGCCACTACATCGCCGGTCCGGAGCGGATGGAGCGGGCGATCCAGGGGATCGAGGCGGAGCTGGCCGAGCAGCTGGCCACCTTCGAGCGGCAGGGCAAGTTGCTCGAGGCACAGCGCCTGCGGATGCGGACGACGTACGACGTGGAGATGATGCGCCAGGTCGGCTCCTGCTCCGGGATCGAGAACTATTCGATGCACATGGACGGCCGCAGCCGCGGCTCGGCGCCGAACACCCTGCTCGACTATTTCCCCGAGGACTTCGTGCTGGTCGTCGACGAGTCGCACGTGGCGGTGCCGCAGATCGGTGGCATGTACGAGGGCGACATGTCACGCAAGCGGAACCTGGTCGACCACGGGTTCCGGCTGCCGAGTGCGATGGACAACAGGCCGCTGAAGTGGGAGGAGTTCCTGGAGCGGATCGGGCAGACCATCTATCTCTCCGCCACCCCGGGTGACTATGAACTGGACCGGGTCCGTCGCGCCGACGGCGAGCCGGACGTGGTGGAGCAGATCATCCGTCCGACCGGCCTGGTCGACCCCGAGGTGGTGGTCCGCCCGACGAAGGGCCAGATCGACGACCTGATCCACGAGATCCGCCTCCGCGCCGAGCGCGACGAGCGGGTCCTGGTCACCACGCTGACCAAGAAGATGTCCGAGGACCTCACCGACTACCTGCTGGATGCAGGCATCCGGACCCGCTACCTGCACAGCGAGGTGGACACGCTGCGCCGGATCGAACTGCTCCGCGAGTTGCGGCTGGGGGAGTACGACGTGCTGGTCGGGATCAACCTGCTCCGTGAGGGGCTCGACCTGCCGGAGGTCTCCCTGGTCGCGATCCTGGACGCCGACAAGGAGGGGTTCCTGCGCTCGGACAAATCGCTGATCCAGACCATCGGGCGGGCCGCGCGCAACGTGTCAGGGCAGGTGTACATGTATGCCGACAAGATCACCCCCTCGATGGAGAAGGCGATCGAGGAGACGAACCGCCGCCGCGACAAGCAGGTCGCGTGGAACACCGAGCGCGGTGTCGACCCGCAGCCGCTGCGCAAGAAGATCGCCGACATCACCGACATGCTCGCCCGCGAGGACGAGAACACCGAGGAACTGCTCAAGACCTGGCAACACCTCGACCCGAAGGGGAAGAAGGCACCCGTCCCGGCGCTGTCGCGCACCGATGCCGGCGCCCACGCCGCGGACCTGGCCGGGATGCCGAGCGCGGACCTGGCCCAGTTGATCCAGGACCTGACCGACCAGATGCACACCGCCGCCGCCGAGTTGCAGTTCGAGGTCGCGGCACGGCTCCGCGACGAGGTCTCCGAGCTCAAGAAGGAGCTGCGCCAGATGATGGAGGCGACCCGCTGATCACGTCACCTTGAGCGCAGCACCTCGCTGGGATGGGTGCAGGGCGTGTTCTGTTGCCCAGAATGAGAACACGTTCTAGTATTCAGTGTCGCGTGGCGAGGCGCGGAGTTCCAACCGAGGGACCAGGGAGGTGTGATCAGTGGGCTTTTCTGCTGTGTCCGTGATCCGCGGCCCGGGCGAGATCACCGGAATGGTCCTCCAGGTCACCAAGCGCATCTTCACCCGCCGCTTCCAGACCCGCGAGTTCATCGAACAGGCCTGGTTCATCACCTCGGTGACCCTGATGCCGACGATCCTGGTCTCGATCCCGTTCGGCGCAGTCATCTCCCTCCAGGTCGGGAACCTGACCGGCCAACTCGGCGCACAGTCGTTCGCCGGCGCCACGGCAGTGCTGGCGGTGGTCCGCGAGGCGGCACCCATTGCGGCGGCCTTGATCATCGCGGGGGCGGCCGGTTCGGCGATCTGCTCCGACCTCGGGGCGCGGAAGATCCGCGAGGAGATCGACGCGATGGAGGTGCTCGGCATCGACCCGCTCGAGCGCCTGGTCGCACCGCGGGTCTGCGCCACCGTCTTCGTCTCGATGATGATCATCGGCATCGTGATCTCGGCCGGGATCGGCGGCGGCTACTTCTTCACCGTCATCATCCAGGGCGGCTCCGCCGGTGCCTTCCTCTCCTCCTTCACCGCGCTCGCCTCCCTGACCGACCTGTGGATCGCCGTGATCAAGGCAGCCATCTTCGGTTGGCTGGCGGCCGTGGTCGGCGCCTACAAGGGGCTCAGCGCGGGCGGCGGCCCCAGTGGGGTCGGTCGCGCGGTGAACGAGACCGTGATCATCGCGTTCATGCTGCTCTTCTTCGTCAACGCCATCATCACCGCGATCTACTTCCAGGTGATCCCGCCGGAGGGCATGTGATGGCCAGCCTCAGCGCCTTCGGCGCCTCCGTCGTCCAGGGCCGCCGCGACAGCCTCGAGCGCCTGGGTGACCAGTTCCTCTTCTACGTCAAGGCGCTGGCCTGGACGCCCCGGGCGCTCTCCCGCTATCGCCGCGAGATCCTCAACACCCTGGCCGAGGTCACCTTCGGCGCCGGGGGACTGACCATGATCGCCGGCTCCGTGGGCGTGATCGCCTTCCTGGCCTTCTTCGCCGGCACCGAGGTCGGCATCCAGGGGTATGCCTCGCTGAGCCAGATCGGTGTCGCGAAGTTCAGCGCCTTCATCTCGGCGTACTTCAACACCCGCGAGGTCGCCCCACTGGTCTCCTCGATCGCCCTGGCCGCCACCGTCGGATGCGGCTACACGGCACGGCTCGGTGCGATGCGCATCTCGGAGGAGATCGACGCGCTCGAGGTGATGGGCGTCCCGTCGCTGCCGTTCCTGGTCACCACCCGGATGATCGCGGCGTTCATCGCGGTGATCCCGCTCTACATCGTGGCCCTCTCCGCGTCGTACCTCTCTCCGCGGCTGATCACCACGATGATGTACGGCCAGTCCGCCGGCACCTACGACCACTACTTCATCCAGTTCCTGCCGCCCATCGACATGCTCTGGTCGTTCTTCAAGCTGCTCTTCCTGGCCACCTCGGTGATCCTGATCCACTGCTATTACGGCTTCTCCGCCTCGGGCGGTCCCGCCGGCGTCGGTACGGCGGTGGGCCAGGCGATCCGCTCGTCGATCGTGTGGATCGTGGTGGCCGACTTCTTCCTCAGCTTTGCGATCTGGGGCTCGACCACCACCGTGCGGATCACGGGGTAGGCGCCGATGCTGATCAACATCCACCACGGCAACGCTGCCGAGCACCGGCGGTTGCTCATCTGCGGCGTGCTCTTCCTGGCGATGCTGATCGGCCTGCTCTCGCTCTCCATCGCGATCTACCAGAAGGTCTTCGAGCCGGTCACCATGGTCACGGTCAAGGCGGACCGGGCCGGCCTGCAACTGGCCAAGTTTGGTGACGTCCGGTTCCACGGCGCCCTGGTCGGGCAGGTCCGGGGTATCGAACAGGACGGCGAGGAAGCATCCATCAAGGTCGGCCTGAAGCCCGAGGCGGCCAGGATGATCCCGGCCAACGCGCGCGTCGAGATCATCCCGACCACGCTCTTCGGCCAGAAGTTCATCGCCTTCATCGCCCCCGAGGAGGCGGCGGAAGGTTCGATGTCCGACGGCGCCGTCATCCCCTCGGAGAGGGTGCAGACCAACGTCGAGCTGAGCCGGATCCTGGCCGACCTCTTCCCGCTGCTGCGCGCCGTCCAGCCGGCCGACCTGAACGCCACCCTGAACGCCCTGGCCACCGCGCTGCAGGGCCGCGGCGCGGACCTCCAGGAGACCCTGCTCGACCTGGATGACTACATCGGTGACATCGAGGACCACCTGCCCACGCTCCGCGAGGACCTGATCCTGCTGGCCGACGTCGCCGAGACCTATGCGATCGCGGCACCGGACCTGATCGAGGTGCTCAAGGACGTCACGGTGACCAGCAAGACCGTGGTCGAGAAGCAGGCCGACCTGGCCGCCTTCTTCGGCGACCTCACCGGAATGGCGGTCACCGCCACCCGGGTGCTGGGCGACAACGGCCCGGCCCTGATCCGGGCGATGGAGGTGACCGAGCCGGTCCTGGACCTGCTCGCCGTCTATTCGCCCGAGTTCCCGTGCCTGCTCGAAGGCCTGGACATCTACGACGACCGGCTCGGCGACATGTTCTCCGGCGACCGCGTCAAGCAGTACATCGAACTCGGCGCCACCCAGTTCGAGGGTTACAAGCCCGAGGACCGCCCGATCTTCGGCGAGGTCGGCCACGGCCCGTGGTGTGCCGGCCTGCCGAACCCGCCGGTCCCGTACCCGCCCGGCATCCGGCTCAAGGACGGCGACAACCGGAGCCTGGACACGTCACCCACGGCGCTGCTGCAGAACCCTGCCCGACTGCTGGACCTGCTCGGCCTGAGCCAGGCCTCCACCGCGGCGGATGGCGGCACCGGCACCATCACCGACGTGAACATGGGGTACGTCGGCACCGACGCCGACCGCCAGCTGACCAGCATGCTGCTGGCCGCCGAGTCCGGTACGGACGCCCAGGCCTTCGGATCGCTCGCCCCCCTCTACTACGGCCCCCTGCTGCGGGGTGTGGCCGGATGAGCCGCAACTCCACCACCCTGGCGGCCGGCATCAAGCTCGGCATCTTCACCGTGGTCAGCCTGCTGGTCACCGGCCTGCTGGCCGCGATCATGGGCAACTTCGGCTTCGGCGCCAGCAACGAATACAAGGCGATCTTCACCAGCGCCTCCCAGTTGCAGAAGGGCGACGACGTCCTCGTCGCCGGTGTCTCGGTCGGGGCGGTGAAGAAGGTCGAGCACCACAACCGGACCCAGGCGCTGGTCACCTTCACGGTCAAGGCCGATGTGGAGATGACCACGTCCACCCGGGCCGAGGTCCGGTTCAAGAACCTGGTCGGTGACCGCTACCTGGCGATCGAGGAGGGCGACGACCCGCAGGCGCCGGTGCTCTCCGCGGGCTCGACGATCCCGGTCACTAACACCAGCCCGTCGCTCGACCTGACCGTCCTCTTCGCCGGGTTCCAGCCGCTCTTCGCAGCCCTCGAGCCGCACCAGGTCAACGACCTGGCGATGAACCTGGTGCAGGTGCTCCAGGGCGAGGGCGGCACTGTCGCCAGCCTGATGCAGCACACCGCGTCGCTGACCAGCACCCTGGCCGACCGCGACGAACTGATTGGTGAGGTGATCACCAACCTCAGCCAGACCCTCGACACGATCAACGGGCGCAGCGGCCAGCTCACCGCCCTGATCCTCGAACTCAAGGGATGGATGCAGTCGCTGGCCGACGACCGGGAGACCATCGGTGGCTCGCTGGAGTCGATCTCCGACCTGACCGCCGTGGTGGCCGGCCTGCTCGAGGAGTCGCGCCCCCTGCTCAAGGCGGACATCGCCGAGCTGCGCAAGGTCTCCGAGCTGCTCACCGAGCCGGAGAGCATCGATGTGCTCACCGAGCTCTTCGAGCGGCTGCCCGAATCGATGACCGACCAGACCCGCACCGGCACCTACGGCTCCTGGTACAACTACTACCTCTGCGCGGCATCGGTGAAGATCCAGCTGCCGGTGGTCTCCGACATCCCGATCCTCAATGAGCTGCAGGAGATGCTCGGCGGGTTCAAGATCAAGTCGAACGCAGCGAGGTGCCAGTGATGGGGCACTACAGCGAGCGACAGATCCTCCGCCTCGGCGCCTACGCGATCGTGGTGGCCCTGCTCATCGTCGCGGCGGCGTTCAACCTCTCCAAGTTCCCGGGGTTCGGCGGCGACAGCTATTACGCAGACTTCGAGAACGCCTCCGGGCTGCGCAAGGGGAACATGGTCCTGGTCTCGGGGATCAGGGTCGGCCGGGTGCAGGACATCAGCCTGTCCGACGGCAAGGTGCGGGTGAAGTTCGAGGTCGACCACGGGGTCGAGTTCGGCAAGGAGAGCTCGGCCTCGGTCGAGGTGCTCAACCTGCTCGGCGAGAAGTACCTGCTGCTCACACCGGCCGGACCGGGCCAGCTGGACAGCGACGAGGTCATCCCGGTCGAGCGCACCAAGGCGGCGTACGACATCGTCGGCGTGCTGACCGACGTCGCGGAGACCTCCGAGGGCATCGACCACGACCAGCTGCGCCAGGCGCTGGCCACCGTCTCGGACACGGTGGAGGCCGCTGGCCCGGAGCTCGAGGCCGCCTTCACCGGCATCTCGTCGCTCTCCGAGTCGATCGCCAGCCGCGATGCGGAGCTGGAGACGCTGCTGTCCAGTTCGTCGGCGGTGAGCCAGGTCCTCAACGAGCGCAGCGGTGACCTGGTCAACCTGATGCAGAACGCCGACCTGGTCTTCGTCGAGCTGCGCGCCCGCAAGGACGCGGTCCACAACCTGCTGGTCAACGCCCGGGTGCTGGCCGACGAACTGCGCGGTGTCGCGGCCGACAACCAGGAACAGATCGGCCCGGCGCTGGCAGAGATCGACGAACTCCTCACCTTCCTCACCGCCAAGGAGAAGGAACTCAAGGAGACGCTGGCCGCCTACGGCCCGTACGCCGACATCCTCGGCAACATCATCGGCACCGGCCCGTGGTTCGACGCGTACGTCGTGAACCTGGCCGGCCTCGCCACCGGCGAGTTCACCCAGCTCGGGGAGGTGGAGTGATGCTGGCCCGGATCAACCCCCGCTCGGTGGCCGCCGCAGTCGCGGTGCTGCTGGTGATCGCGGTGCTGCTGATGTTCACCGGCAAGAGCGAGACGAAGACCGTCACCGCCCACTTCGACCGTGCGGTGAGCATCTTCGAGGGCACCGACGTGCGGGTGCTGGGCGTCAACGTCGGCAAGGTGACGGCGGTGGTGCCCGAGGGCAACTCGGTGCGCGTGGTGATGGAGTACGACGGTGACGTCGACCTGCCCGTCGACGCGAAGGCCCTGATCATCACCCCGACCCTGGTCGCGGACCGCTTCATCGAACTGACCCCGGTCCACACCGGGGGAGAGGTGCTGCCCAGCGGTGCGGAACTGGCGCTGGAGGACAACGGCGTACCGGTGGAACTGGACCGCATCTATGCCGGCCTGCGCGACCTCACCGAGACGCTCGGCCCCAACGGCGTCAACAGCGACGGCACCCTGGACCACCTGCTCACCGTCGCCCAGGAGCACCTGGTCGGCAAGGGACAGCAGGGCAACCAGACGATCCGCGACCTCTCCGAGGCGGCCGCGGTCTTCGGCAACAACAGCGGCGACCTCTTCGAGACGGTCACCAACCTCGCCGAGTTCACCGAGACCCTGGCGCTCAACGACGAACTGGTCGTCGCCTTCATGCAGGACCTGGCCGGGGTCTCCCGCGACCTGGCCGATGAGCGCGAGGAACTGGAGGCCGCCGTGGTCGCCCTGGCCGGCGCCGTCGGCACGGTGGAGACCTTCGTCAAGGAGAACCGCGAGGCGCTGACCACCGACATCGAGAAGCTGACCCGGGTGATCAAGAACATCGCCTCCGAGAAGGACAACCTCGACCTCGCCCTGACCGCGGGACCGGTGGGCATCGGCAACCTGGTCCTCGCCTTCGACGACAAGTCCGGCTCGATCGGCTCCCGCTTCGGGTTCCAGGGCAACGTGGCCGACGCGGACGGGTTCATCTGCGCCGTGGTCCAGCAGTCCGAATTGCCGCAGGCGGCCAAGGACCTCACCTGCACCATCCTGGAAGCGGCACTCGAGCCGATCCTCTCCCAGGCCAACCAGAACCTCCCGATCGCCGGTCCCGCCTCCGACGATCCGGCAAGCGGGCCCCATATGGCGTCGGGTTATGCCTCGAGCGGACCCGCCACCCTCGACCAGTTGCTGGGAGGTCGCTGATGGCAACGACGACCCTCCGGAACCGATGGACCCGACTGCTGCCCGCACTGCTGGCCACCTTGGTGCTTGCCCTGTCGGCCTGTGACTTCGACGGCGCCTATGACCTGCCCCTGCCCGGCTCCCCGGTGGACAAGGACCACGCGATCACCCTGACCGCGGACTTCGAGGACATCCTGAACGTGGTCCCCAAGTCGCCGGTGATGGTCGACGACGTCACGGTTGGCGAGATCGTCGAGGTGGACCGGGTCGGCTGGAACGCCCGGGTCACCATGCGGATCCGCGACGACGTGGTGCTGCCGGCCAATGCGGTGGCGATGATCCGCCAGACCAGCCTGCTGGGGGAGAAGTACGTCTCCCTGGAGGACCCGGTCGGCATCGAACCGGCGGGCCGGCTCAGCGACGGCGCCCACATCGCGCTGGCCGAGACCGGTCGCAACCCGGAGGTCGAGGAGGTGCTCGGTGCACTCTCCTTCCTGCTGACCGGCGGCGGTGTTGCCCAGCTGGGCACGATCACCGAGGAACTGAACCTGCTGATGGGCGGCGACGGCACCCCGGAACGGCTCAAGGCGCTGCTGGGCAACCTGGAGCGGGTGGTCGGCACCATCGACGACCAGAAGGCGGACATCATCTCCGCGATGGAGTCGATGAACACCCTGGCCGCGACCCTGAACGCCGAGCGCGACGCCATCGGTGAGGCGATCGACGTGATGCCGGCCGCGATCCACGTGCTGCGCGAGCAGCACGGTGAACTGGTCACGATGCTCAGCGCGCTGGAGCAACTCGGCGAGGTCGGCACCGAGGTGATCACCGCCAGCAAGGACGACCTGGTCTCCTCCCTCCGCTCACTGCAGCCGATCCTCACCAAGCTCAACGAGGCCGGGAAGTCCCTGCCCGCTGGCTTGTCGCTGATGCTGAGCTTCCCGTTCCCCGAGGAGGCACGCGACATCGTCAAGGGCGACTACGGCAACACCGAGATCCGCCTCGACGTCAACCTGGAGAACTTCCTCACCGACGCGCCGCTGATCACCCTGCCGGACCCGGGCGAACTGATCCAGAACATCACCGCCTGCCTGGCCAGTGGCAACCTCGGCAGCGCCCAGTGTGCCGCCTTCCTGACCAACCTCGACCTCTTCTCCGAGTTGCGCCAGGCCTGCACCGAGCCGGTGAACCGGCTCCGCGACGTGTGCAAGATCGTGGCCACCCTGCCCGGCGGACGGCTGCCCAGCCTGAGTGACCTGACCGACCTGCTCGGCCTGCCGGGGATGCCGGGTGGCAATCCGCTGCTGAACCTGCCGGGCCTGCTCGGCCTGAAACAACAGGCGACGGGCGCCACCGGGGGCACGCAGCCGGTCGACCTCTACGGAACAGGACTGGACTCATGATGACCGCAGGCGTCCGGGCCAGGCTGCTGGCCTTCGTCGTCCTCAGTGCCGTGGGGATCGTCTACGTGACCGGCAACTACCTCGGCCTGGTCGACCGCATCCTGGGGCGCGGCATCACCGTCCACGCCACCCTGCCCGACTCCGGCGGACTCTTCGTCGGCAGCGAGGTCACCTACCGCGGCGTGAAGGTGGGCAAGGTGACGTCGATGGACATCGATCCCGAGGGCCTGCTGGTGACGATGGACCTCGAGGAGGGCACCAGGATCCCGCAGGACGCGCCGGTGCGGGTGCACAACCTGTCCGCGGTGGGGGAGCAATACATCGACTTCGCCCCCGAGGACGGCGAGGGTCCCTACGCCGGCGAGGGGTTCACCTTCCGTGGTGACGCCGACTCCCTGCCGATCGGCGAGGACGAGGTGCTGATCAAGCTGGATGCCTTCGTCAACTCGGTCGACAAGGAGAACCTCTCCTCGGTGATCCAGGAGCTCGGCATCCTCTTCCGCGACACCGGGGAACCGCTGCAGCAACTGATCGACGGGGGCAGCGAGTTCATCGAGGTCGCAGCCGAGCACACCGACGAGACGATCAAGCTGCTCGACCAGGGACTGCGCGTGTTGCGCACCCAGAAGGAGCAGGGCGAGAACATCACCGCCTTTTCCCGCGACCTCGCCGCGCTGACCGACGTGATCAACCGCAAGGACCCCGAGCTGCGCCAGATCCTCGACGCATCGCCGTCGGCGCTGCGCGAGGTCAACACCCTGCTGACCGAGCTGGAGCCGACCATCCCGGTCCTGCTGGCCAACATGATCACCGTCAACCAGGTCGTGGTGAACCACCTGGACGGTGTCGAGCAGCTGCTCGTCTCCTTCCCGCTCGCGGTGGCCGGTGGCTTCACCGGGACGCCGGGCGACGGCTGGGGGCACGTCAACATCCAGCTCGCCCAGTCGCCGGGGCCCTGCCGGGGCGAGGGCTACATGCCGGCGAGTGAGTGGCGCCGCGGCGACCAGCTCAACGACACGGCGGTCTATCCCGCCCAGTGCCTCAACCCGGGCGACTCGGTCCAGCGCGGGTCGCTCTACGCGCCCGGTCGCACGGGTGGCGCCAATTCGACCGGCAAGGCCTACCGGGGCACCTACGACCCGCTGACCGGACTGGTCGACGCGCAGGACAAGGACGGCAACCAGGTCTCCGTACACTCGCCGAAGAACCTGTCCGTGCTCGGCAACGACTCGTGGAAGTGGCTCCTGGTGGGGCCGGTGGCTGAATAAGTGACTGAAGAACGACTCGACCCCGTCGTACGGCGCAACACCTGGCTCTACGTGGCCTTCGTGGTGACCGTCTGCCTCACCGCCGTGGTGGCACTCCTGGTCTTCAAGCCCGCCCTCGAGGCCCGGGCCGACCAGGCGCCGCTGGCCGACCGGACCGCGGAGGACGTCGACGAGCAGGTGTACGCCGACGTGCTCGAGGCTGCCACCGGGGTCACCACGGCCTTCTTCAACATCGACTACAACGACCTGGATGCGTCCCTGGAGCGGGTCGCTGCCGGGGCCACCGGTGAGTTCGCCGAGCAGATCGAGGCGTCCGACGACGGCCTGCGCTCGGCGATGACCGAGAACGAGACGGTCATCGAGAGCAAGGTCCTCGCGGCGGGCGTGGTGGCGATCTCCGACTACACCGCGCGGGTCCTGGTCAGCGTCTCCGGCGTCGTGCAGAACACCAGCACCGGCGGCAACCAGCAGGCCCGCGAGTTCCGGATCCAGGTCGACCTGGCCAACGTCCAGGGCGAGTGGCTCGTCAACGACCTCCAGTTCGTGGGATGACGCGATGAACGAGAAGCAGACACCGCGCCGGGTCGCCGGCTCCCGCAACCCGGTCTCCGCGCCGCGCCGGATCGCCGGGCGCCGGGAGCGTTCGGGCACCCCCGAGGCGGCACCTGTCGAGGAGACAGCGCCGACAGAGGAATCCACGGCGTACGTCGAGGAAGCGCCCGCCACGCCTGAAGCAGCGCCCGCCACCACGGAATCCCGCCCGGGACTGCTCGGACGCGGTTCCACCACCCGGGTGCTCGCGGTCCTGCTCTCCGTCCTTGCCGTCGCGAACCTGGTGATGCTCGGGCTCGCCGCCTGGCACCACTGGGGGAGTGACGACTCCTCCGCGACGGGGCAGGTGATCTCGTTCGACGATCCCTATGAGGTCCGCGAGGTGCCGGTGCAACTCACGGTGGCCGAGTGGAACGCTGCCAACAAGGCCGCCCAGGACGCCGTCACCGAGATGTTCACCTTCACCTGGCAGGACTACGACGAGAACGTGGCCGCGGCCCGGGACCTGATCACCGAGGGATTCCGCGCCGAATATGACCAGACCACGCGGGCCACCCGGGAGCGGGTGATGTCGGCGAAGGCGGAGTACGCCGTGGAGGTGGTGGGGCGCTCGGTGATCGAGGCGCGTGGCGACGAGGTGGCGACCCTGCTCTTCATCAACCAGACGGTGACCAAGGGCGCGGGTGAGGAGAAGTCCGCTCCCGAGCAGTACCAGTCGCGGGTCCGGGTCAAGATGGTGCGCACCGACGACGGCTGGCTGCTCGACGAACTCGCGCCGCAGTGATCCGGCCGCGCCGGCGCGCGGGGTTTGGTCTGGACATTGGCGCACGGGGCGACTAGTTTTGGTCAAACTAGAACACGTTCCAATTGCGTGTCCCGGTAGCGCCGGTGCAGCAGACACGGAAGGATCGCTCCATGACGACACCTCCGCCTGTCATCGACACCGACCTGGTCATCATCGGCGCCGGCCCAGCGGGCCTCTTCAGTGCCTATTACGCGGGCTTCCGCGGACTGCGCGTGGCCGTGGTCGACTCGCTCCCGGAGCTGGGCGGGCAGGTGAGCGCGATGTATCCGGAGAAGTCGATCCTTGACGTGGCCGGTTTCCCCGACATCAAGGGACGGGACCTGGTCAACGGCCTGGTCACCCAGGCCGCCACCGCCGCTCCGACGTACCTGCTGGGGCGCAGCGCCACCACCCTGGAGAGCACCGACGGCACGGTCCGGGTCGGGCTCGACGACGGCACCAGCGTCACCGCCGGGGCGGCCCTGATCACCGCCGGCATCGGCAAGTTCAGCCCGCGCCCCCTGCCGGCCGGTGAGGAATGGGTCGGGCGCGGGGTGGAGTTCTTCGTGCCCTCGTTCGCGCCGTACGCCGACAAGGACGTGGTCATCGTCGGCGGCGGTGACAGCGCCTTCGACTGGGCCCAGCACCTGGTGCCCATTGCCCGCTCGGTCACCCTGGTCCACCGGCGTACCGCGTTCCGGGCCCACGCCCGCACTGTCGAGCAGGTCCAGGCGTCGTCGGTCGAGATCATCACCCCCGCCCAGGTGGTCGCACTCCACGGCGAGGACACCCTGGCCGAGATCGAGCTCGACGTCGATGGCGAGAAGGTACGCCGTCCGGCCCAGGCCGTGATCGCGGCGCTCGGCTTCGTCGCCGACCTCGGCCCGATGAAGGAATGGGGCCTCGAGCTCGACAAGCGCCATGTGGTGGTCGACTCGGCGATGCGGACCAACCTGGACCGCGTCTTCGCAGCTGGCGACATCACCGAATATCCGGGCAAGGTCCGGCTGATCGCGGTCGGGTTCGGCGAGGCCGCGACGGCGGTCAACAACGCGGCGGTCGCCATCGATCCCGATGCACACGTCTTCCCCGGTCATTCCAGCGAGGGATGAACCGCTCCACACCGAAGGGATGGAACCAATGAAGGTCAAGGTCGACTTCGACCTGTGCGAGTCCAACGCACTCTGCGAGGCGCTCGCACCGGATGTCTTCGAGCTCGATGACGACGACTACCTGGTCGTCAAGCAGGACGAGGTGACGGACGAGAACCGGGACGGGATCCAGCGCGCCATCGCTGCCTGCCCGCGCTCGGCCATCTCGATGGTGGAGGACTGAGGCGGATGGCACAGACGTCGCTCGAGGGCCGGGTCGCCATCGTCACCGGTGCCGGTGCAGGACTGGGCCGTGCCGAAGCACTCGCCCTGGCCGGAGCTGGCGCCCGGGTCGTGCTCAACGACCTGCCCGGTGCTGCCGAGGAGGCGGCCGAGGAGATCCGCGCGCTCGGCGGAGAGGCCCGGATCGCGGCCGGGGACGTGGGGGAGCGGGCCACCGCGGACGCCATGATGGCCACCGCCCTGGACGAGTTCGGTGGCCTCGACATCGTGGTCAACAACGCCGGCATCACCCGCGACCGGATGCTCTTCAACCTGAGTGACGAGGAGTGGGACCTGGTCCTCAAGGTGCACCTGCGGGGCCACTTCCTGCTCACCCGCAACGCCGCCTCGCACTGGCGCTCCCAGTCCAAGGCGAGCGGCGAGCCGGTCTATGGCCGGATCATCAACACCGCCTCGGAGGCGTTCCTCTCCGGCTCACCGGGCCAGGCGAACTATGCCGCGGCCAAGGCCGGGATCACGGCACTGACCCTCTCGGCCGCCCGTGGCCTGGCCAAGGTCGGCGTACGGGCGAACGCCATCTGCCCCCGCGCGCGGACCGCGATGACCGAGGCGGTCTTCGGCGAGGACACCTCCGGTGAGGCTGTCGACCCCTACTCGCCCGACCACGTCGCACCGCTGGTCGCCTACCTGGCCTCCCCGGACGCCGACGGCATCAACGGACAGGTCTTCGTCGTCTACGGCGGGATGGTGGCCCTGCTGGCCCCGCCCGTGGTCGAGCAGCGCTTCGACGCCGCCGGCGACACCTGGGACGCCGGTGACCTGGCCAGCCAGGTCGGCGGCTACTTCGCCCAGCGCGAGGACCCCTCGCGGAGCTTCTCCGCGGACTCGGTCATGCAGTTGACCGTCTGAGCCAACCACCCGATCACGACATGCAAGGGAAGAACACCATGGGCCGACTGGCCGACAAGGTTGCCATCGTCACCGGTGGCGCGCAGGGACAGGGCGCCGAGATCGTCCGCGCCTTCGTGGCCGAGGGCGCCCGCGTGCTCATCGCCGACGTGGCCGACGAGCCTGGCCAGGCGCTGGCTGCCGAACTGGGCGACGCCGCACTCTTCGCCCACCACGACGTCAGCGACGAGGAGTCGTGGCAAGCCCGGGTTGCCGAGGTCAACGAGGCATTCGGGCCGGTGAACGTGCTGGTCAACAACGCCGGGATCCTGCGCTTCAACGCGCTCGAGTTCACCCCGCTCGAGGAATACCTGCAACTGGTCAACATCAACCAGGTCGGCTGCTTCCTGGGGATGAAGTCGGTGGCCCGCACGATGCGCAAGAACGGCGGCGGCTCGATCATCAACGCCTCCTCCGTCGAGGGCCTGGGCGGGATGCCGACCCTGGTCGCCTATTCGGCAACGAAGTTCGCGATCCGCGGGATGACGAAGGTCGCGGCCCTCGAACTGGGCCCGAAGGGGATCCGGGTCAACTCGGTGCACCCCGGCATGATCGACACCCCGATGACCCGGGTGCACGGCGGCGACGCCGCGATGGAGTTCGGTGCGTCCAAGGTGCCGCTGCGCCGGGTCGGTACGCCGTCCGACATCGCGCCGCTGTACGTCTACCTCGCCTCGGACGAGAGTGCCTACGTCAACGGAGCCGAGATCGCGATCGACGGCGGGGTCACCGCCACGCACGCCTTCGGCGGCTGACGGGGAGGGTTACCGGCTCAGCGCAGCAGCAGGCGGATGGCGACGGTCATCGACTTCTCGACGTCCTCCGCGCTGCTGCGCCCGGTGACCCAGCCGACCAGCGAGGAGAGCCAGACGTCGCCGATCACGCGGGCTACGGCAATCTCCTCCTCGGTGGGCTCGCCCTCGTCCTGGCGTCCGCTCATCGCCTCGGTGAGCATGCTGGTCAGGATCAGCCCCACGTGGTGGATCTCCGCAGAGACGCTGGCGTCGGCGAACATGAATGCCCGGGTCAGCGCTTCGGTCAGGTTCGGGTCCTTCTGCAGCGCCTTCGTGGTGCGGCCCAGGATCAGACCGACGCGCTCGGCCGGCGTGTCACCGGGGATCGGCTTGCCGGCGCGTCGCGCCTGCGCCTCCTCGAACTCGCGGCCCAGCGCCGAGACGAGCAGGTGGATCTTGGACGGGAAGTAGCGGTAGAGGGTGCCCAGGGCGACGTCGGCCTGCTCGGCCACGGCGCGCATCTGTACGGCGTCGAATCCGCCGTGCGAGGCAAGCGAGATGGTGGCGTCCAGGATGCGTCGACGACGCTCGCGCTGGGCTGCCGATCCCAGGTCTTCCTGGGTCAGCGAGTTCAGTGCATTCACTGGTTCGTCCTCTCTTCAGGGATACTCACGTGGTCCACGTCATAGGTGATCCGGGAGTGGTGAGCGGCCCCGGGCCGTTGGGCATGGTGCCTAGGCTACTGCGTCGTAGGCAATAATAGGAACATGTTCCACTTTGACGGCTCGTCGGAGGGACCAAGGGAAGGAAGGTGAGGGCCATGCGCATTGCACTGCTGTCCTATCGCAGCAAGCCGCACTGTGGGGGCCAGGGCGTCTACATCCGGCACCTGAGCCGGGAACTGGTCGCACTGGGCCACGAGGTCGAGGTCTTCTCCGGCCAGCCCTACCCCGAACTCGACGAAGGGGTCACCCTGACCAAGGTCCCCAGCCTCGACCTCTACCGCGAGCCGGACCCGTTCCGGATCCCCAAGCTGTCGGAGTTCCGCGACCTGATCGACGTCGAGGAATTCCTCACCATGTGCACCGCCGGCTTCCCCGAGCCGAAGACGTTCAGCAAGCGTGTCGCCAAGATCATCAAGGCCCGCCGCGACGACTTCGACATCATCCACGACAACCAGGTCCTCGGCTACGGGATGGTGGAGATCATGGATGCCGGCATCCCGCTGATCACCACGCTGCACCACCCGATCACCTTCGACCGCCGGGTCGACCTCGCGGCCGCGCCGAACCTGCGCAAGAAGTTGAGCCTGCGCCGCTGGTACGGCTTCCTCAAGATGCAGGGCAAGGTCGCCCGCCGCGCCGTACGGATCCTGTCGCCGTCGGAGTCGTCGGCCCGCGACATCGTCACCGACTTCGGCGTGGACCCGGAGCGGATCCAGGTGATCCCGCTCGGCGCCGACGACATCTTCGCGCCGCCCACCGAGCCCCGTGTGCCGGGCCGCATCGTTGCCATGGCCAGCGCGGACGCACCGATCAAGGGCGTCGCCACCCTGCTCGAGGCATTCGCCAAGCTGCGCACGGAGCGTGACGTCGAACTGCTCCTGGTCACCCGCCCCGAGCCGGGCGGGCGCACCGAGCAGCTGATCGAGAAGCTGGCGATCAAGGACTCGGTCCGGTTCGTGAACGGGATCAGCGACGCCGAGCTGGTCCAGGTGATGGGCTCGGCCGAACTGGCCTGCGTGCCCAGCCTCTATGAGGGCTTCTCCCTGCCCACCGCCGAGCTGATGGCCTGCGAGACACCCCTGGTGGTGAGCCGCGCCGGTGCCATCCCCGAGGTGGTCGGGCCCGACGGGCTCTGCGCCGACCTGGTCGAGCCGGGCAACGTGGAGGAGCTGCGGGACGCCATCGCGGCCCTGCTCGACGACCCTGAGCGCCGCGCCCGGATGGGCCGCGCCGGGCGCGAGCGAGTGATGGAGAAGTTCAGTTGGCGCGCCGTCGCAGCCGCGACCGCGGCCGCCTATGACGACGTACTTGCCCAGCACGACAACCAGAACACCAAGGGGTGACCACATGCTGACCGTCGACTTCGACCGCCTCGGCCTCAAGGCCGGCGAGCGGGTCCTGGACATGGGCGCGGGTGCTGGCCGCCATGCCTTCGAGATGTATCGCCGCGGCGCCGACGTGGTCGCCTTCGACCGCGACGCCGACGAACTGGCCGGCGTGCTGGAGATCTTCGGCGCGATGAAGGAGTCCGGCGAGGCACCGGCCGGCGCGGAGGCCGACATCAAGGAGGGCGACGCGCTCTCCCTGCCGTTCGCCGACGGCGAGTTCGACCGGATCGTCGCTGCGGAGATCCTCGAGCACATCAATGAGGACGTCCGCGCCATCGAGGAGCTCGTCCGCGTGCTCCGTCCCGGCGGCACCCTGGCCATCACCGTGCCGCGCTGGCTGCCGGAGGTGATCAACTGGAAGCTGTCGGCCGACTACCACAACGCCACCGGTGGGCACATCCGGATCTACACCGACCACGAACTGATCGACAAGGTGACCAAGGCCGGCCGGCCCAACGACGGTACGCCGGGCACCGCGATGATCTTTGAGGGCAAGGAATACACCCACGGCCTGCACGCCCCGTACTGGTGGATCAAGTGCGCCGTCGGCGTGGAGAACAACGACCACCCGCTGGTGAAGGCCTACCACCAGGTCCTGGTCTGGGACATCATGAAGACGCCCCGCTGGAGCGTCGCCACCCGGCTGGCCGAGAAGGCGCTCAACCCGGTGATCGGCAAGAGCATGGTGCTCTACTTCCGCAAGCCGGTCGATGCCTGAGGTGGGCCCGGACACGCCCGCGGTCCCCGGGATCCTGAGCGCCTTCGACGTCGCCGCGACCGCGGCCTCGATTGCCGCCATGCAGGAGCCCGATGGCGCCGTGCCGTGGACGACCGGCGAGCACACTGACGTGTGGAACCACGTCGAGGGCGCCATGGCGATGCTGGTCGGTGGTGAGGTCGAGGCTGCCGAGCGCGCCTACGAGTGGTGCCTGGCCACCCAGCGCGAGGACGGCTCCTGGCCGATGAAGATCGTGGCCGGCAGCGTCGAGGACGCCAGTTCGGAGACGAACATGTGCGCCTACCTGGCCGTCGGGATCTGGCACCACTGGCTGATCCGCCGCGAGGTGAAGTTCGTACGCCGCTTCTGGCCGGCGATCTGCAAGGCACTGGACTACGTGGTCTCGATGCAGTTGCCCTTCGGTGGCATCGCCTGGTCGCAGGAGGCGCAGGCCGACGGCACTCCCGGCGGCAAGGTCAACGCAGAGGCCCTGCTGGCCGGATCGTCCAGCATCTACCAGGCACTCCGTGCCGGGGTCGCGCTTGCGGACCTGCTGGACGACCCGCAGCCCGACTGGGAACTGGCCGGTGGCCGGCTCGGACATGCGCTCCGCCACCACCGCGACCTGTTCCTCGACAAGGCACAGTTCTCGATGGACTGGTACTACCCGATACTCGGTGGCGCGGTCCGCGGCGAGGCCGGTATGGAGATGATCGCCGAGCGGTGGGACACCTTCGTCGAGGACGGACTGGGCATTCGCTGCGTCAGCGAGAACCCCTGGGTGACCGGCGCTGAGACGTGCGAACTGGTGATGGCGCTCGATGCCCTGGGTGACCGGGACCGGGCACTGCAACTCTTCGCCGACATGCAGCACCTGCGCGACGAGGGTGGCCGCTACTGGACCGGGTACGTCTTCCCGGACAAGGTCAACTGGCCGCCGGAGCACACGACGTACACGGCGGCGGCGGTGATCCTCGCTGCCGACGCACTCGCCCACGGGACCGCTGGATCGGACATCATGCGCGGGACGAGCCTGGCCGCACACTTCGAGGAGATCGGGCTGGAGTGCGGGTGCGCGTCAGCCGACGCCCTCCCCGGCCGCTCCTGAGGTCCGCTCCAGCACGCGCATCGAGCCCAGCGCTTCCACCTCGGTGAAGGCGCCGCTGGCCAGGGCGCGCTGGAACACGTGGTACGGCGCCTGCCCGCCGTCGGCCGGGTCGGCGAAGACGTCGTGGATCACCAGGCGGCCACCGGCCTGGATCCAGTGCGCCCAGCCGGTGTAGTCGTTCTGCGCGTGCTCCTCGGCATGGCCGCCGTCGATGAAGAGCAGCGAGAGCGGGGTGCGCCAGTGCTGGCTCACCGTGGTCGACTTGCCGATCACCGCGATCACCTGGTCCTCCAGGCCGGCACGGGCGATGGTCTTGCGGAAGAACGGCAGCGTGTCCATCAGGCCGAACTCCGGGTCGACCACCTCGGTGTCGTGGTGCTCCCAACCGGCCTGGTTCTCCTCCGAGCCTCGGTGGTGGTCGACGGTGAAGAGGACGCCGCCGACCTCGCGGGCAGCGGCACCCATCCAGATCGCGGACTTGCCGCAGTAGGTGCCCACCTCCAGGGCAGGTCCGGTGGGCAGTTGTGCGCGGGCCACCCGGTGCAGCAACTGGCCCTCGTCCTCGGGCATGAACCCCTTCGCGGCACGGGCATGGGCAAGAAGATCGGTCGGCATCACACCGGACAGCCTATTCATGGCAATATTGGAACACGTTCTAGTCACTCTCCCTCCAGGCACCAGGAGCATCCGTGTCCCTCGGCATCAGCGACGAGCACCGCGAACTCGCCGGCACCCTGCGCAAGTGGGCAGCCTCCCTCGACCCGGTGACCGCCGTCCGTGCGGCCGAGGAGGACCCCTCCGCCGACTTCGGCGACCAGTGGCAGGCCGTGGTCGAGATGGGCCTGCCCGGGCTGGCCGTCCCGGAGGCCGCCGACGGGGGCGGGGGATCGGTCCTCGACCTCGCGGTGGCGCTGGAGGCGTGCGCGGCCGAACTCGTCCCGGGGCCGCTGCTGGCCACCGCCGCGGCCTCGCTGCTGGTGCCGATGCTCGGACCTGACCTGGCCGCTGGCGAGGCACGGATGGCCCTCGGCCCCGAGCCCACCCTGGCCACCAGTGGTGACCGGCTGACCGGACACGTCGAGGTGGTCTGGGACGCACCGGGCGCCACCCACTTCCTGCTCGGCGCCGACGACGACGCGTGGTACGTCGTACCGGGCCGGCGCGTCCGGGTCACCGCACGGATCGCGCCGGACCTGACCCACCGTTTCGGCCGCGTGGAGGTGGATGCGTCCCTGGCCGAGGTGGACCGTGTCCACGACCTCGACACGGCGGCCCTGCGGCGTACGTTGGTCGCCCTGGCTGCCGCCGAGGCCTCGGGCATCGCCCGCTGGTGCCTGGCCGCGGCGGTCGAGCATGCCCGGGTGCGTGAGCAGTTCGGCAAGCCGATCGGCTCCTTCCAGGCGATCAAGCACCTGTGCGCCGAGATGCTGGAGACCTGCGAGGCGATCACCGCCGCGGCGTGGGACGCCGCGAGTGCACCGGCGGGCGACCAGGCAGCGTTCGCGGCCGACGTCGCCGGGGTGATCGCCCTGGACGGTGCGGTCAAGGTCGCCCAGGACTGCATCCAGGTGCACGGCGGGATCGGCTTCACCTTCGAGCACGACGCCCACCTCTACCTGCGCCGGGCGATGACGCTGCGGAGCCTGCTCGGCACCGGTGACCGGCACGCGACCGCGCTGGCCGCTCGTGCCATCGCCGGCGAGCGGCGCCGGGTGGAGATCGACTTCGCCGGCGAGGACGGGCCGGTCCGTGACGAGATCCGACCGCTGACGGCGGAGATCGCCGCGCTGGACCCCGATCGGCGGGTGGGTGCGTTGGTGGATGCCGGGCTCTACATGCCGCACTGGCCCGCGCCGTACGGGCTGGACGCCTCGGCCCTGGAGCAACTGGTCATCGATGACGAACTGGCCGGGGCCGGGGTGGAGCGACCCGACATCAAGATCGGGGCATGGGCGGTGCCGACGATCCTGGAGCACGGCTCCGACGCGCAGCGGGAGCGGTTCGTCCGCGCCACCCTGCTCGGCGAGATCACCTGGTGCCAGCTCTTCAGCGAGCCCGGCGCCGGCTCCGACCTGGCCTCGCTGCGCACCCGGGCGGTGCGGGCCGAGGGTGGCTGGCGGCTGACCGGTCAGAAGGTGTGGACCTCCCTGGCCCAGGACGCGGACTGGGCGATCTGCCTGGCCCGCACCAATCCGGAGGCCCCGCAGCACAAGGGGATCAGCTATTTCCTGCTGGACATGACCAGTGACGGGATCGACGTACGGCCGCTGCGCGAGATGACCGGCGACGCCCTCTTCAACGAGGTCTTCCTCGATGACGTCTTCGTGCCCGACGAGATGGTCGTCGGCGAGGTCGACAACGGGTGGCGGCTGGCCCGGACCACGCTGGCCAACGAGCGGGTGGCGATGGCCGGCGCGAAGCTGGACGTCAGCGTCGAGCGCGCGGTGCGCCTCAGCGAGGGGCGCCCCGAGACCCATGCCCGCACCGGGCACGCCGTCGCGCTGGCCACCGTATGTGCGCTGCTCGGGGTCCGTTCCACGCTGCGGTCACTGGCCGGCCAGGGGCCCGGGGCCGAGTCGAGCGTGGCGAAACTGCTCGGCGTACGGAACCGCCAGGACGCCTCGGAACTCGTGGTGGACCTGCTCGGCGAGCAGGTGGCCAGTGGCAGCGAGGAGGCCGCTGCTGCGGTCCACGAGGCACTGCTCACCCGGTGCCTCTCGATCGCGGGCGGCACCACCCAGGTGCTCCGCAACGTCGCTGCCGAGCGGATCCTGGGCCTGCCGCGCTGATCAGTCCGCCGCTTCGGCGTTCGCGATGATCTCCTCGGCGTCCACCTCGGACGGCTCGACGCCCTGGCGGTAGCCGTTCCAGTGCCAGTGCAGGTAGCGGTCGACTGCCTTGACCGCGTGCCCGCATCGGACCGAGTTGAAGATGTCGTAGGCGTGCTGGGCGCCGGGCACCTCGGCGTACACCACGGACGCGTCGGAGACCTCACGGAGCCGGCTGACGAAGAGGCGCGCCTGTTCGACGGCGACCAGGGTGTCGTTGGTGCCGTGCATCACGAAGAAGTCCGGTGCATCCGGGCCGATCCGCAGGATGGGGGAGCCGGCCTCGAAGATCTCGGGGTTCTCGGTCCACCGCTTCTTCACCACGCGCGGTGCCAGGAAGCGGTCGCGCATCTGGGTGGCCCAGGAGATCCCGGTGGCGCCGGCGAAGTCGTAGACGCCGTAGTGCGGGACCGCCACCTGCACGGAGGTGTCGGCGTCCTCGAAGCCGGGCTGGAACTGCGGGTCGTTGGGGGTGAGGGCGGCGAGTGCGGTCAGGTGGCCGCCGGCCGACCCGCCGGTGATCGCGATGTAGTCCGGGTCGCCGCCGTAGTCGGCGATGTTCTCCTTGACCCAGGCGATCGCCCGCTTGACGTCGATGATCTGTGCGGGGAACGGATTGCGCGGGGCGAGGCGGTAGTTGATCGCCACGCAGACCCATCCCTTGCTGGCCAGGTGGGACATCAGCGGCAGTCCCTGCTGCTTCTTGTCGCCGACCGTCCAGGCGCCACCGTGGACCTGGAGCAGGACGGGAGCCTTGGCCAGGTCCACGCCGCGGGGGCGGTAGATGTCCAGGCGTCCGCGGCTGCGGGTCTCCGGGTTGTAGACGAGGTCGCGGGTCACCTCGACGTCGGGGGAGACGATCCGGAACGGGTTGACCAGCGACTTCCAGTCCGTGGCCAGTTCGGCAGGAGACGGCGCAGCGTCCAGGCGCTCCACGTAGTCCACGCCGATGCCCTCGACCAGGGCCTCCTCGACGCCGTCCTTGAACTGTTGCGAGGAGCGGATCACGTGGACCAGGCCCGCGGTGCTGGCAGCGGCCAGGGCGAGGCCCAGTTTGCTGCGTCGTCGCGGCGCCAGGTGGGCCGCGGTGTCCGCGGCGGTGAGGGCGAGCAGGTGGGGGGCCATCTCGTTGGTGAACCACCCCGCTGCGAAGGAGCCGATGCCGGCGCGCATGCCGGGCAGGGGGCGGAGGGCGTTGCCGACGAGGGCGGCGGTGATCAGTTGGCGGCGTAGGTAGGACACGTCGTCCATGCTATCGACCCCAACCAGTCAGTTGACGTGAACCACGCCATAAAACTAGAACAGGTTCTAGGAATGGGGGTACTATTCGGACATGGAACGACTCAGCGGACTCGATGCCAGCTTCCTCTACCTCGAAACGCCCGAGCAGCTCATGCACGTGTGCGGCCTGATCGTCCTGGATCCGTCCACCATGCCCGAGGCCTACACCTATGAGCGGCTCCGCGACGCGATCGAGTCCCGGGTCAGCCAGGTGCCCGAGTTCACCCGGCGCCTGCGGCGGGTCCCGCTCGACCTGGACCACCCGGTCTGGGTGCGCGACCAGCACTTCGACATCGAACACCACGTGCACCGCCTGGCACTGCCGGCCGCCGGCGGGTACGACGAACTGATGGCCCTGTGCGGTCACCTGGCCGGCCTCACCATGGACCGCAGCCGCCCGTTGTGGGAGATGTGGGTGATCGAGGGGTACGACGACAAGGTCGTGGTCTTCTCCAAGATGCACCACGCCACCGTCGACGGCGCGTCCGGCTCGAACCTGATCTCGCACCTGTGCTCCCTGACCCCGACCGACGACCCGATCGCCGCCATCGGAGAACACTCCAATGACCGGGAACCGGGCAGCCTGGAACTCCTGGGGCGTGGCGTCCTGGGCACGGTCAGCCGTCCGTTGCGGATCCCCGGACTGCTGCGCCCCTCTGCTGCACTGGTCACCAAGAGCGTCAGCCGGGCCCGGGCGGGCACGGCGATGGCGGCACCGTTCACCGCGCCGCGGACCTCCTTCAACGGCACCATCACCCGGCGGCGCACGATCGCCTGCGCCGACCTGCCACTGGACGACATCAAGGCGCTGAAGAGCGCCACCGGCGCGACGGTCAACGACGTCGTGCTCACCATTGCCGGTGGTGCACTGCGCAGCTATCTCCTCGAGCGCGGCGAACTGCCCTCGTCGACGCTGCTGGCGACCGTGCCGGTGTCGGTGCGGGAGAAGACGCAGCGCGACGGAGGCGCCAACAAGGTCTCGGCACTCTTCGCCAAGCTCGGCACCGACATCGAGGATCCGCTCGAGCGCCTGGAGCAGATGGCCGAGGACAACCGCAACGCCAAGGAGCACCAGCAGGCGATCCCGGCCGACGCGCTGCAGGACTGGGCAGAGTTCGCCGCCCCGCGGACCTTCGGGCTCGCCGTCCGGGCGTACGCCGGACTCCGCCTGGCCGAGAAGCACCCGGTGGTGCACAACTTGGTCATCTCCAACGTGCCCGGCCCGCCGATCCCGCTCTACTTCATGGGCGCCCGCATCGACGCGCTCTATCCGCTCGGCCCGGTCTTCCACGGCGCCGGGCTCAACCTCACGGTGATGTCCAACAACGGCCAGGTCCACGTCGGGGCGATCGCTTGCCGCTCCTCGGTGCGCCACCCGGACGAGCTGGTCAAGCACTTCCCAACCGAGATGGCACGCCTCCAGGAGGCCGTCGCCGCCCGCTGATCAGGCGTCGAAGTCGCCGACCCGAGCCTGGACGGTCGAGCACGCCTCGACGAAGGCC
This sequence comes from Nocardioides sp. AE5, assembly GCF_031844485.1. Classification (NCBI taxonomy): domain Bacteria; kingdom Bacillati; phylum Actinomycetota; class Actinomycetes; order Propionibacteriales; family Nocardioidaceae; genus Nocardioides; species Nocardioides sp. AE5. The sequence continues at coordinate 540,894 of NZ_JAUZVI010000002.1, forward strand.
GGCACGAAGACCTCGGCCTCCAGCACCACGCTGGCGTGCCCGGCGTCGATCTCATGGATGGTCGCGCCGGGGATCCGACGGGCCAGGTCGAACTGGCGCTGCGGCTCGATCACCTTGTCGCGCAGGGTGACCACGACCGCGACGGGCACGTCGATCTTGCCCAGCCAGGGGCGGGAGTGGTGGCGCCCCAGCGCGGCGACGGCCTGGGCCACCGCCCACGGACTCGTGGAACGGAACTCGGCCAGGGCGAAGTCGTGGATGTCGGACGGCGCCAGGTCCAGCGCCTCGCCCGCACTGCGCAGGGCGCGCGACGCCGTACGCGACTGGGCCAGGCCGCGCAGCGTCCCCATGGACAGTTCCATCGCCTGGTGGAAGACCCGCTCGGAGACGGTGCTGCGGAACCGGTCCGTGGTGGCCCCCAGGACCAGGCCGGCCACGCGGCCCGGGTGCTGGCGCCAGACCCGCTGGGCCACGATCGAGCCCATCGAGAAGCCACCGAAGAGGGCGCGCTCGATCCCCAGCACGTCCAGCAGGGCAACCGCGTCGTCGGCGCAGTCGGCGAGGGAGAACTCGTCGGAGGTGATCCCGCGCCCGTGCCAGCGCTGGTCGAGGGTGATCACGCGGAAGCGCCCGGCCAGTGCCGGGATGGTGGGATACCAGGTCAGTAGGCCGGTGGTGCCCAGGGCATGGAGCAGCACGATGGCAGGGGAGTCCGGGTGGGGGCCGGGGGTGTCGGTGACGAACGTGGAGCCACGCCCGGGAAGGTCCACCATGGCGCCCACGGGCACCTCGGCCCCGGGCATGTGGACCGCGGTGCGCAGCAACTGGCGCGGTGAGGTGATCACTGGGTCTCCTGTCCGTTACTGGAACAGGTTACAGTTTTGCGGCCGGTGTGGGGCAGGAATCAGCCCTGGGCGTGGACGATCGCCAGGGTGGAGCCGGTCCGGTCCTTGGTGACCGCCAGTCGGGTCGGGATCCGGCTGCGCATCTCCGAGACGTGGCTGACCACCCCGACCACGCGGCCACCCTCGCGCAGGCTGTCCAGGGTGTCCATCACGTCATCGAGGGTGTCGGCGTCGAGCGAGCCGAACCCCTCGTCGACGAAGAGGGTGTCCAGTTCTGCGCCGCCGACCTCACGGGTGACCACGTCGGCCAACCCCAGCGCGAGGGCCAGGGAGACCACGAACGTCTCGCCCCCGCTGAGGGTGACCGGATCGCGTGACTCGCCGGACCACTCGTCCAGGACGCGCAGGCTCAGGCCGCCGCGGGCCTCGCCACCGCCCCGGCGATCGGAGTGCTCCAGGGTGTAGCGCCCATCGCTCATCCGGACCAGCCGCTCGTTCGCCGCGGCCACGACCTGGCCCAGGCGCCAGGCCAGGACATAGGCGGAGAGGCGCATCCGCAACTCGTTCTCCGCCGACTTGCCCTCCACGAATGCGGCCAGTTCGGCGGCCACCAGGTGGTCCGCACGCAGCGGTGCCCAGCGAGCCAGGGCGGCGGTGAGCTCCTCGTCGAGGGCGGTGAGCCGTTCCTTGCGCCGCTGGGCGAGGGTGGCCGCGCCCCGGGCGCGCTCCTGCTCGCCGCGGGCCTGTGCGACGGCCGCCTCGAGGGCGGTGAGGTCGGGCGTGTCCAGGGCGAGTGCTGCGCTGACCTCCGGATCGTCGAGGACGACGGCGACCCGCTCGAGAGAGCGGTCGTGGGCGTCGATGGCCTCCTGGAGTGCCCGCGTCCCGGCTTCGGTGAGCAGGGCCTCCAGGGCCTGGTCGACGTCATCGAAGTCATGTGCCGACAACCAATCGGTGAGTGCCTGGTCGGCGTCATCGGCGACCTGTGCGGCCTGGCTGGCCCGGTCACGCGTGCGCACGGCGGCCTCACACGTGTCGGCCAGGGTCGTCTCGGCCGCGACCAAGGCGGCCAGGTCGGCGTGGTTGCCCCGTACGTCGTCGATCTCGGCGCGCAACCGCTCGGCGGCCGCCGCGTCTGCGTCCGTCGCGGCCCGCGTGGTCGCCAGTTCGACCTCCAGCGCGGCCTGCTCGGTGCGCGCCCTCTCCAGGTCTGCCCGCGCCCGGGCGAGCTCGGTCTCCAACTCATGGCCACGCTGGACGGCGGCGCGCGCTGCGGTGAGCTGAGCGGTCACCTCAGCCTGTTCGGTGGTGAGGTCCTCCAGCGGTACGCCATCGACCTGCTGCTCCAGGGCAGCGAGCGTGAGGGACGACTCGTGCAGGGCTGCCTCTGCGGCCGTCCGGGTCAACTCGGCGTCGTCGAGGCGCTTGCGGGCAGCCTTCTCGGTCGCGGCTGAGGGGGCGCCCGGGGTCGCCTCGGCCTTGTGCGGATGGTCGGCGGAGCCGCAGACCGGGCAGGATCCGCCGACGGCCAGGTCGTGGGCCAACTCGGCGGCGATGCCCGCGATGCGCTGCTCGCGGACCTCCAGCCAGTCCTCCTTGAGGGCCAGGCATTGCTCCACCACCTCGTCGCGGTGGGTGCGGGCGCGCTCGGCGGCGGCGCGGACCTCCACCAGGCGCTCGGCGGCGTCGATGCGCTCGGCCACGCCGGCCAGGGTGCGCTCGAACTCGTCGACCTGATCGCCCTGGCGGCGTACCGGGCCGAGGTCACCCTCGAGCTGGGTGACCCGGGCCGGCAATTCGGCCACCTGCTGGCGGCGTCGACCCAGGTCGGCCTCCAGGCGGGTCGCCTGCTCGCGACCGTCGCGGACCTGGTCGTGGAGGCGAGCCAGCTCGGGCTCGCGTGGTCGCAGTGCTGTCGCGACGGCGGCACGGTCACGTGCGGCCCGGGCACCGGCCAGGACGGTGTCGCGGTCCGGATCGGAATCGCCCAGCGCGGCCGCGGCCTGCTGCCAGGCCGTCGCGGCCTCCTGGGCTGCGCGTTCGGCGCTCGCCCGGGCGCTCCGTGCGTGGCGATGCAGTGGTTCCATCGGCGCGGACCTGTGGGCCAGGGCGAGCCGGTCGCGTCGCACCTGCTGGTCCGCGGACTCCGCTGCCAGGCGGGACGACTCCGCCTGTGCCTCGCGCCCGCGCTGCTGGAGGGCGGTGACCCGCTGGCCCTCGCTGGCAGCCTGGCTGACCCGGTCCAGTGCGGTCGCAGTCCGGGCTACCTCGCTTTCGGCTGCCTCGGCGCCGTTGGCGGCCGCCTCCACCTGACTCGATACCCAGTCGCCCAGGGCGCCGTCGTCAGCGAGCGTGCCGAGCTGGTCGGCTTCCCACTCCGCGGGCAGTGGGGTGTCGCTGGCCTCCACGATCCGGTCGATCGCGCGTGCCACGTCGCGCTCCGCTTCGGCGGCATCGCGACCGAGTTGGCGGGCGTGGTCGCGCACCCACTGCTCGATGTCCTGGAAGCGGCGGGTGCTGAAGAGTTGCTGCAGCAACTTGTGCCGCTCGAGGGAACTGGCTCGCAGGAACGCCTGGAACTCACCTTGGGGGAGCATCGCGACCTGGCAGAACTGGGTCATGTTCATGCCGAGGAGGCCGGTGATGAGGTGGCCGGTCTCGTCGATCCGGTTGGACAGCGGCGACCACTCGTCGTCGACGCGTTCCTCGATGACGACGTGGGCCTGCTCGGTGGTGGTGCCGGTGCCGCGCTTCTTGGGCCTCGTCCACTGGGGAGAGCGGGTGATCCGGAACCTGCGCCCGGCCATCGTCGCCTGGAGGACCACGCGCGGGGCGACGCCGGGTGCGGCGTGGTCACTGCGCAGGGAGCGGGCCGTGCTCCGGTCGCCGGGCACGTCGCCGTACAGGGCGAACGCGACTGCATCGAGCACGGAGGTCTTGCCGGCGCCGGTGGGCCCGGAGAGCAGGAAGAGCCCTGCTGCGGAGAGTTCGTCGAAGTCAACGGTGACGGTCTCGGCGAAGGGGCCGAACGCCGTGGCGCTGAGGTGGTGCAGCCTCATCAGCTCACCACCGTGTCCAGATCGCGGTCGGGTGAGCAGGCGTCGCAGGCATCTCGCAGCAAGGCTGCCTCAGCGGGGGAGGCCGGTCGCCCGCGCAGTGCGTCGACGAAGTCCAGGGCGATCTCGTGGTCCGAGCGGCCCGCGGCCACGGCGGCTCCCGCCGAGCCCGGGCGGTGGCCGCCCGGGGGCTGGAAGGAGAGCACCAGCGTGTGCGGGAAGCGGCGGCGCAGGCGCTCCATCGCCTGGGCGGGGCGGACGGCGTCGGTCAGGGTGGCCTGGACCCACGCGTCCTCGTGGCGGGCCAGCGACGCGTCCGCGAGCAGGTCGGCCAGGGTCCCCGAGATCCGGGCCAGGCGGCGGGGGACCGGTGCGTCGATGAACTCGGTCGAGGTCACTCCGGCGGCACCGAGGTCGACCAGCCAGGAGCCCTTGCGGTGGTGGGCCTCGGAGAACGAGTAGGCCAGCGGGGATCCGCTGTAGCGGACGGTCTCGGTCAGGGTGTGGCGCCCGTGCAGGTGACCCAGCGCGGCATAGTCGATGCCGTCGAAGACGTCCGTGGAGACCATCGAGACGCCACCGACGCTGATGTCGCGCTCGGAGTCGCTGGTCTCCACCGGCCTGGCAGCGCTGGAGAAGAAGCCGTGTGCCATCACCACGGAACGGACGCCGGGCCGGGTGGCCAGGTCGGCACGGACCCGGCGCATCGCCTCGCCCACCACGGCCTCATGGCTGCGCGCGGGGAGTTGCCACGGCTCGTGGAGCAGGTCCGGGTCCAGGTAGGGCAGGCCATGGACGGCGACCGTCCCGTGTTCGTCCTCGAGGAGCACCGGCGTACCGACCGAGAGCGCACTGGCCCGGATGTGGACCCCGGCAGCGTCCATCAGGTCGGCCCCGAAGCCGAGTCGCTGGGCAGAGTCGTGGTTGCCGCTGGTGACTACCAGGCGGGCCCGCGAGTGCGCGATCCGGGTGAAGGCCTCGTTCGCCAAGCGGACCGCGTCGACCGGTGGCAGCGCGCGGTCGTAGATGTCCCCGGCCACCACGACCAGGTCCACCTGCTCGGCATCGATCACCTCGAGCAGGTGGTCGACGTACGCAGCCTGGTGACCGAGCAGTCCTTCGCGGTGGAAGGAGCGGCCCAGGTGCCAGTCGGAGGTGTGGAGGATGCGCACACGAAGAACCTAGGACGGGGGTCCGACACAACCCGTCAGGACGCGCGGACGATGGCGATCCGCCGCTCCAGTTCGTCGACCATGTCGACCAGGTTGCGCCGGATGGTCAGGTCCAGATCGTCGCGGCCCAGCACCTCACGAGCCCGGGCCACGGTCGCATCCTCCAGCGCCGTGATCGGGAAGAAGAGCGCGGTCACATCCCCCAGCACCCATCCGGAGTGATGGCGGGCGGCACCGGGCAACTCGGCGAAGTAGCGCTCGACGTACGGTGCGGTGACGGCTTCCTGCCCGGGGCGCCACAACCCGGCAGCGCAGGCGGCGAGCTCGTAGTTGCTGGCCGGAGCCGACCCGTCGAAGCGTTGCCACGCCCATGCCTTGGCCTCGGCATGTGGCCGGCTGCTCAGCGCGCGGGCGTGCTCCACCCCGGACTTGGTCGAGGGGGCCTGGGCCAGTTCGGCGTCGAGTTCGTCCACGCCGACGGCATCCAGTGTGGCCAGTCGGACCAGGACCCGCCAGCGGAGGTCGTCATCGAGTTCCACGCCGGCGGGCAGGTCAGCACCGCGGCGCCACGCCTGGAGTACGTCGACCGCGGTGCAGGTGTCGACGGCCCCCTGGAAGGCCGCGAGCTGGACGGTGCTGCCGGCTTCGGCGCGCTCCAGGAGTGCCTGACAGGCGTCGTGGAGGCGGCCCAGGGCGACGGACGGTTCGGCGGAGAGGGCCGCCACCTTCCTGCTCAGGTAGGGCAGCGTGTAGGCCAGCGCGTCGTCGTTGGTCTCGGTCGGGATGGCCGCCACGGCGACGTCGATCACCTCGGTGGGGGAGACGCGTGCGTTGTGCAGCGCCGAGCGCATCGAGTTCCAGATGCCCGAGCGGAGCACCGGGTCGGTGGTCGAGGCCATCGCCTCCGGGTACGCCGTCACGGAGGCCGGGTCGGGCAGCGGCAGCGCCCAGGTGGCCTGGGCCGGGTCGATCAGGACCGCTGCGTCCGCCGCGACCTGCACCGGCGTCCTGCCCGGGGCGACCACGGCTGGCTGGGCGGTCCAGTCGCCCTGCGGAGTGCGGGTGAGGAGGTCGATGGCGTGGGTGCGTTCGGCGGGATGCTCCGCGGGGGCGGTGCTGGTGATCACGCCCGCGGCCCGGTCGAGTTCGAGGGTGTCCGCGCCGGCGGTGCGCAGCCAGTTGGTGGTGAAACCGGAGAGGTCACCGGCTCCGGCGCGCTCCCAGGAGGCGAAGAGGTCGGCCATGGTGGCGTTGCCGAAGCGGTTGCGCTCGAAGTGGTCGATGGCTCCGGCGAAGAAGACGTCGTCGCCCAGCGTCGCGTTGAGTTGCTTGAGGATCGTGGACCCCTTGGCATAGGAGATGCCGTCGAAGTCCTGCAACGCGGAGAGCGCATCGGCGGCACCGTTGCCGGCGACCGGGTGGGTGCTGGGGCGCTGGTCGGCCACCAGGCCCCACTGGCGCCGGGCATAGGAGACGTGCACCCACGCGTCGTCGTACTGGGTGACGTCGGCGGTCACCCGGTTGCCCATGTATTCGGCGAACGATTCGTTGAGCCACAGGTCGTCCCACCACTTCGGGGTGACGATGTTGCCGAACCACTGGTGGGCCATCTCGTGCGCGACCGTGGTGGCGCGCTGGATCCGCTGGCTGCGGGTCACCTTGCTGGTGAAGACGAGCGGGTCGCGGAAGGTGACGCAGCCGGGGTTCTCCATGGCGCCGGCGTTGAACTCCGGCACGAACGCCTGGTGGTAGTTGCCGAACGGGTAGCGGATCCCGAAGAGGCGGTGGAACTCGTCGAAGCACTGGCGGGTCAGGGTGAGCAGTTCGTCGGCGTCCTTGTCCAGGTGCGCGGCGATGGAGTGGCGCGCGCTGAGCGAGAGCGGGATGCCGTCGTGTTCGTCGCGGATCAGGTGCCACGGGCCGGCGACCAGGGTGACGAAGTACGTCGAGAGCGGCGGTGTGGTCGCGAACTCCCAGGTGCCGGGCTCGACCTGCTCGCCCGGCGCGTTGCCGACCACGTGCCAGTGCGGGGGAGCGGTGACGTGGAGGGTGAAGGGGGCCTTCAGGTCCGGCTGGTCGAAGCAGGCGAAGATGCTCGGCGCTGCGTCCATGAACGACATGCCGTAGACGTAGGCCTCACCGTCGGCCGGGTCGACGCTGCGGTGCAGGCCCTCACCGTCGTTGCGGAAGCCCATCACTGCGTCGACGACGAGTTCGTGCTCACCGGGCGTGGTGTCGAGCGGGAGTCGTCCGCGTACGACGGCGGAGCCCGGGATCTCGGCCCCGTCCAGGGTGATCCGTTCGACGTGGCGTGCCTTGAGGTCGACGAACGTCGCACCGCCGCGGCTGGTGAACCGCAGGGTGGTGCGCGAGGTGAAGGTCTCCGGGCTGGTGGCGAGGTCCAGGACCACGTCGTACGACGTGACGTCGAGGAGTGCGAACCGCTCGGCGGCTTCGTCGCGGGTGAGGCTGTGGAAGGGCGCTTCGGTGGTGGTCACCCGGCCAGCCTACGAGCCCGTGCAGGGGTGGTCGAGATCACCCCGGATTTGGCACAGAGCCATAACTGTACCAACTAGACTGTAAGAGGCGCAGGAGCGCCGTCCAATTACGCAGATCGAAGGGCGCCGAAGGCGCGGAAGGAACAGGAAAAGCAATGCAGTCGCAGCTGTACGTGGCCCAGGCGGTCGTCGCCGATCAGATTCGCCACGAGCAGAACCCCGTCTGGCTCAGGGACCTCCAGTTGGCCCGGGCCGAGGCCCGCGCCGAGCGCCGGGCGCGACGCGGACGGCTCTGAGACCGTCCACGCCACGCCGGCGTCGTACCGGCGGAAGTGACGATCAGGCCTGCGGCGCGAGCGCGAACTGCACGCCGCCCTGGTCGTCCACAGCGGCATCGAGCACCTTGTCGTCCAGCTGGACGGACGCTGGCTCGTCGAGGTAGACGGTGGCCCCGTCCTGCTCCACCACCTGGTCACCCGGCTCGGCCGAACCGGCCGCGCTGACCGCGAAGGCGTTCTCGGCCCCCGCTTCACTGGTGATCCGCAGGCCGACGGTGGCGTCGTCCTGGCCTGCGATCTGCTTGACGATCGTGCTGGCGTTCTCGGTCAGGGTGAGCATGGCTCTCCTTCTCGGATTGCGTGCATGACCCCCTCACCCTTGCGCGGCCCGTGGCGAGAAACAAGGGACGTGGGATCCCGGGCGCGCCGACGCGCGATCTGGCACCCTCGTGGGCATGACCACTGACGAAGCCCCCAACGACGCCACCCGCTCGGTCAGCCTCGAACGGATCGGGAAGGGCCGCTACAAGGCCACCAACGCCCGTGGCGGCGTACTCCCGATCGGCATGGGGGAGGACCCGGACTTCACACCGGTGGAGTTGCTCCTCGCCGCGATTGCCGGCTGCAGCTCCATCGACGTCGACCTGATCACCGGCAAGCGTGCCCAACCGCTCGACTTCCGGGTGAGCGCCAGCGGTGAGAAGGTGCGCGACGAGGACGGCAACCACATGACCGATCTCCGGGTCGAGTTCTCGATCACCTTCCCCGAGGGTCCCGACGGCGATCGGGCCCGCGACTTCCTGCCGCGCGCCATCGAGCAGTCACGCGACCGGCTCTGCACGGTCAGCCGGACCGTCAGCCTCGGTTCGCCGGTCGAGTTCGTCCAGGGAACGTCCTGACCGGCATGCCGTTGCTGCGCAAGCCGGTATGGTCCGGCGATTCGCTCCCGTCCCAGGCCGGACGCCGCTTCGTGGTCACCGGTGCCACTGGCGGTCTTGGCCTGGAGATGACCCGTGCGCTGGCCGCCGCGGGCGCTCACGTGGTGCTCGGCGTACGCAATGTCGAGGCCGGGCGGGAGGCCGCCGAACGGGTACGGCGTACCGGCGCGAGCGGCAGCCTCGAGGTACGCCGGATCGACCTGTCCGACATCGCCTCGGTCGGCGCGTTCGCGGCCGGGATCCGGGAAGTCGACGTGTTGATCAACAACGCGGGCGTGATGGCCATCCCGCAGGCGCGCAGCATCGACGGGTTCGAGATGCAACTGGCCACCAACCACCTGGGGCCGTTCGCGCTGACCAACCTGCTGCTGCCGCGCCTGGGCGACCGCGTGGTCATGGTCGGTTCCGCTGCTCACTGGCAGGGACGCCTCGACCCGGCGGACCTGCACCTCGAGCGTGGCTACCGGCCCTATGCGGGCTATGCCCAGAGCAAACAGGCCAACCTGCTCTTCATGGGCGAACTCCAGCGGCGCCTCGAGGCCGTGGGCTCCACGCTCCGCTCGGTCGGCGGCCACCCCGGGTACGCCGCCACTGGGATCACCGGCGGCACCGGGAGCAAGGCGTTCACCTCCCTGGGGCGGGCCGGCAACGCACTGGTCGGGCAGCGTCCCTGGCGGGGTGCGCTCCCGATCCTGTACGCCGCAACTGCGGATGTCCCGGGGGACAGCTACTTCGGGCCGCACGGGCCGGGTGGGTTCTTCGGCCTGCCCGCGCCAGCACCGCGGAGTCGCCGGGCGAGCGATCCGGAGGTTGCCCGTGCGCTGTGGGAGGCGTCGGAGGCGATGACCGGGGTGGAGTTCCCCCTGGTCAGTCGTTGACTCCTCGCGGTCAGTCGTTGATCACCACGTCGGTGAAGTCCACCGGCTGGTTCGGCGCGCCGCCGCCGGCCGGGTGCGAGCCGTCCTCGCCCTTTTCGCCGACCTTCAGCAGCAGGTCGATGCCGGCCTGGTCGATGGTGCCGAAGACGGTGTAGTTGGGCGGGAAGCCGGAGTCGGCGAAGACCAGGAAGAACTGCGACCCGTTGGTGTTCGGTCCGGCGTTGGCCATGGCAATGGTGCCGGCCGGGTAGGTCTCGGTCCCGCTCAACTCATCAGCGAACTGGTAACCCGGACCGCCGGCCCCGGTGCCGGTCGGGTCACCGCACTGCAGGATCGCGAAGCCGGTCTGGTAGCCCATCCGCGGGCAAGGGGTGTCGTCGTAGAAGTCCTGCTCGGCCAGCGAGATGAACGAGTTGACGGTGCACGGGGCGGTGTCACCGTGCAGGGTGATCGGGATGTCACCGACGTTGGTCTTGATCGTCGCGGAGACCTTCCCGGTGTGGGTTGGCGTGGCCGGCGGCGGGTTGACCTCGCGTGCGGCGCCGGGGCTGGCGACGTACTCACAGGTGCCGCCGGGCTCGGCCGCTCCGGAGGAGGCGTCGGCCGAGGCGTCGGCCGAGGGCTCGGGGGAGGACGCCTCAGGCGAGGATGCGCTCGGCGTCGGGCTCGGCGTGCCGTCCGCGTTGGAGTCGTCGTCGCTGCCGCAGGCGGCAAGCGTGAGCAGGGACGCGGCGGCCAGCGCGGCAAGGGTTCGCTTCAGCATGGTTGAAGGGTAGTCGCCCGCGCACCATCACCAAGGAGGCGGTGCGGCATGCGACGGGGAGC